>CAXSCR010000007.1:12507-121788 GCA_964235605.1 uncultured Cyclobacteriaceae bacterium | reverse complement strand
GATAAAATCATCCAATTGATCAATTTAAATTAATACTGCATTTTGTCGTACACCCGTAAAAATCCATCGAGCAAAGGCTGACCTTGACTGTGGTAGCTTTGTTTCGATGCACGGTTTTTACGACTGTTGACATTTTTCCTAGCACTTGATTTTTAAAGATCATCAAAAAATACATGTCCTCTTAAAAATTTACAAGGTTTTAAAGAACTTTACACTTTTTCAGCAGACCCTAATTAATTGATATTGGAAATTTGAAATAACGAATAACTATTATGATTAACGATTAACTCTTCTGGTTTTTGTACCCTTCAGTGTTTTATTAGCTATTAAAAAATTGAACACCAGTTTTCCAAATGCCCACAATCGATAAAGTGTCTGATATATTTACGGTTGGATTACCTTCTACAAGTATCAAGTCTGCGCGAGCGCCTTCAAAAATGCGACCTCTGTCATTTAAGCCAAACCTTTTCGCCGGAACAGAGGTGGCGGCCCGCAAGGCTTCTATTGGCGACAGCCCTGCTTCCACAAGTAATTGCAGTTCATGATGTACGCTTGCCCCATGTGCCAGGCCTCCAAGTGATGGAACAGGAACTGACACATCCGTGCCAACAAGTATATCTACACCTGCATGGAAAAGATCCATCACATTTTTGAAGTTATTCTCCATTGTGCCTTCCGGAAAAGTATGAAAGCAAGAACACATTGTTTTTATCCATTGGTTGTCGAGTTTGGAGATAACCCGTTTATCATTGGCAATATGGCATGCATTATTTCCGATAATAGAGGAATTTAAAACCAAACAAGGAACAACAAATGCCCCGCGCTCAGCAATGGATTTTATTAGTTCCTGCGTCCATGAGGGGCGGTCAATAAACAGATGCGCTAAGCCATCAACGCCTACGGCCATGGCTGTTCTGGCTGCCTCAGCAGTTAACACGTGCGCTATAGCGAGCTTATTCAACTTGTGGGCTTCGTCTACCGCTACTTTCAATACTTCCTCGCTTATCACTGGAAGGCCCGGCGAATTCATTACAGTTCCTTCTTCTATCATTATTTTAAAGTAATCTGCACCGCCTTCAACTTGCTGATGAACAAACTCAATTGCTCCCTGTGCTGTCGTCACATCTAAGGCACCGCTTTTGTTGGCCAGATGCTCTTCGTGAGCCGCTATAAACGCTGCACGTTTTTCTTCACTCATTTTTTCCATTTCCTGTAGTACAAAGTCAGGAATGCCATCACCAGGCATTAATTCATCAGGATGCCCGCCAGGTGCAGTGAGCCCCATACCAGCAGAGCGCACATCTGCAATATCTTCGATGTCCGCCAATTGAATCTCACGGCCTTTGCTCGTGAAGCCGCCCATCATTTCAAGCTCCGTGGTTACGCCAAATTTCAAGGCATCACGAAGACTGTCAATTGAAGTATGAACATGCGCATCAATTAACCCGGGTAGTATAGTGGCCCCATTTGCATCAATAATCTCTGCACCTTCTGGTACTGCGCCGCCAACATTTTTTATCAGGCCGCCCGCCATTAAAAGCGTTGTAGCATCAATTATTTTATCGCCATCAAAAATAATCGCATTAACGATAGCGATCTGTTTACTTGTTTTCGTTTTCATAACTTTTATTTAAATGATTAAATGTGTTTAATTTAGGAAGGTAATATTGCAAGTAACATGGAGATCATAACGCAACGCAAACAATGATTGTGGTATTTAGCAACAGACATACTCACAGTGGCTCCTTCATTTGCAGGTGTGCTGACTTTCATAATTTACCAATTGATATTTCATAATTTATTTTAGCCATTAAGTAGTTGTATATCGCCTTGATATAATTTTGATCAACTGTATTTAACGAACTTTCTGTATCCAGCATACTACTGTACGTGGCTGTACCCAGTTTATACATGTTCATCTGATTTTGAAATAGGCTTTTTGACAACGTAAGATTATTTCTATTTGAAATTATAGCGCTTTGTGTATTTACAAGATCAGTCTGATATTTCAAAATTTCATTATCGGCATCAAGCAATTTTTGCTGTAGCTGAAGTTCGGTTTGCATTATCTTCAAACGATTTTCCTTAATCATATTGGCATTCCTGAAGTTGCCGATAACAGGCAGACTCAATTTCAAACCGATGTAGCTGAAAGGAGACCATCTTTGATTGAAATAGTTAAAACTTTCACTTTGAATCTGGGTGGAATAATTTGCAATTACAGACACTGCCGGCATAAAATATTGTTTACTCTTTTTTAATTTTAATTTATTCACCTGATTTTGCAGAATAAGCTGTTTAACTTCCGTCCTCTCCATAATACCAGCCTCTGAGTTGTAAGTATATTCCTGCTCAAATGTTGCAAGTGAATCCGTTAAAACAATGTTAGCAGAAGTGGGAAAATTTAGCTGATGTTTTAGTTGTGTTAGCGCAAGCTGATAGTTCTGGCTGGCCTCCCGCTCTGCTATTTTAACATTCTCGTAATCAAGCTTCGATTTTATATAATCATTTTCCAGCGAAGCCATGAGCCTATATTTCTCTTCCGCAACCAGGTAGTACTGTGTGCTTCTCTTCACAATTGAAGATGCACTTTTCCATTGATTTTCTTTTAGAATAACATTCAGGTACGCCGCCGCTATGCTTTGTTTAATGGAGTTTTCCTTTTCAGTATTTTTTTCTTTCTCTAACAATGCTTCGGTACCCGCAATTCTGATATCTGTATTTAAACCTGGCTTGTAAATATGCTGGGTTAGATCGAGTGCAAAAACAGTTTGATTCGTTGCGCCAATTGTAATTGTGGTGGTCCCGTTTACGTTATCCGAAAGAATCATTGTCTGTAATTTAGTGTTGTCTTTAATGGTTCCTGAACCTGTAATATCGGGTAGCCATTCCAACTTACTCCTTTGAGTGGCATTATCTGCCAGATCAATATTTATTTTATTTGCCCTGGCATCATACCGTTTCTCAATACCAATGTCAAGTGCCTCAGAAAGCGATATGCGCTGTATATCATCTTGTGCCATTATTTTAATGGATAGGAATGCGGCGCTAATTATCATGGTGATTTTTTTTGTAAAGTTCATAATGGTACAGTTTACATTCTAAAGATTTGAACTGGCTCTAGTTTTAGTATTTTTCTCAGGGAAAACCAGCTTCCGGTTACCGATATCACAGCAGTTGCCAGCAGTAAATTCATGATGCGTACAAGGGAGATGCTAAATCCTTGATTAGCGCTGATCATTACTTGTTGAAAACACCACAAAAGGCACATTGCAAAAGTGAATCCGGTCAACGCATAAATAGCTGCCTGCGTCAGGATCAGGCGAATGATAAATCCGTTACCGCCGCCAATGGCTTTCACAGTGCCATAATCTTTTATCCGGTCGTTAACTGATGAGAACATGGTGAGCCCGACGATAACCAACCCTGACAGCAAAGCGACTCCGATTAACATGCCAAAGCTTACCGAAATGCTGCTTACCTCCATCATATAGGATAATGTTTCCTCCATAAATTTCGCCCCGATTGCTGCCTTGACAGAAGGAATTACCTGGGTTATATTTTGCGCTATCTGCTCGTTTATAAGTGCGTCGGCAGAGTTTGTTTTCACCATATACGCACTCACAAAATTCAAACTCAACCCACTCAATTGTCTGGCTCTTTCTATTGTGGTTACGATATTAACCTGACCAAACCCTGGATTGTTGACAGACATGCCACTGAGAAAAACACGGGTGTCGTTAATTAAGAAAAAGTCTTCCATTTTTAATCCCTCTAAAATTGTCAGGTCACCTTTATCTAAGATTACCGCACCCTCATTCAACAAATTACCGAGGTCGGTTTCAGATGTGTATTCTTTCGGACCACCGATAAAATCAGGTCCTTGCAGGCCTATGATTGAAGCGGCGCCTGTTGCACCGGAGGGTAGTTTAATTGTGCCCGCTGTCAAAACCACTGGATAAACTTTTAGTACCCCTGGCAAAGACTGTAATTCATAGCCCACCCTTACATCAATGTTCTGGAGTTGTAAAGCAGATACGCTCTTGCTATTGACTACAAAAATGTAATCGGCGTTTCCTTTTGTTATTCCCGTTGTACTGTCCAGTATAGAGTCGAAGATGCCGAGTTGAGCTCCAATAAGGAAAACAGAGATAACGATGCCGAACAAAATACCAATGAGCTTTGATTTATCAAAAATCATGAACCTAAATGCATTGTACCACATAGTCTTAATTTAAATAGATGATACAATCAACCCTGTTATTAATCATTACGCGCGCACCTGAATTCAAGCGAATTTTGACCTTTTCAACGCGTCTGTCTTCCACCGTGTTTTCATCAGAGAAAAGAGATTTCCTTTTAAGAAATCCAGCGATGAAGTATACTTGACCTTCACCCAGCTTCTTGCCCGTTGCCTGCGAAATGATTTCTGCGCGCATGCCTATTTTTATTTTATCGGCGAACAATTCATCAACTTCAGTTACGGCAATAACAGATCCCTCCGCAGCAAACTGACCAAGTTTTTGCCCTGCGTTTACGTAGTCACCTTTTTGGACATTCCATTCCAGCACACTGCCATTGTAAGGTGCGTTCACTTGTTTTTCATCAAGCACTGCATTTCGGTATTGAATGCCCGACGCTATCTCAGCCATCTTATTTTTAGATTGACTCACTTCCGCCAGCTGCTTGTCATATTCGAAATTTAATTTAGAGAGCTTCGCTTTGCTATCGTCAACCATCTGCTGAGTGATAGCTTTGGCTGCAAACAGTTTTTCGTTGAGCGCCACATCAGCCTTCATTTTTTCAAACTCAGAGTAGATGGCTTTTGCATTTGCCTCTGCCGACTGGATGACAGATTTCTGCACGCCAACCTTACTCTTTTCCATGTTCAGTTGCGCTATGTCAATTGTTTTATCAAGTTTCAGCAAGCATGTACCCTGAACAACAGTATGGTTTTCGTTCTCATTTATTTCTGAAATTTTGCCACTGGCGCTTGCGTATATATATAGAAGCCCTTTCTCAGGTTCAATCCTTGCCACGCCTACTACCTTGCTTATTATTTTCGGTGCGCTGGATTGATTTTTATTCTTTACTTCATCTTCTTCACTGTGACAGGAAGCAAGCAAAGCCATGATCAGGCTAAATACCATTGGAACACATATATTTTTCATTGGTGTTTGTTTTAGTTTATTTAACATTTTTCAGTATGTACAGGTTAGTGGATGCTGTCGTTAATGTTTACCAAAGGAAAGACTTGTCCGTTTTTTACTTCAATGGCTCTATCCGCATACTCCACTAATCTTGGATCGTGCGTAACAACCGCTACTGCAATGCCGTTTTTTGCAAGGTCTTTTAACTCTGTCATAACTATTCTTAGACTATCTTTATCAAGTGAGGCTGTCGGCTCATCGCAGAGTACAATTTTTGGATTAGTGACCAGGGCCCTGGCAATGGCAATACGCTGCTGCTGGCCGCCTGACAGTTGCCGGGGAAGCTTATTTTTATGCTCCATCATATTTACTTTCTGTAAGGCATCAATTGTTCGCTTTTTTATTTCCGATGGACTTAAACCCTGTATCTGAAGCGGAAATGAAACATTGCCCTCAGCAGTTAAAGGCGCCAGTAAATTAAATTGCTGGAAAACAAAGCCGATAGTGTTGAGCCTGAGTTGGGCCATTTCTTTGGCTGATAGTTGAGTCGTTACATTTCCATCTATTTCAAGGGTGCCATCATCAGGGTTAATCAGGCAACCTAATAAGGATAGCAAAGTTGTTTTTCCTGATCCTGACGGGCCTATAATCAACAATAGCTCGCCTCTCCTGAGCTCTACATCACTTTTATCAAGCGCCATGAATTTACCGGCGGGTGATTCATAGATCTTGTTTGCCTTGGTTAGTCTTGCAATCATAACATTGTTTTAAATGGTATAACAAAAGTATATTGATTTATAAGGATAAAATATCTATGTTAGACCAATAAATAGTCGTAATAGATCATATAATGTTAGAGATCACACCGAATCAAGACCGTGGTTTTTTGAGCTTGTTTGCTGAATTTATTGGCGGTAAAGTCGAAAGCGGTCGGGTGAATATTCCCGAAAAATCAGGGAAAGGATATATTCAGGGTTACTTGTTTGGGCCGGCGATGCGAATGATGATAAGAGATTACGAATTCAATGAAGATCTGATGTTGCGGATAGTTCCGGATAATACGATCGAGAAAATAGTGATGTCGTTCAACAACGCATTTAACGCAAAAGGCCAGGTTAGAAATGCTGCAGCTGAGGCAACATTTATGCCATCCGTTCAAATAGGCGTGGGAAATATTGATTATGAAATGATATTCCCAGGTAAAACCAGATTCAAGTCAATTATCATCGTTGTTGATGCCAAATATTTAAAATCATTGCTGAATCCGGAAGAAGATAACGCCATCCTTAAGACCATAACAACAAGTAAACAACCTTTACTCTTTGAAGAATTTGTATCGCCACAAATCCAAAAGGTTGCCTCCGAAATTGTTAATATGGTTGTACCCGCGAGCCTGAAGGATTTCTATTTCAGGCTAAAAGCAGAGGAGTTGATGTGCCTTCTTTTCATGGATTTACTTAAGCGCGGAAACACGCCGGTTCACGCGTTGAAAGTAAGTGACATTGAAAAAGTTTATCAGATTAAAGATAAAATTCTTTCAAACTTAAATATACCGCCAAACTTAAATACCCTGGCAATTTCTGCATGTATGAGCGAATCGAAATTGAAGCGTCTGTTCAAACAGATTTTCGGCAATAGTATTTTCAATTATTATCAATTCTATCGTATGCAAGAGGCCGCGCAACTCATTAAAGAACAGAAACTTTCTATATCGGAAGTAGGTTATCGGTTGGGGTTTACAAACTTAAGCCATTTCGGTAGAGTCTTCGAAGAACATATTGGAACAAAACCAAAAAAATATTCTTTGCAATAACCCGATACATCAGTTTATGAAAATCTAAATAGGATTTTAAAAGTTTTTCATGTATCTCCCTAATAACCTCTCTTCTATATAATTCCGTATTTAGGTACCTCTGTGTATTATCCAATAATTTTTACATGAATTACAGCGCTACTAATAGCTGCTAAGTTTCATCATGAATACGTGTCTTCTGAGATTAATAAGTTCGTTTTTTTTATTATCAGAAAACGAACTAAAGGGATATAAACAAAAGCTCTGAAATTATATTTTGCGATGCTTTAATTTGATCGGGTCGCCGGATAAATCATAATATAAGGTTTAATGCGTTAGCAAGTGTTAAGCTATTAAACTCTTTAAAGGAGCTACCGGCAGATCTTAACAACGCGTAATGAAAACTTGTATACTCATTTTTAGATGTGTTAGTTTGGAAAAGCTATTTGATAGAGCTTTATCGATTACATATCTTGTTAGTTATTTAAATAACGTTTGTTGCAAAACACCTACGTCATATAATTGCAAATTATGAGATATACCAAGGTATTAGTGTTAATGTGTGTATTTACTTTCGAAAGTAATATTGCAGTGTCTCAGATCCAAAATGGAATAAGCTCAGTACTCTGGAAAGTCCGGCATCCCCATTCTACTCACACCAGTTATTTATTAGGTACATTTCACAACTTTGGAATTGAATGGGTTAACTCCTTTGTAGCTTTAGATACATTACTCCTTTCGTCATCATCTTTCATTGGCGAAAATATTCTGGAAAGAGACACGTCAGGTCTTAATAACTTTAAAAATGATCTAAAAAATGAAAAAAGAACAGCCAGAGATTTTTTCGGGAAAGACTTTGATCTAGTTAATAACTATCTTTTAAAAGAAACGGGGGTTAGTATTGTTGTAATGGACACTTCAAAATTACCTAAAGTGCCAGTACTTTATTCATTCGCAATGTTTTTGGTTAATGCTCTGGCGGAAAAACATCATTTGAAAGTCAGTAGGGATATGCAAACAATGGATCATATATTATTTTTAAAAGCCGACACCGCAAAAAAGGAATGCATCGGGCTCGATAGTAGAACTAACTTAAGGGATTTATTTTCTTCAGAGAAATTCATTAAGCAATTAACGACAAATATTGTTCAACTAGTGACGATAATAAATTCTGATGACGACCCTACAGGAGTAAAGTTGCTGGATATGCTGGCTCTATATGAAAAGGGATTTTATAATTATGACTTTAATTTTAAAGCAACCCAATTTAATTCATCAGGCTTGCGCAAAAGAAATAAAGATTGGATAAAACAGTTACCGTCTCTAATAAAAAATAAAGACTGTTTTATAGCAGTAGGTATAAAACATTTAAACTATAAAAACGGGCTTTTATACGGACTTGCAAAGCAGGGTTTTATACTAACGCCAGTAACATTAAAACAAACTTATTAACTGAAGTTTCCCCTCGCTCCAATATAATACTCTTTAAAATTATGACCCAAGGTTAATGTAAAAAAATAACTTGTATAAAAATTAAAAAAGTTGAGGTAAAATTCAAAGCAAAGTTCAAAGAAAAGTTCCAAGCCTGGGTAGCGTAAGCACCTATTCAGGAACGTGAAACGTTGGCTGAATAAGCTAAGCGTTTTAAAGTACATTCAGTTCAAATCATCAAATGGAAGCAGGATTTTTTCGCAAGGCCGGTGCAGCATTTAAAAAGATATACGTTAATCATATCTTTAATGTCGTTATCCAGCGGGTGAAAAAAGCACAACATTGGTTTTAGAAAGATCTGTTGTGTCATACAAAAAGGCATCTGCTGAAACAGTTCCGTACGTGATTGCACCCTGGTTGTTTTCAAGTCAAAATTTAATTGATAATTTATGGGTTCGATTTATGAATCAATTGCATAACATCAAATTTCGTTATCTATGTAGTGCAAATTATCCTAACCGAGACTCCTCCACAAATACAATGTAGCATAAGCCTCCCAACCCTTATATTTTTTATAAACTCTTTTTACTTGATCAAGGGTTGGTTTCTTTTTCATGCCTTTTAAATTTTTGATGGCATTATGTACACCTGCATCCTCAAGCGGAAAAGCATCTGGATGGCGGAAGGTCTTCATTAATGCATAGTTGGCAGTCCAATTACCAATACCTTTAATAGACATTAGTTTTTCTTTGGCATCAGTAAGAGAAAGTTTTTTTAATTTCTCTTTTGATAGCTCGCCGCTTGCAAAAGCTTCGGCAATGAGAATAACATACATACTTTTTTGCCGTGAAAATTGAAGTGAAAGTAGATGTTCATTGGTAAGAACTGCAATCGTTTCGGGTTGGGGAAATAAGTAATAATATTGGCCTTCGTGGACCAATCGCTTGCCAAACTGCGCTACAAATCTTTGCTTAAGTGTGTAGGCAAATTGTAAATTTATCTGCTGGCCTAAAACGGCCCATATTACAGATTCAAATAAATCGGGCTGTCCAACAATTCTATATCCATAGAAATTGGTAACGAGACCCTTCAATAACTTATCAGCTGAGGCAAGTTTGTAAAATGGTTTCAAATCGGTTTCAAGATCAAACCACTCTCTTACATAGTTCTCGAGTTGCGCTTTTACGTCGGGTGTATTAGGTCCTTCTAAAATAGTTATGGATAAGCTTTGACTATCTATGGGAGTAAGCTCGAACAATATTTCATAACCGTTAAGCTGTACAATTTTTTTAACCAAATTTTCTTCACACCGGTGTAAGAGTTCTCTTGGAGATCTTTTCAAAAAGCTTAAACATAAGTCGAAACTAAATTCCTGCGGAACGGGTATAAGAAACGAATCCATCGCACAATATAAAGGAATCTTCTAGCTGTTGAAAGCCAGCGCTGTATTCTCGGTCGTGTTCCTATAACAAAGAAAACTAAAGGAAACGAGTAGCTTGCATCTTTAATGCACTTTATCGTAACATAGTAATAGGTGAGACTGTATTTGATTTGTATATGAAAAAACAAAATATTGTTATTGTTATAATCGTCACGGCGGCTATCGCCATCATGTTCTATGCCATGCAGGAAGGCGATACGCCTGAAGTATATGTCAAACAAATTGAAAAAGAGCGTGAAGACAAAGATCATTTCATGCGTACCTCTTCAACATCACCTTTTGCTGATAGCACAGCGCTATTCAAAGGTCTAAATTATTTTCCCATTGACGGTAGATATAGAATTATTGCTTCACTCGAGCCGATTAAAGAAAAAAAGGTGGTGGTACTCAAAACAAGCGATGGCCAAGAGCAACATTATTTGCCTTATGCTTACGCTGAGTTTAAATTAGATGGGGTTCAAAATAAGTTGCTGATATTGGAAGTAATGGAACAAGGTGTTCACCGCGGTACTTTGTTTTTGGGATTTGGCGATGAGACAAGCACTTTGGAAACATATGGCGCCGGGCGCTACCTGGATCTAAAGAAAGTCGCTGGTAGCAGTACAATTAACTTAGATTTTAACCTGGCCTACAACCCCTATTGTGCCTATACTGATGAATTTTCATGCACCTTGCCGCTAGCAGAAAACTTATTAAAAGTAGCAATAAAGGCTGGTGAGAAGAGCTACTCTAAATAATTGTCAATTATCAATGAGTCAATCTGCAAATGGTTTACAGTGAAGTAGATATAGCTGAACGCCTCGTTAACTGCATAATACCCAATTTGCACATTTGCCCATCGACCCATTGGCACATTAGTATAATCCCTTATTTTTGCAGTCTTAAAATTTTACTGGCGACTAGCTAGATCGTTTATTATGAAGATATCATACAACTGGCTCAAGAATTATATCGATATACCGGAGTCTCCTGAAGACATTGGACAGTTAATTACATTTACAGGACTAGAAGTTGAAAGTGTAGAAGTGCATGAAGCCGTAAAAGGAGGATTACTCGGTTTAGTTGTTGGAGAAGTATTAACCTCGGCCAAACATCCAAATGCTGATAAACTTTCTGTCACTACAGTAGATGTTGGGAACGGAACAATTTTGCCAATAGTTTGTGGTGCATCCAATGTTGCGGCAGGTCAAAAAGTTATCGTGGCAAAGCCTGGTACTACCGTTTACCCTGCAAAAGGAGAGGCCTTTACAATAAAAAAAGCTAAGATACGTGGTGAGCAATCTGAAGGGATGATATGCGCCGAAGATGAAATCGGACTTGGTGAGAGCCATGATGGTATCATTGTCTTAACAACAGATAAGCCTAACGGAACACCTGCTGCGCAGTATTATAATATGCAGTCTGATTATGTGTTAGAAATCGGGCTCACACCAAACAGAATAGATGCTGCATCCCATCTTGGTGTAGCACGCGATATCCGTGCGTCACAGAAACGGGAAATAAGAAAACCTTCGGTTGATCAATTTAAAATTGATAATAAGAATTTAACCATCGACATAGAGGTTCAAAATACAGAAGCTTGCCCTCGCTATGCAGGTTTAACTATAAGTGGCATTGTTGTTCAGGAATCTCCAACTTGGCTAAAAGATAAACTACTAGCTATTGATCAAACACCAATTAATAATATAGTTGATGTAACCAATTTTGTTTTGCATGAATTGGGTCAGCCCATGCATGCTTTTGACGCAGCAAAGATTAAGGGCAATAAAGTAATAGTAAAGACGCTTTCTACAGGTACAAAATTTACAACGCTCGATAATAAAGTTCGCGAACTTCAGGCAAATGACTTAATGATTTGCAATGCAGAAGAAGGAATGTGTATAGCGGGTGTGTTCGGAGGAATTACATCGGGTATTACAGCAAGCACACAAAATATATTTTTAGAGAGCGCTTATTTTTCAGCGGCCTATGTTCGCAAAACGGCAATGTATCATGGCTTGAAAACAGATGCGTCTTTTAGATTCGAAAGAGGCACCGACCCAAATATGCCTGTGTATGCTTTAAAACGTGCAGCATTATTAATAAAGGAAATTGCAGGTGGTGAAATCTCATCCGAGATCGTTGATATTTATCCTAATAAAATCGAAAATAGACTAATCGAAATAAAGGATAAAAATGTTAATCGATTGATTGGGAAGGCAATTCCTCGCGAAGAAGTTCTAGGCATTTTAGAGAGACTTGATATTGAGGTGGTGAAGAAAGAAGCAGATCGATATACAGTGTCGGTTCCTCCTTACCGAGTTGATGTTACGCAAGAGGCTGACGTGGTAGAAGAAATTCTGCGCATTTACGGATTCAATAACATTGAATTAATGCAGCATGCTCGCACTGATTTTTTGGCAGATTTTCCAGTTAATGACATCAATAAATACAAAAGAACTATCTCAGAATTACTAACTGCCAACGGCTTTTATGAAATCTGGACAAACTCACTTACCAATCAAGCTTATCAGCAAAAACATGCACTAAGCTTCAAAGGCGACGCAGTAGAGATTTTAAATAAATTAAGTGAAGAGCAAGGCATACTTCGTCAAACTATGTTGTTCACAGGTTTAGAAGTTTGTGCATACAACATCAATAGAAAACAGAAAGACATAAAGCTGTTTGAGTTCGGAAAAATTTATTATAAAGAGTCAGGCAAATATCGAGAAGAAGAGCGATTAGCATTATACATCTCCGGTAATGTTGAAACAGAAAACTGGCAACATAGAACACAATCAGTAAGTTATTATGACCTTGCACAGCAGGCAACAAATATCTTATCAAAATCTGGATTGACAGACATAAAACAAGACGTTGGCGGCGACCAATTTTTGGAATATGGCATGAAGCTAATGAAAGGCAACGAAGAAATTGGAAAGCTTGGAAAAGTGAAACCATCGTTGCTGAAAGATTTCGGCATCAAGCAAGAATTATTTTATGCTGAGTTTAGTACTTCCTTGCTTTTCAGGTCGGCAAATCCTAAGTTAGTAATTCAGGAAGTAGCAAAGTTTCCAGAGGTTAGACGTGACTTGTCGCTCGTACTCGACAAGCAGGTAAACTTCGATGAAATACGAAGTTTGGCGGTGAGTACAGAAAAAAGGTTGGTTAGAAATATCATTGCATTTGATGTGTATGAAGGAAATAATCTACCGGCAGGAAAAAAAGCTTACGCATTGGGCTTTACTTTATTAGATGAGAATAAAACGCTGACAGACGAGGAGATAGACAAGACAATGGATCGGCTAATGAAGGCTTTTGAACAAAAACTTGGTGCTGTAATTAGAAAATAGATTACAATATTAATTATATCGCAGCTTGTCTTGTATAAGCTTGCTAAAAACTGAAAGAATGGATCAAGAGTTACTCAAGACAAACCTCAATGGCTTGGAACGCAAAATACTGGTGCTTATTAATGAGCACAAAAGCCTCAATGACCAGCTAAAAAGTATTAAAAATGAAAATCATGAGCTTAAGTCTGCGGTTAAAGTCCGTGACGAACAGCTCTCTCATTTTAAAAATCAGATTAAAATCACTAAAATTGTTGATAGTATAAACCCGGAAGACGGTAGTGTTTCGGAATTGAAGAGAAAAGTAGACGAATACATACGTGAAATAGATCAGTGCATCGCTCACTTAAGTAGATAAAAGCAAGCTGTAAGAATACTTTAATGGAAGAGCTTTCAATAAAAATTAAAATTGCCGATCGCGAATACCCGATGAAGGTAAAACGTGTGGATGAGGAAAGGGTTAGATCGGCAGGCAAGCTCATTAATGAGAAACTTAAATCTTACAAAGAGCAATTTGGTATTGACGATAAACAGGATTTGTTGGCTATGGTGGCTTTTGATTGCCTGATTGATAAAATCGCAAACGAAGAAAGCAGCCAAGTCATAGACCAAACGGTATTTGAAAAAGTAGACCGTCTTAATCAGCTGGTATCGCAGTCTATTCTATAATCTCTTTATTCCTTCCTATTAGTTGAGGCCATAAGGCTTACGGGTTATTTTTCATAACTCTAATTTTTTTAACTATGTCATTGCTCTTTATTGTAACTATTATTTTAATAAGTCTTGCTGCAACCGTTGCAATGGGTTTGCTGCTTGGCAACGTACTCTATAAAAAGAGGTATAAGAAAAATCAGGATGAGATCGACGAAAAAATCAAACTGATAACCAAGGAAGCAGAAATTGCAGCAGAGAACCTGAAAAAGGATAGGATTCTGGAAGCCAAAGAACGCATTTTAAAAATGCGTACTGAATTTGAAGACGAGGCTAACAAAAAGAAAAACCTCATTATCAGCAACGAGCAGAAAATCAAGCAGCGTGAGCAAAGTATTAGCAAAGAAATCGAGACGCTTAAAAGAAAAGAAGGTGAACTTGATGAACTGAAGACGGACCTTGCCGCTCAACTTGAGCATGTCAAAAAGAAAAAGGAAGAACTAGATAAGTTTAATCAACAAAAAATTCAGGTACTTGAAACCATCAGCAAGCTAACAGCTGACGAGGCGCGCGAACAACTTGTCACTTCATTAAAAGATGAGGCACAAACAAGAGCATCAAGTTATGTGAAAGATATTATGGAGCAAGCTAAGCTCACAGCTACAAAAGAAGCTAAGAAAATAGTTATAGAAACTATTCAGCGTACTGCTACCGAACATGCTATTGAAAACTGTGTGTCCGTTTTCAATATAGAAAGTGATGATATCAAAGGTAAAATCATTGGGCGTGAGGGCCGTAATATCCGTGCGCTTGAAGCAGCAACCGGTGTTGAAATCATTGTTGATGATACGCCTGAAGCTATAATTATTTCAGGTTTCGATCCCGTAAGGAGAGAAATTGCCAGACTGTCACTTCATCGCCTAGTACAAGATGGCCGTATTCACCCTGCGCGTATCGAAGAAATTGTAGCCAAAACATCTAAGAACATAGATGATGAGATTATAGAAATAGGAGAACGTACTGTTATTGATTTAGGAGTTCATGGTCTCCATCCAGAGTTGGTAAGAATGGTTGGCCGTATGCGTTTCCGTTCTTCTTATGGACAAAACTTATTACAACATTCAAGAGAGGTTGCTAATCTTTGTGCTATCATGGCAGCAGAACTTGGTCTCAATGTAAAACAAGCCAAACGTGCCGGTCTTCTTCATGACATCGGTAAAGTATGGCCTGAAGAATTAGAAAAACCACATGCCATTGTCGGTATGGAGCTAGCAATGAAATACAAAGAACATCCTGCAATCTGCAACGCCATAGGTGCTCACCATGACGAAATAGAAATGACGGGAATCCTTTCACCAATTGTACAATCATGCGATGCCATTAGCGGTGCAAGACCAGGAGCAAGACGTGAAGTAATGGAGCAATACATCAAACGCTTACGCGAACTTGAAGAAGTTGGTCTCAGTTTCGAAGGCGTAGAAAAGTGCTACGCTATCCAAGCAGGCCGTGAGCTACGCGTCATAGTAGACGCAGAACGCGCAACCGATGAACGCGCCGGTCAATTAAGCTTCGACATATCCCAAAAAATAGAACGCGACATGCAATATCCCGGTCAAATTAAAGTGACGGTGATTAGAGAAATGCGAAGTGTTGCTTACGCGAAGTAGAGGTTGGCGTACGATTTTAAAAAAGGCTCGCGGTAATACGGTGGGCTTTTTTATGTGCTGAGTGTTGGTTGAGGTATACTGTCGACAGTCCACGGATCACGGTCGTTTCTTTTTAATTTAACGTTTTTTAGTCCATAGTCGATGGTCGATAGTCCATGCTGTGTGTGTTGACTTCTTACTTCTATATTACTACTATCATTTATGTTTTCTTAAACTCCAGGTCCCTCGTGCCAATTTATAACATCGACCATCGACCATCACTCAACCCCATCCCCAACTGTGGTCTGTCGACCGTGCACCGTCGACTTCCACCGACCTCCACACTATCCACCCCCGCCCATAGACTATGGGCTTCTTTTCACATATATTAGAGCAAAATTTTGCATACGCATGCGTCAAAAAATATTAAGTGAAGGAGCCAGTGAATTAAGCTACGAGATTCGCGAGATCGTTAAGAAAGCTGAGCATTTAAAAAAACTTGGTCTTGAAATTACTTGGGAAAATATTGGTGATCCTATTCAGAAGCATCATCGACTTCCGCAATGGATAAAAGATACTATCTCTGATCTTACAAAACTGGACGATAGTTATAGTTACTGTCCGTCAAAGGGAATGTTGGCTACCCGCGAATTTTTGGCTGCGCAAACTAACGCTGTAGGCGGCGTTCAGATTACTGCAGATGATATCTGTTTTTTTAATGGATTGGGAGATGCAATTTCCAAAGTTTATCAGTTTATATCGCGCACTTCTCGTGTAATCGGTCCGTCTCCGGCCTATTCAACTCACTCTAGTGCTGAGGCGGCACATGCGGCGCATGAGCCATTAACTTATAAACTCGATCCAAATAATAAATGGTATCCGGATCTTGATGATCTCTATAATAAAATAAAATACAATCCCAACATCGTTGGTATCCTTATCATCAATCCGGATAATCCAACGGGTATGGTTTATCCTTTAGGGACCCTGAAGAGGATAGTAAAAATTGCGAAAGAGTTTAATCTGTTCTTAATAGCAGATGAGATCTATCTCAATATTACATACAACGGAGCGCGCGCTTATTCATTGGCAGAAATTATTGAAGATGTTCCTGGTATTTCCATGAAGGGAATTTCGAAAGAGATGCCGTGGCCAGGTTCGCGTTGTGGTTGGATGGAATATTATAATCGAGACAAAGACAGTGACTTTAATAAATTCTGTCAGGCTCTGGATAATGCCAAGATGATAGAAGTTTGTTCTACAAAATTACCTCAGCTATCCATCCCAAAAATTTTAGGTGATGAACGTTTTAAACCCTACCGCGATTCCATCAATCAAAGAATAGGAAGAAGAAGTAAAATCATTGCGGATATATTAAGCACGGTTCCAGAGTTAACATTTAACGAAACATTTGGCGCATTTTATAATACCATCATATTTAGAGAAGGTACATTAAATAACAAACAAAAAATCCACATACAAGATCCTAAAGCTCGGGCGTTGGTAGAAGGGTGGGTAAACAATGCAGATGGCACCCCTTCAAATAATATTCAACTTGATAAAAGATTTGTTTACTATCTGCTTGCCGCTAAAGGCGTTTGTGTTGTTCCTATTTCCTCATTCTGTTCTGAGCTTCAAGGCTTTCGTGTTACATTACTTGAGGAGGATGAAACAATCCTTGTCAAAACTTTCACCGCCATACGTGATGGTATTGTTGAGTACTTGGGCAATACGCATTAATCGTTACCAGTTACCCGATGTATTTTAATTTTAATGTTAATTTTAGCACTGATCGAGCTGATGAATTTGCAGCGAATGACGACGATTAACTGATAACGATTAACTGATAAAACATGGCTATAAAAATAAGAAGAGAAGACGCATTAAATTATCATATGCAGGGTCAACCTGGTAAGATAGAGGTAGTCCCTACAAAAGTGTTGAGTTCACAGCTTGATCTTGCCCTCGCTTATTCACCTGGTGTTGCCGAGCCCTGTAAAGAAATTGCAGCAAATAAAGAAGACGTATATAAATACACAGCCAAAGGCAATTTGGTTGCTGTGATCACGAATGGTACCGCTGTTCTAGGCTTAGGGAACATTGGCCCTGAAGCCTCTAAGCCTGTAATGGAAGGCAAAGGTGTGCTCTTCAAAAAATTCGCCGGTATTGATGTATTTGATATTGAGATTGATGAAGAAGATCCTGATGAATTTATAAAAATTGTAAAATCATTAGAGCCCACATTCGGTGGAATAAATTTAGAAGACATTAAAGCGCCGGAGTGTTTCAAGATCGAAACTGTATTGCGTGAGAAGATGAACATTCCGATCATGCATGATGATCAACATGGTACTGCGATCATCTCTTCAGCTGCGTTGTTAAATGCACTCGAGATTGTTAATAAAAAAATTAGCGATGTAAAGATTGTAGTGAACGGCGCAGGTGCCGCCGCAGTAAGTTGTACCAAACTCTACATCGCGCTAGGCGCAAAGCTAGAAAACATAGTGATGTGCGATAGCAAAGGCGTAATCAACAAATCACGTGTAGGACTTGATGAGATCAAACAATATTTTGCCAGTGATAGAAGCATAGGAACCTTGCAAGAGGCTATGAAAGATGCCGATGTATTTGTTGGTTTATCCGTTGCTGATATTCTAACGGCTGATGATTTAAAGGCCATGGCAAATAATCCCATTGTATTTGCACTTGCTAATCCTGATCCTGAGATTAAATATGAATTAGCTAAGCAATCAAGGCCGGACGTAATACTTGCTACCGGGCGATCCGATTATGCAAATCAAGTTAATAACGTGCTGGGCTTTCCTTATATATTTCGTGGTGCACTAGATGTACGCGCTACCGAGATTAATGAAGAGATGAAGTTGGCTGCAGTGCATGCACTTGCCAATCTAGCAAAAGAAGCTGTGCCTGATATGGTTGTAAAAGCCTACGGTACGGATATGATTAAATTTGGCCGCGAATATTTAATACCTAAGCCACTTGATCCAAGGCTAATAACTACCATATCACCGGCAGTTGCTAAAGCGGCAATGGACTCAGGTATAGCCAAAAATCACATTACGGATTGGGGGGCTTATAACCTAGAATTACAAAAACGAATCGGCATCGATCAAAAATTAATGTCGCGCGTTATTGATCGTGCAAAACAAAATCCTAAACGTGTTGTATTTGCAGAAGCTACGCACATTAAAATACTCAAGGCAGCGCAAGTCTTAAAAGATGAAGGCATTGCTCATCCAATTTTACTTGGCAATAAGAAGATAATTCAACAAATGATCCTCGAGCATAAGCTTGAATTGGGTGATTGCCCAATTATTTCTCCTAGAAGGGAAAAAAAGATGGTGGAGCGTTATGCGGAAACATTTTATAAAAAACGTCAACGAAAAGGACTTACCTATCAAGATAGTGTACTCCTAATGCGCGAAAGAAATTACTTTGGCGCCATGATGGTAGAGCATGGTGATGCAGACGCTTTAGTAAGTGGATTGACAAAAGATTACCCAAAAACAATTTTGCCATCACTGCAAATTATTGGTACAGCTGAAGATGTAAATCGTGTTGCTGGGATGTATATCATTACCAATAAAAGGGGAACCTTCTTCTTTGCGGATACAACAGTTAACGTAGATCCTAATGCACAGCAACTTGCTGAGATAATTGAACTCACGGCCCGCGGTGTCAGATTCTTTGATATGGAACCACGCATCGCTGTCCTTTCGTATTCAAATTTCGGATCGTCAAAAGGTGAGGTGCCAGAAAAAACACGCCTTGCCGTACAACTTGCCAAGCAAAAAAATCCTTCGCTTATAGTGGAAGGAGATCTACAAGCAAACATGGCTTTAAACACAGAACTTCAAAAAGAAACTTACCCGTTCAGTGCATTAGCAGAGCAAGGCGCTAACACCTTGATCTTCCCAAATCTAGCTTCAGGAAATATTGCGTATAAGTTGCTCATGGAGATTGGTGGAGCCGAAGCAATAGGGCCGATATTACTTGGGATGAAAAAGCCAGTGCATATTCTCCAATTAGGAAGTTCCATTCGAGAAATTGTGAACATGGCTGCAATCGCTGTTGTGGATGCACAGTTGCATGAGCAGAATCAACATTTGTAGCATGATGATTAGAAACCCGGATTGCGCATTACAAAAATCTATTGCGGATTCGGTGAGCAATGCTTAGCAATACTATAAGTCGTATGCCATCCTTAAAAACACTTTGCTTCTTTCCTCGTATTTATGTGACAGTTGAGAATCTTCACGGATAACTAACTGCATACTTGGCCTGAACTTTGGGAGTGAGCGATAGCGTTCTTTAATTTAAAGGGGTGGATAGAACGACTATGAAATTATCGTAATCCCTTTTTATAACATGCAATATAAATCTACACTCATCATTTTAGTTATAATTGGAATTTCTATCACAGCCCAGCAATGTAACCCCATCAACAATAGACCTACTTCATCGAAAGTAGATTATGATTTGTTAAGAGTCACGCTCGAGAAAATCTTTGACAAGGATCAAGGAATAAGGCACACACTACAGGACTCAATTGGATACGGCTCTCCGGCAGCACCAGAATATTTTTCAAAAATGCGCATTATTGATGCGGAGAATGAAAAAGTTTTAATACCGATTATTGAAAGGTACGGATGGCTACCTCGGAGCAAAATTGGTGATAAAGCGAGTGAAGCTATCTATTGCGTGATTCAACATTCAAGCCCTGACTTAAGGGCGAAATATTGGCCAGAGTTGGATAGTTTAGCTAAAATTGGTGAAGCAAACACAACGGATGCAGCATCAATGCTAGATAGAGTTTTAATGGAAAAAGGACTTAAGCAGAAGTACGGAACACAATTAACTCGTCCTAAGATAAGACCCGATAAGAAAATGCTGATCTGGCCAATCGCAGATATAGATAAAGTTGATAGCCTTAGAAAAGCTGCTGGATTTGAATCGACTGTCTCAGAGAATGCGCAGCGGTTTGATGCGATTTATAATCCTGATGAGAAATTACCAGATTCAAAATAGAACGCTACAATCCAGACTGTTCATGATGCTTATCCTCATCTGTTAACGGGTTTGTTGAAGATTAAACCTAATGTAACGGTATACCTAGCACTCACATTGTATTCTTGTCAATAATTATTAAGAAATTATTCAAATAATTTTTCTTCTCCCTCCACTCAATCATCTCATTGCTTTTCACCTTACTTCTGCTGATATTTCGAATTCGCGAAACAATTTTGTTTGCTTTAGACTCTTTTTGGAGAAATAATAAGTAAAACGGCAAATTAAATGTTACCGAACCTAAACCTGTTTTTTAATGATCGCATTCCTAAAGGGAAAGTTAGTCCATAAGGATCCAACACATGTTGTGATTGATGTGAATGGAGTTGGCTATCATGTCATCATTTCCCTTCAGACTTTCTCTGCCATAAAAGACCAGGAAAATATTTTATTGTATACGCATCTTAGCATACGTGAGGATGCCCATGTTCTTTTTGGTTTTAGTAGTGAAGCCGAAAGAAAACTTTTTCAGCAACTAGTTTCTGTAAGTGGTGTTGGGCCAAGTACGGCGGTGGTTATGCTATCTTATATGAATAGCAATGAAATTAAAACCGCCATCATTCATGAAGATGCGGCTTCACTCCAATCTATAAAAGGTATTGGTGGTAAAACTGCGCAACGTGTTATTATTGAACTCAAAGACAAACTAAAAAAAGAAAGTTGGGATGACACCCAGCCAACTGTTTCAATAGGGCCACACAATACCCTGCGGAAAGAGGCGTTATCAGCGTTACTTACACTTGGACTGCCAAAGGCAACCGCGGAAAAGAGTGTGGATACCGTCCTGAAGAAATCAGGAAATACCATTACCTTAGAAGATTTAGTTAAGCAAGCTCTTAAAAACTCATAGTTCGTTTGGCGCTCATTACTCGGAAGAATATAATTCTACTTGGACTCTGTCTGCTGTCCACATTGTACGTAGAGGGTGCCTCTAAGCGGACAACTCGTACTTACTATTTTCAACAGCGAGATACTGTAAAATCTAAGCAAGACACTTCAAAAAACATACCCTACAAACCATCTAAGCGGCCCACTTATCGGCAGAATGACCGTTATGGTGACCCGTTTTCAAATAACACGGGCGCTTCGCCACTCTTTCTCAAAGATCCATCAAGAATGAAACTTGATGTTGAAATTGATACAGCATTGAATTATACAATCTATGAAAAACTAGGAGATGTAAATTATAGGCCCACCACTACCATGTCTTTTGATGAGTTCAAAAAACAACAGGATAGGCAACAGCTAAAAGAATACTGGCAATCTAAATCGCGAGCCGCAGATGGTGAAAGTGCGGTGAGTGGCAGAAGCTTAATACCAAAGATATTTTTAAGTCCGGTTCTCGATCGGATTTTTGGAGGTAGCTATGTTGAACTCATACCACGCGGCTTTGTAACGCTAGACGTGGGCGCATCATTTCAAAAGATTGCCAATCCGCAAGTAAGCGCAAGACAACAACGAAATGGTGGTTTTGAATTTGACCAACAAGTAAATATGAGCGTAGTTGGCAAGATTGGAGAAAAGCTCTCAGTTACGGCAAACTTTGATAACAATAACTCTTTCGACTTTCAAAATAATATGAAGGTAGAATACACCGGCTATAAGGAAGAGATTTTACAGAAATTGGAGATTGGTAACGTGAGTTTGCCATTAAATAATACTTTAATACAAGGCGCACAAAATCTTTTTGGTATCAAAGCACAAATGCAATTTGGTAAACTAAATGTTACCACTATAGCCACGCAGCAGCGCGGTAAGGTCTCATCAATAGATGTAGGCGGTGGAGGTGCAGGCGGCGCGGGTGCCAGCCAAGGCAGACCTTTTGAACTTGTGGCTTCTGGGTATGACGATAACCGTCACTTTTTTCTAGGTCATTTCTTCCGTAACAATTATCAGAAGTGGATTAAGAACCTCCCGCAAATTACATCCGGTGTTAATATAACGCGTGTTGAAGTGTATGTACTTAATAGAAATAGTGAAACACAAACACTTAGAAATGTTGTGGGTTTAACAGATCTGGGTGAGTATTCAAGAATTTATAATGGAAAAATCACCCGAAAAGACAGCGATCCTGCAAATCGAAATGACGCTAATACTTTATTTGGTCAGGTAAATAATTTGAGTAGATCAGCACAAAGCATAACTACCCTCCTCGAGGGCTTACCAGTCGAACTAAAAAATGGTTCAGACTTCGAAAAAATAACAGGTGCACGCAAGCTAGCAGTAACTGAGTTTTCCTTCCATAAACAACTTGGTTATTTAACCCTTACGCGCAAATTTCAAAATGATGAGGCAATTGCAGTGGCCTATGAATATACATATGGTGGTAAATCCTACAAAGTAGGTGAGCTCTCAGAAGACTATGCTACACTTCAAGATGAGGATGTGATTTTCTTAAAACTCCTTCGCCAGCGTGACCTCTCAACAGCCATTAAGACACCAGCGTGGGATCTGATGATGAAAAACGTATACAGCCTAGGTGTTACACAACTCGAGCAAAGCGCATTTCAATTACGCGTTATATACAGAGATGATGCGAGTGGTATTGACAATCCCCAGATACAAGAAGGTACTGTAGCTCGTAATAGACAACTCATTGAAATAATGGGGTTAGATAAACTTAATCCCGTAAATGACCCGCAACCCGATGGTAACTTCGATTACGTAGAAGGGATCACCATTAACTCGCAGGCGGGTCTGATCATATTTCCATATCTGGAACCCTTCAATCAAGCATTGCGAGAAGCTTTTGTAAAAGAAGATGAAATACAGCGTGACTATTTGATTAAAAAATACGCGTTTGATTTATTATACCGAAGTACGAAGGCGGAAGCTGAACAATTCGCGACTCAAAATAAATTCTGGATTGTTGGACAGTACAGTGCCACGTCATCAAAAGAAATTCTTATACCTGGTTTTGGTCCATCACAAGGGTCTGTAAAAGTTTATGCTGGCGGAATACCGTTGATAGAAAACACCCAATACACGGTTGACTATACTTTTGGGAAAGTGATCATATTAGATGAAAGCATTCTAAGCTCAGGTCAAAACATTAGTATTCAATTTGAACAAGCTGATCCATTCTCTTTTCAAACGCGTTCTTTGTTGGGTTCTAGATTTGATTACAAACTAAGTAATGATGTAAACTTGGGAGGCACACTATTATATTATAATGAGCGACCATTGATAAGCCGAAATAGCATTGGTACTGAGCCCGCGCGTAACATTCAATATGGTCTTGATTTTAATGTAAATAAAACAAGCCGCATCCTTACAAAACTAGTTGATGCGTTGCCTTTTGTTCAAACTAAGGAAACATCATCTGTAAATTTAAGTGGTGAGTTTGCACAATTAATTCCTGGTACTAGCAATGTAATTGATGGTGACGGCACAGGTTATATTGATGATTTTGAAAATACAGCCACACCATATTCTTTAATGAATACAATAGCATGGAAGCTAGCAGCAACACCTAAGAAAAGTGAATATGTAGAGAGCATTGATCCAACAACTCCGAATAACCCTAAGATCAATGATAAAAGAGCAAAACTTGCTTGGTATACGGTAGATAATTCTGTCTTCTATCGTGATGGTGGATCTCTAAAACCAGATGCCATCACGGATAAAGTTTTGCAGAATCATTATATGCGCTGGGTGAGTCCACAAGAAGTATTCCCGAACAGAAATCGAACCCAAGGAAATTTCTTTGAACAAGTATTCGATTTGGCCTATTATCCAAATGAACGTGGTCCTTATAACTATAAAGCCAATTTTGATACAGATGCCGCTAATCCTGCAAAAGCTGTTGATAATTGGGCCGGCATAACCACCGCAGTACGTACAGAGGTAGATTTTGATAAAGCCAACATCGAGTATGTTGAATTTTGGATGTTAGATCCATTTATACCTAATGAAAATGGCGTTGTAGAAGATGGATTAAAAAACATAAACAATACAACCGGCGGTAAGCTTATTTTTCAATTAGGAAATATCTCAGAAGATGTTGCCCGCGATTCACGGCATTCATTTGAAAACGGTCTCCCTCCAGGTGGCGTCTTAGCAAGCCCTGAGTCTGCAGATCAAACTAATTTTGGCTACGTTCCGACACAAAGTTATTTGACCAATGCTTTTGATAACAATCCCCAGTCTCGCCAGTTTCAAGATGTTGGTCTCGATGGTATTCCTGATGATTTGGAAAAGGTAAAGTTCAATTCTAATGCGGAGGATCCATCAAGTGATAACTGGAAATACTTTCTTGATGAAAGTTTAACCAATGCTAAAATACTAGAACGTTATAAAAATATTAACGGCCTCGATGGTAATACACCTGTGGTATCTGCCTCAGGTAGAGTTACACCCGCAGGTAGTCTTTATCCAGACAATGAAGATATAAATGCGGATAACACGCTTAATGAGTTAGAAGAATATTATGAGTACAACATAGATTTAAGACCAGGTCAGCAAGAAATAGGCAAGAAATACATTGTAGATCAAATTACTTCAACGCCATCTAACACTCCAGGTGAGTCTGTGAAGTGGTACTTATTCAGAATTCCCGTTCGCAATTTCGATAGTCAATTTGGAGATATGTCGAGCTTCAAATCAATTCGGTATGCACGTATGATTATGAAGGGCTGGTCAAGTCCTGTTGTACTGCGTTTAGTTAACTTTCGTATGGTAGGCAGTAAATGGCGCCAATATACAAAAACCATCCGCGACGGCGGATTGAATACTACCACGGATGCAGGAAGTGACAACTTCACTTTATCTGTAGCCAACTTAGAAGAGAATGCCCAAGGTGATGCTAAAAATAACAAATCACGCTATGTAATACCACCTGGCGTTGTACGCGATAGAGATAACACCTCAACAATTAATCGGAAGCTCAATGAGCAGTCAGTTCAGATGTGTTTACAGAATCTCGAAGACGGTACAGCACGCGCAATCTATAAAAATGTAACAGTCGATCTTTTCAATTATGGCCGTGTAAAAATGTTTTTTCACGTTGATAGTGAAACAGCAAAAGACAGTAGCCTACATGGCTTTATCCGTTTGGGTAATGACTTTGAACAGAATTATTATGAAATTGAGGTGCCATTAAAAGTATCTAATGCTAGGCTCGGCAATAGTGCAAGTGAATATGAAGTCTGGCCTTCAGAAAATAATATAGATATTGATTTAAACGAGTTATATGCTTTAAAAGCAGCCCGCGACAGGGAAGGAAAGCCACTTACACAATCCTATCCCACCAATGGGCCAAAGCTGGTAGGAAGACATCGCATACGCATTTTTGGAAGGCCTGATTTAAGTTCTGTTCGTATAATGATGATAGGGGTAAGGAATCCAACGAGCGTTACCAGGGAAAGTTATTCAGCTTGTGTTTGGGCAAATGAGTTGCGTGTTACAGATTTTAATCGACAGTCGGGCTGGGCGGTTAACGCCATGATGAGTGCAAAGCTAGCCGACTTTGCTACGATTAATGGAGCAATTAGACATACTACATTTGGGTTTGGAAGTGTCAGTTCAAAAATAGGAGAAAGAACACGTGAAGAAAGCACGCGCTACGATGTCTCAACCCAAGTAAATGTCGATAAACTATTGCCAGGTAACACAGGATTAAAAATACCCATGTTTGTGGGCTATCAAAATACAGTCGCCAATCCGAATTTTGATCCAGCCAACCCAGATATGAAGTTGGCAGCCGCGCTCACTTCTTTGAGTTCGGACTCTGCGCGTCAAAATTTTCAAAAGCTAATTCAAGACAAGAGCGTAACACGAAGTATTAACTTCACTAATGTGCGTAAAGTAAAAGTTAAACCTGATGCTAAAACGCATATTTATGACGTTGAAAACTTATCCTTCAGTTATGCTTATAGCGACGCATTGCAAACCAATTATTTTATAAAGGAGCAGTTGCAAAAAACCTATCGGGGATCTGTCGCTTATAATTTTGCTCCTACAAACACAGGCATAGAACCATTTAAGAATTCAAAGGCATTCAATTCACCTTGGCTTAAACTTGTAAAAGATTTCAATTTTAGTCTAATGCCTTCTAACATTAGTGTTCGTGCAGATCTTGATCGTTCTTTTAACAAAAAGGTTTATCGTAATGCACCACTAAAACCTGGTGATCCTTTCACTTATTCCAAACCTAATTATCAGAAATACTTTCTCTTTAACCGTATCTACAACACACGCTGGGATTTTTCAAAAGGTTTATCTGCTGAATATAATGCAACAGCAAATGCCAATATTGATGAACCGCTGGGAGAGATAGATACGGAGACTAATCAAAAAACGGTAATTAAAAATTTAAAAAACTTCGGACGTATGAAAAATTATACGCAAGGCATTACTGTGAATTACACCATACCGTTAGATAAATTTCCAGTAACAGATTTCTTAGGTGCTGAATATCGTTATCAAGCTGGCTACAATTGGAAGGCTGGTCCACTTAATCTTCAAGAGGAGGGAACAACGAATACCTTAGACTTTGGAAACATCATTCAGAATAATAGAGATAATAACGTAACGGGAAAAATTGATCTCTTAAAGCTATATAATAAGGTGAAGTTTTTAAAAGAACTGACCACACCACCTAGACCCGCACCACCTGTAAGAGGCGGCGCAGGTGTTAAGCCAAAACCACAGGTTGATACAGTGAAAACAACACCCGGCATTGTTAAAGGTTTATTCCGCTTGATCATGTCTTTACGATCAATAAATGCAACCTACACAATTTCTGAAGGTACTATTTTACCAGGCTTTATGCCAACACCAAAATTCTTAGGAATGGATGAGCAGTGGAGTGCGCCAGGATGGGGATTCATATTAGGAAGTCAGGATCCTAATATTAGGTACAAAGCGGCCCAGAATAATTGGCTCACAACGGCAGATGAACTTACCAATCCTTTCACCCAATTCCAGAATAAAACAATAGATGTTAAAGCTAATCTTGAGCCTTCACCTGACTTCAAGGTGCAACTTAATTTCCGCAAAGATGCCATGACAGCCTATCAGGAAATTTTTAGATATGATACGTTAGGTCAAGGGTGGAAAGCATTGAACCCTAGCCGCACAGGTAGTTATAAAATTTCTTTTGTGACTATAAAAACTGCTTTTGAAAAAAGTAACGACGATATAGACTCAAAGGTATTTCATCGATTTGAAAGTAATCTATCTTTAATGAGAGAGCGCCTGGGTAGAGAAAATCCTTCTCGATCAGACACCAGTGAATATGGCTTAACAACCCAGGATGTAACTGTGTCTGCTTTCCTTGCTGCCTACACAGGTAAGGATGCCGCTGCTTCTAAGCTTGGTTCTTTTCCGAGAATACCATTACCTAACTGGCGTATAGATTATACAGGCCTTAATAAACTTGATTTCTTTAAAGAGAAATTTCAATCAGTTACACTCTCGCATGCCTACAATTCAACTTACTCTGTATCTAATTACTCCAACTCCTTACAGTATGATAAATCAGATACATTGGGAATTAATGTAAACATTGAAGATTATAATGACGGTCTTTACGGCAGAGTAATCGATGGAACCTACGTGCCTATTTATGTTCTTGGGCAAGTGTTTATATCAGAACAGTTTGCGCCGCTAATCGGTATCAACATCCGTACAAAGAGCAAAGTAACGGCTAACTTCCAATACAAAACAAAACGTGACCTCGCACTAAATATTACCAATGCACAAATAACGGAGCTAACCAGCAAAGATGTTTCTTTTGAATTAGGCTATACTAAAAACAATCTGAAACTGCCATTTAAAGTCCAAGGAGAGACCATTGTACTTAAAAATGATATGACATTCAGATGTAATATTACCGTGTCTGATAACAAGACTATTCAACGGAAGGTTGATGAGCTAAATATCATAACGAATGGTAACCTTAACTTCCAACTTCGACCGAATATAAGCTATGTTGTAAATGAAAAACTTAATATTCAGGCTTACTTCGAACGCACTATTAATGAGCCTAAAATAACGAGTTCTCCACGCCGTGCTACAACCCGTTTTGGTATTCAGATTAGATTCAGTTTAGCGCAGTAAGGCGCCCAGTTTAGCTAATTCTCTGGTGAATTGTAGTCTGAGAACTATCGACTAAAATTCACTTCATCGTGTACTTTATAAAAAAACCACTTAATTTTGATGATTAAAAATAAACCTAATGAATATTCCTGACGGATTGAAATACACCAAAGACCACGAATGGGTTAAAATTGATGGCACTACTGCTACCGTTGGAATAACAGATTTTGCCCAAAGTGAACTTGGTGACATTGTTTATGTAGATATCAGTACGGTTGGCCAGGAAATAAACACACATGAGGTATTTGGTACAGTTGAAGCTGTTAAAACGGTTTCTGATTTATTCATGCCCTTAAGTGGCAAAATTCTAGAAGTGAATCCTATTTTAGATGGCAGTCCGGAAAAAGTAAATGAAGATCCTTACGGCGCTGGCTGGATGATAAAGATGGTTATTAAAGGTTCTGCAGATGGTTTGTTAACTGCGTCACAGTATAAAGAACTTATCGGAAAATAAAGCCGTTATGAAATAATCGGAATACGGTTAAAAGTAATGAAGCAACACATCGGATGATAGAGCTACCTGTAATTTCAAAAGAAGAAGCCAGAAGGCGTAAGCCAGATTGGCTTCGTGTAAAATTACCGGTCGGTCCGGAATATGCGAAAGTACGCAAGCTTGTTGATCACTATAAGCTTCATACTATTTGCGAAAGTGGCAATTGCCCAAATATGGGTGAGTGCTGGGGCGCAGGTACCGCCACCTTCATGATACTTGGAAATGTCTGTACACGCAGTTGTACATTTTGCGCTGTTGCTACAGGCAGACCAACTGAATATGACATGGATGAACCCAGAAGAGTAGCGGAAGCGATTAAACTTATGGGCGTAAAGCATGCTGTAATCACCTCTGTAAATCGCGACGAACTTAAAGACAAAGGTGCCGAAGTATGGTATCAAACAGTGGTCGAAACCAAGAAAATAAGCCCAGAAACCACCATTGAAACATTAATCCCTGATACAAAAGGAAATTGGGAGGCCCTTTACCGAATGATTGAAGGTAAACAAGAAGTGGTAAGCCATAACATGGAAACGGTGGGGCGTCTTTATCGCAGGGTTAGACCACAAGCCAAATACGAGAGAAGCCTTGAGCAGATCAAAAGAATTCGCGAGGCTGGTATGAGAACAAAATCAGGTATCATGCTTGGCGTAGGCGAAACTACAGAAGAAGTATTAAAGGCCATGGACGATTTGGCCGAGAACGGTTTAATGATTCTAACCCTAGGACAATATTTGCAGCCCACCAAATTACACCTTGAAGTAGCTGAGTTTATCCACCCCGAAACCTTTGCGATGTATAAAGAAGAAGGATTAAAACGTGGCTTAAAATATATTGAGTCAGGACCATTGGTCAGATCCTCTTACCACGCAGAGCGCCATGTTAACGTTCCCTTATAAAATAAATTGAGACGGGTTTTCTGATCGAGGAAAGTTTAACGCTAGGGGAAATCGCTTTTTAAAAAAATAGTTGATTAAGAGTCACTTTTGCTATCTATTGATATAAAAAAACAATTCCTACTCATGATCTTTTAGGAAAGGTGTTTGTTTCACTGGAACGCTAACCAGTTAATAATGCTTTTTAAACTGGATTGGCTCAACTTCCAATATCACAAGCCGATTTCCCTGGAGGGATTTCGCTCCAACCGATGATTGTCATCTGCAGCTTTTACTCATTCGTTATGCCACTATGAGCCCGACATGTGAGTCACCTACATAAAAATTAAAAAAAAATCGAGCTAGCAGCTCAAAGCTAGCAGCGAGAAGCTATAAGCTTTTTCCCTAAGTTTCCTGCTTGTACAGCCTAACGTACCCTAAGCTTGGGGTAGCTATAAATAAAATAAGCCTATACTTTTGGTACAGGCTTGACTTATAGCTAACGGCTAATAAGTATTATGCTAGTTTATTGACAAACTTGCTCAGTCTGGATTTTTGGTTTGCGGCCTTTTTCCAGTGGATAACATTTTTCTTAGCTAATTTATCAATCATAGATGCAACTTCCTTTAGAAGAACTTGAGCATCAGTTTTAACGGTAGTGGCTTTTAATCTCTTAACAACCGTACGCGTAGTTTTATGCTGATACTTGTTTCGCAGGCGCTTTATTTCGTTCGCCCTGATTCTCTTTTCTGCTGACTTATGATTTGCCATATCTGTTTCTAAAAATAAGGACTGCAAATGTACAGGGATTAACGAGATTTACAAAGCCTGCTCCCGAATTTCCAATAAAATCGTTACTTTAGAACATGAAAAACCCCCTCGTAAGTGTAGTCCTTTTAATGATTCTGCTACTAAATGCCAGTTTCTGGGGATTTTTCGCGCATAGACGCATAAATAAGTTGGCAGTTTTCACCCTCCCAACGGAAATGATTGGATTCTACAAAAAAAATCTATCTTATATAATAGACGCATCTGTTAATCCCGACCGTCGGCGTTTTGCTTTACCTGAAGAAGCTCCTAGACACTATATTGACATCGACCATTTTGGTGACAGCGCATGTTATAAAGTACCCAGACTTTGGAAGGAGGCAATAGAACAATATACGGAGGATACTTTAAAGGCTTACGGCATATTACCTTGGCATATTAACAGCACCTATTATCAGTTGAAGGATGCGTTTATGCTTAAAGACCCGCGAAGAATATTAAAAATATCAGCTGAACTGGGGCACTATATTGCAGATGCGCATGTGCCGCTTCATACTACAGAGAATTATAATGGTCAACTAACTGGTCAGGAGGGGATTCATGCTTTCTGGGAATCAAGACTACCAGAATTATTTTCAGATAATTATGACTTCTTTGTGGGTAAGGCAAATTATATATCTAATCCACAAATGGCAGCTTGGAATGCTATCATCGCTTCCCATAAAGAGGTTGATTCTGTCCTGCTACAAGAAAGAAAATTATCAGAAGTCTCCGGCGATAGAAAATTTTCTTTTGAAGCAAAAGGCAACCAAACGATAAAAATTCAGTCTACGGAATACGCACAGGCTTATCATAAAATGTTATCAGGTATGGTAGAAAGACAAATGCGTGCTTCTATCAAAATGATTGGAGATTTTTGGTACAGTGCCTGGATAGATGCAGGGCAGCCAGATTTAAAAAAATTAATAGAATACGAGCCAACAGAAGAAGAATTGCAAAGAAATAAAGAAGAACTAGAACAATGGAAGCTAGAGCGTGTTAAAACGCGCACACACGAAAGCCTCTAGATTAAATGAAAAATTTTCGTAAATTCTACTTCAACCGAACCTTTCAATTAACTTTAAAAGTTAAAATGACTTTGGATAGCTATTCAAAATGAAGAAATTTGAAGAAGAATTTAAGAGAGATATAAAAAAGCACCATAAGAGTGTTCTTAAATTCATTCAAGAAGCCGAGGCTCAGGCTAAAAAGGCAGGGAACGAAAAATTAGTTACTTCAATAAAAGGGGAAAAAGAACAAGTCATTAAGTCTCTGGAGGCATTAACAGTAAAAGCTAAAACATTATATCCAAGCTTCGAAGCCGAACTTAAAAAGCGTACCAGTACCCTCGACGAGAGAATTAAAAGTCTAACCCATACGCAAGAAGCACTTACCTCCGATAATTATCTGCTGGAGTACAAGAAAATGGATCTCTTACATGTTTCGAATAAATTGGAAGAAGCATATGATGAGATAACAATAAAGAACAAAGAGTTAATGCATCAGCAAAAAATGATTGCTGAACAAACAGAAAAATTAAATGCTGTTCACGAGGAAATATTGGAGAAAAACCGGGAACTCGAACTTCAAAAAGAAGCGGTTTTAGATCAGTCTGATTATTTATACGAGGCTAATCAATCCATAACTGAAATGAATAGGGAGGTTGAAAAGCAAAAGGAGGAGATCTTAAAAACAAATGATAAACTCCTTAGTCTTAATAATGAAAAGAACAATCTTATTGGTATCGTAGCACATGATCTCAAAAGTCCTTTGAATCAAATAAAGGGGCTGCTCATCATTCTTAAGATGACAACAACCAACATTTCAGAAGAGACGATGGGATATATTGAAATGATGGAGAAAAGTGCTGCTAAGTTGTTAGATATGATTGCTAAAATTCTAGATGTAGAGGCAATCGAATCAACGGACCTAAATTTAGTCCTTGAAAAAACGGACCTTACTGAAATAATGAATAATATCGCTGACCGCTATGTATTAATGGCCAGCCAAAAGAGAATTTCAATTCTTAGAACCATTTCTTCAAACGTATATGCAACGGTGGATAAGGGATACGTAGATCAGGTTCTAGAGAATCTTATTTCTAACGCCATAAAATTCTCACCTATTGATAAGAAGGTTACAATAAACCTTTTTCAATCTGGCGGTAAAGTTATCGGTGAAATAAAAGATGAAGGACCTGGATTAACCGCCGATGATAAAACCAAGTTGTTTGGTAAATATCAAAAACTAAGTGCAGTGCCAACTGGCAATGAGACTTCAACTGGGTTAGGATTATCTATTGTAAAAAAATTCGTTGAAGCCATGAAAGGCGAAATTTGGTGTGAGAGTGAAGCGGGTAATGGCGCTAGCTTTTTTGTTGCTTTTCCTACTGCAGAGTAATTTAAATGTGTCAACTCTTAGGCATCTCCTCTTAGATAGAATGTGATTCAAGCCTAATATAGTAAAATCTTACTAAAGGAAATCCTTGAAGTTGTCGTAAAAAATTCAAAAATTACGTGACAAACAATCTATTCACTTCATGAGCCTTCTTACAAACCCAAATCGAATTCCCGAAAACTATGGTCTTCGCATTGCTGCTGCACTTATTTTATTTTTCCTTATTATGAAATTTGCAGGTTATGGACACAACGTAGAATTGCGCCTGGTCAATGTCGTTATACTTATTACTGGCGTCTACTTCGCCCTGAAAAAATTCAGACAATCACATCAAGAAAACTTGAACTACTTCAGGGCATTGGTAACCGGCGTTGCCACAGGTGCTATTGGTTCATTTGTCTTTGCATTATTTTTATTTATTTACATGAAATTAGATACCGACCTTATGCAATCTATCGTTCAGAACGATCCAATGGGTCGCTATTTGAATCCCTACATTGCTGCGTTTATTGTTGCGCTTGAAGGAGTTTTTTCTGGCCTGTTAGTAACATTCATACTTATCAATTATGTATCTACAGATGAAGTAAATAGGGCGATTGATAAACAAAAATAAAGTAATCCATTTAGTGTAGATGGCTGTCATTACTTTGCTAATCGCACATTTTTTTTTGTTTTTATAAAACTGCAACGCTGTAATATTGAGATAAACCCGATCGGATATCTTAAATCTGGGGTTACTAATTAAAGCCTTGGAGCTAAAAAATTCAAACGAGTATCAAAAACAAGTTGAAAACAAAAACCTTTAACGGAATAATCTTCACACCAAAATTTTCTATCTAGGATAGCTTCCTAGTTTTATTTTAAATTGCAATGCGCCTCTAATTATAATCAGGTTGCGATTAATTATGAATGCATTATGAGATACGAAGCTATTGGAAAGGATCTGTTTATATCAAATCGAAAAAGACTGGTAAAGGAGTTAAAAAATAATTCTATTGCCGTAGTTAATGCCAATGATATAATGCCAACCAACTCTGACGGAACTATGCGCTTCAGGCAAAACAGCGATTTGTTTTACTTATCTGGAGTAGACCAAGAGGAAACAATTTTAGTTGTCTGTCCTAATTTTCCCGATAACAAATATAGAGAGATACTTTTCCTTCGCGAGACCAATGATCTTATTGCAACGTGGGAAGGCTATAAACTTACCAAAGATGAAGCGCGTGAGGCCACCGGTATTGAAACTGTACTATGGTTGTCAGAATTTCAAAGAATCTTTAACATGCTTATGTTAATGGGTGATGTACAGCATGTATATCTTAATACCAACGATCACTATCGAGCTGAGGTTATTCTTGAAACACGTGAAAATAGATTTGTAAAATGGTGCATGCAAAAGTATCCTATCCATAGATATGAAAGGCTTGCACCTATTATGCATGAACTACGAACCGTTAAATCAAAGCGTGAAATTGAGTTGATGCAAAAGGCTTGCGATATAACCAGCTCAGCTTTTAAACGGGTGCTTAAATTTGTGAAGCCTGGCGTAAAAGAATTTGAAATTGAAGCTGAGTTCGCGCATGAATTTATTCGAAATGGTTCAAAAGGTTTTGCCTATGAACCCATCATTGCGACGGGTTCTAACTCTTGCGTATTGCATTACATTGAAAACAACAAAACCTGTAAAGATGGCGATATACTTTTATTGGATGTGGGTGCCGAATATGCCAACTATAATGCTGACATGACGCGTTCCATTCCGGTTAATGGAAAATTCTCTCAACGACAAAAAGACGTTTATAAGGCTGTGCTTCATGTACACCAAGAAGCCATGAAAATGATAGAACCCGGCGTCTATTATTTTGAGTACCACAAAGAAGTGCAAAAAATTATGGAGCAAGAGCTAATCAAACTAAAACTCATTGATAAGACAGACGCAAAGAATCAACCCAAAGAGAAACCTCTTTTCATGAAATATTTCATGCACGGTACGGGCCACCAACTTGGCTTAGACGTACACGATGTAGGCAACATGTATCATAAGATGCAGGTTGACCAGGTATGGACTGTCGAGCCCGGAATTTATATTAAGGAAGAGTCTTTGGGTATTAGAATAGAAAACAACGTTTTAATTGAAAAAAACGGCTTGTTTGATCTAATGCGGAATATTCCAATCGAAGCAGAGGAAATTGAGGAAATTATGAACAGTAAATAAGCTATTACTGCCAATAGCGCTTTTTAGTCTCTTTCAAATTTCTAAACAGATTACACTTCGTCATAATTTTATAAATTTGCGCCCTGCTTTCGCGCTCTGCATCCTGAGCAGGTTTAATGAGCAGCGCGCCATATATGTATATAGAAATAATGGATACCACCCTGAGAGATGGGGAACAGACATCGGGTGTGTCATATACGGCATCTGAGAAGCTGAATATTGCTAAAATGTTATTGGAGGAGGTAAAGGTAGACCGAATCGAAGTCGCTTCAGCACGCATTTCTGATGGTGAATTTGATGCGGCAAGCAAGATCGTAAAATGGGCCAGGGATAATGATTTCCTAGAAAAAATTGAAATTCTTGGTTTTGTTGATGATAATAAGTCTCTTGATTGGATTCATAAGGCGGGAGGAAAGGTGATAAATCTCCTTTGCAAAGGATCATTAAAACACGTTCAAACACAGCTCAGAAAAACACCGGAAGAGCACGTGGCTGACATTAAAAAAGCCCTTGCTTATGCTACTAAACTTGGCATTAAGGTAAATGTGTATTTCGAAGACTGGTCCAATGGAATGCGTAATTCTCCTGACTATGTATTCTTTCTCGTAGATGCACTGAAGAACGAGACTATTGAAAGATTCATGCTCCCAGATACACTTGGGGTATTAAATCCAGATGAGACATTTGATTATGTAAAACAAATGGTTAACAAATTTCCAGAAAAGAAGTTTGATCTACATGCCCATAACGATTATGATCTTTCTGTAGCGAACTGTTTTGCAGGCGTAAAGGCGGGTGCCTCTGGTCTACATGTTACAGTGAATGGATTAGGTGAACGGGCAGGCAATACACCCCTTAGTAGTGTAGTAGCTTTATTAAAAGATCATTTGAAAGTGGACTTCTCAGTTGATGAGACTATGCTTTTTAATGTAAGTAAGCTTGTTGAAGTTTTCTCGGGCATTAGCGTGCCCAATAATAAACCAGTAATCGGCGAACATGTATTCACGCAGACTTGTGGAGTCCACGCCGATGGCGACAATAAAGGTAATCTGTATCATAACGAACTCATGCCAGAGCGTTTCGGCCGTACACGTAAGTATGCGCTGGGCAAAACTTCCGGCAATGCAAGCATCAAGAAGAATCTTGAAGAGCTAGGCATAGAGCTAGAACCTGAAGCTTTAAGAAAAGTTACCCAACGTGTGGTGGAGCTGGGTGATAAGAAGGAAAACATTTCAACAGAAGATTTACCCTATATTATTTCTGATGTATTAGGTCGTGAATTGCTTCAAGAGAAGATTAAAATCAGGAATTATTACTCCAGTCATGTTTATAATTTAAAGCCAGTATCAACACTGAGTATTGAAATAGAGGGTCAAGTATATGAAGCAACCTCTACAGGCGATGGTCAGTATGATGCTTTCATGAAGGCGTTAAAATCTATATACGATCAGCTTGGTAAGAAGCTGCCACAACTTGTTAATTATAAGATATCAATCCCGCCAGGAGGTCGTACGGATGCATTTGTTGAAACCATTATTACCTGGGGATTGGATGCCCGGCAGTTTAAAACACGCGGCTTCGAGTCTGATCAGCAAGCTGCTGCAATTACAGCTACATTAAAAATGTTAAATATCCTTGAAGAAAAAAGTAGATGAGTAGATTGAATTCCAGGTTTCAAGTTCAAGGTTACAAACGTGCTAATGCACCAACCCAGAACCTGAAACCCAGAACTTTAAACCTTGAACTTTGAACCTGAAACCCTGACCTGAAACCTCAACCTTTACGGATTATTAGTTCCTTTTCCAGAACCTGAAATGGATTGACGCATATCGGTATCAGCTTGAACATTTTGCATTTTGTAGTAATCCATGATCCCTAGATTTCCACTGATAAATGCCTGTGCCATGGCCTTAGGAATTTCTGCTTCGGCTTGAATTACATTGGCACGTGCTTCAGTAGCTTTCGCTTTCATTTCTTGATCTAACGCAACAGCCATTGCTCTTCGCTCTTCAGCTTTAGCTTCAGCTACTTTTAAATCGGCTGTAGCTTGATCAATTTGAAGTTTAGCACCTATGTTAGCACCTACATCAACATCAGCTATATCTATAGAAAGAATTTCGAAAGCAGTACCAGCATCAAGACCTCTTGATAAAACCAGTTTAGAAATTTTATCAGGACTTTCAAGTACTTCTTTGTGCGACTTAGCTGAACCTATTGATGAAACTATACCTTCCCCAACACGGGCAAGAATGGTATCTTCGCCTGCACCTCCAACCAACTGTGCTATGTTAGCACGAACAGTAACACGGGCAACAGCAATCAATTGAATTCCGTCAGAGGCCACGCCGGCAACTTTAGGTGTAGTAATAACTTTAGGATTAACCGAAATCTGAACCGCTTGAAACACATCGCGGCCAGCAAGATTAATGGCAGTAGCTTGCTTGAAATCTAATTTAATATTTGCCTTATCAGCAGAGATCAATGCGCGAATTACATTAGGCACATCTCCACCGGCGAGGTAATGTGTTTCAAGTTCACGCGTAGTGACGTTGAGGCCAGCCTTCGTTGCTGTTATTAAAGAGTTAACAATAATACCAGGTGGAACTTTACGTATACGCATTCCGAAAAGCTCACCTATTGTGACTTTTACATTTGCGAAAACAGCGGTGATCCAAAGTCCTACCGGGATAAAGTATAAGAAGAGGAAGAAAAAGACTATCCCTACTGCTACTAGTAATAACAAAATAAGATTATTTGCCATGATTTTTTAATTAAGGGGTTCTACGAGTATTTGATTTGACGATATTCTTACAATTTTAATAGGTGTGCCACTATTTATATAAGCACTTAATGAGGTCACTTCAAATATTTTTTCTCCAAATTTTCCATTGCCCATAGGTCGTAAAGCCGAAGTAGTAACACCTGTCATGCCTATTATAAGTGCGTCTAAAGCACCTTCATTAACCTTACTTTGGATGGAAGATTTCAAGGCAAATATTTTCCAAGGCTTTGTTCTAAAAGTCCAATAAAAGATAATACCTGAAACAACAGCTGCGCAACCTACAACAATCCAACCTGTAGAACTACCAAAATAATTAAAGCTTAATACTACACCGATAAGTATTAAAGCAAAACCAATCAAACCTGCAACACTGGTTCCAGGAATAAAAATGACCTCTATGACCAGCAGCAGAAGTCCAATACCAATTAAGGTTAAAATGAGATACCATTCCATATTACCAAAGCTACATATTAAAAAGGAAAGCTATAGCGGTTGGCTTTACTATCACGCGTATGCTAAAACTGCAACCCTACCATAGGTAAGTTGCTCAAAACTCGCAGCTCAAAACTCGCAGCTATTAATAAGCCCGAGCAAATAGAACCCTTTGACTAGATGGCCTCCCGGAATATACGCACACACCACTTTCGTCTTTCGCATCTAGTGGAATACAGCGAATGGTTGCTTTCGTCTCCTCCTTAATAGCAGTTTCAGTTTCTACCGTTCCGTCCCAATGCGCTGAAACAAATCCACCTTTTTCATCAAGTACTTTCTTCAACTCGTCATATGAGTCTACTGAAGTAATCTTTTCGGATCTGAATTTTAATGCCTTTTGATAAATATTTTCCTGGATGGAGTTGAGAAGTTCGGGGACTGCCTTCGTGACGTCATCCATCTTCATGATTTGCTTTTCTTTTGTGTCTCGTCTAGCTACTTCTACTGTTTCATTATCAAGATCACGTGGGCCGATAGCAATGCGGACAGGTACGCCCTTAAGTTCCCATTCAGCAAACTTGAAGCCTGGTTTATAGTTATCACGATTATCAAACTTTACGGCATAGCCTTGGTTCCGTAAAGCAGATGCAAACTCCTCAACCTTTAATGAAATTCTTGTCAACTCATCTTCGCTTCTAAAAATAGGGACGACGACAACATGGATCGGTGCTAACTTCGGTGGTAATACAAGACCATCATCATCTGAATGTGCCATGATTAAAGCACCCATTAACCGCGTACTAACACCCCAGGACGTACCCCATACATGATCAAGCTTACCCTCCTTATTTGTAAATTGAACATTAAATGCCTTAGCAAAATTTTGACCTAAGAAGTGTGACGTTCCAGCTTGTAATGCTTTTCCATCCTGCATCATGGCTTCTATGCAATAGGTATCAATAGCGCCCGGAAATCTTTCCCCTTCAGATTTCCTTCCTTTGATTACTGGCATTGCCATAAAGGTTTCTGCAAATTCTGCATAGACATCAAGCATTTGAACTGTTTCTTTTACAGCTTCCACAGAGGTGGCATGTGCTGTATGGCCTTCTTGCCATAGAAATTCTGCTGTACGTAAAAAGAGTCTTGTACGCATCTCCCAGCGAACCACATTAGCCCACTGGTTGATTAAAAGAGGTAAATCTCTATAAGATTGAATCCATTTTTTATACGTGCTCCATATAATAGCTTCACTTGTTGGGCGAACAATAAGTTCTTCTTCAAGCTTTGCGTCTGGATCAACAATAAGTTTTCCTTTATTGGCAGGATCCGTTTTAAGCCTATAATGAGTGACAATAGCACACTCTTTTGCAAAACCTTCTGCGTTCTTTTCCTCCGCTTCAAACAAGCTTTTAGGAACAAAAAGCGGGAAATACGCATTCACATGTCCGGTGTCCTTAAACATCTTATCAAGCGCCTGTTGCATTTTCTCCCAAATGCTATAACCATAAGGTTTAATTACCATACAACCTCTTACATCTGAGTGATCCGCGAGGTCAGCTTTCTTCACTAATTCGTTGTACCACAAAGAGTAATCTTCACTTCTACTGGTAATTTCCTTTCCCATATTTGGTATAATTATTGTTTATCCTATACTGATCGGCAAAGATAATTTTAGCCGCTCAAAACCGGTTAAATTTTGTATTTTTAAATACTTTTTTTGCCGATCACCGTTAATTCATCATATAATCAGTTGGTTATGAAGATCAAATCCATATTACTCGCTATACTTTTTAATGTTACCGCATTGGCCACTATGGCGCAGGTTGAGAATGATGATATGTATTTCAATGCTAAAGACCGGGCAAAATTAAACGAGAAAAAGGCTAAGGCTTCTATTACTTATACTGCGACTACCGAGGAAGACGCCACGCCTGAAGAGAAAACTGCAAACAACTACGATTCTAAGGATGTTAATCCTGAATATTCACCATCATCAAACTCAGGCTACAACAACAGCAACTCTTCTAATTCATCCGCTAATGCTAACGCTTACAATTCTAATTCGTACAATACCAACAATGATGAATATTATGTAGATAACTATCAATATAATAACAATGCTTATAACAATAATGCAGGCATTTATAATAATAATTACAACAGTGGATATAATGGCTATAACAATAACAGTTGGTATAACCGTCCCTCATGGTATGGTGGTGGAATGAATTCTTGGAACAGTCCTTATTACTATGGATACTATGATAGTTATTATAATAATCCTATGTATAGTCCTTATTATGGTAATGGTTGGTCAAGCTCATTCGGTTTCTCGTTTGGAAATTCATGGAATAGTGGTTGGGGAAGTTATGGTATGAGTTATGGCTATAACTATGGCGGGTATCCATCTTATTATAATAGTTATTATGGAGGTTATAATAATTATTATGGTGGCGGCGGTTATTACCCAAGAGGAAATACAGTTATGATTGTTAATGAGAACAGCCCACGCAGAAATGTGGTTCGCGGGAGTAGGCCTTCAAGAGGCGGAGCTAGTTCGTATAGTAACAATAATAGTTCGCGCACGCGTAATGTTTCTCAAGGCGCTATAAATTCAGGAAGGGTAAGAGAGTTCAATAGAAACTCACAAGGCGACAATAACAGTTCAAGCGGCCGGAACGCTACACAACAACAGAGACAACCTGAGTATTATAATAATAGCAACAACACGAATAACACAAATATGGGTGGTTCAAATAACAACACTACAAGGAGGCCATTTCAACAGCAAACAACAACTACAACAAGTCCATCACGTAATTCTAATCAAGGAAGCTCCGACAACGGAAACAGACAACGGAATAGTTCAAACAATAATTCTAATAGCAGCGGATCTAACACATATAGCCCAGCTCCCTCACGCAGTGGAGGAAGTAATAGTGGCGGAAGCAGCGGTAGCCATTCTGGCGGTAGCGGTGGAAGATCAAGAGGTAGATAAAAATATTTAAATTCTTAATCCATTACAATGCGATCAAAATTTTTAGAGGCGATCCTCACGGGGGTGCTATTACTTTCTGCCAGTTATTCATATAGTCAAAGTTATGTTCAGTCCGCAGGGCAATTTAGCCGGATTACACCAGGGGGAAGCGCTAGAATTCAAGCGCTCGGGGGGACTAATGTTGCTTTAGGTGGTGACTATAGTTCTGCACTTTCAAATCCTGCGGGACTCGGATTTTACAATAGAAATGAAATTTCTTTGAGCCACGGATTAAATGTTTTAAACACCAATTCGCAATATCTTGGTACTACTACTAACGACTCAAAGGTTAAACTCAACATTCCTGGATTTAGTATTGTGTTACATTTACCCAAGACAAATAGCGATTATCGGGGTGGATCTATTGCCATTAGTTTATCACGCATAAATGATTTTAATCAGACAATACGCTATAGTGGTTTTAATACACAGAATTCTATCATCGATGATTTTGTTGATGTGGCTGACTCATATAATAATCCAGATCCTAAAGATATTTTTGGTAAAGGAGATCCGGATTATAACCTACCCTCGGGACCTGAATATAACTCTCCTACAGGTCTTGCTTATTATAATTATTTAATTGGTCCTAAAAGTCTTTTATCAGATCCAGATACCGGGCCCGCAAGTGAATATTTTAGCGACGTTACCTATTGGCTCGGCAATGATAACACCATCGATAACCTTCAAACTGAAGAAGTTAAAAACGCTGGATCCTCAAACCAATGGAATTTTTCATATGGGGGAAACTTTAAGGATAAGTTCTTTTTTGGTGCAGGTATTGGTGTTACATCTATAAAGTATAAATCAATCAAAACATATTCCGAGGCGTTTGATAATAATGCTTACCTAAGCAATTTGGGTCTTCAGGAAACGCTAGACGTAAAAGGTTCAGGTGTAAACGCGACAATTGGTATGACATCACGTCCTGTAAATTTCATTCAATTCGGTTTGTCCTTTACTACCCCCACAATGTATTGGCTTTATGAAAAGTATGATGCGGTAATGAATACAAATTGGAAGGATTTTGTTTATTTTGATGGTACAGAAACCATAACTCTTAATAATGAGTTTGCTGCTACGGATATCGTTACATCCGACTACACACTTATGACACCGGCTAAATTAAGCGGCGGACTTGCTTTTATTTCTAAGTTTGGGCTAATATCAGGCGATATTGAATATGTAAATGCCAAACATGCAAGGTATGATTCAAATGAAGGCCCTTCATTCTCGAATACTAATTCGGAAATAAGAAGCAGTTATAAACCAACAGTTAACTACAGACTTGGAGCTGAGTTTCGTTATGAGATCTTTAGAGTTCGTGCAGGTTTCGGCGTACAAGGAAACACGATGGCAAATTCTGGTAACTTTGATAATACAGTAACTTCAGTTAGCGGTGGGTTTGGTATAAAGACTAGAAATTTCTTTGCAGACTTTGCATTAATAAACAGCCGTGGAGATAATTATTATAATCCCTATAGTTATGCTCCCTCTGTAGAAATAAAGAACAACATGGTTAGAGGAGTCGTTACTGTAGGTCTAACTTTTTAATACGCTCCAATACTTTTTGTAAGGACGGATTGACAACTGTAATTGTTGCTTGCTGATAGCACTTCAATCTGCTATCACGTATAGATGTTAACTTGTCGATCAATTCTGATTTTTCTAACGTATGAAAAAGTGGACGATCTGTATTTTGTTCTACGCGGGAGGCTAATTCATCTATAGAAACGTCTAGAAAAACGCTAACACCGACTTGGTTTATAATATTAATACCTTCATGAAAGCATGGCGCTCCACCCCCTGTCGCCAAGACAAAACTTTTATTTAATAAGGAAAAGTGTTTCAATGCTTTTGATTCAGCTAACCTGAAAGCCGCTTCACCGGGTTGGCTAAATATCTCTTTTATTGTTTTGCCTTCTTGCATTTCAATTTCGAAATCGAGATCTACGAAAGGTAGGTTAAGCTCAGTTGCTAATTGGCGACCTAACGTACTTTTACCGGAACCGGGCATGCCGATAAGAAATATTTTCATGTACAATTTAAGCAATGCTAAATCTAATTTAACTTCTCCAAAACCTCTTCTGCAGTAGGCGTATCATTGTGATGCCACATTCCTTTTACTGTGCCCTTCTGCCAAAGTGTAAGTCCTGGGTTCGAGCGAATTATAGTCTTTAATACAGTAGCATCTGAAAAGTAATAAGGGATGGCCAATTGATGTTGATGCCTAAACGCTTCAAATTCACCAGCAGAAGAAGCTGTGAGGGCCATGAGTTCAATTTTACCGTCTAAGTTTTTAATCAAATCACGGATTTTATCCAGGTTAGCAGAGGAGGCGTATTTCACATTATAGATAATGAGTAACAGCTTATTTCCTTCAAAAGTATTTTGCGTCACATCTTCACCATCTGCACTCGTTACTGAATAGTCACTTATTTTAGCAACCGTTTTATCAGCATTTAAAACACGAGAATTCTTATACTTATATCCTTCTGTCTCAGGAAGGAATTTTTTCGATGCTACTTCCTTTCCATCTTTTTCAAAAATATATTCAATATCGGGTTGCTCCTGTGGTTGCATTTGTGCGGGAATGTTATTACCGATTTTGTATGAACGGAAATCAATAAAGGGCAAATGACGAAGTGCATATACGCCTAAAAAAATACTTAAAAGAGTAATCGATAAGATAAATGCATGGCCTTCTCTAGTTCGTAGTGTAGGTACATATCGTTTATGATGCCAAACCAAGTGAACGACAAAAACCATAAGAATAAGATCTTTAATAAATGATTGCCAGGGCGTCAGCTTAATAGCATCACCAAAACACCCACAATCTGTTACTTTGTTGAAGTATGCTGAATAGAATGTAAGAAAGGTAAAGAATACCATAAGCGCTAGAAGTACCTTTGATGTTATGTTCATTTTATAATTTAACAGCACGGCCACACCTAACACCACTTCCAACACAATCATGACCATTCCAATTTCAAGTGCATAGGGTATGAAAATATGAAAGAACGAACCGAAGTCATTTGAGAAAACGTCAAAGTACTCTTCCATTTTTATTTCCGTACCAATAGGATCGTTCAGTTTTATTAAACCTGAAAATATAAACAGAGCACCAACAAAAAATCTTGAGAATTGATCAATGAGTTTCATCATAATAGACGGTGTTAATCTTTCAGTTTGATAAGGGCAAATACAGCATAATTGATCATATCTTGATAATTTGCTTTAATGCCTTCGCTCACAAGTGTTTTACCTGAGTTGTCTTCAATTTGCTTTACGCGAAGTAACTTCATCAATATTATGTCGGTTATTGAGCTCACCCGCATTTCGCGCCAAGCTTCCCCATAATCATGGTTTTTATTTTGAAGAAGATCAAAAGTTTCAGCAACAGTTTTATCATATAAAGGCTCTAGCTCTTCATACGCAATGTCCAGCTTAGCAGAATGAACCAATTGTATTTGAATCATGGCAAGAATGCAGTAGTTAATAATTCCGACAAATTCGTCTTTTATGGGATCTTCAACTTTTTGAGCGCCTTTTTCTTGAATGCTTCTAATCCGCTGCGCTTTGAGGAAAATCTGATCAGTAATGGAAGTAATGCGTAAGATTCGCCAAGCCGTTCCATAATCTTTAGTCTTCTTTTCAAACAACGTTTTGCAGCCGGCAATTACCTGTTTATATTCGATGGCAGTTTTTTCAATCATAATTTTAGCGGTGCAAAATACAGCATTTTCAACAAACAAAACACTGAACGTAGGTGGGAGGCTAATGGATTTATCGATCCCAAAAGTGATGGGTATTCTTAATGTTACGCCTGATAGCTTTTACGATGGTGACCGTTATACAACTGATCAAGCAATTCTGCAGCAGGCTGAAATAATGCTTAAAGAGGGAGCTAATTTCATAGACGTAGGCGGCTACTCCACACACCCTGGAGCTTATGAGGTAAGTGTTAAAGATGAATTAAATAGGGTTACGCACGCCATTGGTCTAATAGGCAAAGAGTTTTCTAATGCGGTGATCACCATTGATACTTTTAGGAGCGACGTGGCTAAAGCTGCTGTGGAGGCGGGTGCTTTAATAGTCAACGATATCTCAGGTGGAGATTTAGATGGGGCAATGATTGAAACTGTGGCTACTCTTAAAGTTCCTTATATGGTTATGCATATGCGAGGTGATCCCCAAACCATGGCACACCAAACATTTTATACGGATCTTATCAAAGATATTATAGATCATTTTCATCGCAAGCTTTATGTTCTTGAGCAAGCAGGTATTAGAGATGTTATTATTGATCCAGGATTTGGTTTTGCTAAAACCAGAGAACAAAATTTCGCGTTGCTCCAAAATCTTAATCATTTTAAAATTTTAGGTAAGCCTATTTTAGTTGGTCTCTCTCGTAAATCAATGATTTGGAAAACCTTACGCATCACACCAGAAGAGGCATTAAACGGCACCACATCGCTACATACAATAGCTTTACTTAAAGGCGCATCTATTGTCAGGGTTCATGATGTGAAAGAAGCAGTTCAAGTGGTGAAGTTGATTTCTTGTCTACTGTAGAACACGAAAGGAGTCTGAAAATTCATAATACCAAAATGTTAAATCGTAAACTGAATTGGTACATTTGCGCCACATGATCTTCCTTTTCAAAATAGGTTTTCTGGAAGTAAGCTGGGTAGATTTCGTTGATATCTCCCTCGTAAGTATTCTATTGTTTCAGGTTTATAAACTGATACGCGGAAGCATTGCAGTCAATATTTTTCTAGGTATCCTGTCCCTTTATCTCGTATATCTTATTGTGCGAGCAGCACAAATGGAACTACTTGCCAGTATTTTAGGTCAGTTCATGGGAGTGGGGGTGTTGGCAATGATTATATTATTTCAGCCCGAGATACGTAAGTTTCTATTAGTAATTGGACGTGGAACTGAGTTCAGAGAAAACTTTTTTAAATCAATTTCTAATTGGCGTAATAATTATAATGATGACTTCGATATTCAACAAGTCATAGAAGCAATAAAGACATTAAAAGCAACCCGAACAGGCGCACTTATGGTTTTCTCTCGCGATACTGAATTAAAATTTTATGCTGAAACAGGTGATCCTTTAAATGCAGAAATCAACAAGAGATTGCTTATTACTATCTTCAACAAGTACGGACCGCTTCATGATGGCGCCGTTATCATTCATAAAGGAAGACTGAAAGCTGCACGTTGTGTATTGCCAGTAAGTGAGAATGATCATTTGCCTGCTCACTTTGGTTTGCGTCACAGGGCGGCTGTAGGAATGTCTGAAAGTACGGATACGCTCGTAATGGCAATTTCAGAAGAATCGGGGCGCTTAATACTTGCGCGTAATGGAAAATATCTAAGGGCGCTAAAGCTTAAACAAGTAGAACAAAAAATATTGGAATACCTACATAATAATGAGCCTGCGCAGTGGGAAGAGTTGGGTGAAGAAGAGACAGAATCTCCTGACGCAGCAACTTCCAAAAGTTAATGTTTGATTATTATCTTGCTGATGATCTTAATCTTTGTCTATGATTTATTTGGTGAGAATTACAGATAATGGCGCTGAGGCAGGCAAATTCAAATGTTTCATAACGGAAAAATAATAAGGTTAATAATAGTGGGCTGAAATGCCATCGGGTAAAGGCAAGAAGAGCGTCCATAAGCAATCTATAAATCTTGTGGGTGGTAATAATAAATTTACAGCTACCGCTAGTAATAAAGATGATGGGGAGGCGGATTAGCAGCCAGTTTTCGTCGGCAAAAATTTAAACACATCAAAGCCTTAAACAGCTCATAGTATTGAATGGTTGCCATCGGTTGCCTCCGTTGAGTTGTTAGCAACGGGAGGAGCGAGCGAAGAAAAGGCCATTGCACAATTGTCAAGAATTGCGGGTATTCACGTTATGGCTTCGCAGGTAGTGTATAGTTTTGCTACAGAATTTGCAGACTAGGTCACGGATTGTTTACTTATATACTTTATTAAAGCATTGCAAGGCCCGGCAGATGGTGCCCCCAAAGATGGAAAGGTTACCATCTATGAATTAAAATCATATATTGACGATCAGGTTCCGGAAATGACGAGAAGCTTAAAAGGGAAGCTCTATATCCTTATACTTTCTTCCGTGGCCATGATTTTCCTGTAGTTATCGGAGAATAAATTATGCTGTTGAACTTTTTCTCTTGGAAAATTGAGCTAAGCGAAACAACATCAAAAATAAAATCGTATTTTAGTTTGAAACAGAATTATGGTGTACTAACATGGTTGAAGCCAATCCCATAAAATTTTACTTCGCTAAGTATTTCTTCCTAGCCTTTTGCTTTTTGCAGTGGCTAGTAAGTCTTCTTATTCTCATTAATTACACTTTCTCAGCTAAAACTTTCTTTTCTGCTCTTATTTTCTTTACCATCGGAATGATTTTCTTTTTTCTATTTAGTCTGGTTACTGACAAGATTAGGAGAGTAGCTGTAGGAAAGAATAAAATTGTTATTTTTGAAGGCGATCGAAATGTTCGCTTCGAGTGGCCCGAAGTAAAATCACTTAGGCTTATTCCATTCTTTAATCTATACAAGCTTAAGATCAAAGGTAAAAGAGGCAATATCTATTTCTTCCCTTCACATAATATTGATCCAGCCTTTGGTTTACTTGCCAAAGACCCATCTCGCATGGGAGATATTGTGGAAAAAAGAAAGAAGCAGTTCGGTATTAAATAAGTTTAATCAAGGTTAGTAACTGTTATGGAGGACTTTCATTAATACCATACATAAATTAATATAAAGTTAATGATGCTGATTAAATTATAATTAACGTTACGGCGATAGTGAAAAGTTATGTATTGCGTAAGTGATAATAAATCTTTTGTTTTGGTGATGTTTTTATACTTTTGCATCCTAAATAACAAATAATCAAAAAAATGCCCTCCATAAAGATCAGACAATTCCCATCGCGAAATCTATTGCTATTATTTTTGTTCGCTTTCAGTTGCGCCTCTAAATACAATCCTGTTAATGTCTCTAATTTTACCTATAACGAAACAAAATCAGTTAATGATACCCTATTAGTTTCATACTGTTATAAGGTTCAGGAGATTACCAACAATAAACGGTATGCTGTTAAAGAGAAACGTCACAAATTCATTACTGTAGCTTTAAAAATCAATAATGTAACTTCAATGCCTATCAGTTTAACACCTGATAACTTTAAGATATATTCATCAACGGGCGAGATAAAGCTTGTATCACCTGCAACTTACACCGCTAAAGTGAAACAAAGAGTTGGTCTTCATTTACTTCACGCTTTGTGGGGGCCCTGGGGCATAAGCTATCAGGAAAACGGAAATGGTGAAGGGCATGTAAGTGGATATTATCTACCTGTTGGTGCAATTGTAGGTATAGGAAATGCGATTAGAGCATCAAATGCTAATAAGGAAAACAAAGCTTTAATGGAAGGCAATGAAATTTGGAATAAAGAAATAGCTCCCGGAAAAGCTATTTTTGGTATAGTTATAATTCCTTTGATGGAAACAGAAGCATTAATGTTCTGGTATGGTAAAAATCCACAGCAGGTTCATTAGTGTTTTATTAAGACGGAGTGTAAGTGGATTTATCACCTAACACCCCTAGTTCTTCACCAACCTCAGTAAAAGCTTTAATAGCTTGATCAAGATGGGTTCTTTCATGAGCCGTTGAAATCTGTACCCTTATTCTTGCCATGCCTTTAGCTACTACGGGATAAAAAAATCCGATCACATAAATACTTTTTTCAAGCAGCTTCTCAGCGAATTTTTGGGCAAGTGAAGCATCATACAGCATGATGGGTACTATTGGATGCTCACCAGGCTTTATATCAAAACCGGCCTTGGTAATTTCAGTTCTGAAATATTTAGTGTTTTCTTCAAGCTTATCACGCAGGGCAGTGCCTTCTTCTAACATGTTAAAAACTTCGATTGACGCACCAACAATGGCTGGGGCTAATGTATTTGAAAACAGATAAGGCCTGGAACGCTGACGCAGCATTTCAATTATCTCCTTTTTGCCGGATGTAAACCCACCAGAGGCGCCACCTAAAGCTTTACCTAGCGTACCTGTGATAATATCAACTCGATCTATGACATTTCTGAACTCGGGAACACCTCGACCAGTCTTTCCTATAAATCCTGACGCATGACTTTCATCGGTCATAACTAAAGCTTCATAACGATCAGCCAAATCACAAATTTGATCCAATTGAGCAATGGTACCATCCATTGAAAAAACGCCGTCAGTTACAATCATAATTTGGTTAACTCCCGCAGTGCGCGCATCCTGAAGCTGTTTGTCAAGGTGAGCCATATCATTGTGTTTGAAACGATAGCGTTTTGATTTACAAAGACGGATGCCATCTATAATAGAAGCATGATTAAGCTCATCAGAGATGATTGCATCTTTTTCCCCAAGTAGCGGTTCAAATACTCCACCATTGGCATCAAACGCAGCCGCGTATAAAATGGTGTCTTCAGTTGACAAAAAGGAGGAGATTCGTTGTTCAAGTTCTTTGTGGATATTCTGCGTACCACAAATAAAACGGACAGACGATAGACCAAAACCATATTTGTCAATGGCTAGTTTCGCTGCTTCAAGTACGCGTGGATGTGCTGATAAACCAAGGTAATTATTTGCGCAGAAGTTGATTACCTCTTTTCCGTCCACTGTTCTAATAACCGCTCCTTGCGGCGTAGCAATAATTCTTTCTCTTTTTAAAAGTCCGTCTTCTTTTATTGAATCAAGTTCTTTCTGTAAACTAAGTTGGAATTGTCTATTCATGGCTCAGCCAATTTTTGGTTTTGGTTTAAATACAGGTCTGGCGGGCTTTGCACTTGGTTGAGCTATTGGCTTAATCTCAGTTTTCTCATGGGGTTTAGCTGCATTAGTGAACGAAGATTCGCTCAATGAAACAGTTGTTTGAGATTGCGCTGAGGGATGATCAGGCACTGTATTAATCTTTGGCGTTACTTTTACAGGCTCTTGTTTTAAGGTATACTTTCTTCGAATTGGATTTATTAGATAAAGCTTTTGTGAGGTGAAGCTATTTGGATGCACTTCTTTAAATTCTTTCTCCCATTCTCCATATAACCTAGGCTCAGCTCGCCGAAAAGTCTCTAAATCGATTTTTTTACTTATCAGATATTCTTGAAACGTCATACACCAAAGTTAGCCGTTATTGCCAAATCACATATAATTTAGACCGTTGCTTTAATGTATTTTTTATAATTTCACCCCATACTAACACGTGGAAGTGAATCAAAAAATATTAATAACGGGTGCAGGCGGGCAACTTGGTTCTGAGTTAACTCTAGCACTATGTAAACTTCATGGAAATGAAAATGTTATAGCTACAGATATAAAAACATCTACAGCTTTATCTTCTGTTAATTTTCAGGTTTTGGATGTGCTTAATCAAAACGACCTTGTTGATGTTATTCGTCAATATAGGGTTACACAGATTTATCATTTAGCCGCAGTACTTTCTGCAACAGGTGAAAAGAACCCCAAGCTAGCATGGAAATTAAATATGGGTGGTTTAATTAACGTATTAGACGTAGCCATTGAGTATAAAATTTCAAAGGTCTATTGGCCAAGTTCAATAGCAGCATTTGGACCAACAACACCAAAAATTAAAACACCACAAGATACGGTCATGGATCCAACAACCGTATATGGCATAAGCAAACAAGCAGGTGAACGTTGGTGTGAATGGTATTATAAGAATCATGGATTAGATGTTAGAAGTCTTCGATATCCCGGACTAATAGGTTATAAGACCAAGCCTGGCGGCGGCACTACTGACTATGCCGTAGATATTTTCTTTAAGGCATTAACTACAAAGAAATTTGAGTGCTTTTTAAAACCAGACACATACCTGCCTATGATGTATATGGATGATGCAGTTAAAGCCACTATAGATTTAATGGAGGTGCCTGCGGAGAGAATAACGGAGCGAGGGAGTTATAATGTTTCTGCAATGAGTTTTTGTCCCGCTGAAATTGCTTCTGAAATAAAAAAACATGTTTTTGATTTTGAAATCACGTATCAGCCTGATTTCAGGCAAAGCATAGCTGACTCATGGCCTCGTTCAATTAACGATTCAGTGGCGCGTATTGACTGGGGTTGGAACCCTCAATTTGATTTATCTAAAATGACTAAGGATATTTTAAGCCGCCTTCCCGATTTGATTTAAAATAAAGAGGCTGCCTCAAAGTTAAGTACCATTTAGCGAAGTGAAGTATTTGTCTACTTGACTATTCCGGGGGGGTCGCTTAAAAAATAATGGCACTATTATACTTGAGACAGCTCTTTTCAGCCGCTTAATGTTGTTATTATTTTACCACAATACGCTCTATCTTTTGGTAATCAGTTGATGTGAATTTTACTAGGTAAGTACCGCTCTTTAGTTTAGTATTAAAAGTAATGTTACCATTTGTACTCAAGGCAGATGCAGTTGCTATTTGTGATCCGAAAACATCCAGCACAACAATGCTATCATCTATATTAGGTGTAAAGTTTGACTGATAGGTTATAGACTCACCGTTGGAAGGATTAGGATACATGCTTACTTCTTTTGCACCTTCAACTACAGTGAAGACAATCTTTGAGTACTCAGATGAACCATCGAAATCAACAGACTTTAAGCGATAATATGTATTGCTACCAGTTAAAGGACTTTCATCTGTAAAGCTATAGTTCAAAATTATGCTGCTGTTCCCACTTCCTGCTATCTCACTAATGGTTTTGAATGTTATACCATCAGCTGATCTTTCTATAACAAACTTATCGAAGTTCTTTTCAAAGGCAGTTGCCCAATTAAGCTTCACTCCATCTGCCGTACTTTCAGTTACCTTAAAAAAGGTAAGTGTAATAGGTAAAGGGCTACCAGCTAAACCTAATACCCAATTGTAAAAAGGTAAGTCATTGGTTTTCATTGTGGCCTTCGTTCCTTTGTTTGTTGGAATTGTGCCGCCGGTGCTTGTACCATTTACATAGAGCCCTATTGGCGTAGTGCTAACACCATTAGTTACTTTATCGCTTGAATTAGTTAATGAAATATTTCCATCGATATAGACCTGGCCTCCGTTACTAAGTGTAAGTTTTGCTCCCCCGACGTTATCGCTTTTGTAGTCCCCGAAAATGGCTAATCTTCCGTTTTTATCGATAAGAATCCTACCGCTTGCATTAGAAATAAGATCTCCTTTAATAACTAAATCAGCATAAGGAGGTGGATTAGCATTTGTACCAACTGTTAAATTTAAAGAGTTCCTCACCGTAACATTTCCGTCAACTATAACTACTCCACCTGGTAATACATTAATTTCACCATCGATTAAAGTGGCACTTCCACTGACTAGCAGGGTGCCGGAGACATTCATCTTCCCATTGGTCATTACTAAGCTCCCTGATATACTTAGGGTTTTTCCAGAGTTTACATTTACGATAGCCTGGGTTTCATAGCTTCCTGTAATGCTCAAATCATGAGCAACAGTGATTGTTCCCCAAGCTTGCCATGATACGGGCGGCGCTACACCACCAACCCAACGTGATCCCGTAGTCCATGACCCCGCTGCAGCTGATGTAAAATTTTGACCAAAAGAAGAATCAACGAAACCAATAAGTGCTATAAGCATTATGATTATCGCTTTCAATTGCTCAGATATTTTATAAGTAGTTTTCATCTCCATAACCTTTAATCTGCCGAAGTACTCGCGAAAATGGCGCCATCTCAGGGTGTACCCTTAGATGTACATAACTTTAGGGTTTGTAAAGAATGCTAGGAATGACAATTTTTATTAAAAACTCTTTGAATCATGCTATTATCCATGATTTTGTAAAAAACAATGGACAGAAATTAACGACTTAAAGAAGAGAAAGTCATGGAACCAAATGTAAGAAGAGAGCTGGAATCCAATATTTAGATTGATAATTCCCGATTAGGGAAAGATTCCACATTAAATTTTGCATTAAAAGAACAAGCATGCCTTTGTAATGTCATTGAAAAAAGAACGCATTTGTTTTCATATAAGGTAGAATAATAGAAGATTGCTAAATGAATATTAAGAAAGAGTTGAATAATGGAATTTTAATGGCCACTTTATCAAGGCCAACCGCTTTAAATGCACTTAATTTTGATACGCTAACGGAATTACAACAAATCATTGAAGAGGTTTATAGTAATGCGCAGATATTCGGTTTAGTGTTAATAGGTGAAGGTGAAAAAGCCTTTGTTGCCGGCGCTGATATTAAAGAGTTTACAAACCTTAACCAGCAAGATGCAATTGCATTATCCAACCGGGGACAGCAGTTATTTAGCCGCATTGAAAATTGCCCGAAGCCTGTTATTGCAGCCGTGAATGGATTTGCATTAGGTGGAGGTTGTGAATTAGCTATGGCTTGTCATATCAGAGTAGCAAGTGAAAACGCAAAATTTGGTCAGCCTGAAGTTAACCTTGGTATCATTCCCGGATACGGCGGAACGCAAAGACTGGCTCAACTAATAGGTCGAGGCAAAGCGTTAGAATTAATAATGACAGGAGATATTATTTCTGCATTAGAAGCAAAGGCGCTAGGTCTTGTTAATCATACTTGCACGAACAGAGTTGAATTATTAGATTTTGTTATCAAGTTGATGACAAAAATAATTTCTAAAAGCCCTATTGCAATACAAAGTATTATAAGCAGTGTAAATGCAGGCTACTGTTTTGAAGCAGCAGGATACGAGGCCGAAGCACAAAATTTTTCTAACTGCACAACAACAGAGGATTTTAAAGAAGGCACGGCCGCCTTCATAGAAAAGAGACAACCGCATTTTAAAGGAAGATAGAATTGAATAAATTAAAACGGTTAGCAGGCGAAACTGTACTCTATGGATTAGGAAGTATTTTACCTCGCGTTCTTAATTTCTTTTTGTTAAAACCCCAAACTGATATCTATGATCCTGTTGAATACGGGGTGATTACAAAACTCTTTATCTATGTTGCAGTTCTGAATGTAATTTTTATGTTCGGAATGGAAACAGCCTATTTCCGATTTGCAAACAAACCTGGTGCGGATGAGAAACGAATTTTCAATTTAGCACAAACCGTAGTTATAGCGATCAGTCTTTTACTATGCCTTATTATTGTCGCTGCCGCTCAGCCAATAGCCATAGCCATGGATATTCCCAACCATACAAATTTTATCTATGCGCTTACTGCTTTGATGTTGATTGACGCAATTGTTGCTATTCCCTTTGCGCGTTTAAGATTTCTAAAAAAACCATTTCAGTTTGCCATTGGAAAGCTGATCAACATCTTGCTTGTTGTTGGTCTCAACCTCTATTTTTTATATGTAATCTATGATCCAGCTATTGGTGTTGGTTTCGTTATAATAGCACCACTGTTAGCTAATTCATTTTATATTTTATTTTTCGCGAAAACGATTATTTCCTGGAGGCCTTCATTCGATAAGCAGATTACAATAACAATGTTAACGTATGCTTACCCTGTCATGCTAACCGGTCTTGCAGGTATGACGAATGAAATGTTTTCGAGAATAACTTTGGATTGGTGGTTGCCGGCCAACTTTTATCCCGGTAAGAGTGCAAAGTATGCATTGGGAATATTTAGCGGATGCTATAAGTTCGCTATGTTAATGAGCTTAGCAGTACAAGCATTTCGTTATGCAGCCGAACCATTCTTCTTCTCACAAGCATCAGATAAGAATTCCCCTTCATTATTCGCACAAATAAATCATTACTTCATAATTGTTTGCTGCTTGCTTTTATTAGGTGTTGGTATTAACATGGACATTCTTAAACATTTACTTGGTAGCCAAAACTATTGGGAGGGATTACATATCGTACCTATATTATTATTAGGATATCTTTTTCTAGGTGTCTACTACAACTTAACAGTGTGGTTTAAACTAATAGACAAAACACATTACGGAACTGTCATTACGATATTTGGTGTAGTCATAACCATCTTAGCTAACTTCATTTTGATTCCTGTTGCAGGTTATACGGGAAGCAGTTGGGCAACACTCATATGTTACTTTGGTATGTGTGCAATTTGTTATGTGCTTGGTCGAAAATTCTATCCGATTCCCTACCGTGTTATTAGTGGATTGGCTTATGTTATACTAACTAGCTTCTTGGTCTATGCGGTTAACTTAATTCAAATCGCTAATCCATGGACTGCTTTTGTGTTCCACACATTTATTATTGGTGTTTATGTTATAACAATTTATATCTTGGAGAAGAAAAATTTTAAACAGAGCGTGGTATGATTTTTTTTATTTAACGCCTGACAAATCTCAACTATGAATATCATTATACCAATGGCCGGGTTAGGCAAACGTCTACGCCCACATACACTAACAGTTCCTAAACCACTTCTTCCAATTGCAGGGAAACCAATCGTTCATCGTCTGGTTGAAGACATTGCAAAAGTTTGTCCTGAAAAAATTGAAAAAATCGGTTTTATAATTCACCCAAGCTTCGGTAAAGAAGTTGAAGAGAATTTGAAAGCAATTGCAAAGCAAGTAGGCGCAGAAGGAAAAATATTCTATCAAGAACAAGCCATGGGTATTTCACATGCTTTGCTTTTTGCTAAAGAATTATTCAAAGGCAAAATTATTGTTGCTTTCGCTGATACTTTATTTAAGGCTGACTTTAAATTAGACACAACAAGAGATGGAATAATATGGGTGCAGAAAGTTGCTGATCCATCACAATTCGGTGTTGTTCGTTTAAATGAAAAAGGAGAGATTATCGAATTGGTAGAGAAGTCGACAACCTTTGTTTCTGATTTAGCAATTATTGGTATTTACTTTTTTAAAGATGGCGAGGCATTAGGCAAAGAAATGCAATACTTGATTGATAACGATATTAAAGAGAAAGGCGAATATCAATTTACAACTGCGCTACAAGGTTTAAATAAAAAAGGTGCCGTGTTTATACCCGGGCAAGTGAAAGAATGGCTTGACTGCGGAAATAAAAGTGTTACCGTTCAAACTAATCAGCGCTACCTTGAATTTATCAAAGATCAAAAACTTGTTTCTGAAAGCGCTAAGCTTATTAATTCAGTTATTATACCGCCAGTTTTTGTAGGCGCCGGAGCAATAATTGAAAATTCCGTTATTGGTCCATACGTGTCTATTGGGGAAGAATCGCATATTTCTGATAGCCGTATACATAATACCATTATTCAGAAACACACCAAAGTATCTAAAACCGTACTTGAAAATAGCATGTTGGGAAATTTCGTTATTTTTGAAGGGAAGTCTAACGATTTAAGCCTCGGCGACTATAGCTCAGTTACACCACCACAGTGATATTTAAAAGAACTCATATTACGCTAGGCCTGTTCGTGCTGTTAACAGCAGTGGTGACATTTTCAGCGCAAGCCCAAAAAAAAAGAAGGCAATCAAATGAGGCACAACCTCAGAGTGCAAAGCTTAGAGAAGCAGAATTCTATTTTACTGAAGGCGAAAAATATTTCATTTTAGAAGATTATGCAAAGGCCCTCCTGTATTATCAGAAGACGCTTGAGATTGATCCCAATAATGGTACTATACATTATAAAATTGCCGATGTATTAGCTCGAGGTTCTCACCAAGAGGATATGCAAAAGGCCGCTATAAGTATAGAGAATGCGTTGAAGTTGGAGAAGCACAACAAGTATTTTTATCTGCTAGCAGCTAACATATATAATAGTTTAGGCAAATATGAAAAGGCTGCAGAAGTCTATGAGAATTTAACTAGCCAGGTAAAGGGCACAGAAGAATACTTTTACGAGTTAGGAGCCATTTATCAATATGCAAGAAAGCCAGAAGAAGCTATCAAAGCTTATAATCGAGCTGAAGAAGCTTTAGGCGTAAGTGAGATATCATCCATTCAGAAGCAAAGACTGTATTTAGAAATAGGCAAAACAAAGGAAGCAATTTCTGAAGGCGAAAGATTAATAGCAGCCTTTCCTGATGAACAGAGATATGTAATGGGTTTTGCAGAGGTGCTTTCACAGAAAGGGCAACAGACGGTTGCTATTAAATATCTTGAAAAATTTATTCATGATAACAGCGAATCGGGAAATGCAAAGATGCTTTTAGCGGGACTCTATAGAGACACTGATCAGGAGCCGAAAGCCAGGAAGCTCTTGCTAGAACTTTTTGATGATGAGTCCATAGAATTTAATAATAAGCTAATTATGCTGGGAACCTATAGTACCGAGATTGGTCAGAGTAAAGCCAAAAACAAGCCTGACGAAGAAAAATCTGCCTTTGCATTTTCATTATTTGAAAAACTAGAAAAGAATTATCCAAAGGAAAACAACATACATATTCTGGGAGGCGATTTGTATCTTACAGTGGGTAAAAACAAAGAAGCCCAGCGGGAATATGCGCTCGCCATTGAAGCGGGAGATGTGAATTTCGAAGTATGGCAAAATTTACTCTACCTAGAAATACAACTTGATCAATTTGATAAAGTTATAACCCACTCTGAATCCGCGTTAGAGTCATACCCTAATCAAGGAATGCTTTATTACTTCAATGGTTATGCAAATCTTCGTAAGCGTAATTATGGTGAGGCGGTTATTTCACTTGAGCAATCAAAAAAACTAATAACATCAAATCTTCCACTTATCGGTGAGATTAATGGCATGTTAGGTGACTCTTATAATGCATTGAAGGACTATACAAAATCTGATCTGGCATACGATGCTGCGCTTGATGTTGACGCCAATAATTATAGTGTGTTAAATAACTATAGCTATTATCTCTCGTTGCGTAAGCAGAATTTAGAAAAGGCAGAGAAAATGTCAGCGCTGCTAACAAAAAGTAATCCGGGTAACCCTACGTTTCTTGATACATATGCCTGGGTTTTGTACACGAGGCAAAAATATAAAGAAGCAAAAAAAGTTATGGAGAAGGCTATTGGTACTGGTCAAGCAAGTGCAACTCATTTCGAACATTACGGAGATATTCTTTACCAGTTAGGTGATGTGGATAGTGCAGTATCGCAATGGGAGAGAGCCCGGGGCATGAATGCGAACACAGAAACTTTAAATAAGAAAATTGAGAATAGAAAAATTTATGAATAAAAGTTCCTGGTTTTTGCTACTTGCCCTATGTGCTGTTATAATGGCATGTAGTAAAAAAACACATTTGCTGCCTGTTATGTCTACTAATAAATCGCTTAACATTGAGGAAATCGATTTTGACTATTTTCATGGCAAAGCTCGGATGATATTACATTATGCCAATAAGGAACGCGAAGTGAAGGCCAATATTCGTGTTCGGAAAGACAGCGTAATATGGATGAGTTTTAATGTTATAGGAATTCAAGGTGGAAAAGCTTTAATCAATCATGACTCCATTACCATCGTATCAAATGTTGACAAAGAATATTTTGTATTCAGTTATGCCGAGCTTTCCAAACGTTTCAATTTTGAAATCAACTACAATCTTATTCAGGCTGCGATGCTTGGTAACCTTATCATGCCACACAGTGAAGAAGACGACCTTAAGCAGGAGAGTTCTTTATATTTACTAAAACAACACTCAGGCACAGTAGATCTTTTAAATTTTATTAATGCAGCTACTATGAAAATTGAAAAAGTGGAAATGAAGGAGGCCAATACCAATAACTCATTAAACATAAACTATTCTAATTTTCAACCAGTAGGTTCAAAGGCATTTCCTTATAATGGCACTATTAACGTTTTTTATAAAGCACCAACCGGATTGCTACATACAACTATAATCTTTGAATATAACAAAGCTGAGGTGGGTACACGAGAACTTAATTTTCCGTTTAACATTCCCAAACGGTATGATCGCAGGTAAAAAGATACTGCTTATCTGTCTGTTTTTTACTTTTTGGCTTTCGGCTGAGGCACAAAAGTCAAAGTCTCAACTTCAAAAGGAAAAGCTGCAGAACATACAGAAAATTCAAGAAGTTGAAAAAATCCTTTCTGAAACTGCTAATAAGAAAAAGAATACGCTTGGTGAGCTTAGTGCATTAAAGGAGAGAATCAATGGACAAGAAAGGCTCATTCAATCAATTAAAAGTGAGGTGAGCTATTTGGATTCTGAGATCGGAGAGAATAATGGTATCATTCAAATTCTTGAGGATGATCTTAAAAAATTACGTAAAGAGTATGCGTCCATGATCTTTGCGGCTCAAAAGGCAAATAATAGTGCCACTCGTTTGACTTTCCTTTTCTCTGCGGAATCGTATGACCAGATGGTTATGCGCTTACAATACATGGAGCAATATGCAGATACAAGGAAGCTGCAAGCAGATCAAATCACGAAAGTTCAAGAGGCTTTAGGTGGACAAGTAAAGGCAATACGAACAAGAAGACAGGAAAAAAGTAAGCTATTGAATGATCAATTAACGGAAAATAATAACCTTACAGATCTAAAGCAAAAGCAAAATACATTAGTAAGATCGCTTGAAAAGGAAGAAAAGAAGTTGAAGCGCGATCTGGAAGAAACAAAACATGCTGTAGCCCACTTGGACCGACTCATCGATGATATTATTAAAGAAGAATTAGCCCGCGAAGCTCGTGCATTTAAAACTAAAGAAGCTACGGCTTTATCAAACTCGTTTGAAGATAATAAGGCAAAATTTCCATGGCCAGTTTCAGGGTTCGTTTCGCAAAAATTTGGAAGACAAAGTCATCCTGTTTTGAAAGGAATAGTTATTCAAAACGATGGTATAAATATACAAACCAAGGAAAATGAGAAGGTTAATTGCATATTCGAAGGTGAGGTGAGAAAAGTTGCTTTCATTCCTACATTGGGCAGCACTGTAATCATTAAGCATGGTGAATATCTTTCCGTCTACACAGGTTTAAAAGAAGTTTATGTAAAAGTTGGACAAAAGGTCTCCACAAGTCAGCCCATTGGACAGGTACTTTCTAACAATGAAGGGATTTCTGAATTGCGCTTCCGTATACATAAAAACACCACACCTCTAGATCCGCAAGCCTGGCTGAAAAACATGTAGGCTTTAAAGGCAAAAGCTGTTTATAGGCCAAATTTAATACAAAAGCGAGCCCTTTCATGATTTGCGAAAACGCATAAGGGATTATAAATTTTAGGTTTAATTCCCTTAATAGCCTACTTTTGCTGGTACAAAATCAAAATAAAATGAAGACTATATTATTGTTTTTAGGAGGAGTTGGTTTCCAGGAGATTTTACTAATTGGACTTTTTATACTGGTATTTTTTGGTGCTAAAAAAATCCCCGAATTCATGAAAGGCCTTGGAAAAGGTGTTAAGGAATTTAAGGAAGCAGTAAAAGATGTAAAAAAAGACGTAGAAGAAGCTGGTAGAATAGAAGACGGAAACTAGTATTGAAAACATACGCTACATTTCGCGACATTCGGAATGATTTAAAGCAGGGCGTTATTACCTGCCAGGATCTAGTACGCAATCACCTCAGCAACATTAAGCAGAAATCTCACTTAAATGCTTTCTTAAGCGTATATGAGGATGAGGCACTTCAACGTGCCATTGAAATTGATAAGAAGTTAAAATCTGGTAATGCGGGAAAACTCGCGGGTCTAATTGTGGGCTTAAAAGATGTGCTGGCTTTTACAGATCATCCACTACAAGCTAGTAGTAAAATCTTAGATGGCTTTATTTCACAATTTACAGCAACTGCCGTGCAGCGCTTACTTGATGAAGATGCCATTATAATAGGAAGACAAAATTGTGATGAATTTGCAATGGGTTCTTCAAATGAGAATTCAGCTTTTGGGCCCGTACTTAATGATATAGACAACGCACGTGTTCCTGGTGGTTCGTCAGGAGGATCCGCGGTAGCAGTCATGGCTGATATGTGTCAAATATCACTTGGATCTGATACGGGAGGCTCTGTAAGACAACCAGCTGCCTTCTGTGGTGTATTTGGGTTGAAGCCAACTTATTCACGTATATCCCGCTATGGATTAGTTGCCTATGGCTCTTCATTCGACTGTATTGGTGTGTTCGGAAAGTCGATAGAGGATATTGCCTTGGTGCTTGGCGTTATGGCAGGCGCAGATGAATTTGATAGTACCGTTTCTAAAACTGCAGTACCGAATTACACGGAAGAGTTACAGACCGGCGAAATAAAGAAATATAAAATAGCATATCTAAGTGACACCGCTACCAACGGACTTCAATCTGAAATCAAGGAAAACATTGCTGCGAAACTTCACAAATTAAAAGCAGCAGGACATACCGTAGAGCCAATTGATTTTACATTAAACGAATATGTTCTTCCAACTTATTATATACTAGCCACAGCAGAAGCTAGTTCAAACTTATCGCGTTTTGATGGTGTGCGTTATGGATATAGAACTAAAACGCCAACGGATTTGCACGAGATGTATAAAAAGACACGTTCAGAAGGATTTGGAAAGGAAGTTCAAAAAAGAATTTTACTTGGAACCTTTGTGTTAAGCGCTAGTTATTACGATGCGTACTACACCAAAGCTCAAAAAGTAAGACGTCTCATACGCAATGAAATGAAAGACATACTCAGTAAATATGATTTTATTGTTATGCCGATAACCCCGACAACTGCTTTTAAGTTAGGTGAGAATACAGAAAATCCAATAGAGATGTACTTAGCTGATCTTTTTTCCGTTCAAGCTAATGTTACCGGAGTGCCCGCTATTTCGTTACCTTGTGGTAAAGACAAACAAGGGTTACCCATAGGTCTGCAAATTATTGCTGACGATTTTGAAGAATCAAAACTTTTTAAGTTTGCCGATCTTGTCATGAAAATGGATTAAGACATGCGAAACTGGTTACGTATTCTGATTTTAGTTTTTTTAGCCACGCCTGTTTTTAGTCAGGTGGCTGATTCTGTTGTAGTCGATTCTTTAGAGGTTGCTGTGGCAGAAGAAGAAATGCTTTATAAAGAAGACTCAACGGATTTCATCTACTACTCTTCACCATATAATATTGAATACATTCCAGGAGATGATGATCCCGCTCTCATGACGGATAGGATCAAGTGTATTAATAGCGGAATTCCACTTACATACAACGATAAAATCCAGGCCTTTATCAATTACTTTACAATACGTGACAGGGAGTATACACGCATGGTAATGCGCAGAAAGCATCTCTATTTTCCAATCTTTGAAAAATATCTGGCAAAGTACAATCTACCGGAAGAGTTGAAATACTTATCTATTATTGAATCAGGACTTAATCCGAGGGCGGTATCAAGAGTGCGAGCTGTAGGTTTATGGCAATTTATGCCAGCCACAGGAAAATATTTTGGTCTTAATAATGACTGGTATATCGATGACCGAATGGATCCTGAAAAGGCCACAGATGCTGCCTGCAGATATTTAAAAAGCCTATACGGAATGTTTAAAGATTGGGAAATGGCATTAGCGGCTTATAATACCGGCCCTGGAAATGTAAAGAAAGCTATTAGGAAATCTGGTTATAAAAGATCATTCTGGGAGGTTTATGCGAATCTGCCTAGAGAAACAAGATCTTACGTACCCCAGTTTGTTGCTATGATTTATACAATGAATTATCTCGATGAACATAACTTTTTTATAGAAGGAGAGGAAATGCCTGCAACATATGACACGCTACATGTTGAAAAATTCCTGCACCTTCAAACTTTTGCAGACTTAACAGGCACATGTGTTGAAGAACTTCAGAAACTAAATCCATCCATCCTTCATACTGCCGTGCCCGAAGGCAGAAAGTCATACACGTTAAATGTTCCTTTGCATGTAAAAACGAATCTCTCAATTAACAGAATGGCAATTCTTGACTCTGCGTCTAAAAATGGAAGAAAGGAAATTGAGCTACTGGCCCGCAATAACCCTGCTGGTAATCCGACCGGTGGCAAAATAATTTATAAAGTAAGAAGAGGAGATGTTTTAGGATCAATTGCTACCAATCACAGGGTTCGTGTCGAAGATCTTAGACGGTGGAATCATATACGTGGTAATACAATTCGAGTCGGTCAAAGACTTAATATCTGGAAAAAATCTGGAACCAATGGTATCGTTACTTCTATACGAAGTAGCGGAAAGAATGTATCTAGCAGCAAAGCTTCAAAATCAAAAACCTATACAGTACAACCCGGTGATACCCTTTGGACTATTTCAAAAAAATTTGAAGGACTTACAATAGATAAAATTAAATCGCTTAATAAGTTACGTGATACAAACATTCAACCCGGGCAAAAGTTAATTGTCGGTATTTAAATGATTGGTACCGTCTTTTTAATAAATTCCCATGCATCGCCTAACCTATATGTGTAACGGAAAACCTTGGTGTGTCACCTGTCCTCACCTGGCTTAGTGTTTAATTAATACCTTTTCGCTTACTATAAAATTGGACAATACTTCCAAATGGTAAAAGCCCTCAGCAAGGTATGGAACATCTAACATTATTTCTGATTCAGTAAAGTTCTGCTGAAGAACAACTTGGCCTAACGCATTATAAACAGTTACTTTGCCAGGCGTTTTAAATTGTTGGGGTAAATTTACTTGTATTGATGTGTTAGCAGGGTTAGGAAAGAGTTGGATAATTAGTTCAGCTGGAGTTTCCTCTTCTAACGCAGTTATTAAAAAAGAATTTGAGATCACATTGCACTCAGTACCTTTTGTAGCCACAACATAGTCACCCGGAATCCCATCGTAATCCATGCTTCTGGAAACTGCACCATCAACGGCTTCGCCGTTTCTATACCACTGATACCCTATAGCCTGTTGAAGGCTTAATAATGAATTTCCATTTAATACAATGGTATTTAAAGGTGCGTCGTTATATATAATTTGTACTTCCTGAGTAAACGATTCTGTATTGTTGTTAATATCAGTAATGCTGAGCGTAACTACATAAGTGCCTGCTTTCGAATAGTTATGAACAGGATTTTTTAAGGAAGAGGTGTTATTAGACGATTCTATATCTCCAAAGTTCCAAGACCATGAAGAAATGTTTCCGGAGCTATGATCAGTAAAGATAGTTAATGCGTTTGTGCAGGTGGATTCAATATCAAAATTGGCAAAAAGAATGGTGCTACAATCAATTTGCAACCAATTACTTGTGTTTATCAAGGTGCTGTTTGCGCCAGCATTCACAATCGCATTACCATTTACTGATACACTATTAACATCGAGGAAATCAAAGCATAATTTTTGATGATCACTAAAGTTAATTAATGCACTACCTATTGAATTGATATGAGTTAAATTATTCACATCTCCTTTAAGCGTAATATTTGAAAGACTTTGGATAGAGGAATTTCCTAGAATTAACTCTCCTCCCGCATCAACAAAAAGTTCTTTAATTATGTTGGATCCAGTTATCTTAGATGAATGACCATTGGCAACAAAAATCTTCCCGTTGTAATAAATGCCATCCCAATTAAACTGGGATAATGGAGCAGTATTAATAACAGCGCTATCTGAAGAAATGGTGCTGTTGCGGTCGATAGTAGATTGTGTTAATCCGCTAATTGTAGCGTTGGTTAGATTTAATATGCCTGAAGTGGAAGTATTTAATTCATTTAGACTGCATTGCAAACCGCTTATATTAACCTCTCCAGTTAAAACTGTAAACTTATCAGCAAAGAGCTTTCCTTCAATGGTCCAGCTTCCTCCTGCAAAAATGAATGATGCGTTGGTCATGTTTCCAGAATGCAGATCAATTTTATGATCGCCAGTAGCATTGAATTTTAATATACCTTTTGTTGAAACCTGGAAGTCTTTCCCGGCTATTGAGATGTTACTGGCAACGTTAAGCGTATGATCATTTAAAGCAAAGGCAGCAGGCTTATCTGTAATCCAAGTAAGTTTTTTACAAGCGGCATCAGCGGTGAAATTCACTGTTCGGTTTGCTACACCATCAAATGAGTTTTCGTCGAACACCACGTTATCGGCCAGCCCAGGAATTGTGTTTGTTGAAACGCCACCCGTATTTAAAGACCAGTGCGATGCATCGTTCCAATTGCCAGTATTACCGATCCAATAAAAAGTAGATCCTGTAGTTACTGAAGATTTAAAAGTGACAATGAGTGAAAATTTCTGATTGCTATTAACTAGTTGTCCTTTATGGGATACTTCTAAGGTATACTTTTTTGCTTCTGGATTTAAGAATTCAATTTTTTCGACGTTATCTCTAAAATTATCGCCATTGCTCGCTCTTAAGCTTGGGTTGGCGGGGTCTAATATCCATGGAAAGACAGATGCGCCAGATCCATCTGTGATTCGAAGATCAAGATCGTTCACTAACATCGGATCTGTGGGGTCCAGAGACGCACCAGCAGGATTTCCGTTTGGATCTGTCCAACACAACGTTGCTGTAATCTTTTGACCCGCTTGGGATGGAACATCAAGGGTATATTTTTGGTTATTATTAAGACTTAGTTCTTGTACAAAAGTACTTTCGTTGTCTTCTATCAAGAGCAACTTACCTGCAGCGCCAACATCTAATAAGCCCCAACCATAACTATAATCCGGACCGGCGAAACTGCCAGACTCCTTTGTGGTATGAATAGCAAGGCCCTTTAGTGTGGAGGCACGCATAAAATTGCCACCGTGAAGTTTACTATACAACTCTTGAACTAAAACTAGTGAGCCAGTTGCATTCGGAGTAGCCATCGATGTACCAGATGCCGTAACATATTGATTAGTACCAGCAGCGCTGAGTGAAAACACGTTAACGCCGGCGGTTACAAAGTCAGGCTTTATGCGCCCATCATCTGTAGGGCCCCAACTACTGAAATTGGACATGGTAACACTCGTAGCGTTTGTATAAGACATCACCTTGTTTATGGCGCCCACAGTAATGATGTTTTTTCCCGTGGCTTCAGGGATTATGCAATCATACCCTGTGCCACCATTCCCATCGGCCGGGTGTGTGCCATCACCTGATTCAGCCCGATCATTACCAGCAGCCCATACAATAGTATAATAGGGCGCTAAAAAAGTTATTTGATCCAGCGTTTTGGCCTCTTGGCCATAAAAGCCGTGTCTATAGTCCTCATCTACACTAATTGTTGGGTCTCCAAACCATTTCCAAACCCCATTTACCTTCGACCACCCTGTAACTAACCCATATGAGTGATTAGAAAATAAAAGTCCGCTTTGATCTGTTTTTGCAAGAGCAGCCATTTCTGCATCATCAAAATCAAAATACCATGTAGTAGCCTTTGCTTTTGGGGCCATACCTTTTGCGGAAGCATTTATACCAGAAGCCAAAATGGTTCCTACAACATGCGTCGCGTGCGTTTGCTCGATACTTCCTTCTTTTGAAAGAATTCGGTTGCCTAATTCTATGTGGTTTTTGACTAACCCATCATCCCAAACCCCAACCGTAATATTCTCGCCTTGAAGGTTTAGCCCTAAAAATTGGTTCTGAAGCAGGTTTACTCCGGTTGTAATAGCCAAACCCGCATTTAAAGGTGCACGATACAGAGGTAATCCAGATTCGCTAATTCCGCTTAATAATAATGGTGTTTGTTTAAGATTATTACGCGATAAGGTATTGAGATTTTGTAAATACACCTTGATTTTGGTTTGCTGGGCAGCATAGAATTGCTCTCTCTTTTTAATAAGAGTTTGTAAGGAAACTTCGCGTTGTTGAGCATATGTGGGCTCAAAGCACGCTAAAAAGAGAATTCCTGCAAATGCGATTGGATATATTTTATACCTCATTGTATTGAATTCTGTACTATACAATTTAATAAATTATACCCTTCAGCCTTAACGACTAACATGCTAAAGATCTGGTAAGCTAACTAGGTAAGATTTTTAGTAATATGACCAAAATGAAGATTTACTCGACTATTGGAACTGCTGGCTTATCATTTGCTGGGTGCGTTGTACAATTCATCATAGTACGCTTTAGCCATTCTGCCAGAATCGAAGTAAGGAAGAATATCTTTCATAGCTTGATGTACAATGTCGGCCCACAACGGAGGATTTTTATAATAGGTTGGAATTATTTCTTTCTCGAGTATATCTAAAGCTCGCTCTGATTCTATCCAATCTTTCTCTTCTTGCGAAAGGGCGTCTTTTGCAGGCTCGATGATAAAACTATTCTTTCCATGCTTCGAAAATTCAGGTACCCAGCCATCAGGTATCGAAAAATTAACAGATGCATTCATAGCTGCTGTCATACCAGAGGTGCCAGACGCTTCATGATATAACCTTGGGTTGTTGAGCCATACATCAGAACCCTTCTTCAAATGTCCGGAAAGCCAAAGTTCATAACCCGTAATTACCGTACAATTAGGTAGATCTTTTGTTTTCCAATAAATCTCATTAAATATATTAATCGCTTCGTAATCTTCAGGATATGGTTTACCAGCCCAAATAATTTGAACGGGATAATCTTTGTTGTGAACGATTGATAAAAACCGATCGAAATTTTTAAGAATCAGATTTGCCCGTTTGTAAGTGGCAAATCTTCTAGCCCAAACAATGGTCAATACATTATCATAAAAAAGTTTACCTGTTTGATTAGCGACCGTCCTAAACAATTTATGCTTTAATTCAATTTTCCTTTTCGCAACGGCTTCTTTATCTCCCTTTTCAAATGCTTTGTCTAAGAATTCATCACTCCAGTAAGTTTTATTTTGTGCATTGGTAATGGCGCCGATTTCACAAATGCCTTTAAAGGGCTTCCACATTTTGCGAGCGACTTCACCATGAAGTTGTGAAACACCATTGGCTTTCTTAGCAATGCGTAAAGCTGATAAAGTATAATTAAGAACCCCTTGTTCTGGCTGAACATAATCATTCACTTGCTGCATGGTTAATCCATTAAAAAAGCTCATACTGTTTAATAATGGTACACTATGCTCTTCATTTCCGGCCTTCTCTGGTGTATGTGTAGTAAATACCACGCGCTTACGAACTTCTTCAAGATTTTTATACTTATCTAATAAGTAAAAGCAGAATGGCAGTGCGTGACCTTCGTTCATATGGTAGATCTCAGTCTCCCGTTCCAGAACATCAAGAAGTTTTGCGCCACCAATCCCTAATAAAATAGATTGTGCTATACGTGTGGTTTCGTTGGGATCATATAAGCGATGGCTGATAGTTTGTGCCAAAAAATCGTTCTCTGCAATATCAGTGCTTAATAAAAATAAAGGAGCACTTTTAAAGACGTCAGGTTTTAGTAGATAAGCTTTTACATACACACGCGAACCATGTATAAGAATTGGGAAAACGATTCCTGTATCTGTTAGGAAAGAATATTCTTTATCGCGGAAGTTAGCTTTAAGTGTTTGGTCTTGATTACGCTCTTGGTCGTAGTAACCTTTTTTCCAAAGAATCCCGATTCCAATCATGTTTTGTTTCAGTTCATACGCGCTTCGCATATGTGAACCCGCCAGAAAGCCTAAGCCACCACTATATATTTTTAAAGGTTGATCAATGGCAAACTCCATGGAGAAGTACGCTATTGGCTTGGCGTATTTCTCATCAAATTTATAGGGAAAAAGTTCAGATGCTCTAATCATGTTAAGTTCAGTTAATGCGATTACCTTAAGGAAATATTAAATTACGAATACACCAAACTACCAAAGTTGTATCGATTATGGAAAGGATTTCTTTAATAGCATATAAAGAGTTTTTGCAATCGATTATTGTAATGAAATAATAAGGTCGGCTAACAATGAAAATGATTTAGTCTCACCATTTTTGTTTATGATCCATTCTGGTTTTTCATTTTTGGGTACAACCCGAATAGAAATTTCAGCTTCTTCACTAACTGAAAATCCATTGCGTTCTAATGCATTCCTCGTCCATCGATAATGGTAATCTGATGCTATAATTTTTATAGCAGACTCCCGATAGGGCTGTTGTTTTACTTTTCCCGTCTTTAAATCAAAACCCTTGAATTTAAAAATATCATCGAAAGAATTGTTCAGCACCAAATCCTCTGGCATTCCTGTAATTATATTTTTATGATGATCTGCAAGCCAAATAAGATCTGACATTTGAAGAGCAAGGTCGAGTTCATGTGTAGCGACAAGAATGGCTTTGTTTGAATTACGTGTAAGTCTCCTTAGTAAATTCATAATCTCTACTCGATTATTAAGATCAAGGTGTGCAGTGGGTTCATCTAAAAGGATAATGGGCGCGTCTTGTGCTAAAGCACGAGCGATCATTGCCATTTGAAGTTGACCATCACTTAATTGATAAAGTCTGTCATTAACAAGATGACCAATGTTAACTTCTTGAATAGCTTTATCGATAATTTTTTTATCTGACGCTGTTATCTTAATTGACCAATCTACATAGGGATAGCGACCAAATGTGATGAGTTCATTAACCGTAAGGTGTGTTGCAGTGATACGTTCCGTTAAGACTACCGCAATTATTTTAGGCAACACATCCACTTCATTATAACTGAGATTACCATACAAGGGCTTTTGCAGGCCTGCAAGCGTTCTTATTAGTGTTGATTTTCCAATGCCATTAGATCCCATAAAACAAACTAACTCCCCTTGATGCAAAGAGAGATTGAGATTCTCGAGCAGCGTACGCTCCTTTTTTCCATCGCGATAGCCAATGGTTAGACCTTGCGTAGTGAGAAGCGGTCTAAAAGGGTTAAGTGGAGTAGTAGACATTAAATAGATATTTTCTTTCCACGCATTACAATCCAGATTACTACGGGGGCTCCAATTAATGCAGTAATTGCATTGATGGGTAACACATGTGAATTTCCGGGCATCTGCGCTAGGATATCACACAGTAGCATAAGTGCAGCACCTGATATTAGAACCGCAGGAATAAGCACTTTATGATTATTAGTTCGAATAACCAACTTGGTTAGGTGAGGCACTGCTAAACCTACAAAACCAATTGGGCCACAAAAAGCGGTGACTCCACCTGTTAAGATGCTCGTAGATAGAATGATCAGCAACCGTGAACGCTTAATATTAATACCTAAGCTTTTGGCATAATTATCACCCAAAAGCCACACATTAAGAGATTTGATAGATAGGTAGGAGATAAAGGTCCCGATTATAAATATTGAACTCAGCACTAAAAGTTCATGCCAATTTAGTCCCCCCAAACTTCCAAAGGTCCAGATAAGATAAGCTTGCTGTTCTTCAGCTTGGCTCATGAACTGTAAAACGCTTACAATTGATGAGGTACCTGCGCCTATCATTAATCCTATAATAAGAAGGGAGACATTGTCCTTTACCGTATTGGAGATAATTAGAATAAAAATTGAAACCAAGCCACTACCGATGCTAGCCGCTAAAGCAATAACCCACGGGTTAGCGGAAGAGAAGAGATTGAGTCCGATATTAGAGGCCATAAAAACTAGCGACACGGCTAAACTCGCCCCGGCGCTTAAGCCAAAGACGTCAGGTCCTGCAAGCGGATTTCTAAAAAGAGTCTGCATTTGTAAGCCACCCACAGCCAAAGCACCACCCGCAAGAACACAGGTTAATGCTTTTGTTAGTCTAAAATTTATAATGATTCCTTTATATACAGACTCTGACGCTTTCCCACCAATGAAAACATTCCATATTTCTGCAAATGGGATTGAGACACTACCTAGGCTCACATTTAGAAAAAAGAGTCCAAATAGTAGTATGGGCAACAGTATCCAAAATCTTTTTCTAACAGGATTTAGTATCATGTAAGTGTTAAAAACATGTAATACTAACTGTTTTTTGGGTTTTATTGAGGTGTGGAAGTTGCTAGCACGAAGTGATTACAAAAATATTGAAGGCCACATTTGGTAACTAATCTTTAGTTCCTATCTTTGCAGTCCTTTTTACAATAAGAAGGCGAAAATCCTGAGAAACAAGCACAAATTAGGTAACAAAGACATGCCTGGAATTATAGGAAAAAAAATAGGAATGACCAGCATATTCGGTCCAGACGGTCTCAGTATCGCCTGCACAGTTATCGAGGCGGGTCCATGCGTAATCACCCAAGTGAAGAACGAGGAGACTGACGGATATGTTGCAATTCAACTTTCATTCGACGAGAAGAAAGAAAAGAATACAACTAAAGCGGCTCTTGGTCATTTCAAGAAAGCTAACACTACGCCTAAGCGTAATGTTATTGAGTTCACAAATTTTACGCAAGAGCAATCTGAGCTAGGAAGAGAAATACGTGTTCAAGATATCTTTGCTGAAGGAGATTTCATCGATGCAATAGGTACTTCAAAAGGACGCGGTTTCCAAGGTGTTGTAAAACGCCATGGTTTCAGTGGCGTTGGTGGACAAACTCACGGTCAACATAACAGACTTCGTGCACCAGGTTCAATGGGTAACGCATCATTTGCGTCTCGTGTTCCTAAAGGAAAACGTCTTGCCGGCAGAATGGGTAATGCACGTGTAAAAACAAGCAATCTTCAAGTGGTAAAGATATTACCTGAACAAAATCTAATAGTTATTAGTGGTTCTCTTCCGGGAGCTAAAAATTCAACTGTAATTCTCCAAAAGTAATGGACATAGCGGTAATAAAATCCAGTGGTGAGAAGGCAGGAAGACAAGTAAGTTTGTCTGATGCCGTGTTTGGCATTGAGCCGAACGACCACGCTATCTATTTGGATGTAAAGAGTATCATGGCTAACCAACGCCAGGGTACACACAAAGCCAAACAGCGTAATGAAGTAGCTGGTTCTTCTAAGAAGATAAAGAAACAAAAAGGAACAGGTGGCGCCCGTGCGGGTAACATCAAGAATCCTCAGTTTAAAGGAGGTGGAAGAATTTTCGGACCAATTCCACGTGATTATTCTTTCAAGCTAAATAAGAAAGTAAAAGATCTAGCCCGCAAATCTGCGTTGGCGTATAAGGCAAAAGATAATTCAATTGCCATATTGGAGGACTTCAATTTCGATGCTCCGAAAACAAAAGCATATTTGAATTTATTAAGCGCCCTTTCATTGGGTGATAAAAAAACGCTCCTGGTTCTTCCGGCACCAAACAAGAACATTGTTTTATCTGGAAGAAATGTTGAAAACACAAAAATAACTACAGTAGATCAGATCAATACATATGATGTGATGAATGCAGACAACGTGATTTTCATAGAGAGCGCAATCAGTAGAGTTGAGAACTTATTAAATAAAGAATAATGAGTATCCTAAAAAAGCCATTGGTTACAGAGAAGATTTCGGCCATGAATGAAAAAGGTACATACGGCTTTGTTGTCGATGCAACTTCAAACAAGGTGGAAATTAAGAAAGCCGTGGAAAAACAATATAGTGTAAATGTTCAACGAGTAAATACCATGAATATCATGGGTAAAAAGAAAGTTCGTTACACAAAGGCAGGTGTTCTAGCCGGACGCAAGCCAAGTTTTAAGAAAGCCATAGTAACTTTGGCTGAAGGTGAAGTAATAGATTTTTATAGCAACGTATAATTATTGAGCGATGGCGTTGAAGAAATTAAGGCCGATTACGGCAGGTACGAGACACAGACTAGCACCCTCGTTTGATGACATAACAGCATCAAAACCTGAGAAGTCATTAGTAGTGACTATTAAGAAGACCGGCGGTCGTAACAGCGGTGGTCGTATGACGATGCGTTACATAGGCGGTGGTCATAAGCAAAAAATGAGAATTATCGACTTTAAACGTGATAGAGCAGGTATTACTGCAACCGTTAAGTCGATTGAATATGATCCAACTAGATCGGCTCGTATTGCTCTTCTTTATTATGCAGATGGTCTCAAGACGTATATATTGGCTCCAGAAGGTTTAAAAGCAGGACAAGAAGTTATGTCAGGTGCTGATATAGCTCCAGAAGTGGGTAATGCACTTCCTCTTGCTAAGATCCCTGTAGGAACAATAGTTCATAATGTAGAAATTAAACCAGGTAGAGGGGGTTCAATCGCCCGAAGCGCAGGATCATTTGTTCAGTTGCTTGCCCGTGAGGGTGCTTATGCAACTTTAAAAATGCCTTCTGGTGAAATGCGCAATGTGTTGGTTAATTGCATGGCAACAGTAGGTACTGTTTCCAACTCTGACCACATGAATGAAAGTGTTGGTAAAGCTGGTCGTAGTCGTTGGAGAGGTATTCGTCCTCGTACAAGACCGGTAGCGATGAACCCTGTAGATCACCCGATGGGTGGTGGTGAAGGTAGAGCATCAGGTGGTCACCCAAGATCACGTAATGGTCTTCTTTCAAAGGGTAAGAAAACCAGACATCCAAAGAAATATTCAGATCGTCTAATCATATCTAGGAGGAAAAAATAATGGGACGCTCCATTAAAAAAGGTCCGTATGTGGACCAGAGGTTGCTCAACAAAGTTGACAACATGAACACGGCAGGAAAGAAATCTGTGATCAAGACCTGGTCAAGAAGATCGACCATATCGCCAGATTTCATCGGTCATACAGTAGCTGTTCACAATGGTAATAAGTTTATACCAGTGTATGTGACAGAAAATATGGTAGGACATAAGCTTGGCGAATTCGCGGGCACACGTACCTTCCGCGGTCATTCAGGAAACAAGAAAGATAACGCTTAGTATATACCATGGAAACTACAGCGAAAAAGACCAAGAGGTCAGTTTTGAAAAGAGAAAAGCGCGACGCTAAGTTAGAAGCTGCAAAAAAAGGTGCAGTAACTGCTCGGTTAGTTAACGCTCCTACGTCGCCACGCAAAATGCGTTTGGTTGCTGATCTTATAAGAGGTGTTAGGGTTAATAAGGCACTGAACATTCTTAAGTACGAACCAAAAGTTGGTGCTGCTAAATTAGAGAAGTTGCTTTTGTCAGCTATATCTAATTGGGAAGCTAAAAACCAAGATGTAAAGCTTGAAGATGCAGACCTTTTTGTAAAAGAAGTGTTTGTTGATGGCGGCCGGATCTTAAAGAGATTAAGACCAGCTCCACAAGGAAGAGCCCATAGAGTGAGAAAACGTTCTAATCACGTTACACTTGTGGTTGATAGCCTGAAAAAAGAAAGTACTGAAACCGTATCTGCAGAAAAAGAAACGAAGTAATAATGGGACAAAAAGTTAACCCTGTAGGATTTAGATTAGGCATCGTTCGCGGCTGGGATTCCAACTGGTTTGGTGGTAAAACCTTCTCTGACAAATTGGTAGAAGATCAAAGGATCAGAAAATATATTGAGGCCCGTATTCAAAAAGGCGGTATAGCTAAGGTTGTTATCGAAAGAACACTTAAGCGTATCACACTGACCATACACACGGCACGTCCTGGTGTAGTTATCGGTAAAGGCGGTACCGAGGTTGATAAGATTAAGGAGGAATTGAAAAAGATCACCGGTAAGGATGTTCAAATTAATATCTTCGAAATCAAACGACCTGAGTTAGATGCTAAATTGGTAGGTGAGTCTATCGCACAACAGATAGAAGCACGTATTTCATATAAGAGAGCAATGAAGCAAGCAATTGCTTCTGCTATGAGAGTAGGCTCAGAAGGTATTAAGATAAAAGTATCTGGTCGTTTAGCCGGTTCTGATATGGCCAGAACAGAGCAATATAAAGAAGGTAGAATTCCATTGCATACGTTACGTGCTGACATTGATTACGCAATTTCTGAAGCACAAACTGTGTACGGAAAGCTTGGTATCAAAGTATGGATTTTCAAAGGAGAGATATACGGAAAACGTGATCTTTCACCTAATGTAGGTTTGGTAAGTAATGCACCGCAAGGTCAAGGCGGTCCGGGCGGAAATAAAGGCGGTGGCGGTAACGAGCGCGGCGGTGGCGGAAGAAGAGATAATAGAGGTGGTGGTGCAGGTGGACCAAGACGCGGCGGAGATAGCGGCGGCGGGCCAAGACGCGGTGGTAACACAGGTGGTGGAAATGCCAGCGGCCCAAGAAGAAACGGTTAATTAACAAGAAAGATAAAGCATAGTAACAATGTTACAGCCTAAAAGAACCAAATTCAGGAAAATGCAAAAGGGACGTGTTAAAGGCATGGCCACTAGAGGTCATACTATAGCGTTCGGCTCTTTCGGATTAAAATCTCTGGAAGGAGGATGGATCACATCACGCCAGCTTGAGGCAGCTCGTATTGCGGTAACACGCGCTATGAAACGCGAAGGCCAAGTTTGGATTCGAATTTTCCCTGACAAACCAGTAACACGCAAACCTGCCGAAGTTCGGATGGGTAAAGGTAAAGGTGCTCCTGAATATTGGGTGGCCGTTATTAAACCAGGCACTATCCTATTTGAAGCGGGTGGTGTAAACATAGCAACCGCGAAGGAAGCGTTGAAATTGGCTGAAGGTAAACTGCCAATTAAAACTAAGTTTACAGTGAAAAGAGATTACGCTGAATAATAGACGCCATGAAGAACACAGATATCAAGGCTTTAAGCACAGCCGAACTGAATGAAAAATTGACTGGCGAAAAAGAATCGCTACGCAAAATGAAGTTCGCACACAAAGTTTCATCTATCGAGAATCCGATGAAGATCAATGAAACTCGCAAGCTTATTGCCAGATTAAATACGGAGCTAAGAGCTAAAGAACTTCAAAAATAATTCCTATGGAAGAAAGGAACGATAGAAAAGACAGAGTAGGGAAAGTTACAAGTAACAAGATGCAGAAAACCATCACTGTTGCTGTTGACAGAAAGGTGAAACACCCTATCTACGGAAAATTTGTAAACAGAACTACCAAGTTCAAAGCGCATGATGAAGCCAATACAGCAGGCATCGGTGATACAGTACGTATCATGGAGACTCGCCCATTGAGCAAAGACAAGCGTTGGAGATTAGTTGAAATACTCGAAAAAGCTAAGTAATAATGATACGCACTGAATCCAGACTTACAGTTGCAGACAATAGCGGAGCGAAAGAAGTGCTTTGTCTTCACGTCTTAGGAGGTAGCAAGAAACGTTACGCTTCTGTTGGCGATAAGATTGTAGTAACTATTAAGACCGCGCTTTCTACAAGCCAGGTGAAAAAAGGAACTGTTTCTAAGGCTGTAGTTGTGAGAACAACTAAAGAGATTAGAAGAAAAGACGGTTCTTATATCCGTTTTGAAGATAATGCTGCGGTGTTACTGAACGCACAGGATGAGCCACGCGGTACCCGTATTTTCGGTCCTGTAGCTCGTGAGTTAAGAGAGAAGCAGTTCATGAAAATTATTTCATTGGCCCCTGAAGTACTATAAGCCATGGAGAGAAAGACAAACAAACAGCCTAAGCTGAACATCAAGAAAGGTGACACTGTAAAAGTGATTGCCGGAAATGATAAAGGTAAATCTGGAAAAGTTCTTGAAGTATTGCTTGAGAAAAACAAAGCAATAGTTGAAGGCGTTCGGATTGTTACTAAGCATCAAAAACCTTCTGCAGGTAAACCAGAAGGAGGCATGAAGAAAGTAGAAGCACCTATTCACATCAGCAACATTATGCTGGTTGATCCCGCTAGCGGGAACCCAACACGCGTTGGAAGAAAGCTTAACGAAAAAGGTAAGCTTCAAAGATATGCAAAAACAACCGGAGAACTTATTAAGTAATGGCAACTCCCAGACTAAAGAATAAATACGTAAAGGAAATTGTTCCTGCGTTAAAAGAGAAGTTTAACTACGACTCTGTTATGCAAGTACCTAAGATAGAAAAGATCTGTATCAACAAGGGTATGGGTGTAGCTGTAGCTGATAAGAAACTTATCGATGTAGGTATTGAAGAAATCTCTACGATCAGTGGCCAGAAGGCTGTAGCAACTCGCTCTAAAAAAGATATATCTAACTTCAAGTTAAGATCAGGTGTTCCGATCGGAGTTCGTGTAACACTTCGTGGCGATAAGATGTTTGAGTTCCTTGATAGGTTAATGAATATCTCTTTACCACGTGTACGTGACTTCAAAGGCGTAAACGCAAAAGGTTTTGATGGTCGTGGAAATTACACCTTGGGTGTTAAGGAACAGATCATCTTCCCAGAAATTTCAATTGAAAAGGTAAATAAGATCAGTGGTATGGATATCACTTTTGTTACCTCTGCCCAATCAGACGAAGAAAGTTATGAATTACTTAAAGCATTCGGGATGCCGTTTGCCAATAAAAATAATTAAGCGTTGCTATGGCAAAACTATCTGTAATCGCAAGACAAAAGAAAAGAGAGAAATTGGTAGCAACGTATGCTGCTAAGAGAAAAGCACTTAAAGAAGCTGGTGATTATCTGGCACTTGATAAGTTGCCACGTAATGCTTCACCTGTTCGTTTGAAGAACAGATGTAAGTTAACCGGCCGTCCCAGAGGATATATGGGCAAGTTTGGCATTTGTCGGAATATGTTTCGTCAGATGGCATCTGATGGTAAAATTCCGGGGCTTACAAAAGCAAGCTGGTAGTTTAGGGTTAAAAACCCAAAGTTTATTTGAATTAATAAGAATCTTCAATAACTTTGCAGCCCCGTTTTTAGGACGGATTGCTTTTTAATTGAAAAAGATAAAGACATGACTGATCCGATAGCAGATTATTTAACCAGGTTGCGGAACGCCATTAAGGCTAACCACCGTGTTGTGGAAATTCCAGCATCCAACATTAAAAAGGAAATGACAAAGGTACTTTTTGATAAGGGCTATATATTGAATTATAAATTTGAGCATACAGATAATCATCAAGGAAGTATTAAGATAGCATTGAAATACAATCCTGAAACAAAGGAGCCTGCAATAACAAGTTTAGAACGCATTAGCTCACCTGGTTTACGCCAGTATGTTGGTGCTGATAGAATGCCTCGCGTAATGAGTGGTTTAGGTATAGCAATCCTTTCTACTTCAAAAGGTGTAGTTACCGATAAAGAAGCACGCTCTTTAAGTATTGGTGGTGAAGTATTGTGTTACGTGTGTTAATATAAGATAGACATGTCACGGATAGGTAAAAAAATAATTGAAGTTCCTGCAGGTGTAACACTTAAAGTTGCTAATAGCAAAGTAAGTGTAAAAGGACCTAAGGGTGAATTACATCAGACAATAGACCCTGATTTTACAGTTGCTCAGGAGAATGGTGCCATAACGGTTAACCGTCCAACAGAGCAAAAACGTCATCGTGCTATGCATGGATTATATCGCGCACTTATTGCGAATATGGTTGAAGGCGTGTCTAACGGATATAAAGCTCAGCTTGAATTAGTTGGTGTGGGTTATAAAGTAACAGCGCAGTCAAATGTTCTGGAGCTTAGTTTAGGATATTCACATAATGTTTTCCTTGCTGTACCACCAGAAGTAAAAGTTACTGCGGCACAAGAGAAAGGTGCAAATCCAACCATTTACCTTGAAAGCGTTGACAAACAATTGATTGGACAGGTAGCTGCAAAGATTAAGTCACTTCGTAAAATTGAGCCGTACAAAGGTAAAGGTATCAAATTCACTGGTGAGTTTGTTCGCAGAAAAGCTGGTAAGGCTGCTGCTAAGTAAGAAAATAATTAGGCATCATAGAAATAAACATAGTCATCTATGGCAGGCAAGAATCGCGAAAGAAGAGAAAGGATTAAGAAAGGCATACGTAGGAAACTAACGGGTACTTCACAGTCTCCAAGATTATCAGTATTCAGAAGTAACACAGGTATATACGCTCAGATCATTGATGATTCTACAGGTATAACTTTAGCTGCGGCTTCAACTCAAGAGTTAGGTGATAAGACAAGACTTAACATGGATAACTCGAAAGCTGTAGGTAAGAAAGTTGCTGAGAAAGCGCTTGCCTCAGGTATTCAATCGATCGTTTTTGATCGTAATGGATACTTATATCATGGAAATATTAAGGCTTTGGCAGAAGGTGCCAGAGAAGGTGGTTTGAAATTCTAAGAAATTATAGATATGTCAGTAAGCAACATCAGCACGGTAAAGGCCAGCGAGATTGACTTGAAGGAAAAAGTGGTTGCCATTCAGCGCGTAGCAAAAGTGGTGAAAGGTGGCCGCAGGTTCAGCTTCGCTGCTATCGTAGTAGTAGGCGATGGTAATGGTGTAGTAGGTTATGGACTTGGAAAAGCAAACGAAGTAACAGACGCAATCACCAAAGGCATTGATGATGCTAAGAAGCATTTGGTTAAAGTACCCATTATTAAAGGTACCGTTCCACATGAGTCAATAGGCAAATTTGGCGGTGGGTTCGTATTGTTAAAGCCAGCTTCTCCAGGTACTGGAGTTATTGCAGGTGGTGCGATGCGTGCAGTTTTAGAGAGTGCAGGCGTACACAATGTGTTAGCTAAATCAAAAGGCTCATCTAATCCACACAATGTAGTTAAAGCAACTTTCAAAGCATTGACTTCTATGCGTGATGCCTTAACAGTTGCTAAGAACAGAGGAGTTAAATTATCAAAAGTATTTAACGGCTAATAACATGGCAAAGGTACAAATAACACAAACTAGAAGTATCATTAAACGACCTGACACTCAGGTTCGTACAATGAAAGCGCTCGGTTTGGGAAAAATGAATAGATCTGTTGAAAAGGAGTTAAATCCACAGATTGCCGGAATGATCCGGAAAGTGAATCACTTGATTACTGTAAAAGAACTTTAATATGAAGTTGCATACATTAACACCTGCTGAAGGGTCAGTTAAAAATAACAAGAGACTTGGCCGCGGTCAAGGATCTGGTGGTAGCACTTCGGGTCGTGGTCACAAAGGTGCCCAGTCAAGATCTGGACACGCTACGAAAGTTGGTTTTGAAGGTGGTCAAATGCCGTTACAGCGTCGCGTACCCAAGTTTGGCTTCAAGAACAACAATAAGGTATACTTTAAGGCAGTTAATTTAGATGTACTAGAATTAGTAGCAGCGAAAGCTAATTCAACTGCAGTAAGTCAACAACTTATGGTCGAAAATGGTATCATTGGAAAGAATGATAAAATAAAAGTTTTGGGTAGAGGCGAATTGAAAACTAAGATCAGTGTTGAAGCGCATGCATTCTCTGCAACTGCAGTTAAGGCAATCGAAAATGCTGGTGGAACCGCAACAACTATCAAATAAATGAAACGATTCTTTAGTACTATAAAGAATATTTTTTCGATCGAAGATCTTCGGGTTAGAATCCTGAATACGATTGGATATCTGGTTATTTTCAGGTTAGGATCCTTTATTGTCTTACCTGGTATTGACCCTAATCATCCAAGTATCCAAGGAGCTGCTTCCCGTGGTGGTATATTCGATTTAATAAATACATTTTCCGGAGGGTCATTTGACAGAGCATCTATTTTTGCTCTTGGTATAATGCCTTATATATCAGCTTCTATTATTGTTCAGTTATTAACAGTAGCTGTTCCATATTTCCAGAAGCTTCAAAAGGAAGGTGATTCTGGACGGAAGAGACTAAATCAATTAACACGCATATTGACAATTGTTATTTGTGCTTTTCAATCTTACGCATATTTAAAAGGTACTATTGATCCAGGGGCGATTATCAGTCCGGGATTGTTCTACTACGTTTCTACTATATCTATACTCATTGCTGGAACAATGTTCTGTATGTGGTTAGGTGAAAGAATTACAGATAAGGGTATTGGAAATGGTATTTCAATGCTTATTATGATTGGTATCGTGTCGCGTTTCCCTTTTGCCTTTATTAATGAAATGGTAGAAGTACGTGGTATGAATGGTGCACTTCCCTTCATAGCAGAATTAATTGCATTGTTTGTAATAGTTATGGGGGTGATCTTATTAACGCAGGCAACTCGTAGAATACCTATACAATACGCAAAACAAGTGATTGGAAATAAACTATACGGTGGTAAGAGAGACTTCATTCCATTGAAACTCAATTCAGCTGGTGTTATGCCGATTATATTTGCACAAGCTTTAATGTTTATACCATCGATGTTAGCTGGTATATGGAGAGATAGTGACGTAGGTGCTTATATTGGATCAACTTTTTCAGATCCTTATTCATGGCAGTATGGCCTTCTGTTTGCATCGTTGATTTTGATCTTCACATTCTTTTACACCGCGATCACAATTAACTCGAATGACATTTCAGATAATTTAAAGAAAAACGGTGGTTTTGTACCGGGTGTAAAGCCAGGTAAACAAACTTCAGAGTTTATAGATACGATTTTGTCAAGGATCACATTACCAGGTGCAATATTCCTGGCAGTTATCGCCATCCTTCCTGCTTTTGCAGTAAGAGCTGGTGTTGGTCCAAACTTCGCTCAGTTTTACGGTGGAACTTCGTTGTTGATTCTAGTTGGTGTTGTATTAGATACACTCCAACAAATTGAAAGCTACTTATTAATGAGACATTACGAAGGAATGATGAAGACTGGTAGAGTGAAGGGACGTTCTCAATTTGCTGCGGCTTAAAAGCTGAATGGTCCACTTAAAAACTGGAGACGAGATTCAATTCATGAGGGAGAGCGCCCAAATATTGGGACGGGCCCACGGTGAAATTGCTAAGTTGATAAAACCAGGCATTACAACCAAAGAATTGGATAAAGTGGCGGAAGATTTTATAAGAGATAACGGTGGTGTTCCGTCATTTAAAAATTATAACGGATTCCCAGCCACGCTTTGTATCTCCGTTAATGAGGTAGTTGTACATGGTTTTCCAGGAAATTATGTATTAAAAGAAAGTGATATTATCTCCGTCGATTGCGGAGTTTGTTATAAAAAATTTCACAGTGACTCGGCTTACACGTATCCGTTGGAGGGTGTAGAACCAGAAACACTAAAGCTACTTGACCGAACATACAATTCATTGTATAAAGGGATTGAGCAGGCGAAAGCTGGAAATAGAATAGGAGATGTAGCTCATGCGATTCAAAGTTATGTAGAATCATTTGGTTACGGTGTAGTGAGAGAACTAGTAGGTCATGGTGTTGGGAGAAACCTTCACGAAGATCCTGAAGTTCCAAACTTTGGGAAACGAGGAAAAGGGGTGAAGTTAGTTGAGGGAATGGTTTTCGCCATTGAACCCATGATTAACAGAGGAACAAAAAATGTTGTTCAGGAACGTGATGGTTGGACCATACGAACTGCCGACAGAAAACCTTCAGCCCATTTTGAGCATACGGTAGCAATTTGGAATGATAGAACGGAGATATTGACAACGCACCAATTTATAGAAGAAAATTATACTTATAAGTGGCGAAACAAAAGTCAATAGAACAAGACGGAACAATCATGGAAGCATTATCCAATGCCATGTTTAGAGTGCAGTTGGAGAATGGCCATGAGGTTTTATCTCATATATCTGGAAAGATGAGAATGAATTACATTCGCATTTTGCCGGGAGATAGAGTAAGGTTGGAAATGTCCCCTTACGATTTAACAAAAGGTAGAATTGTATTTAGATACAAGTAATAAGAACATGAAAGTTAAAGCATCCATAAAAAAACGAAGCGCTGACTGCAAGATCATCAGACGCAAAGGCAAGCTGTATGTGATTAACAAAAAGAATCCACGGTATAAACAAAGACAGGGGTAAAAGACTATGGCACGTATTGCTGGTGTAGACATTCCGGATAATAAAAGAGGCGAGATCAGTCTCACTTACATTTTTGGTATCGGCCGTAGGTCAGCCCAAAAAATTCTTTCGCAAGCCAGTGTAGACTGGGATAAAAAAGTGAAGGAGTGGAGTGAGGATGAGTCTACTGCTGTAAGAAATGTTATTACCGAGAAATTTAAGATTGAAGGTGTCCTTAAGTCTGAAATTCAACTTAGTATAAAACGTCTTATGGACATTGGATGCTATCGTGGGCTTCGTCATCGCAGAGGGCTTCCTGTGCGTGGGCAAACTACGAAGAATAACGCGCGTACTCGTAAAGGTAAGCGTAAGACAGTAGCCAATAAGAAAAAGGCAACTAAGGGTTAATTAGTTAAACAGATAAACACTTTTCATTATGGCAACTGCTGAGAAAAGAAAAGATAAAGCTAAAAAGCGAGTAGTAAATGTTGAGGCCGTAGGCGAAGCTCACATCAGGGCTAGTTTTAACAACATCATCATTGCCATGACCAATTCAACGGGTCAGGTAATTTCTTGGGCTTCGGCTGGCAAGATGGGTTTTAAAGGCTCAAAAAAGAATACACCATATGCTGCTCAAATGGCAGCTCAGGATTGTTCTACCAAAGCTTTTGAACTTGGACTTAGAAAAGTTGAAGTTTTTGTAAAGGGTCCGGGTGCAGGCCGCGAGTCAGCTATCCGTACAATTCAGAATGCAGGTATTGAAGTAACGGCAATACGCGATGTTACGCCGTTACCACATAACGGTTGCAGGCCTCCAAAGAAAAGAAGAGTTTAATAATTTACGATTGAGGACATAAGATTGTCAATTGAATAAATCCAATCTAAAATCCAAAATTTAAAATCTACAATAGAATGGCAAGATATACAGGCCCGAAAGTAAGAATCTCCAGACGTTTTAATGAGCCTATCATGGGCGACAATAAGGCGCTCGCAAAGAAGAGCTATCCTCCTGGGATGCACGGACGTGGTAAAAAACGTAAGCAGTCAGAATATGCTATTCAGCTTGCTGAAAAGCAAAAGGCAAAATACATCTATGGTTTGCTTGAACGTCAGTTTGCAAAGTTGTTTGAAACAGCCACGCGTAAGAAAGGTGTAACGGGTGAAATCTTGTTACAACTTCTTGAGTCAAGATTAGATAACACTGTATATCGTTTAGGTATAGCACCTACGCGTAGAGCTGCTCGTCAGCTTGTGCTTCATAAACACATTCTTGTAAATGGTGATGTAGTAAATATATCTTCTTTCTCCCTGAAGCCAGGTGATTTAGTGGGTGTAAGGGAGCGTTCTAAGTCATTAGAGACAATTACAAACAGCCTTACTACAAAAGGCGCAAAAAAATATAATTGGTTAGAGTGGGATAATACAGAATTGGTGGGGAAACTCGTCAATGTACCTCCTCGTACTGATATTCCTGAGAACATCAACGAACAGCTTATTGTTGAGTTGTATTCTAAGTAATTTAACAAGTTAATCAACACGAACTATGTCAATATTAGCATTTCAAATGCCAGAGAAGGTTGTAATGGAAAAGTCCGATGATTTTCATGGACTCTTTACATTCAAGCCTCTGGAAAAAGGATACGGAGTAACAATTGGCAATGCGCTAAGAAGAATTCTATTATCCTCACTAGAAGGTTATGCCATTACTGGTATAAAAGTACCAGGTGTGCTCCATGAGTTTTCTACCATTGAGGGTGTTGTGGAAGACGTGGCAGAGATTATTTTGAATCTTAAAATGGTTAGATTCAAAAAAGTATCTGATAATTTTGATAGCAAAATTACCGTAAGCATTAAAAAGCAAAAGCAATTTAAAGCTGGTGATATTGTGAAATTCACTTCTGCATTTGAAATTTTGAATCCTGAACATGTTATCTGTAATCTAGATGAGTCAGCTCAGTTTGAAATTGAATTGAACCTTGAGAAGGGCAGAGGCTATCTTCCTGCAGAGGAAAACAAACCAGCTGAGCAAGTATTTGGATATATTCCTATCGATGCGATTTTCACGCCTATTAAGAATGTGAAATACAGCGTAGAGAACACACGTGTTGAGCAAAAGACAGATTATGAGAAGCTCGTTATAGATATCGAAACTGATGGTTCGATTCATCCTGAGAAAGCCCTTGAAGGTGCAGCTCATATTTTGATACAACACTTTAGATTATTCTCTGATAAATCTATTGAACTTGAAACCGGCAAGGATGCTGAGATTGAGCAAGTAGATGAAGAGATGTTACACATGAGAAAACTATTGAAAACAGGATTGCATGATCTTGACCTTTCAGTACGTGCGTATAACTGTTTGAAAGCTGCTGATGTGAAAACGTTGGGAGATCTAGTTGAACTGGAAATTTCAGACATGATGAAGTTTAGAAATTTTGGTAAGAAATCATTGGCTGAGTTAGAGCAACTAGTTGCTGAGAAGAACTTGACCTTCGGTATGGATCTTTCTAAGTATAAATTGGAAGAAGATTAATCATGAGACACGGAAAGAAAATTAATCACTTAGGTAGGAAAAGCGCGCACAGACATGCTATGCTTTCCAACATGGCATCGTCGTTGATTATGCATAAAAGAATTACGACGACAGTTGCCAAAGCGAAAGCATTACGCAAGTATGTTGAGCCTTTGCTCACGAAAGCGAAGGATGATACAGTGCATTCTCGCAGAACTGTATTCTCTTATCTTCAGGATAAGGAATCAGTTAGCGCGTTGTTTGGAGAAGTAGCTTCTAAAATAGCTGATCGGCCGGGTGGATACACGCGCATTATTAAATTAGCTGATACTAGACTAGGTGATAACGCAGAAATGTGTCTTATAGAGTTAGTAGACTTCAACACACTTTATTCTAAAGAAGAAGTAGCGAAGAAAGCTAAAACACGTAGAGGTAAGAAACCAGCTGCTAAAAAAGGCGAAGAGGGTGAGGTTGCAACAGATGTAGCTGAAGCACCTACTGCTGAAAAGCCAGTTAAGAAAGCTAAAAAGGCTCCTTAAAAAAAGGAAGACAAAGAATAAGTGATAACGTCATAAAATATAAAAAAGGGATTGGGCTATAGTTCAATCCCTTTTTTATTGTGCAGAGTTCATCGTTTGCTAAAAAATAGGTAGGAATTAATCTCATTCATAAACTCATTGGATTATTTTTGTGGCAACTATGCAAAAGAAAGCTTACTTACTCCTTGAAGATGGTCTCTTAATAGAGGGAATTGCCATTGGTAAAGTCGGAACCACAGGTGGGGAAATCTGTTTTAACACGGGGATGACCGGATATCAAGAGATCTATACGGATCCATCATACTACGGACAGATCATTGTTAACACAAATGCCCATATTGGTAATTATGGAACGTTAGATGCAGAGCAAGAATCCTTGGCTCCAAAAATTGCAGGTCTTGTTGTTAATGATTTTTCTGAAGTATTTAGTCGTAAGACATCAACAGAAAGCCTTCAGCAATATTTAGAAAAACATAATGTTAGTGGAATTGCGGATGTGGATACAAGGAGGCTTGTACGCTATATCCGCAGCAGGGGGGCTATGAATGCATTAATATCATCTGAGCTCACACCTGAACAGATGAAAGAAGAGATTAGAAAAGTACCTTCTATGGATGGCTTAGAACTTTCTTCTATTGTAAGTACAAAAGAATCGTATTTCGTCGGTGACCCAAATGCGAAAATTAAGATTGCCGCACTTGACTTGGGAATTAAAACAAACATTTTAAGAAATCTAGCTGCTAGGGGTTGTTACATCCAAGTTTTTCCCGCTAAGACGCCTTTTAAGCAAATGGATGCTTGGGGGCCTAATGGATATTTTATATCGAATGGCCCTGGCGATCCTGCGGTTATGGATTATGCAATTGAAACTGTTAAAGAAGTCATTGACTCAAATAAGCCCACTTTCGGTATTTGCTTAGGCCATCAATTGCTTGCACAAGCAAGTGGCATATCTACTTATAAAATGCATCATGGACATCGTGGTCTTAACCATCCTGTTAAGAATTTAATCTCTGGAAAAGGTGAGATGACTTCACAGAATCATGGCTTTGCAGTGAGCGAAAAAGACATTGATGGTAATCCCAATGTAGAGGTAACGCACGTGCATCTTAATGACAACACGATCATGGGTATTAGACTGAAAGATAAAAAAGCATTTTCAGTGCAATTTCATCCTGAAGCTTCTCCAGGACCACATGATTCAGAATATCTTTTTGATCAATTTATTGCAATGATATAATGCTGAGATATCAACTGTACACACTAATTCATATAATTCTTAAACTAAACCATTATGAGCTTAATTGAAAGTATCCACGCAAGGCAAATTCTTGATAGCCGTGGAAATCCAACTGTTGAAGTTGATGTTGTAACCGAAAGCGGTGCGTTTGGACGCGCAGCCGTTCCATCTGGTGCCTCAACTGGTACCCACGAGGCTGTTGAATTGCGTGACGGAGATAAGAAAAGCTATCTTGGTAAAGGTGTATTGAAAGCTGTTGAAAACGTTAATGAAAAAATTGCAGCTGAGGTTATAGGATTTGATGTGTATGATCAAAATCTTCTCGATAAAATAATGATTGAGTTAGATGGCACATCCACCAAAAGTAATCTTGGAGCTAATGCTATTCTGGGTACTTCACTTGCTATTGCAAAGGCGGCGGCTATGGAAGCTGGTCTTCCATTGTATCGCTACATTGGCGGTGTAAATGCAAACACACTTCCAGTACCAATGATGAATATTCTAAATGGTGGAAGCCACGCAGATAATTCAATTGACTTTCAAGAATTTATGGTTATGCCGGTAAAGGCTGACACTTTCTCGCAAGCCCTTCAAATGGGTACAGAAGTATTTCATACTTTAAAGAAAGTATTACATGATAAAGGACTATCAACTAATGTTGGTGATGAAGGTGGTTTTGCACCAAACATAAAGTCTAATGAGGAAGCTATTGAAGTAGTTCTTCAGGCAATAGAGAAGGCAGGCTTTAAGCCAGGAGTTGATATCTTCATCGCTATTGATGCTGCGAGCTCTGAGTTCTACGATTCAAAAACAAAGTCTTATAAGTTTAAAAAATCAGACGGCAAGATATTGTCTTCTGAAGAAATGGTTGAATACTGGGCATCTTGGGCAAAGAAATATCCAATCATTTCCATTGAAGATGGTATGGCTGAGGATGACTGGACTGGCTGGAAGAGCCTTACAGATAAAATTAAAGACAAAGTACAATTGGTTGGTGATGACCTTTTTGTTACCAATGTTGAATTCCTACAAAAAGGAATTGATATGGGCGTAGCGAATTCAATCTTGGTTAAAGTAAATCAGATTGGATCGTTAACTGAAACTATTAATGCTGTTAATCTTGCCAAACGTAATTCTTATAAGAGCATAATGTCTCACCGTTCAGGTGAAACTGAAGACAGCACAATAGCTGACTTAGCTGTTGCTTTGAATACAGGACAAATTAAAACTGGTTCTGCTTCTCGCTCTGACCGCATGGCTAAATACAATCAACTTATTCGTATTGAAGAAGAACTAGGTGAGGTTGCATACTTCCCCGGAATAAAGTTCTAGTAACTGTTATCTGTTATTCGTTATCTGTTAATCGTAGTCTATTTGCTATAGACGGATTAACAGGTAAGGAATAACGATTTTACTAATCTACAATTTTACTACATCTTAATTTACGCGTAGTATTTGCAGCTCCACTCTTCTGTTCTTAGCTCTATTTTCATCGCTATCATTCGGCGCTATTGGGTTATCCATACCAAAACCTTGTGGACGCATTCTTTGAACAGCAACGCCGTTATTAAGTAAGTATCTAACTATTGCTAACGCTCTTTTTTCTGATAACCTTTTATTATAGCGGGCCTCACCTATATCATCTGTATAGGCAGATATTTGTATACTAATATCAGGGTTCCGATGTAACAACTCAATGGTTCGATTGAGCATGGGCACAGAAGTAGGACTGAAGTCTGCAGAATTTAAGTCAAAACTTATGTGATGCATGGTAAGTTGAGCTCCGGGTGTTATTGGTATTATTTGCAGCTTTAGGGATTTATCTTCTAGCTTTCCATCACCTTTAGCGCCAGTCTCACCGGCAACAATGGTGGCACTTGAAAACAAGTAACCTTTGTCACTTGATGTTGTTACTTGGTAACGATCACCTTTTCTTAGCGTGACTGTTTCGCCAGCCTCTACAACAATTACCTCATCTACACTTTCATTGTAAAAATGTACTTTGGATTTAATTTTTTGATTACTAACAATACTTACAACTTCAGTGGAGAGTTGTGTCTTAGCGTGGTTAAGTAATATGGTATGCGTAGTTGTATCACTTGCATTTAACAAGTCAAATTTGCATTCAAAAACAGCCGAGTCATAATTATTAGCAGCAATGGAAAACTTATAGTCCTTACCTGTTTTTAAGGTTAGGAGGTGCGGATAATGATCTTTTTTAAGTGAGTCGTTAATTAGCACTTGTTCACTTTGATCAATCGCATGAACCCATGCAGTAACTTTTTTGTTAAAATCCTTATCCTGAACTGTGATCTTTAATTTATACTCTGATTTTAGGCGGATATCTTTCTTTATTTCAATGTATTTGATTTGGTTTCTTAAATCCAAGCTGATTAGCAATGGAAAATGTGTCGTATTTGAGAATTCAATACTGTATTGTTCATTTGCGTTTAATACAATTTCATACTGACCGTCAGTACCATTACTATTGTTTTTAAAACTCTCGCCTGTTGTGATGTTTTTAATAATTATGTCCGCTAAGATTGGTTCATTGGTAACATCGTCATAAACAAAACCATCCATTATGACGTTGACCAACTGATGATATTGCTGAGGAATGGCCACGGAATAAATATCTTTATTGCTGTAAAAGTACAGAATATCACCCGAGGCTGACATACATGGTGATTGATCATTCTCCACGCTATTAACAAAATCCATGGGTACCAAATCGGACCATTTTTCATGGCCGCCTAGTTTGTGTGTTTGATAGAGGTCATATTTGCCTTTTCCATTAGGTTGTATAGATGAGATTATCATGGTTTGGTTATCGGCCATAATTTTAGGATCACGTGAACATCCATTATTTATAGGTGGGGGCAGCATTGATGGTTCGCCCCACAAGCCATCTGCGGTTTTGTGAGACACGAATATATTAAAGCACGACTCTTCGCTATTTTTATCGACCGGATGATTCTCATTTACCCTGATAAAATATAGTGAATTACCATCGGCAGAGATAGAGGGGAATCCTTCATATGTGTCAGTGTTTATTGGCGTCCCTATATTTTTTGGTTCGCTCCAATTTGTTCCACCAAGGCGCGTCGAATAAAAAATATCCTCGCCTATTGTTACATTATCAATATAACCAGTAAAGTAGAGTGTGTTTCCGTCATAGCTTAAACTTGGGCCTGCTAAGAAGTTGAGCTTTTCATTTATAGCGGTTAATGCTACAGGTGCGCTCCATTTTCCTGTGCTATCAAGTTGCGATTCATATAATTTCCATCCGCTGTCGCGGTCAGACTCGAATATCATCACCCTTCCATCAGCACTAATAGTTGGCGCAAATTCAGTATACTTTGGTGAACTGATAGTGGAAACCACTGTTCTGCCTTCATGTTTGGAATGATGCTGCGCATCTACTTGATAGACTAGAATGCAAGTTAATACAAACATGAATGTGCTAATTTTTCTAATTGATGTTTTTGAGTGATTGATCATATCTATTTTCCCATCATTATAAAACTTCCCCAATAATAGGGAAATGAATATTTTTTCTTTAAGACTAATTGAGTTTTGCGAAATGCATCTGCTTTGTTATCAGATGTAAGCCAGTTTTTATAGAATTCAATCATAAGTTCTTGCGTGGCTTCATCATTTACTTTCCATAAGCTCATCATGATACTACTTGCTCCTGATACCAGAAATGAGCGTTGTAATCCAAACACACCCTCACCATTTTTTATCTGGCCCGATCCGGTTTCACAAGCTGAAAGAATAACTAGAATGGTTTTATCTAGATTTAAATTCATGGCTTCCAAAGCTGTTAGAATGCCATCGTCTACTTCTTTTTTACCGTGATTTTCAGCACCCGCTAATATCAAGCCCGATCGTAGAAGTGGATTGTTTTCCTTTTTTGAAAGATCGTTAGAGTAAATTATGGGCATATTATCATTAGTAGATTCAATGAAAAAACCATGTGTAGCAATGTGTAGTATAGTAGGGCTGTGTTGAGCTTTAATATTCTCTTCAGTTGCTTGCTCCTGTATATAAAGCTTCACATTCCATTGGTGCTGTTGTAGAAGCTCGCTGATCTTAAGAAGCTCTTCTTTTGTACCTGGCAGCTCGGGTATCGAATTTTTTTCTAATACATTAAAATCTCCCAAGTGATTAACGGGTTTCTGCGTTTCATTTGATGCTTCTAAATTATAATCAGGAAAACCGAGAAGTGTAGCCTGCGGACTAGTTGGTAATTTTTCTGATTGATTTAACACTTCCTTCGTATTACTTACCAGATAAATAGTTGCACGATCAATTAAATATTGGTTGGCGACTGGATCATATAAAGTTTCTAAATTTATTTTATTAAAAATACCATCTGGAGAAAAATAGATAGTATTAATATCTGCTAACGCTGATTGTAACGGAAGCCAGAAATAACTATACGATCTTTTATCTTCAATTTGAAACAGAACGGAATTTTTGTAATTATTAAATTCTCTACTCTCAAGTTCATCGCCATGGGGCAACACAACGAGTATTGGATTGGCAATTCCTTTCTTCACTATTAACGCGGCATAGATTATGGAATCACGTTTGTTAACCTTTAATCGTATCATTTCTATGGCGGCCTCACCTGGCTTCAAAGCACTCATTACGTTTTGCCAGGTTATGTTTTTTTTATCGTAATGATTTGAAAATAATTCTGATTTCGCGGATAAATCTTTTTCAAGATCATTAGCTTTTCGCTGTAAACTTTCAATATTCTGTTGTTGTTTTACCTTCTCTTCAAGGTCCAGTGTATATAATTTAGCTAGTGCTTCTTTTACATGCTGCCATTCATTAAACCGCGATAAAAGTACCTTATCACCACTATGTATGATATGGTTTCTAATCTTTGTTGAAGCATTTAATAAAAGCGCTTTTGTTGCTAACCTGAAATTATAGAGGTCGCCTGAAAGATCTCTTTTATTGTCTCTAAACTCTATGCCGAAATCTTGGTAAGCGTTTATTATTTCGCTGATCTTGTTATAGAATGCCGTCTTTTCTAATTCACTAAGAGATGGAAAGAGTTCATTTATTTGATTGAGATAAAAATTGGCGACGGAGTTAAATAATGGATATGCATGTTCAAAATCTTTTTGCCTTTGATAAAGAACTGCGAGATTATATTGATTATAGATGTAATCGGGATGCTGCTTTCCAATCTTAGCTTCACGTATTTTTAATGCTTCTTCATAATAAGTCTTTGCTTGATTTATATTTCCAAGTCCTTGATAAACTGTGCCGAGATTAGCAAGCTTAGAAGCGTAGGCCAAGCTTTGATCGCCTGTGTTATCTTTATCAATTTTTAGTGCTAGTGTAAATAGCGTTTTAGCTTTGTTTAAATCACCCGTCTTTTGATACAACACAGCCAGGTTCTGTAAAGTTATGGCGTAATCGGGGTGAGAGGTGCCAAGCATAAATTTGTCATGTTGCAAGGTTGCTTCCAATAACTTTTTCGCCTCATTGTACCGCAAGGTCTGTTCATAAATGGTTGCCAAGTTTTGACGTAGCACACTATAGAATTCTGAGTTGGGATCAGTTTGTTTTATAATATCATTGTATAGATGCTCGGCAGCATCATAGTTTCCCAAGGTCATATAGAATGTGGCCAGCGAGTTATATATTTCAGAAAGCGCTGCATCTTCATTTACCGTCGAAGAGGAATTATAAGTTTTAATTGCTTCTAAGTAATTTTTCTCAGCATCATGAAAATGACCCATTCGCTGTTGTAGCCTGGCTAGTTCATACGTAGCTTCTGCATATAATTTCGTTTTTGGATCTTGAACTTTTAAAACTTCATTGAGAATTTTTCCCGCACTCTCTACGTCCCCCCGCTGAATAAGTATTACTGCTAAACGAGTTTGAAGCGCTCGTTTACCTTCTCCACTTATAATACTATCTATTTGTTTGGCTAAGTATTCATAATCACTGTTATCGTGGTTGCTTTGAAGTACAGTACAATACAAGTTAATCATATCGATCAAATCATGCTCACTTAAGTGTAAAGCAATAGTAGGATCGTTGGCTAATGGTTTAATTATGTTTAAAGCAGATTGATACCTGCTGGCTTTAAGTAGCCTACCCGTAATAATCATTAGTAATTTAACCTGTGATTCAGCAGGGAGAGTTTTAATGGCATCACCAGCCTGTAAATATCGCTCTTCGGCTTGCTGTGATAGTTCTTGAAGTTGAAGTAGACTTGCCTCCGCTATGTAGAGATAGCCGTACTCAATGGTGTTTTTAGCATACAGGCTGGCGGCTATTATTCGTGCTGTTGCAACTTTTTTATCTGCCCTTGCTAAATCTTTCTTATTGATTAAAATGGTTGCAAGATTAATCATTGTAGAGAAAGCAGTATTATTTTGGATGGCGGCTTTATCTATTAGGTTCTCACATAACGTATAATATTTTAAAGCACTGTCGAGCTTATTTTCTTGCTGATACCGTTGTGCTACCTTTAAATAGTATTGCGTTTTTTGATTATCTGAAATGCACTCGTTCGTGAGGATTTCTGCTTTGTTATCTTTGTTTGAAAGCAACATTTCTGATAACAAGACTTTAGCTTGATTATACTCCTCTGTATTTTTAGTTGCGTTTTTGTCTGACCATGCAATATATTCTTTAAGTTTTTTATCGGATGAAGTAAAGTCTGTTAGCTTATTATCAGTTACTGCAGAAAGGAATAGCGCCATGTAATAATCTTCTTCAGTCTCATCGAATTGCTTAAGCTGAACAAGGCACGTTGCTAAGGTTTTTTGAGCAGACTTGAAATCGCCAAGAGAGACTAAAAGATTTCCTTGCATTAACAACGCTAAACCATACTGGATGCTTTGGAGACCAAATACCTTCTCCATGATGGGTATCATTACATTGACTTTTTGTAAAGCCATACTGAGGTCATTATTCATCTCCAAGAAAGTAACTTGCTTTTTGAGGGCCTCTGCATAGTTTTTGCTTTCGGTTCCCTCAATCTGAGTGAAGAGCTTTATTTCTTCTTCTATAAATGCCAATCCCTTATCGGTCTTTTGCAGGGCTAAGCAAGAAGCTGTTATCAGTTGTGTTGAATAAGTTTTGCTTTTTAGATCAATTGCTGTACTGTAGGAAGTCTCCGCATTTGATAGGGCTACTAAAAAATCTTCCTTTTGGTAGGCGCTTATGGCCTGGTCATAGCTTATTTTCCAATCTTGGGCAAAACCATCCTTGGGCATGAATGACAAAGTCAGTGCAAATAAACCTAGCTCGAAAAGACGATTCATTGGGGCCGCAATTGGTAATGATATAGGTACTTATCAAGTTACCGTTTTCTATATTTTATTCAAATTATTTGGGGGTGTTCTATTAAATAAAGCCAATAAATACCCTAGTGGTCTTTTACTGTATAACGATTATATCATAGGGTTCATAAGCTGACGAATTATACGCATAGGTGTAGTTCTAGCTTATACCTTGTGAAGCAGATCATTTTTGGATGGTGTTAATCTGCTTTAATTTAAAAAAGGGTAGCTATTTTTGAAGGTATAATCAAAGCGGTTAGAGAACTTATGCTTTGGAATATGGGAATATAATACGACATTTTATTCAGCTTATAAGTGATAGTAAACTCCATCAATTAATTTTATTACCTTGGTAGCCATATTTAACTGTATGCTGAACAAAATACCTCAACGCTACCGTAGCTTCTATTTTATATCAGCTGTATGCTTCGTACTTTGGATGCTGTTCTTAGACAATAACGATCTGATTTCACGTTTCCGCTTAAGCGCGAAAATGAATTCGTTGGAAAATGAAAAGCAGTATTATGAGGAGAAAATAGTAGAAGTAGAAAAAGATAGAAATGAAGTTTTTGGCAATAAGGAATCTATTGAAAAATTTGCCAGAGAGAAGTATTTGATGAAGAAAGAAAGCGAAGATATCTTTATCGTGAAAGAGGAGTAAGCATATTTGGGATAAAGAAAAGTCAATGCGTGTTCTTATAACTTTATTTTTAATTGTTTTAATAGAATGTACTGCTTCCGCTCAACGTGAAATAGTAGATAGAGCACGATTTAACTGGCTTGATAGGGGCTATCTTGGCGCCGGACTTGGCGGCTTAGGTATTGGAACCGATGGGTATTACGGTAGATACTTTACAGTCGGTATATCAGGTCAGGCGGGTTACATGTTAACAAAAAGTCTATCTACTGGCATTGGTGCAGAATACCAATTCACTAGCTATAGTGATCTTCATCAGTCTAATAATCTTTATGTAGTATATCCATTTGTTCGATATAACATCAAAGACTTTTTTATACAAACTGATTATGATTTTTATAGTTTGAATGTTGATTTGGACAAGAATAAGCAAAGAAGAGTCATTGAAAGATTATTTTTAGGATTAGGGTACTCACGTTATTCAGGCGGAAGGGCCCGATTTAATTTCCTGGTTTCATATGATCTATTGTATCCTAGTGGAAATGCTTTTCTTTCCCCACTAACAACTAGGGTTTACTTCACGTTTTAGAAGTCTAACTCAAATCGTTTAGCTAGTTCTTTAAGATCTTCAACAACTTTACCATTCAGCGGTATTCCTTCTTTTAATCTGATCTCGTTCATTTCTCGCTCCGGATCTCCCGGAATAACGACCCTCTGCTCATCATTTATTGTTTTCGCAGATCTGAATCGCGTTATCCAATTATCCATATGTAATTTAAATTCATCTGCTGGTCTGAAAGCATCTACACGCATAGCGCCAAAGAAATGGCCAATACCTTCACCAACCGGATCAGCTGGCGGTGCAAGGAAACTTACAAAGGGCGGAACCCACGGCCCATAGTTTGCACCTGAAAGAACAGCAGAAAAAATATCAACCCAAGCACCCATACAAAAGCCTTTATGACTGCCATGATCTCTATCACCGCCAAGGGGTAACAGTGCTCCACCATCTTTTAATTCATTTGGGTTGATAGAGAAATCACCATTCTTATTTTGAATCCACCCAAGTGGCGCTTCTTGATTTTTGCGCTGTAATATTTCAAGTTTTCCATTAGCGGCTGTAGTGGTTGCAAAATCAGCAACGAAGGGAGGTTGATCTTTGGCTGGTATAGCTACACATATCGGATTTGTTCCTAGTAATCTTTCAACCGAAAAAGTAGGCGCGACCAACGGACTGGCATTGGTCATTGAAATACCAATCATGTCATGTTGTAATGCCATCATGCTATGATAACCCGCTATGCCAAAGTGATTTGAGTTCTTAACAGCTACCCATCCCGTTCCACAGGTGTTTGCTTTTTGAATGGCAATCTCCATAGCTTTTGGTGCTACAACAAGTCCGAGGCCTGCATCTCCGTCTACAACGGCAGTGCTAGGCGTTTCATGTACAATGCGAATATTGGGTGTTGCATTTACACGTTTTGCTTCCCATAATCTAACGTAGCCAGAAAGCCGCGCGATTCCGTGTGAGTCTATGCCTCTCAGATCAGCGCTTAATAAAACATTGGTAGCGAGTTGCGCCTGATTATCTGGGCATCCGATTTTTTTAAATATTGCTAAAGAGAATTTTTTTAATTCGGGATAGGAGTAGGTAGCGTCATTCATTGAACAAAGATAATATGATCTACAGCGTTCCACATAAAGCTTATGCGGTTTTGATAAACAAAAACATATCTTCACTTATGGAATGCAACCTAGGTATTGAATCGTAAGCGAAATAAAAACAAACTATATGAAAGCAATAAAATTAATCTCCATTCTTTTCATGCTGACTTTCAATGCATTTGGTCAAATTGAGAAGGCAGTAGATTCAAAGATTACAACAGTTACTGTGTTTCTTAATAAGGCACAGGTAAAACGTGAGGTTAAAACAAGAATTGAAGCTGGTAAGACAACACTTATTCTTACTGGACTTACATCCCAATTAGATCAGCAGAGCATTCAGGTTTCGGGGGAAGGGAATTTCATCATTCTTGGCATATCTCATAAGCAAAATTATTTGGATGAGATGAACATGCCCAAGCCATTAAAAATTTTAAAGGATTCAGCTACGTATATCCAGAAGCAAATTATTTTAGAACAAAGCCAGAAAGAAATTTTAAGCAAGGAAGAGCAGATGTTGTTAAGCAATCAAAAAATAGGCGGAGCAAATCAGAATCTTACAGCAATTGAATTAAAAGCTATGGCTGACTTTTTCAGAACACGATTAACTGAGATAGTCTCGTCTCAAATGAAAGCAGATGAAAAGATAAAAAAGTTGAATGAACGAATCAATAAACTCCAACAACAAATAGATGAACAAAATGCGCACTACACCAACAACACAAGTGAAGTATTAATTTCTTTGTCTGCTGATGCTGCAACAGCTGTTGATATGGTTGTGATCTATATCGTGCCCAATGCCGGATGGAATCCTTCATATGATCTCAGAGCCATAAATACCAAGAGCCCGGTTCAGTTGAATTATAAAGCAAATGTATATCAGAATACCGGCGAAGAATGGAAGAGTGTAAAGCTTACACTATCAACAGCTAATCCTTCATTAGGTGGATTAAAACCTGAGTTGTCAGGATGGTATCTTGATTTCTATCAACCGATTTACAGGTATAATAAAGAAAAAAAATTAGCATCAGGTGCAGAGATGCGGCAGCAATCACCACCTGTACAAAGCGATATGAGCACGGAGGAAGAAGGTAAATCGATGCCGGCTGAAACAGTGGCCAACTTTGTTAACACAATTCAAACTTCCCTTAATACGGAATTTAATATTGAGCTCCCTTACACTGTGAGTTCATCCAACAAGCCAACCCTCGTTGATATTCGTAATTATGAAATGAAGGCAGATTATCTTTATTCAGTTGCGCCGAAACTTGATCAAGACGCATTTTTATTAGCACGTGCAACAGGGTGGGAAGAATTTAATTTATTGCCAGGAGAAGCCAATGTATTTTTCGAAGGCACTTTTGTAGGCACATCATTCATAGATCCAAATAATATAAAAGACACATTAAATATTTCGTTAGGTCGTGATAAACGTATTGTGGTGAAGCGTGAAAAATTAAAGGACTTTAGTAGTCGTAAGTTTATAGGGTCAAATCAACGCGAAAGTTATGCCTATGAAATCTCTATAAGAAACACCAAACCCGATGCTATAAAAATCATTGTTGAAGATCAGGTGCCTGTCTCGCAAAACAGTCAGATTGATGTAACTACAACTGATCTTGGAGCTGCCAAATATAATAAAGAGAGTGGTAAGCTAACGTGGGAATTTAATATCCAGCCCAGTGAGACCAAGAAGGTCGTTTATAAGTTTGAAGTAAAATACCCTAAAGACCGGCAAGTTCAAGGATTGTAGGCTATTAGACTTTTAAAGGCTGCTATTATTTATTGTACTTATTAGTTATTATATTAATGTCTGCAACCTGACATTTAATATAATAACTAATTCGTCGATGGCCCAATTTTACATGGTGAGATCAGTCTTCATTCTGCTTTTATTTATTAGCACAATAACGTTAAGGGCACAAGATGACCTTGATTCACTTCTGAATATGTCTGCCTATACCCAAGAGAGCGATTTTCAGAAACTTCTCAATAAGAGTTTAACTTTATCATCTCAAAAGTCCCTTACTACCCGTGAGACACCTGGCATAGTTAGTGTGGTTACGTCTGAGGAAATTCAGAATTCAGGTGCTAGAGACCTGATTGATATTTAAAGACTTGTTCCTGGCTTGGATGTAGCGCAGGACCTGCAATTTATTATGGGTATATCACTACGCGGCAATTGAGTAAATGAGGGTTAAGTATCAGTTCTTCGCGATCGTTAGCGTTTAATCGATTGTTGTATCATACGGTAGCAATAGGTAATCGTTTTGTCAGCGATGCTATTGAGCAAATTGAGATTATCAGGGGCCCGGGCTCCTCTATTTATGGTGGGTCGGAATACGTAATAAAAATTTTTTAATCAATTAAATTTTAAGTGATGAAATTACTTGCAAAGATTTTATTTGTATCGCTGGTCTTTAATTCAATAAATGTTTTTTCACAGACTACAAATTATAAAGTATACGCATTGTTTGTATTTAGCATCGTTAAATACATATCATGGCCGGTAGAAAATCCTGAGCTCCATATCTTGGTTGTAGGTAAATCGAAAGTATATGATGAGTTGTTGAAAGCAGCAGCTGAAAAAAAAGTAAATGGCCTTTCAATCAAAGTATCACAAAGTGAAACTGTACCTGATGCAGACCACGTAGATATTATTTATTTGTCTGACGGAAAGAGCGGCATGCTACACGATATATTAAAAACAATAAATGGCAAATCCGTTATGGTTATAGCTGAAAGGGAAGGGTTATTTAAGAAGGGCGCGGGTGTTAGTTTTGTATTGATGGACAACAATACCCTCCGCTTTGATATTAATCATTCAGATCTTGAGAAAAGACAAATAAAAGTTTCAAAGAGCTTAACCACACTGGCAAATTCTACGATTTAAGATTGCGTGGAATTTTATTCCATTGCAGTGGGTTTTAAATAACCACCAACCTTCAATATTTTGTAACTTTAGAATTTTAAAGCGAGCGATATGATTTATAATTCCATAATAGAAACCATCGGCAATACACCATTGGTGAAATTAAATAATGTGGTAAAAGGTATACAGGGAACGCTGGTGGCTAAAGTTGAATACTTTAACCCAGGCAACTCCACAAAGGATCGTATGGCTTTAAAGATGATAGAGGATGCGGAGAGAGCGGGCGCCTTAAAGCCAGGCGGAACTATTATAGAAGGTACGTCTGGTAATACAGGGATGGGTTTGGCGTTAACAGCAATAGCAAAAGGATATCGTTGTATATTTATAATGGCTGATAAACAATCACAGGAAAAAATTAATATTTTAAGAGCTGTTGGAGCCGAAGTTGTAGTTTGTCCAACGAATGTTGCGCCTGAAGACCCGCGCTCTTATTATTCCGTAGCAAAAAAATTAAATCAGGATACGCCTAATTCAATTTACCCAAATCAATACGATAATCCCTCCAACGCTAAAGCGCATTTTGAAACAACAGGTCCAGAGATATGGAACCAGACAGATGGTAAGATAACACATTATGTTGCTACGGTTGGAACGGGTGGTTCAATGTGTGGTACTGCCAATTTTCTAAGAACTAAAAATAAGTCGTTGGTCACGGTTGGTATAGATACTTACGGTTCTGTTTTTAAAAAATATAAAGAGACCGGCATTTTTGATGAAGGAGAGATATATCCTTACCTCACAGAAGGTTTTGGCGAAGACATTCTTCCTAAGAATGTAGATTTTAATGTGATTGATTCTTTTATAAAAGTTACCGATAAAGATGGTGCTATCATGGCACGTAGACTTTCACGTGAAGAAGGATTATTTGTAGGATGGTCAAGCGGTTCAGCCGTTCATGGCGCTTTAGAGTATGCCCGTGAGAATTTAAAAAAAGATGATCTAATGGTAATATTATTACCTGATCATGGCACTAGATATCTGGGCAAAGTTTACAATGATCAATGGATGAAAGATCATGGGTTTCTTGAAACACGTGCCTTCGCAACAGCCCGCGATATTATTCAAAGTAAAAACGGCAAAGATAGTCTCTATACTGTTTTGCGTAACGCGAAGGTTTCAGACGTTATAAAGTTGATGAATAAGGAAGGTATTGATCAGATTCCTGTTGTTGAGAACGGTGCGTTTGTTGGTAGTATTAGCTCTGCAGGTTTACTTGAGAAAATAATTATGGACCCACAACTTCAATCTAAACAAGTAGGTGATGTAATGGATAAACCCATGTTATTTGTTGCTCCTGATAGTACACTTGATGTGCTGTCTTCTCATTTAAACAAAGACAATAAAGCCGTATTGGTTAGAGATGCCCATGAGAAAGTTCATATCATTACCCAGCATGATGTATTGAAGGCGATGACGGGTTGATATTAAGGCATTGGGGACTGGAAATTAGGCACTAGGAAATTAGGCATTAGGAATTTGTCGGTTAGTCTTGGAGGATTTCGATTTCTACGCGGATGTTTTCTTGGGCGTGACTACTGAACTTGTCGAAAAGCGGACGTTTGCCACCCCATGCTTTAACTTCCATGCGAGATTCGTCTATACCATTATTTACTAAATACTTTTTTATCGTTTTCGCTCTTACATCTGAAAGCTTCTTGGCGGAACCAATGCCCTCATGCGTGCCGCTAAGTGAAAAGAAATTTTTAGTATTGTCACCCATCGTAATAATTCTACCCATAGCGCTTCCGTTAGTGTGGCCGTGTATTTTAATCCTACAATTTGGATTTTCTTTTAACATTTCATACAAGCTGTTTATTTCAAAGTGCGACTCAGGCCTCATAACCCCTGCATCTTTGTAGAAAAAAACATTGTACATAACGGCAATGTCACCCTTACGAAGCCTAACTAGCTCAAATGGAATTACTACTGCCTTATCTTCATTTATTGAATACTCTACATCCATTTCTGCATTGTAGTCAAGTTCACGCTGCACTTTGCGATACCCAAAAACTTCACAGACAAAAGATAGTTTCTGTGATTTATTTGAAGCCGAAAGCTTAACGGGTACATTGGCTTTATAGGTACCTATCTTTTTTGCACTCTCGGCATCTATCACTTTTACTTCTCCTTCAAGTATTGAATTATCAACCGCCTTATAAAGATTGAAAACTACTTTCTTTCCTTCCGTACCATCATCAGGTATGTTGTTGTTTTTAGTAGATGCTGTTCGTTCAATTCCATGAGCAACGCTATCTGCTTTTTTATTCTCATTTGTATTTTTATGAATCTCTGCAGAAATCCTTTCTATGGCAGGGTGCGCATCGCTTTGCTTGACATGTTCTATTTTTTTTCTTGATATCGGATCAATATCAACACCATTCTTTTGATGTTTTTCGTGAATACCTAGTGGCCCACGATACACCCAAGTATCGGCAAACTCCGTTTCATGCCTTAATTTCTTTGCTTCGTTAATGGCACGCTCATGATCTTTTGTGCTAAGTACATATACATAGAACAAGTTGTTATGGGTATGTAGCTCATATCTTGCAATCAAGTGTTCTGCTTCTACAAGTTGATTAGCATGAGAGGTGAACATTAAGGCATTCTTTTTATGAGAGAATGCACCTATAACAACATAGTTAGTAGATGCTGAATCAACTTGATTTATGTTGGCTTCCGAGGGCTTGGGCGAGACGGTTAATAGAATTCCTAGAAGTGCAATAAAAGTGTATTTCATAGCATGAAATTAAAAAGTAATACCAATATAAGTTTAAGATTAATAAAATACAATTAATCGTCAACCTGTCAATTGTTTATAACTTTGTTATCACCTCAAAAGTCCGGTTAAGTATCTCTCCTGAGTCATCTACAAGAGTTAGTATATGTTTCCCTTCTGCTGGATTTAAGATAAGGTGATGACTCTTAGTAGTTACCCCGATGTATTGTCCATCAAGATGCCAGTAAATCATTGCGTTTGGGTTTTGGTGTGCCAACTCAAAAACAGAATTCCCTGCTGTGCCATCTAACTCGCGCGGAATTAAAATCCTTGCATTTTGTTTCGGGTAAACTAATTCCATGGTTGCTGTAGACGTACTAACCTGGCAGTCTTTTCTAAATGGCGGAAGTGATTTGTAAGACAGATTTTTGGATTTTACATAATACTCCTGAACGGGAGGCAGAACAAACCAATTTACATGATGCATTTCTTGTAAGGGAACACACGCACTATGAACCCTAAACTTATCATCCTTTGATAAATGAATTTTTTGATGGTATGGACATAGTTTTGTTCCCTTCCCGGATTTTGAAACGAAGGTTGTATCAATTGATTCACATAATGAAGTTGCATGGTGGCCGCTCTGCCTACAAATAAGTCTTTCTTCCATCTCTATTAATGGTTGGGTAAACCAACGATCACCGTTTAATTGGGTAAATACATTAAACATCAATGGAGCGGCAGTATCCGTTCCTGTTAGTCCGGGTCTGCCTTCTCCATCAGCATTACCAACCCAAACCCCCACGGCATAATCGGGTGTTACGCCAACGGCCCATCCATCGCGAAAGCCAAAGCTTGTACCTGTTTTCCAGGCAATCTTCTTTGCGCTGGTAAAGTAACGCCATCCTGTTTCTTCACCCGGCCGATACAGTTCTTTAAGCGCGTCAAAGGTTTGGTAAATAGAGGCTGCACTTAGCCAAGAGGTTTCTTCAAGTTGTGGCGCCTCAGATAATGCGTTTAATATATCTTTACTTAAAAGATAATTGGGATTATGGAAATCTTTGCGATCATATTTATTCTTTCCGGGGTGCTCGAAGAAATTATTTAAAGTACGCGCCATTGAAGCATACATGCCGGTAACATCCCACAAAGTTCCTTCAGCGCCCCCGAGTATCAATGCCAGCCCGTAGTGATCAGCAGGGTTAGTGAGGGTAGACATGCCCATGTTTTGTAGTAGCGTGTAAAACTTTTCATAACGATACGTTCTAAGCATGTGAACTGCCGGTACGTTAAGCGACCGTATTAAGGCTTTATCGGCGGGTGCAATGCCATCATATTGTTTTGAAAAGTTTTTCGGTGCGAATCCGTTTATAACAGTGGGTATATCTGGAAGTATAGTTTGAGGAAGCATCATTCCTTCACTAAGCATAGCAGAATAAAGAAAAGGCTTCAGTATGCTCCCCGTACTTCTTGGTGAAGTAATGATATCAACATCATCACCATGATAGTTCTGTTCATTAGTTGTATTGCCAACATAAGCTAAAACATTTCCGGTCTTCACGTCTAATACCAGTACGGCTTCATTAAATACTTTATTGCCTTTTAAAATCTGGTGATGATTTTCAACTATCTGCTCAACCCTTTTTTGAAGTTCTAAATCTACGGTAGATTTTTGTTTTTGTTCTGAATGACCTTCCGCTACCATACGATTAAGCAAATGCCTTGCATACCTTGGTAACGAATGAGGCGCTTCAGGAATGGGTTCTTCTTTCGATAGCTCGCATGTAAAGTGATCTATTATTTTTAGTGTTTCTAACTTTTGAAGTAGATTGTCGCGTTTGGTTTTGAGCCGATCTCTGTTTTTGCCAGGATGAATTAAGGAAGGCGCATTCGGTAACACAGCGAGCATAGCTGCTTCTCCCCACGATAGTTGATCAGGACCACGACCAAAGTAACGCCAGCAGGCCGCTTCAAGTCCTACTACGTTACCACCAAACGGTGCATGAGAAGCGTATAAACCAAGTATTTCTTTTTTTGTATAGCGTAATTCTAACCTTGTAGCTAAGATTAACTCTATCACCTTCTCAAAGAATGTTCTTGACTTCCCCTTACGCGACAAGCGTATTACTTGCATGCTCAAGGTACTGCCGCCACTTACAATCTTGCCTGCTTTAATATTTTGTTGTACAGCACGGGCGAAGGAGAGTATGTCAACACCGGGGTGGTTGTGAAATCTTTTATCTTCATAGCTAACAATAGCCTGCACGAATTTTTCTGTGATATCATTTCCTTCAGGGAAACGCCATTGACCATCATTTGCAATCGCTGCACTTAATAATTCGCCGTTTCTATCCTCAAGAATGGTGGAATACGGATTATGAAAAAGTGGATTAGGCAATGCAAAATAATAGAAGATCAGCACGACTGTTAACACAGCTAGGATGATATATCTTCTCTTAAATTTTTGCATGTATCAATTGCTAAACGATAAAAACGGTGGGGTCATTTTGTAGTTACCAAATGTAGGCCACTGACTTAGATTAACAGTGGCCTATGGTTAGATTATAAAATGTAGTTACGGCGAGCTAACGCTATAATTCTAGTCTTAGTGCTATTGAACACCCAATGGTTTAATAACTTCAACCGGCTGGCCTTTTACACGTGCGTAGATGCTGTTATCATACATTGCTTCACAACTTATTGCCGGGAGATAGTAAGATCCTGTATAGCTCGCGGTAAGTAGCACTGTAAAGATTCTTGTTTTGCCGGCGTTAAGTCCAAAATAGGTATAAACACGATCATCTCTAATATCCTGATAATCTCCTCTATCTGTCCGTTGCGTAGTTTCATCATCTGTAAGTCTGAGGTTATTTATTTCCCAACCTGATGGAAAAATTTGAGTCAACGCCATGTTTCTATACTCACCGCGGAGGCCTGGATTTTTAACACTGACTTCTGCGAGGAATTCTGCGCCTTGTTCTAATTTAGTTGGATCAACGTTATTTCCCTTTGCGTCGATGTAACGTGTGGTAATGGACAAGGCAGTTTGACCATCTTCTTCTTTTCCTCGTGCGGGAGTTCCGGTATTTACTACGCGTACAAACAGACTGCCTTTGCTTGTGTTGCTCACTTTTATGGAAGATCGCTGAACACCTTTTATATCAAGCGGAACTTGTGATAACGGTAGATCAGTAGCTGCATTAATAGTTTCTCCATTGTATGTGTAGTTGAATTTTAACTCGCCACGTTTTTCGCTAGATACAAACATGCCAACCGCTTTTAAACAGTACGCTATAGTTTGTGTGCTCATCCAATATTGCTGATCACTTAATGACTTTGAAATATTTTTTAGTAATTCAAATCCTTTAGCTCGCTCGTTCAATAAGACAAGTGTTTCTAAAATGATTGCTTTATCACGCAAGTCACTTCCGTATGTATAGGCCAATTCCTGATAAGGTTTTATTGACATGGTAAGATTTGAGACAATGGTTTTAGCAGCATCAACTTGACCTGCTTTCACATACGCTGCAGCGAGCATCCACTTAGCTTGTATTGGCAGATCATTTAATTCACGCAATCTGTTCATCGCGCCAAGCTCTGCTGCCCCGGCTAATGCCAAAGTATACAGACGATAAGCTTGATTAAGATCGGTGCTCTGATACCAACGATCATTTTTGTATGTGCTTCTTCTCCATTCAACAGCTTTGCTGCGTTGATATTTCTTCCAACGCTTTATCATATCCGATGGTACGAAGTAGCCCATGGCTTCGGCCTCGATCATGAAATGCCCTGCATAGGTTGATCCCCAGCTATCAGCGTCATTTTCACCGGGCCAGTAGGCAAAGCCACCATCACGTGTTATAAACATCTTTAAGCGCTCTATAGCCTTTGTTACATTGAATTTTGTTCTGTTCTTTTCAGCGTCTGTTAAATTTTTGACCACATCCAGATATAGTTGTGGAAAGGCTGCAGAGGTAGTTTGTTCAATGCATCCATGTGGATATTCAATTAGGTAGCGCAATCTGTAACCCAGGTTGATTGAGGGAATTGTAGATACTTCTAGTGTTGCTGTATTTGTTCCTGCAACGCCTATCGGTATTAATGAACTATCCCATGATTTGCCAGCTTCTAAAAACATTTCTGTTGCTTGCGTCACTGGTGGATTAGGATTACGAATCTCTATTTCAATTTCATCAGTTGATTTAATCTGTCCGGAAGATGCCGTTACAATAATTTTCCCTATGCCAGTTTCTGACTTTACCGCGAGATCAAAATCTACAGTAAGATCACCTGATTCAGTCATGGTAACATTTTTACTTGATCCGTTAGTTAGTGATAACGGACCGGTGGCCTTTACTTCGATTTTTATATTTTTTATTTGCTTGTCTTGCGTAAAAATTGTTATTGGAAGTCTTACGGTTTCCTCAGGACCTAATACACGGGGAAGTGTGGCAAGCACCATAAGTGGTTTGCGTACAGGTGTTACTTGCTCCGTATTGCCATAGGCACCTTCATAGCCTGCTACAATCATAGTTTTTACAGAGCCAACATATTGCGGCATGGTGAATTTTAATTCTTTGGTATCACCCGCATCAAGTGTGATGGGACCAAAAAATTTAACAACCGGTTTAAAACGATTAGCGCGTGGATCTTCTTCCTTAGCACTTGTTTCACCATCACCACCGACAGCAAGTAGGCGTTCAATGCGAGATCCAAATGCACCCATCACTTGGTCATATACATCCCATGTCTTTACACCCAACGCTTCACGTGCGTAGAATCTCTTCCAAGGTTCGGGTGTTTTAAATTTTGTTATGTCGAGTAAACCTTCGTCAACCATGGCCAAGGTAAAGGTCATTTTGCGATTTGCTTTTTCAGAAACCTTAATCGTTACTTCTTGGCCAGGTTCTAATTCTTCTGGCATACTGATAACAGGTTGAAGGTGCGTGTTAGGATCTTCCACGCCAATGGGAATGACACCATACATTCTTATTGGAAGATCGTTTGTTGTTTGTGAATGGGGTTGCAATAGGCTAACGCTTAAGAAAATATTGGGCGTCATCTCTACCGTAACATCGATAGAGAATTTGGTATCACCTTTTTGTGTTTCAACCCAGTAAGTCTTAAGTAACTTGCTTCCATTTTCCACAGATACCAATGCGCGGCCTTGTGTGCTGCCTGGTATGGTTAAGTTTATTTTCTCTCCTACATTATATTTCGTTTTGTCGGCAGAGAACGTAAGTCTTGTAACGCCACCTTTTTCTTCACCTCTGCTATACCGGCCATAGTACCCTGGCTGATCGATATAAACCGTTTGGCTTGTACAGTGTCCTGAAACAGGATCACAAACTTTTATATAGTATGTTCCCCAATCAGCTGATGGTACTTTGAACGTCCAGCTTGCCTTACCATTAGGCGCATTCAATTTACCTGAGCTAATGCGTGTTGAAGCATTGCTTTCAATATAATTGGCAATGTTGTCTTGCGAATTATCCCACCACCAATAACGCTCAAGTCGATACATGCTTATTTCTATACCATTGCGAGCAACTGGTTTACCTTCTATATCAAGGAAGACAACATTTACCCGGTGCAAGGTATCCGTGTAGAGCATGCCACTGTATTCTTCACCTTTAGGCGTCTTTAATCCTGCGTATGATTCATAAGGATAGTAGGGGAGGCTGAAACGATCTATGCTAAAATTTCCACTTTCTTCGAATACTTTTCCACGGAAGACGGCTGTCATAAAACCGGGCTTAGAGTTCGCTGTCGCAAGTGTTGCATTAAAGGTTGCGTTGCCCTCTGCATCAGTAGATCCTTCAAACACTGATTGCGTCTCTGCGGGAAAACTATTCGGGCTTTCAAACACGTAATCTTCGTATTTGTCAAAAGTGGTATTGGCTTTTAGTAAGGTGACTTCGAATTGGGCTTTCAGATTCTTACCTGGTGCACCGTGCAACCATTTAACTTCAAGGTTACCGGTAACTGAAGAACTAGTAAGTTTTTCAGCTCCAAAGTCCAAGCTGATTTTAAGACGGTTTGGCTTTATCGTTTCAATTTTTACCATCTGATTAAAATCAGCGCCGCCAACTTTTATGTGAGCTGCCCAATTACCAGTGGGTGCATCAGACGAAGTTGAGGTAGCAAATTTGTAGAATCCGTTTTCAGAAGTTGCTTTTACCTGGCGGTTAGTCACTACACCTTGCGGATTTTGTAATTCAAATACTACAGGGTGAGTAGCGGGCAATGTTTTATTTCTATCCTCAAGTATAAAACTTAAGAATAACGAATCACCAGGTCGCCACACACCACGATCTCCATAAATGAAACCTTTTAGTCCTTTCGCTACATACTCCCCTGAAACATCAAATCCACTAAGGGAAACAGATTCTCCATCAACCAAACGGAGATAGCCTCGTTGCGCGCCACTTTTTGCAATCACTGCAAAGGGTGGGTGTTTCGAAGTGAATGTTGCAATGCCATCAGAGCCTGTAGACTGAGTGCCCATTAATTGTTGCTGGAAATCGTAAAACTCGAGCGTTATCCCACTCATGGGTTGCGTTGTTTTAAGATCGTTGACAACGATGGTTGTGTTTCCATTGTCACCGATTTTTGCAAGTAAGCCTAGATCAGAAGCTAAAACATTCTTCGTAATATTTTTACTCGAGGTATAGTAAGATGAGTTGCACGGATCCTCC
>CAXSCR010000007.1:0-12497 GCA_964235605.1 uncultured Cyclobacteriaceae bacterium | reverse complement strand
CCCGTTTCTCCCAATCATAATCTTCTTCATAGTAGTATTCGCCATCACCGTCATAATATTCTTCACGATAGCCTTCATTATACTCCTCATCATCGGCATCGAGCTCTACCATGTCTTCTGATGTTTCTCCGCCTTCACAAGCATACGAAGAGTAGGTTTTCTTAAAGCTCATTTTTATTTCATAGATGGCGCCTGGTTCTGTGTTTATCAATTGCGCTAGATCGAGCGTGTAGCGATTCCATTTGCCAAGATCTGTGATGCCCGTGTTGTCTAATTGAATATTTTTTCTGAGCACACGTTTGCCAACACGGTGCAACTGAGCATTACCCGTAAGGTTGTTGACTTGTAAAAACTGTAAAATGTTATTTTCAAACACCTTCATTACCGTAATGTCAACAGATTTTAAATTAACGGCTTCGAAGGGAAGTATTAATCCATTGGTTGAAGGAAGTATAACTCCTTTTCCTGTAAAGCGAACTTCGGGTCTTAGTTGCTCGAAAACGACTTCGGTTGAAGAAGCGTCCTTCATTCTGTAATCGTTGATATTGTGAATGCCCGCTGCTATAGAAATTGTTTTTGTACCAGCTTGGCGCACGGGCGGGTAAACCCAAATTTCATTGTCATGGATATCAAAATCTAATGTTAAGTTTTCTTCTCCTATGGTGATTAATCCGTTAAGTTCTTGTTTTTCTTTTAGGGGATCAGAAAATTGAAGAACAACATATTGGTTGGGATTCTGTACGACTTTAGAATTCATTAATTTGAAATCACTTAGCGATGGAATTTCAATGGGATGGGCTATTACATTGTTAACACCTAAACTTTTTCCATTAATGGATACATTAACCACACTGGCAGCTTCTTTTCTGGCCACCTCTTCAACTACAAAAAGATGTTGCTTGCCTTCACCACTATGTTGCCAACTTACTTTCAACGTTTTGCCTTCTTGATCGGCAGTCATCATCGTTTCTACCGCGGCACTTTCTGCATAGTCTGCAGTTAACAAAGTGCCTTCGACTTTTTGGTGCGTTAATTCAGTTTTAACATACGGCCGAATGTTGTCGATGGTCATCTCAAAATTTTGAGGCATGGTTTGAAACGTATATTCAAAATCACCTAGCTGTTTAGGGACCTCAAACAACTTTGATAGTTTGAACACAACCTCATAAACTTGCCCGGAGGTAAGTCGTTCTGCAGGGGTGAATTCAACGGTTCGTTTGTCGAGCCAGATTGTTTTGCCTTTTATATTGGGACTAAAATCAAAAAGTTTCACATCAGTGTCTTGTCCGATTAAGGTGCTATCAACCCCATCTTTTGCAAGAAGAATTCTGATGGTTGAGGAGGATGAGACAACGCCTGCTGTATACGATGATATATACTCGCTAAACGCAGGGTCTATGTAAGTTGGACTTGGCTTTTTGCCTTTTGTATTAGTGAAATAGAAAATGCCAAACGCAGCAACAAGTGTAGCCACAACACCCATGGCTATTTTTTTTAAGGGGAGCTTCATAAATGCTTGAGATATAAGCTCTGAATATCGAGAAATATTCAATAACAATATCGCAAGAAGAGTTAATTATTTTACTTTATGAGTATCCGCTTTCAGTCCTAAAAAGTGTTGCTATTGCGCGGGAGTCAAAATGATCACCTCGTGCGAAAGTGTAGGCCGCGCTAAATTTGCGCCTGCAATTTTACTATGAAAAAATATACATGTGTTCGCGCATTATCTATGAACTGCGCAAAGGCGTAAGGCTGATACAGAAAGAACCAACATGCCTTGTTGGCGAAATCCTTCTATTGATTTGTACAAGGTTGCGATACTTTAATGTAATTTGGTTATTAGCACATCAAGCAAATAGTCAAATTTTATTTTATCAAAACGTAAACTCTCTTACGGATTTGCTAAAAGTATTTTCGCTATGTCTTAGTTCTTCAGGCGTACCAGATGCAGTTATTTCCCCTTCTTCAAGAATAAAGATATGATCCGTTTTTTGAGCTATCGCTGCTCTATGGGTTAGATATATTATCGCCATGCTGGTTTTTAATTTTTGAAGCAGATCAAATACAAATTTTTCCATTTTGCTATCCATCGCTGATGTAGCATCATCTAATATGAGAAGCTGAGGTTTTCTATATAATGCCCTTGCCAATGCTACCAATTGTTTTTGCCCTTCAGAAATATTAATTCCGTCATCACCAAGTATGGTTAGGTAACTTTGCTTTAAACTTTCAAAGTAGGGCGAAAATCCGTAGCGGTTACAAAACTCGATAACATCATCTATATCTTCCGGATGATCGCTTAGCGTGAGGTTATGTAAGAGGTTGTTGTTAAAAATCTTTACTTCTTGTGGCACAACACCCACCATGTTACGCCACTCCTTAGATGGAAGCTTAGCTAGGTCAATGCTGTTGACTTCAATTTTACCTGATTTTTGTGTGTAAAATTTTTGGAGTATTTGAAGAAGCGTCGTTTTACCGCTTCCACTTTCACCAAGAATAGAAATGATCTCACCACGTTTGGCTTTAAAAGAAACGTTTCTTAGCAATTGTTTTCTTCCGGGAAAGCGGAACGAAACGTCTTTAAACTTCAGTCTAAAATGTTCGTTGAAATGATATTTGTCCTCTGGCGTTTCTAAGAATGGACTGGTTGTGAAACTTTCTAATTGGGTTGAAACAAATTCATACAATCTATTAAATGCTACCCATGCTTCTTGAATAATGCTGTTGCTAGCTGCGAGTCTGCTCAATGAGTGAATGATACAGCCTGACATAAAGAATAGGGCTACCATTTCGCCTATGGTTAAATCTTTGGTTAATACCATCTCTGAAGAGAGACCAAATATCATAACCACCACCATTACGCTAACAACTTCAGAGGTAAATGTCAATTGTATTTTTAATTTATTAAACTGAAATTGTTTTCTCTGAAATTTATCATAGAGATTTCTGTGTGCTGATTGAAAAAAATCTTCTTTGTTTAAAGCCTTAATATCGGTTATGCTGTTGACGCTCTCCATATAATGCGCTTCAACCAACGCATTACTTTCTATAACTTTCTTTTGAGATCTTAATATCTTATCATTAAACAAATGAATTATGAAAAGATGTATGGGAATGATGCTCAACGCGAATGCCCCAATAGTAGCACTGTACGTAAAGCAAGCTGTTAGTAGAATCATTACACGCAAAGCATCAGAAACGATATCGACAGACACAGTTCCAAGGGTTGTTTGTAAAAGTTTGATATCTCTTCTTCTGGCAGAAAACTCATTGTCCTTTTTAGCGTCAAAGAACGATTTAGGTAGTTGTAATAGGCTTTTGTAAAACCTTTCCACAACACGACTGTTAAATTGCATGCCGTGGCGTACGCGCATTATATTTCTCCAATACCCTACTGCGCTATATACTAGCATAATCAGCGCAATCCACAGAAAGTCTAGCATACGTTTCTGTTGATTTCCGGAAGGAAGTATTACATCAAAGAAATTTTTAATAAAAACAGCTGATGACAGACATATCAATGAAATGACAAGACCTAAAAAAGTTGAGATAACCCAAATGTCTAAGTCTTCTTTTATAAGGTCTGATAAAAGTTTTCTCTTCCGTTCTTTTTCAATTGATTTCTTAACAAAGGTTTGATTAGGCGACAGCTTCAGAAGTGATTTTGTTTGCCAGATCTGCTCCAGGTTTTCGGCTGTATAATTCACAATACCCTTGGCGGGGTCTCCTATTATAAATTTATCATTCTTGTTATCGTAGCCGTAAAAAACTAAAAAGTAATTGAACGTATTCTTTTCTACGTGTAGAACGGCAGGAACGTGAAGTTCTCGAAGATCTTTAACATCTTCTATTCTTTCTCCTTTTACATTGAAACCCAGTTGTTGTGCTGCTCTATAAAGTCCTAACAATGTTGTTCCTTTAGCAGTAGTGCTACATAATTCTTTGATTTTTTCTAATGCATATTCTCCCCCATAGTGTTGAATAATAGTAGCTAAGCAAGCTACGCCTGAATCGGAGGGGGTTTGCTGGATTATTGGATTTCTTAAATCAGCATTGAAATCATTCGTAACCATTGTCAGTACATTATTTCGTAATTAACTTTATAGCCAATGAAAAAGATTGTTTAATAAGTTAGCTATATCGTTTTATAGAGATTCTTTAATGAGGTGCATTAATAATCGATGTAAGAAATCTTGTATTCTTACGACAGAAATTCAAACCACGCTGAATATTTTCTGTTATTCCGTTTTATAATTCTTTTTAAAATACTTGCTTTGGCTTAATTTAAAGAGTTTTAATAGAAAACCGTATAAATCGGGTATATATTAAAGCTCAATTAAAGTATTTTTGTAAGCTTTTTTAATAGTAGGTACTACTAGGTATAAGGCACACCTAATCTTAAATAAATGAAGGTAATCAACCTGTTGCTTGTCGATGATCAAGCGTTGTTTCGTGAGTCTGTGAGGAGCTTACTTAATCAAAATTTGTCTGCTATTCGTATTTATGAAGCAGGGCATGGCAAAGAAGCTTTAGCAATACTCGAAGAAAATCGTATCGACGTGATATTATTGGATGTGAATATGCCCGAGATGAACGGTATTGAACTTGCGACGCATGTTCTGGCAAACCACAAGCTAACGAGTGTGATTATATTAACGCAGCACGGCGGCGAAGCTATGATAGTACATTTGCTGCGACAGGGTGTGCATGGATTCTTGCTAAAGAATACCAGCGCTCGTGAGCTTAAGCTTGCTATTGAAACTGTAATGAATGGTGAAAAATATATTCATGACAGTATCACCGCTATAATTCAGAGCAATTTTAATTTGATGAAGAGTGCGCCTACTATTATGTTTAATAAGCGGGAGGCAGAAATTCTTGTTCAGTTAAAAATGGGCAGGTCTAGTAAGGAGATAGCCAGTATAATGGATTTAAAAGAAAATACCGTTAATAGCTATAGGGAAGATATGTTAAGGAAAACCAAGACAAAGAATGTTGCGGAACTAATAACTTATGCTCATCAAAACGGTTTATTAGGCTAAGCCATACTTGATTCAGGGGTAGTTATTTCGTCACCCTTTGTTATTGGTAATTTGATAACAGTTTTTAATCCTTTCGGAATTGGTTCCATATTGATTTTAGCACCTATAAGATCAGCCCTTTTCTGAATGTTCACTAAACCCATGTTGCCTGAAGTTCTTGAGTTCTTAAATTGCTCAGAACGTTCTAATCCGATACCATCATCTTGAACTTCTAAAGCTAAATGTTGGTCAGACCAGTGCATGGCCACATGGATATGCCAGGCATGTGAGTGCTTAATGGCGTTATTAAACATTTCTTGCACTATTCTAAATAAATAAATCTTTTGCTTTTTCTGAAGCGGCCTTGGTGGACCGCTCTGTACAAAGTGAAAATGTGTACCCTTTACACCATCTAGCTTATGGCATAACTCACGTAATGCAAAGCCCAGGCTTTCATGTTCGAGTGTATCAGGCATTAGATTCCAAACTATTTTTCTAATCGCATCCGCTGAAAGATTAAGCCTTCCTTTTATATCTAGTACTCTTTTCTCCGCTTCGGGTGAAAGGGAATTATCCATAGAAAGCAACTCAACGTCAAGATATAGGGTGGATATAAGGGTACCTAATTCATCATGAAGATCAGATGATATACGTTCGCGTTCGTCTTCCATCATTTGCAATATCTTAGCCCACGAAACCCCTTCATTGTAAGCATCTGTTGCTTGAGCTTGCGGTGTGTTTTGATAAATATTTTTATAGGCTATCCAAGCAAGCGCTGAGAGTGCAATGCCTGCAAATAATGAAAGTATATGCGATAGGTCTATTTCCATGAGAAGCTAAAATACGATTAATCTTATTAAATTTCGTTTGCGCAACGCATTTTCCTTTTATGAAATATTTATGTTTCTTCTTAACGCTTTTCATGCTTCAACATTCTTAAAAAGACACAGTTATTAAACCCACGCGTTAAAACTGCTTATGATGAAAAAGAGCAGCTAATAAAAAGCTACTTTCAAAAAAAGAATATACGCTATGAGGGCTTTGAATTGTTTATACGTGGCTTTAAACGCGATCAAAAACTTGAAATTTGGGTGAAGGAAAAAGGCAAGGATATCTTTGAGCTACTTCATGTATATGATTTTTGTACAACATCAGGTGTGTTAGGACCAAAGCGGAAGGAGGCGATTTTCAAATACATGAGGGCGCGTATGAGGTTAACCATTTCAACCCACAAAGTAATTTCTATTTGTCGCTTGGCATAAATTATTCGAATGCCTCTGATAAAATTCTAAGCGATGCCCAGCATCCGGGAAGCAGCATATATACATGGTAATTGTGTTACTGTGGGCTGCATTCCAATTACGGACGATAGAATTAAGGAGCTATATGTTTTATCAGTAGAGGCAAGGAATAACGGCCAGCAAAAGATTCCAGTTCACATTTTTCCTGATCGCTTAGATGCAAATGTTATCGAAAAATTAAACCAAGACTATCGAGTCGATAAAAATCTGCTTGCCTTTTGGAAGAACTTACAAGTCATTTATACAAATTTCGAGACTTCGAAAAAAGTAAAGCCTATTCGGGTAAATAATAAAGGTGGATATTATTATTAGGTTAAGTTAGGTGCAGGGCATTGGTAATTAGGCAATGGGTAATTAGGTGCTAGGCATTTGGGCATTGGGGGTGTGCTTAATTAGCTGTGAGGTTATTAGACATAGTTAAGCGCAGGCTATAAACATGAGTAAGGGAACAGTTTTATAGATTGAGTTTTTATTTATCCAATATTGTAAACTCAACGCGTCTGTTCTGTGCCTTGCCAGTTTTTGTTTTGTTGGATGCTACTGGTTTGGTCATGCCATAGCCTTTGGAAACAATTTTATCTTTAGGTACGCCTTTAGATATGATGTAACTAGCAACTGCTGCGGCACGTGCTTGAGATAGTTTGACATTGGAGGCGGCTTTACCTACGTTATCGGTGTGTCCTCCTATTTCGATTTTTATATCAGGATTGTTCATCAAGAACTCGGCTACCCTGTTTAATTCGGAGAACGATTCCTTTTTTAATTTTGATTTAGCGATCTCAAAGAAGATGTTATTAAGACGTATAGACTGGCCTACTTCAATAGGTACAATGATAAGGTCTTTAAAGATTTTAACGTTACCATGTTCGTTACTAGTGCTTAACGTTTCATATAACGGATAGTAGTTCTGTGCACTTGCGCTGATAGTAAAGTGAGATCCCAAGGGTAACCTTAATTCATATGTGCCAGCAATAGAATCGATAGTTGCCCGTACCGTGGTCATTCCTTCTACACGTATAGCAACGGGTATTGACTTATTAAGTGGTTTGCCTGTTTTTTTGTCAATGATGTTACCTAAAACAAGTGCTGATTTTACTTCATCAACATATAAGTCTAAAGGTATTTCGCGGTATTCGTCTGTGGTAGTAAGATCAAGTGGGGTGGGAGATAAGGTTTGATAATGATTTGCTGTGAGATTGATTTTATAAGCTTTGCCGTATTTAACTCTCATGGTGTACGTACCACTATTTGAATCAATGTTAAGGGAATCAGGAACTCCTTCTGTTAAACTGATTTTAGGGTTGGCATCGGCAGATATCGCATGGTTAGAGCTACGCTCCAAGATTCTGCCTTTCACCAAAACATACGGCATGGGTTCAGCCAATAGATCTTTTTTTATCGTTGTAAATTCTTTTATTGTCGTCACATCAATCTGAGCAGTTGCGGGTGCATAGTTTTGTGTCTTGGCAGATAAAGAATATAGTTTACCCAATGGAAGTTTAAGCCGATACGTTGCTGAGTCTTCATTAATACGAACAGAGTCTAAAGTTACCCCGTTAATGGCAAATTTTATTGTCTTTCCAATCAACGGTTTCTTATTTTGAGCGTTAAGTATTTTTCCGGAGACAATTACAAACGGATTATCTTCGAATAACTTAACTCTATAAATGTCAGAGCCTCCAATTGATTTTTCTGTAGAAGCGTAATAAGCCCAACTGCCCTTTGCATTTGTTTTAAAATAGGAATCCCATCCAGCAGTGTTAATGGTGTCACTTAATTTTACAGGATCGCTCCAGTCGTGCCAGCCTTCACCTGTTCTTATAATTTTATATATATCAAATTGGCCATTTTGCTCAATATCACTTGAAAAATATATTGTCTTATTATCGGCTTGTATAAAGGGCGCGTCTTCACTACTCCACATCGATTTAATAGTTTTGATGGTGCGTGGCCTTTTGTACTTGCCGTTTTCTTTTTGAATACTATAGAACACATTGCTTTTCTTGCTGTTGTAAACACGGGAAAAGCTTAAGACAATAAATTTACCATCACTGCTCATCATGCCACTGCTTTTCAAACCGCGGTTGCGTTTCGAAAGCCTGGTAACTTTTATTTTTTCAGGAACACCCCAACCCGTTTCAGATTTTGTAACGATAGATAATCCGCGTTTTTTCCAGAAGGTGCCGCTCTTATTGTAGACTCCGTTGATTACTGCCGTATTGCCATCTGGTGAAAGTGAAAGGACGCCATTATACCTGCCAACATTAAGCGTGAGGTCACGTTGTGCTGTTGACCAGGTACCATCAGCTTGCAAAGTTGAAAACCAAATATCTTCGCTGTCTATAGCGCCAAACGTATTTTCTGGATGGTTTACACGTACAAAATAAATTGTTTTCCCATCGGGTGAGAGAACGGGATTAATTTCGTTATAAGTAGAATTGACTGATTCACCGAGATTGTTCGGCAGAAACGAAGATTGGCCATACAGAAATTGTAGGCTGATAATCAGCGAGCAAAAGAATATAATATAGCCTTTCGGATTCATTTTTTGGTATTGATTTTTAATGATTTGAATTGACCAGATTTATTGTTTTCACTGCGAATGAATTTTATATACCAATTCATAATATAATATTACCGTGGGTAGGGTTGTTTTTCTTGGGCTTTATCCCATCCAAAAACAAAATTAAGTCCGACTCTAAGGTTGAAATATTTCATATTGTTTAAGTATGGATTTACCTCTCCCGTCTTAGCTATGGCTAAAGGGGCACCAAGTAAATTGTCACCAACAAAGTATACCTGAAAAGCAGAGAGTCTCAATGATAAACCTGCTCCTATATTGTTGTAGGAACTGTTTGAGATTGTATAGCTAATAGAGGTGCTTATCCTCCTTCCAAACTCTTTGTGCAATGAGGCCGAAGCACCAGGAGAAAATCTTCCTCTGAATTTTTCAGCGAAGAGTAAAGCGCCTATGTATAAGTTAGTTCCAAGTTTATAATTACCACTTAAATACATTTTGCCTGGCAGTGGCGTACGATAGCTTGCTCTCTTGCCTTCTTGTAACTCAAATTTTTTCGCGATAGAATCACCTTCATTCTGAAGATAATCGCTATCACCATTTAAAATTTTACCTAGGTCAATGCCTTGAAAAACATAATTAGCTTTTGCCGGGTCAAGCTTATATTCGTAAGGATCATTCTTCCATGTTATTTGACCAATATCAATTGCGCTTCCGCTTATTGTGAAGCGATCGCTCATTTGATAGGTCACACCTAAATCAAAAGCGTAGCCATTATTTTTTAAGTAATCTTGCCAATTATCTGAAATAGAATAATCCTTATCACTGAGGTTGTGGATGCCAGAGGTCCGTGCATCGACATTAGCGGTGGCAGTCATGGCATAATCTGAGTCTAATGCTAAATCGATTTTAGCTTGTTGTGTAGTTACATTGGCAATTCCCTTGAGTATTTTAATGCGTGCGCCGATGGTAAGTTTCTGATTTACCTTATATGCTAGACCCAAAGCGGTTTCAAGATAGGATACAGATTCTACTTCTGGAGAAATTGAAGCGGTGCCATTTACAAAGGGTGTTGTACCCTTGATGAAGATACCCGTAAGATCTTTCGGTAACATTACTCTGTTAAAAGACTTTGTTGTTACATTGAGAGTTAGGTATAGACGCGGATTAACTTTTAAACTCACTCTAAAGATGTCGGCTTGAACAGCGGTGGTGATATAATTTTTCTTTTTAAGCTGGCTATACAGCTTATCGAGATCTGCGGTTGTGCTATCATTGACTTTCGTGGCAAAGCTATTGTAGGAGAAACCATTATTAGCATATTGAACAAATACTGATGAGCCGGGCAATCCTATCGAGAATCTATAGTTAGGAAACAAAGCAGGATTAACATACGTCACTTGAGGAAGGCTACTCATAAAGTACATCGTAGCTTCATTTTGTGAAAAGCAGATAGAGCAATATAAGCTCAAGCAAGTCATTAAAAAGGTATAGCGGGTGGCTTGCTTCATAATTTTATTTTCAGTTTAGCATTCACTTCTAAACCTAGTTTTATACTCATCTTGTAAGAAGACTTAAACTTTACATCTGGATAAACTCCGTTGTCATCCTTAGTTGTGTTTATTCGTGCTTTGATAATCAGTTTACTGGCCCGAAGTAATTTTTGCAATTTCTCTTTCGAGAGGGGTATCTTCGTATCAACTGCCCCTTCAGAAGCCAATTCACCTGAGGCGTTTACTTGGCTGCTCTTTATTAAATTGGTTTGCTCAGGAAGTAGTAATGAATCGAGAATTTGAAACGTACTATCTGCGAGATAAAATTGCAGGTTAGCTGCTAAAGGAATTTGATTGTTCGTTTTTACTTTAAGTGCCGCATCAACTATCTCAGATCTATCTGCGTCAGAGAGTCCGATATCTAATGTATCAGCAAGTTTGATATTTGAGGCATGGCCATACAATGGAATTTCTACATGTAAAGTAACTCTGAGTAGACTGGTGTCTGCTACAAAGTTGTTTCCTGAATTGAGGCCCTCATTGATACGTGCCTTCATTTTATAATAGAACTGTGTAGGCGCAAAATTTAATAGGGCATTGACATTATTTACAGCTACCATCGTTGTTGCAGAATCACCTAATACGGCAGGAAATGAAATTGTGATGGGGCTTGATGGTGAGATCTGCACGGCAAGAGAACTACCACGCTTACGTGCTTCTAGTGAGCTGAAATATACTTTGGTAGGAACGCCAACATCATTTACAACTTTGAATTCCATTTTAGGCTCGGCAAAAGAAAGATTCTCGACATCTCCTAGTGATGCACCAAAAGCATTGATGTCAAGCGTTTCGGCAGGGAGATCAGCAATTTGATCACCAAAGAAACCAAGGGCATATTTATACCGCATGTTGGTAAACGAACTATTGGTACTTATAACAGTGCCAGGTAAAATTGTGACTGCGTTGGGGTTCTGTTTTATAATTAATGTATACTCCAACGTTATGCGGTTTGGTACTGCGCTTTTGAATAAGTAATTGGCTAGTGAAAATGATTGTCCTGTGGTGCCACCTACTTCAATAGAAAATGGAGTATTAGTACCAGATAAAGTAAACTCTGGAATCGAAATTTTAACCGCGAATTTAAAATTAGGATTAGCAGGAGACATTATTGCATCACAACTCAAGGCTCCTCCTTTTAATAATATCTCATCTAATAGTGCGGGCGCAATATCGAAAGTAACAAATTGGCTAATTTGAGTAGAGTTGTAGTCGCTATTAACTGCAGGATAAAAACCAGGCGGTACGTTCAAGTTTGCATTCACGTTGGTTTTGTCTGGAATGCTAATGAGATTGCGAACGTCTTGACTCTTCAAGACTTGATCATAACTAAGATAGACAACTCCATCAGGGTACACTTTTATATATTGACTATCCTGTTGACTTAAAATATCTGCAATACTTAAGTCTCCAAAAGCGAATGGAACGGAAAGCGAAGGCGTGGCTTCTATACTCGTTATTTCATATTCATCTTTGTTAAAGATGTCACCGCACGATTCAATTATAATAACTAATGTGATGTAAAAACATACACGAGTTATATTCTTTATTGTCTTAAAAACATTCATCTATCGGGCTTTTACCTACTCTGAATATAATGCTTTTTTGCTCAGAATCGCTAATTGTGAGGTTATATTTTTTTGGATGACAGGTGAACGTCAGGGCTAAAGCCGCTTGAATGTTGAACCAATCTATTAGTGGTTTGAGTAGCCTAGCGACTCGCTGCTTCTCATTGTTATGATTTAGTAGAAGAACTAACTAACTAGGTTAGGTTCTTTTTAGAATTAGGATGCGTGCAATTATCATTGTTTAGCATGAATGGATTTACTATTTTATCAAATAATATTCCGCTGCAGCGCCAACTAGATCTTAATTGCTGGTGAAATGGATCGGTTCTTTTACCACTTCTTCATGATAGGGTTTTGATTTCTTGGTGTAATGTGTGATTTGTATTTTAATAAATGCGGCCTGTTTTAGCAGGATTAGCCTGGCAGAATAGCCAGCGTTAATTCAGTTTAAAGAATGGTACCCTCACTCTTAAAGAAAAATTTACATTCTTGTCCGACTAAAATAGGGTATATATGATTAATCTCATTGGAGAATCAAG
>CAXSCR010000006.1:97511-137192 GCA_964235605.1 uncultured Cyclobacteriaceae bacterium | reverse complement strand
CCGGATTAGTTACCGTCAAAACATAATTACCTGGTATTGAGGTCGTCACATTTGGGGTAGTAGCTGCTGTAAATCCTACAGGGCCTGTCCAGCTAAAAGTTGCGCCTGGTGTCGTTGAAGCGCCTGATAAATTTACCGAAGTTGTGGTACAGGTAAGTACTCCCGATACTGAAGCCGATGCATTAGGTGTTGCTATATTTTGTAACACTGTTACGCTAGTGGTGGCTGTACATCCGTTAACCGGATTAGTTACCGTCAAAACATAATTACCTGGTATTGAGGTCGTCACATTTGGGGTAGTAGCTGCTGTAAATCCTACAGGGCCTGTCCAGCTAAAAGTTGCGCCTGGTGTCGTTGAAGCGCCTGATAAATTTACCGAAGTTGTGGTACAGGTAAGGGGTCCTGATACCGAAACGGATGCATCAGGGGCTGTTGTATTTTGTAATACATTTACGGTAGTACCGACTGCACATCCGTTTGACAACTTCCTCACCAATACAACATAAGCACCCGGTGTTGATACAGTGATATTTTGGGTATTAGCCGTAAATCCACCAGGTCCTTTCCATGCAAACCGGACATCCGGTGTCGGAGTAGCAGCTGATATTGTAACGGAGGTTGTAGTGCAGGTAAGTACGCCTGGTGCCGAAACTGATAGTACGGGAGGAGTAATATCCTGTACCACAGTCGTAGATACAGTAGCCGTGCAACCGTTGGCCGGATTCGTTACGGTTAAAAAATAATTACCTGGTGTTGATGTCGTAGCCGTTTGGGTGTTGGCTGTAAATCCGCCTGGACCTGTCCAGCTATAGGTCGCGCCAGCTGTCGTTGAAGCGCCTGATAAAGTTACAGAACTTGTAGTACAAGTCAGGGGCCCTGATACCGAAACGGATGCATTAGGTGGCCCGGTATTTCCTGTAACCGTCACTGTTTTAGAGTCATTGCATGATGCTCCACTAATTGTTACAGTGTAATCTCCAGGTACTGATACAATGGGGTTTTGTTGCGATGATGTAAACCCACCTGGCCCTGTCCAGTTGAATGCTACTCCCGAAACACTGGAGGTAGCCGATAAGGTTACAGCGGATTTTGCGCATGTGATGGTGCCACCCAGAGCGGTAATCTGACAACTTTGGGCGTGACTGGCATGGATACTCATTGTACAAATGAGCATTAACCAAATAATGATTTTAATTGGTAATGAATTCTTCATATTAGTGGGTTTAGTATTTAAGCGTGCAAAGCTACTAAACTAAAACCAACATTTATTATCATCAGAATATTTTATTAGGCATACGCTCTCAACAGGCGCGATATCATAAATTGAATTTCCTGTTTGTGCTTGCCTAACTTAAATCCCTCATTATAAATATTACCCCTATAGTATAATAAATTGTTGATGATTGGCATGGTCTTGTTAAAATCAGTTAATTGACTATTTTGGAATATTCAAATTTACTCAGGTTGTATCCGATATAAATGTACAATAAACAGCTGTCTCCCGATATTTTACCAAACAACACTTTGACATTCCAGATGGCTTGTCAGTTTTTTACCACAAGCGTTCGTTATTAACAGGTCAGTTAACATAAATTAAATTTCCTGATTGTGCCTTTTGTGGCTAAGTCTAAAAATAGCCTTATTTTCTTTTTTACACATTAAATGCGTAATGCGTGCAGTATGCTTGTTATTGGTGAAATAGCATAAGGATGATGGGTTATTCAGATTTTAGTCAGAATTTATTGGGCATGGTTTCCTTGCGGTCGATTTCTTTTTTTGTCTTTCGATTTTGTTACCGGCTATACCTATGATGATCGTAGTGGCAAAATGGGTGTGATGGAATTTCTAAAATCAAGGCTCATCAGGCTACATCCGCTGATTGTCTTTGGTTCGTTAGCAGGTTTACTTGCTTTTGTTTGATCCGTTACTGGCGGCTACCAAGAATCGGGCTTGCCCAATTCCATAACCCGTTGTAACTCAGGAATCATGTTAACACCTTGCGAATTTGAAGAGGAACGGGTAACCTATTCAATAGCTGGGCTATACGCGCGTTACCTGAACCAAAGCCTGACCGGTAAAATGTACCCAAGTTAAAACACACTTTGAATGTTGGCCTTACAAAGGTTTAATTCAGCGCGAACATGTATAGCTAATAGAAATACTATTGCTATTGAGAACACTATAAAATCAAATATTGGAAAGTAATTAATCTTGACAGTTGAATCCATATACGGTTTGAATTAGCTGGCAGACAAGTTAATATTTTGGAACAATAAACTTAGAACTTACATCGCGTATCGTGATAATTCTGTTAGTTCAGTCTTTGTACTGCAAATTTAGCGATAGCTTATATTCACGATAATCCTGTAGTAGCGAGAATTGTTGATGAACCCAGGAGCATCTTTATAGAAGTTCTAGAATTAGGCTGATAAGAATGATTAATTGATATTAAGTTTGTTGAGTAAGCTGAAAGCTTACAACATTTTAACCACAAGCTGAAAGCTTGCGGTAGTAGGGCAACGATACGGGATAAATATATTTGCATATTAAATGGCTCCCGGAATATTGTACATGCTCTGTGAGTCCTCTGCAAATGCGCTCCGAGTTCTCTTCAACCGAAGCGGTTGTTTTAATGGATAACCTGTATAACAGCCAACTCTCTCTAGCTGTTAAAGTTTCATATAAAGTTCGTTATGATTAACAGAGTTTTAAACCTGAAGTTAAGTAATGAATCACGAATTTGCTGTGTATTAATACCCCTGCGGCAAATTTATTTTAAGGTCTGCTGAAATAGTTTAAAATTCTTTAAAACATTGTAAATTTTAATAGGACATGGATTTTTGCTGATCTTTAAAAATCAAGTGCTAGGAAAAATGCGAAAGCCGTGCATCGAACAAAGCTACCTCAGTCAAGGTCAACCTTTGCTCGAGGGATTTGTAACACCCTTTTCCAAACAATTTGTAATCATGTTCACCAATTACAAATCGCTGCCGGCTTTCAAAGCCGCACCCATTTTAAAAAAATATCAGTATTACTTTTTTTCAGTAGACCCTATTTAAGCATAATGCTAATCCTGCACAGGCAGAAAAAAAGCGGCAGTATCATTACTTGCCGCCTTTCTGGATTAATAACCAAAAATTATCCTTAACCAATAACTTAATTATCAACACTTCATGTCTCTCAATGTTTTATGATTTTAACGTTTTTGAACCCATGCTTTGTGCGAATTTGTGCTATATAAACTCCGGAGCTAATACTACTTACATCCCAAACATTTTTCGCTAACCTGACTATATTAAACTTTATGCCATGCATAGAAATCAATGATACTGATTCTATATCGCCTTGTTCATATCGAATCATTAGCTGTTCCTGAACCGGATTAGGAAATGCATTTATAGCGTTGGCTTGATTTCCCTCAACCGATGTGACCGTATTGGTATAAGGCACCAATCCTGGCAATGGAGATGGAAGCTTTACATCAGTATATAACCTGAATTCACCGGGCTGCAAAAGAATTGTATTGCTCGGGTTTGTAATGTTGAGTACCTCGCCGTCTGCAAAATAGTGAAACCAGTTTCCTGTATGTGGAAATGTAGTGGAGAAAGATTGAGGCGTGACATCAAAGTTACCAATGAGATAAACATTCATTTCACCAGTTGTAGCCGGTGTATCTGTATAGGGAGAATTCCGTAGTGTTATTTGCTTCAGTAAGCTTGTACCGCCCTGAATATCTATATCTGATGTTTCAAAAATGCTGTAGTTCTTTTTGAGCTCGATGAGTGCAGTGAACGTGTTAAACAATTTCTTCCTGGAAGGAACATCATAATACTCCCACTTAACCGGTTTATCACCTGCACGGCCACCGTAATCAATAGACACATCATATCCCCATTCACCGAATTGCCATATCATTTTTGGACCTGGTATGGTAAAGTAAAACGCAGCTGCAGCCTTAACTCTATCCAGCGCGGTGCCGATATTTTTTATAGAATAATCACCCGCTCCGTTTCCATACGTGATATTCTTAAACATCATTCTTTCTTCGTCATGGCTTTCCATGTAGGCTACAAGGTTGGGTTCATTCCAGTTTCTGGTTTTATAAGAGGCCCATTCAATGTCTGAGCCTTCACTATAACCCATGGTATTCTGGGCAAACGCCTGACTCATATTTCCCCAAAGCATAAATCCATAATGCGCTAAAATTTTCTCCTCGGTGTTGGCTGCCAGATGTTCAAGGATAAGAATCGCCTCCGGGAATTTGGTGCGGATCTTATCAGACATGCGCTCGAGTAAAGCTATGCGTGAATCATCCTGATCAGACCATGATGCGACATCTCCGCCTGCATCTTTTTGGGTGAAGCCTTTAGAGAGGTCAAATCTGAATCCATCCACCTTAAACTCATTCAGCCAATAGTAGTTGACTGTGTCCAGATACTGTTTTGTATAAGAACTTTCATGGTTCAAATCAAAAAATACACTAAAAGGGTGAGGAGCTTCTACGTTAAACCAGGGATTGGTTGGATTAGGTTTAAACGTCTCGTAATTAAAATCCATCATCAAATAGGGACTAGGTGCATCCTGATGATTCATAGCGATGTCAAGAATTACAGCAATACCTTCTCTGTGGCATACATCAATAAATTCCTTGAGTTTATTTTTTGTTCCGTAGTATTTGTCAGGGGCGAACATAAAGGTTGGATTGTAGCCCCAGCTATCGTTACCTGCAAACTCCATGATGGGCATTAGCTCTATGGCATTTATACCAAGCCTTTTGAAATAATTAATAGTATCAATAAGGTTTTGGTAATTACGCTGATCTTCAGCAAAAAAATCTCTGATGTGTAACTCATAAATTACCATGTCTTTTTTATCTGGCTTTACATAGCCTGTAGTTTTCCATTCATAAGCCGCCTGATTGGTTTGAAAAACAGCAACACGGTTAAAATACCACTGGTCAGTTAAAGCACCTGCGGGAAATGATTTCAATGCAGGATACGTTGATGCAGGAATATATTTATCATCCGGATCAAGAATTTTATCTGCATAAGGGTCAGCCAAACGTATCGATTCACCAACGAGATATTGATAACCGTACTCCTGTCCTGCTACCAGATCTGTAAGTTCAATCCAAAAAAATTCACCATCTTTGTTCATCTGATTTTCAGGAAGTACTTTCCACCCTGAGAAATCACCAAAGGCATAGACGGAAGATTTATTCGGAGCCAACAGGCAAAGGATCACTTTTGTATCATCATCCTGATAATTAATTCCGGGTATCACACCTGCAGGACGTTGTGCCACAGGAGCCGGACTTGAAATAATATACAGGAACGAAACATCATCTTCTGCACTTCCTGCAGATGCAACGAGCTTTATGGTTCCATAGCCCGAGGTTTCTGTAACCGTATGGTTGTAACTGTAGCTTGTTATTCCACTTTGTGTGTCAACAAGAATATCGTTTACATATAATTTATAAACAGATGCAACAGGTGTCACTGCCTGCACTAAGATATTTTCATCGTTATCTACAAATAACGGTTGTTGTACCGGAGATAAAAGCTGAATAATAAAATCACCATTCCAGAAACTCGCTACATAATCAGCTGTTTGACCATTGCTCCAGTCATTGCCTTTCAGTAAGATGCCCAATTGTGTTTCACTGCTGATGTCACCATCAAAAAGTTCAGAAGGTATAACCACCAATGTGAATAGCGTTTTTCCGCCTGCAACTGACTTTGTAAATTTCACATGGTTTGTACTGGCTGTATTTGTACTAGCCGGACTAACGTTATACTTAGCGTTGATATTTTTTCCTGGAATCCAAAACCATGCATAGGCATCGGTAAGATTTGCCAGGGTCGTGCCAGTAACATCGTAGGTGATTGTTATCTCAGTGTCAGGCTGAAATAGCGCCGGTGTTATCGTGGGTTTAATGGCCTCACTTGCCCATGCCATGGCAGGAAGGATAAGAAACAAAACGGTTTGATAAAGTTTTTTCATATTCATTATTTTAGGACGTAGTATTATTCAGGTGCCAATGGCACCTGAATTTCAATTCATTGTCACAGCCTTTGCATTCAAGTCAACAGTAATTTTATATGAACCAGGAGTGCCTGTAAACTTTAAATTCTTATCGCCATCATTAGCATTCTCAAACTTGCTATCAACAGAGGTAAAGAAAGGGTAGTTGTATGATGCAGGGCCCCAGTCAGCTTGTGCAAAAAACCGGAAAGTTTGAACCTTAAACGTAGCTGTTGCTTCAAAGACGCCAGGCTTTACGAAGTTCATTTTAACAGGTGTACCCGGATCCCAGTTCCATCCATTTAAAGCTGCACCGGTCATGTATAATACAGGCTCATCAACAGTAGCCATTACAATCGTTTTAGTCTTAAAATCCAAATTAATTTTATACCACCCAGTAGTTCCTATGAATTTAAAGCTTGCATTATCGTCATTGGAATTCTCTAAAAGTGGGTCAACAGTGGTAAAGAAAGGGTAGTTGAATGATGGTGCGCCCAAATCCCGCTGTTCAAAAAGCTGAAAAGTTGTACCATTGGTAAACAAGGCAAGAGTTTCATATTTTTTAAACACGCTACTTGGCACCTCAATGCCATTACCTTGCCATGCATCACCCATTGCATAGATTGATGGAAAGCTGGTAGCGTAAGGAGTAACCGTAATTGTTCTTACATTTGAATAACCAAGAGGTCCGTTATCAACCACTGAAGATGCAATCCTTATATCAATATCAGCAGCCTCTTCAGGGATAAGCCCCAGATCCAAAAGCTTTGTATTCATGTCTCCGACTGTAATGGCAGCATCTAATGTGTTTGAAGACGCTACTGCAATGGCACTATGAAAATTATTTGAAGCAACATCTATTTGAACTGTGTACGTTACTGAAGCAGGAAAGCCAAAGTCAATAGGGGTCCATTTAAATATTTCGAACGTATTTTGTTTTTGATCTAGTGTGAGTACATAAGGCGAAGCAGATGGTGCCTGCAGTTCATTAGGCGCAGGTGCACTCTTGACTGTTGGCTTTGCTGTGTCATCAGAGCAGGACGTGCAAAAGAAAACACCAAGAAAAGTAATCAGAATTAATATCTTGTTTCTCATTTTAGTTTTCATTTAAAAGTTAGTACCCATTATTCTGCTTTAATGTTGGATTAGAGCCTATGTCCGCCGCAGGTATAGGAAACAGATCTCTATAAGAAGGTGTAGCAGTTCCTTCTTTAACTTTACCTTTCCATGGCCACAGATATTCATCACCTGTGAATTTACCAAACCTGATAAGATCTGTTCTCCGATGTCCTTCCCAGTATAATTCGCGGGCACGTTCATCCAGAATAAAGCCCAATGTTAATTGACCGCTGGTAACATTGCCAATTGCCGGATCGCCTGCTCTATTTCTCAATTGATTAATATAACCCAGCGCTGTTGCAGCATCTCCACCTGTACCACCTCGAAGCACAGCTTCTGCATACATAAGATACGCGTCAGCCAGTCTAAACAGTGGATAATCTGTATTAACAAAATCAGTGGTATTGGCTGACGCAGGTGTGGTACCATCTGAATTTATGTTTCTGAATTTATATACGCCATAGCCTTCAGTTTTTTGATCAACGCTTTCAATTTCCAGTGTCTGCCCTTTATCCTCTTTTGCGAAAAGTGCGCGTGGATCATTTGAGTCAAATAAATTTACCAATGCTGAAGTAGTTCTGGTTCCAGACCATCCTCCATTACCAGCATTTCCTTTAATAAGTATCCAGACTACAGAATAAGATTGTGATTTTTCACCATCACCATTAAATGAAAATATAACCTCGGGACTGGTGTTGTTATCCGCAAGAAAATTATTTAAATATTTGGGTGATAAGGTGTAAGGACTTGCTATTACTTTGTTTAACTCAGTGATCGCTTCTGTGTATCGTTTATTTCCAGCCCCTAAATATACTTCTGCATTTAAGTATAATTTTGCCAGCAACATTGAACACGCCGCTTTATCAGCTCGTCCAAATTCAAATTTGGGGTCACCTAAATCATTTTGGATGATTTTTAGCTCCGACTCTATGTAAGAGAACAAATCGGCCCTTAAAATTTGCTTTGGAACGAAAGCACCTGGTAAATCTGCCTCTGTAACAAATGGCATATTTCCATAAAGATCAAGTCCATAGTAATAGGCTAAAGCCCGTAAAAACCTGGCTTCCTTATTATACTTAACTAAATCCGGGTCAGTTTTACCAGCTGTTGCACGGATGTATTCATTCGAAAGAACTACAACGTTCATTATTCTGGCAAAGAGTGCAGTAGGAATTACATCTGCTGGTTCCCACGTATGGTAGTGCAAATTAAAAATAGTTCCATTCGCATCGGATGGGTAAGACCAAACTGCTTCGTCTGTTGTGAACTCCTGTAAATTCCATAACGATCTTATAAAGCAACTGAAGCCTTCATCAATTCCGCTTACATCCGGCTGGCCCGAAGGGCCTTGCTGACCTGTTAATATAAAACCTGCATAAAGTTTAGCAAGACCTTCTTTATAGGCGGTGGCGCTTCCATAAACATCGGCAGCTGTAGTAATTGAAGGATTAATTGGCTTTACATCTAAATCACCTATACACGATGCCATTACAAGGCTCAGTATAACAGTAGATAGTTGAAATATTTTTATCGTTTTCATAGTCATGCTGTTAGTAAGAATACTTAAAAAGTTAAGTTAACACCCACTAGAAATACCCGTGGGCGTGGATAGATATTGTTATCAATACCACCATCAACTTCAGGATCTATTCCCTTGTACTTAGTAATGATAAAAGCATTTTGCGCAGTAAAGCTTATTCTGGCTTTTAACTTTTCTGTAAGAAAATGGTCAAAATTATAACCCACACTCATATTATCCATTTTGAAGAACGAGGCATTTTGCACATAGTAATCAGAATAGATTTGCTGTCTGGTAAATTTGGTCTCATTAATTTCAGCCGGAACATTGCTGAAAAAATTTAAGCTATAAACTTTTTCATAATAACCGCGCGATGCGAGGTTATTGTTATATACATAGTTATTCAGGCTAATTCTTCCAGAAAATGAGAAATCAATATTTTTATAACTTACTCTGGAATTGATACCCATCAGTATAGTAGCAGCAGGCTTCTTATAGTGATATTTGTTTTGTTCAACGCTTGTTACAGAGCCACCTTTACCTGTTCTGTCTACATATAAGCCTTCTACAGGTTTTCCATTATCATTATACACTTGCTGAAAAACATAGAATGAATTTATAGGAAAACCAACCTGTAAATTTTGTACGTTGGCACCTGTACCAACATCCCCTCGGGGCACGCCCAGGTACTTAGGATCATCTACTAGTGTTAACTTCGTTATGGTATTAACATTTCTTGTAAAATTGAAGCCTACATTCCATGTTACATCCGGAGTTGAAATCGGAGTAGCTCTCAACGATATTTCAATGCCTTTATTTTCAACATCACCAATGTTCGTATCAATAAAGTTCGAAAAACCTGTTCCGCTTAAAGCGGGGATATAATTTAATGCATCTGTTGTTTTTCTCTTATACACGTCAACGGAGCCCGATATTTTATCATTGAATAAACCGAAATCTATGCCTGCGTTATAGGTAGTTGTTTTCTCCCATTTGATATTAGCGTCATAGGGGTTAGGCCGCAACGTACGATAAAAAGTATCACCCAGTTGATACTGAGCAGTTGCTGTAGATCTACTATATACCGGTAAATAAGGATATTGATTAAGTGAAATATCTTGCTGGCCTGTAACGCCATAACCCACTCTTATTTTAAAATCTGATACTGCCTCAACACTGCTAAGGAAAGACTCATCCTTAACTCTCCACGCTAGAGAAAGCGCAGGAAACAATCCCCATCTATTTTCCTTTGCAAACCTTGATGAGCCATCATCGCGTAATGTTGCTGTTAATAAATACTTTCCTTTTAACGAATAGTTTAACCTACCAAAAAAAGAGACTAAGTAGTTCTCATTTTTAGTCGGCGTCGGTAATGTAAGGTTAGTGCCTTCAGCATTATTATTAACTTCTGATGCTTCCCGATGAAAGTGTTGCCACCCATAACCTGCAGTGATGTCAAACTTATGTATACCGAATTCTTTCGAATAATTGAGATATATGTCAGTTAATTCAGAATGGTGTTTTGCTGAATACACATTATTGCGGCCAGGTATGATAGCAATTGTTGTATCCTTATGTGTAACCGGGTCTTTAATGATCTTGGTGAACTTAGTAAAGGTTGCGTCTAAGCCTGCGCGGTCATGACCATCACTGTTGGTTCGATCCATTCCTACATTTACATTCAATTTCAAGTCGGGCATAAAGTGAAGTTTATATTCCACTTGAGCATTCGCAATTATCCGATCTGAAGCTGAACGATTATCGGTTTGCATAAGCTGTGCCACAGGATTATTGGTTCCACTTGTTGCACCATCCTGTAACCACGAATAATATCCACCGAATTTGGAATTCACATCCCTCACTGGTCTTGTTGGATCAAAATTTATGGCATCTCCGATAGCACCTGTTGCTCCAAAATTATTATTTACATGACTGCCTTTGGCATTTACTGATATTTTAAGATGGTCATTTAATAATGATGGTGTAAGGCTAATATTAAATGAGTGCCTTTGAAGTGAAGTAGTTTTCAAAGTACCTTGCTGGTCTGTATATCCATATGAAATTCTATATGGAAATTTTTTATATGCACCTGAAGCACTCAAATTGTGATCATGAGAAACAGAATTCTGAAAAATTTCTTTCTGCCAATCTGTATTAGCAGTTCCTAATTTCAAAACAGCCGATTCATTCAAGCCAGATGCCCCTGTTTCTGCCATTTCTTTAACTAATGCACGATATTCATCACCATTGAGAACATCAATGTATTTTATAGGTGAACTAATTGAAAGATTGCCATTATACGCAAATCGCGTTTTTCCGGATTTCCCCTTTTTAGTTGTAATAATAATTACTCCGTTAGAGGCTCTCGATCCATAAATAGCAGTTGCAGACGCATCTTTCAATACAGTATAAGACTCAATATCATTTGGATTAACGGTAGCCAAGGGATTTGAAACACCTTTAGGCGTATTATTATCTACGGGGAACCCATCAATAACTATTAATGGATCATTGGTAGCATTAATTGAAGAACCTCCCCGTATTCTGATCGTAGAATTGCTTCCTGGTGCGCCGCTGTTTGATGTTATGGTAACACCTGCCACTTTACCAACCAGTAAATCCTGCGGTGATGTGAGAACACCGCGATTAAAATCTTTGCTGGAAATAACCGCAACCGCCCCCGTTGCATCTTTCTTCTGCACTTCACCATATCCTATTACGACAATTTCTCCAAGCCTCATTACGTCACTAGCCAGGCTTACGTTAACTACCGATTGACCTGCAACCGCAATTTCCTGCGCGGTGTAGCCGATAAAGGAGAAAACCAATACGGCGTCGCTGCCTGCTTCTATTGAAAAATTTCCGTCTGCATCTGTTGCCGTTCCCTGGGTTGTGCCTTTTACAAGAATGTTGACACCGGGTATTCCCGATTGATCGGCAGCATCTGTTACTTTTCCTTTCACCGGGGTTTGTGCCCGGGCAGCGCTTATTCCTAATACAAGAAAGAGGATCAGGAAGAGGGTTAAAATGTGTTTATGAAATTTTACTACCATGAGTTTAAGATTGGTTTTTAGTTGCTCTCTGCATTACTACAAACTATTGCGGTATTTGTAATGTTTAAACCTTCGCAGAGAATGTGGGAAGGTATCAGGCAATTTATCAAAATCCAATTTATCGGTAATACAAAACGTTAATAGTACTGTTAGACAAAAGAAATTACACCTTTTGCGAAAAAACAAAAAAACCTAAATGACTTTCAGATATTTATACAGGTTTAATAATCAGGTTGCAAACGGAATTACACGAACTGAAACTATAATTTTTTGAGTGACTTGATTTCTTCTTTGCTTCCCTCCTTAATACTTACAGCAACACCACCACCAACAGCCAGTTGTTGTTTAAGAATGCTTTTTGCGGTAACCAGAACCTTACGGATGGTATAGCTCTGTGGATTTTTATTCCAGCTGGCATCTTTCCCATCAGCATATATAATTGCGGTATACGTCTTATCCTTTGGCAGGAAATCAAAAGCGATTGTTGCAACACGCGCGTTTTCATCCGTAATACCGCCGACAAACCATTCGTCTTTTCCCCTGGCTTTACGGGCAATGGTAACATAATCACCAGGTTCAGCTTCTTTGATATAACTCTCGTCCCAATCTATTGCCACGTCTTTAATAAACTGAAAGGCATCAGGGAACCGGGCATAATTCTCTGGCATATCAGCTGCCATTTGCAGTGGGCTATACATTGTAATATAATATGCAAGTTGTTTTACAAGTGTAGTATTTACACGTTGATTGCTACCGGTTCCGTAATAAGATAAGTCGGTTTGAAAGATACCTGGCGTATAATCCATCGGCCCGCCCATTAAGCGGGTAAAGGGAAGAATAGTAGTATGCTCCGGGTGAAGTCCTCCCATGGCTTCAAATTCAGTACCACGGGCAGATTCCTGCGCGATCCAGTTCGGATAGGTTCTGTTAAGGCCGGTTGGGCGTACTGCTTCATGGCTGTTTACCATGATCTTATAATCTGCGGCGGTTTGTGCTACATGTATGTAGTGATTTACCATCCACTGGCTATCGTGATGCTCTCCGCGTGGTATGATAGCGCCAACATAACCCGTTTTCACGGCGTTGTATCCATTATCAACCATAAATTTAAAAGCCTTATCCAGGCGGCGTTCATAATTGGTAGCCGAACTTGATGTTTCGTGATGCATTATGAGCTTAATTCCTTTCGACGCAGCATAACTGTTAAGTTCTTTAATATCAAAGTCTGGATAAGGAGTTACAAAATCGAACACTTCTTCTTTCCAGTTTCCAAACCAGTCTTCCCAGCCGGTGTTCCAGCCTTCCACCAGCACAGCATCAAAACCGTTTGCTGAGGCAAAGTCAATATACTTCTTCACATTTTGGTTATTGGCTCCATGGTGGCCATTGGGTGTAAGCTTAGTGAAGTCCTGATCTATTCTCACATTGGTTTCAGTGCCATAAGCCCACGTGCTTTTGCCAGCAACAAAATATTCCCACCATACGCCCATGTATTTTACAGGTTTAATCCATGATACATCTTTATAGGTGCAGGGCTCATTGAGATTCAAAATTAATTTCGAAGCGAGAATATCGGTAGCTTTGTCGCTTACTACAATGGTACGCCACGGTGATGTGGTTTCAGTTTGCATATAGCCTTTATTGCCAACACCATCAGGACAAAGGGTAGAACGCATTTTAAAGTTCTTAGCATCTACATTTAAATACATAGCCGGATAATTAATGAGCGCCGCCTCATGTATATTAATATAAAGACCATCCGATGATTTCATCATAGACGGTGTCTGAACTGAAAGTGTTTTGACCGGGTGCTGGGCATGGATATTAATGGTTGCCTTTGCTGCTAACTGAGGGATTTCAGAAATCTTCGATGTTGTGTAAGCATACTCATTGGTATCATAGTCTCCGGGAATCCAGAATATTTTATGGTCACCGGCAAGATTAAATTCAGTTTGTTCGTCTCTAATAACAAAGTATTTTAATTCGTTTTGTTTGGGGAATTCATAGCGAAAGCCAAGTCCATCGTTAAATAGACGAAAGCGAATTAACATATACCTATCCTTCAGTTCTTTTTGTGTTAGCGTAACCACCAACTCATTGTAGTTATTGCGAATCGTTCTCTGTTCACCTAAAACAGGGTTCCATGAATTATCGACAGAAGTCTGCGCTGATTTTGTAACTGTAAAACCATCGGTAAAAGAAGCAGGGCCTACTGTTTCTATACCCAGTGCACTGGTTTTAATAACCGGTTTTTGTTTGTATGATAACTGATAAAACGGTTTGCCGTTTGTCAACTCAAACCCGAGCGTAAGGTTGCCATCAGGCGAAGTGATGACTTGTGCCTGCACCGATAAAGCACAGAGGCAAATCAAAAATGGTATAAATAACTTTTGCATAATAAATTAATTTAGTAGGTAGTAGCTGGTAGTAAGATTTAAATTAAAAAGATAATATAAATTCTGTAAAGCTCTGGTCTGGATGTAAATTAAGTTGGTACACTATAATTTGAAGAGGGAAAGGACAATGAAACAAATTCTACTTCAACTTTTGAATTATAGGAAGCAACTCCTAAACTAGGACCTCGTTTTTAAATAATGTATCAAACAACGGACACCTCCTCCATTTTGTATTTCCATTTAAAAATAACGGGGTCTTCGTTTATTGCATTTATTCCCTGACTTATCCTTTCAATAAGTTCTTCTTTGCTATCCACTCGTATATGTCTTAAAAAAGAACGGGCAATTTTGCTAAAAAACATTTCTATCAGATTATGCCATGAGCCATGTTTAGGTGTAAAAATAAACTTGGTTTGAAAGCTTACAACATTTTAACCACAAGCTGAAAGCTTGCGTAGTAGTAGGGGCTTATCTCAAGGTACGTTTGGAACTTTTAATTCCAGCTCTCCAAAATCAATGTTCATAACTTCAAAGTTTTTCCATCCTTTGAAATCAAAATGCCACCATTCAGAAGCATTTACTCTAAAACCATGTTTCTCCATAACGGTTATAAGCAGCGTACGATTCTTCTTTACTTCTTTATCTGTGATGGGGTAAGTTGGACGAGCTTCTTTTACAAAAGTATCGTAGCCTGTAGGCATCTTGAGTTCTTTGCCAGTCTTTAAATCTATTACTGTTAGATCTAATGCGCATCCGCGATTGTGACGTGAACCCCGATAAGGCGATGCAACAAAATTTGTATCAGGATACACTTCATAAAATCTTATAGTCGCTGAATAAGGCCGATAGCCATCAAATATTTTAATTCCTAGTCCTTGTTTGTTGAGCTCTGCTTGAATCTTTTTAAGTGATTCTGCTACTGGCTTTCTCGCGTAAGCTTTTGCAAGGTTATATATTTTTTCTTTCGTGAAGTTATTAGTAGTTGCATAACGGATATCAAGCACTAAGCCTGGGACAAACTTCTCAAGGTCTATTAATTCTTTTTGTGGATTGGTTTTTATACTCGCCTTATACTCGGCATATGTTGTGGCCTTCAAGCCATATTTATTTTGAGCAATGGAAGTATTGTAATATAAGATAGAGAAGAGAAAAAATATTATTGAAGTGCTTTTGCGATGCATAAATTATTTGATGCTTAAATGTTCTAGTCGAGTTACAATTTTAGTCTGATGAATTGAGGATAAATTGTTAACGCTTTTAGGAGAGGTTTAGTGCTCAATGAGAATTATACAGATTATTCAAATACTTAAATTCTATCTTTTGTATCAATGATAATTGTAACTGGACCATCATTAACTAAGCTCACTTTCATGTCTGCACCAAAGTCGCCGGTTTGGATTGGTTTGCCGAAAGTGCTTTCTAATTCATGAATAAATTTTTGATATAGTGGGATTGCAATTTCTGTTTTCGCAGCTTTTATGTAAGAAGGTCTATTGCCTTTCTTTGTACTGGCATACAGCGTAAATTGACTAACAAGAATAATCTCTCCATCGTCATCTTTCACGCTGACGTTCATGATGCCATCCGTGTCATTAAAAATTCTCAGATTTACAATTTTGTTAGCAAGCCATTGAATGTCCTCATAACCATCAGCATCTTCAATTCCCAATAAGATAAGCAGGCCATTTTTTATTTCCGCTTTGATCCTATTATTAATTTCCACAGAAGCTGAAGACACCCGCTGTATTACTGTAATCATACAAGCAATTTAATAATATAGACTAATGATTTACAAAGACACAAATCAGCTCATAAAAAAAACCTTGCAGTAACAAAAGGTTTTTATTCTAAAATCCAAAATCTAAAATCCTAATACGCTCTTACCAACTTACCTTCCATATAATTAACATAAGAACGGTTAGCTACCTTGGTTCCTCCTGCTGTAGGGAAGTTACCTGTGAAATACCAATCACCCGAATGTTTTGGAATAGCTTTGTGTAGGTTCTCCACAGTTTGAAATACTACTTGTACTTCTGCCTTCATATCTTCTGGTTTCACAATTTCTGCAATCTTAGCAGAGATTTCATTATCTGTGAATTGTGCGTATAACTCTTTCACCCAGTTTAAACTCCTCTCTGTTTGTGGACGTTGACATTTGTCATACACTTCATCTAAGAGATACTCTTTGCCATGATCTTTCAGCAATGCAATCATAGCACGGAATGCGATGAAGTCACCCATACGACTCATATCAATACCATAGCAGTCAGGGAAACGTATCTGCGGAGCAGAAGATACAATAACAACTTTCTTTGGATGTAATCTGTCAAGCATTTTTAAAATGCTTTTCTCTAGTGTAGTGCCGCGAACGATAGAATCGTCAATGATAACAATGGTGTCGGATGCTTTCTTAATTACCTCATACGTCGTATCATAAACATGAGAAACCAATTCATCACGATGCTCATCATCGGTAATAAATGTTCTTAGTTTAACATCTTTGATTACAATTTTTTCTATCCGTGGGCGGAAGGAAAGAATGTGATCAAATGAATCGACAGAAGGTTTGCCATCTAGGATTATATCTTTTTGTTTACTGATAAGGTAATCTTCGATTCCCGCCATCATGCCATAGAAGGCAGTTTCAGCAGTATTGGGTATGTAAGAGAAAACGGTATTTTTTAAATCGAAATTAATTGCCTTTAAAACTTGAGGTACTAACAAACGGCCCAGTTGCTTACGCTCTCTATAAATATCTGGATCATTGCCTCTTGAGAAGTAAATACGTTCGAAGCTACATGACGTCTTTGCAAGCGGTGTTAATATTTGATGTTGTGCATACTCACCACTCTTGGTAACAATAAGTGCATGCCCAGGTTTGATCTCTTCTATTTGATTATAGTCGATATTAAAAGCAGTCTTAATAGCGGGCTTTTCAGAAGCTACTACTACCACTTCATCATCAGCATAAAAGTACGCAGGACGAATACCTGAAGGATCGCGAACAACAAATGAAGAACCTGATCCCGTTAGGCCTGCCATGGTATAGCCTCCATCAAAATCTTTACACGCTCTACGCAACATGCGTTGAAGGTTAATCTCATTTTCTATGATCTCTGATACTTCAAGATTCGTAAACTTGTCTTTATATTTTTGGAAAAGGATTTCCACTTCTTCATCGAGGAAGTGTCCTATTTTTTCCATCACCGTTACCGTGTCAACTTTTTCTTTTGGATGTTGGCCAAGATCTACCAAAATATTAAAGAGCTCATCAACATTGGTCATGTTGAAGTTACCAGCCATAACTAAATTACGACTACGCCAGTTATTTTGACGAAGGAAGGGATGCACATTTTCGATGTTGTTAACACCATGTGTACCATAGCGTAAGTGTCCAAGCCAGAGTTCGCCACTAAAGGCTACGTTCTCTTTCAACCACTTTTCGTTTTTGAATTTCGATTTCCCTTCTTTCTGGGCTTTCTTAAATTTTTTACTGATCTTTTTGAAGAGATGAGCAACGGGTTGGGGTTTTATTGAGCGATAGCGACTGATGTATCTATAACCCGGATCAACATCGATCTTTATATTTGCTACGCCCGCCCCGTCTTGACCGCGATTGTGTTGCTTCTCCATCAGAATGTACATTTTGGTCATGGCATAGGTAGGGCCATACTTTTCAATGTAATAGGAGAGAGGCTTTCTTAAACGGATCATTGCAATACCGCACTCGTGAAGAATCTGATCGCTCATGTTTTTTTGGTTACCGTTAATCGCTAACCGTTAATCATTAGCTGTTTAAGCGCTGTAACAAGAGGGTGTTACGGATACGATTAACAGAACTAATAACGGGTCACGCCATTAAAGCACAAAGTTAATTTTATTAATCCATCCCATCAACAATTGAGGCAGGAAGAACAGGATCAATATCAGAATAACCAACATACAGGCCAAAAGATTTTCTAATTGGTTGTTTTTTATCTCGAATGAATTATCATTTGACTTTAAAAATGCATAGTAAGGTATACGGAGATAGTAAAATAAGGAAACAACGGTGTTAAGTAAACCAAAAACCAACAACCAAAGAAGAATTGATTTGCCAGTTTGGGTGTATGCGTTCCAAAGTGATGAGAAAATAAAAAGTTTAGCAGTAAAGCCTGACGTAGGCGGTAAACCAGTGAGTGATATTAAACCAACTAATATTAAAACGGATGGCATTACTAACGCCTTACCTACACCATGATGTTCTGCAATCGTGTGTATGCTATTAAATTCAAAATATTGTAGAAGAAGAAATACTAAAAAGTTAGCAAGCATATAAATACTTGCATAGAATAACATCATTTGAATGCCTTGTGGAAGAAAAGCCGCTACACCGATCAACAAAAATCCGGATTGTGCGATGGATGAGTAGGCCATCATTCGCTTTGGATTCTTTTGTTTGAGCGCTGAGAAATTTCCAACGGTTAAGGTTAGTATGGCAATTACACTAATAACCAATTGCCAATCATAAGTTGATTGATCTAGGATATTTAGTGTGATAACAAATTTTGTGAGTACACCTAAACCGGCGAGTTTGGGCACCACGGAAAAGAAAGCAACCACGGGCATAGGCGCAACTTCATAAACATCAGGCGACCAAGGGTGCATTGGCGCTGCAGCAATTTTATAAAGGAAACCGGCTATTACCATTAAACCGGCGGTAAAAAGAATCGGAGCGGTTTTTCCTAAAAGCTGATCAGCAAATACGCTAGATGAAAAATCTAACGTTCCGGTCATGCCATAAAGAATGGATAAGCCGTAGAGCATAACAGCTGAAGCAACTGATCCAAAAAGAAAATATTTTAAACTTCCTTCTGCTGATTGTTTATTAAAGGAAAAGCCTGTGAGGATGTAAGAGCAAATGGAAATTAATTCAAGAGAAATAAATATCATGATAAAATTCATACTCATTACAAGTAAATGAGCACCCAACACCACAGATAAGATCAAGGCATAGTATTCAGAAATATGATCGCGCTCTTTGTGAGCAATCCAAGTCATTAATAGAGTAAGAATTCCAGCTACGTCAAAGAGTATTTTTAGGTAAGCGGAGACATCATCAACGCGTACCATATTATTAAATAACTTTATAGGCGCAGAAGGATGAAAAAGTATAACAGTAAGTAAGCACGCAATAAAAACGATCAGCGTAAAAAGATGAAATAGAAAATTAAGACGCTTGTTCTTATTGAGAAATAAACCAAGTAATAAAATACTTACTATGCCTATGCTAAGAATGGATTCAGGAATAATGAATCCTAAACCTTCTTTAATTCCTGCTAATTTTTCACTGAGCCCGGTCTCCACTTCCATTATGGGTTTAGGGTTGAGCGAATGCTAACGCCATTGGTCAAAACCAAATCAACAAATTGTTGTGCGAAAGGATTTATGATGTCTAGTATAGGTTGTGGGTAAATTCCAAAAGCAAGTGTAGCAACAGCCAAAGGAATTAGCATAACATATTCACGTTGGTTGAGATCGACCAATTGGTCTTCCTTTATTTCATTTTTTAAGCTTAAGGGTCCGAAGAACATGCGTTGGATGGTCCATAAATAATACGCAGCTCCTAGTATTAATCCTGAGGTCGCTATAATGGCTAAGCTTTCATGAATTAACCCGTTAACGCTATTCGATTTAAATGCACCTAAGAACACCATGATCTCGGCAATGAAACCAGAGAAGCCTGGCAATCCGAGAGAAGAAAAAAATGCAACAAGAACAAAGGTGAAGAATGCAGGCATCTTTGAAGAGAGCCCAGAATAATTTACAATCATTCTATCGTGCGTACGATCATATAAAACGCCTGCTATAAGAAAGAGTAAAGCAGATATAATTCCATGACTGAACATTTGATACACTGCACCCGCCACACCTTCAGTAGTTACTGAAGCAAGTCCCAACAACACAAAGCCCATGTGTGAAACTGATGAATAAGCAATTAATCTTTTTAGATCTCTGCTTGCCATCGCGTTAAGCGCACCATAAATAATTGATATAACACCCGTCAATGCAACCAACCAACTAAAGTGCATGGCGGCTTCAGGGAAAACAGGATATGCAATTCGAAGCAATCCATAGCCACCAATCTTTAATAACAATGCAGCAAGAATCACTGAAACAGGAGTTGGTGCTTCCACGTGCGCATCAGGCAGCCAGGTGTGAAAGGGTACCATGGGAAGTTTAATACCAAAACCAATGAACAGTAATAAGAAGGCCCATACCCTGGCATCAAACGGACCAATTATCCATGCTTTATTAGGATCAAGAATAGCATTGGAAATATAATTTAATGGGTTGCTCATGTGAAGCATATTAAAAGAATGCACCAACTGGCCGCCGGCATTTGGATCTTGAACGGAACTATATAATCCAATCATTACGATCAAAATAAATATAGAACCCAATAGTGTGTAAAGAAAGAATTTAATAGAGGCATACTCCCTTCTTGGCCCTCCCCAAATTCCTATCAAGAAGAACATAGGCAGCAGCATGAATTCAAAGAAGAGATAGAATAGCAGAAAGTCAAGTGCTACGAAACTGCCTATAATAGCGGCGTTAAGAATAAGTAATAAGATGAAATATCCCTTCACGCTTTGTGTTATGGTATGTGAAGAGATGGTAGCAATAAGCATAATTGGCACAGACATAGCCACCAACGGAAGATTAAGTCCATCAAGCGCTACAAAGTATTCTGCCTTTAAAATTCCCCAGGTACCCAAATCAAGGGTAATCCAGTTCTGCTGCTCTATAAATTGTAAACTTCCATCGCCACTAAATCCATTTAAAATTAATCCAAGAATAACGAGCTGTACAATACTTGCTGCGACACAAAGCACAAAAAATATTCTCCCCGCCTTAGCAGGAATAAACAATGCAACAAGCGCAGCTAAAAGAGGTGTGAAGATTAAAAGTGAAAGCAAATATGAATGCATTAAGTGATTTACGATTTACGATTTTTGATTTACGATTTTTTGATTACCTATCTCTATATATTCCCAATGCCCAATGCCCAATATTAAAACAGGATCGAAATTAAAAAAATAATAATCCCAAATACCGCCCAGAAAATATAAAGCTGGATTTTTCCTGATTGGAATGATCGTGTAAAGGACCCAATGTTGCCAGCTAAGCGGGCCATTCCGCTCACGGTACCATTAATAAAGGCTTTATCAAACCATCCGGTTATGTGCGAAATCGTTACTTGTGCATAAGCTGCGAAATGGATAGAACGATCAATCCATTTCATGTCTATCTTTTCTGTTATTAAAGCAAAGTTCGCTACAGGCTCTGTTATAATTTTTTGATATAGCTTATCTAGATAAAATGAGTTCGACAAAAAAGAATTTATGGAGCCGATATTTTCTATCACGCGCGATTTAAAATAGAGACAGGCAAAAGCAAAGGCGGTTAGCACCCAAATTGCTGAGAAGAGGGTGACAAATGGAAAATGCAACTCCGGTCCACTAAGTAAATTGTTATAGAACCATCCTGAAAAGCTAAATGGGTTTAAGGAGATGATGAACCAGAATGAACAAGCGCCAAGAAGAATTAATGGTAATCTCATTACGGTCGGAACATCGGTAAGTGTAATGGGTTGGTTTATGATTTTCTCTGTTCTGTTGTTGCCAAAGAAAACAAACCATCCCATACGGAAAGTATAAAGAACTGTTAAGAAGGGAATGGTAAAAGCGCAGATTGTAATTATCCACTTCCAAGAGAAGCCTGCACCAGCCCAAATCCATACCCCGGTAAGAATAGCATCTTTTGAAAGGAAGCCTGAGAACATGGGTAATCCTGCCAAGGCCGCACTGCATAATAAGAATGTAAGACAAGTAATAGGTAAATACTTCTTTAAACCACCCATATTTCTGATGTCTTGGATATCGAAATGATGATTGGTTTGTTGTTCAAGTTGATGGAGCGAATGAATGATAGCCCCCGCGCCTAAAAATAATCCAGCCTTAAAGAAGGCATGGGTGAAAAGGTGCATCATAGCGGCGTCTTTTGCGCCTACACCGATAGCCATTATCATGAAGCCCAATTGTGATATGGTAGAGTAGGCTAATATTTTTTTTATGTCGTATTGAACAAGCGCAGATAATGCGGCCATCACAGAAGTTAATGTGCCAATGATCGCTATAACATTCAACGCCTGTGGCGTGAATAAAAGGAATACCTTTGCTAATAGAAAAACACCGGCAGCCACCATAGTTGCCGCATGAATTAAAGCAGAAACAGGCGTGGGTCCTTCCATGGCATCAGGCAACCACGTTAGTAAAGGAAATTGTGCTGACTTACCAATGACACCACAAAATATGCACAGTGAGGCAGCGGTCTGCCATGAATACATTTCATTGGCATGAAGGATTTCGCTTAGGTTAAATGAGTCGGTGTTAGACCAGATCAGCATCAACCCAATAAGAAAACCTGCATCGCCAATACGATTAAATAAGAATGCTTTCTTAGCTGCCGAGCCCGCTTTTGGTTTGTCCCTCCAATGTGCTATGAGGAGGTAAGAAGAAAAGCCGACGAGCTCCCAAAAAACAAAGATCAATAACAGGTTATCGGCCATCACAATGCCTAACATGGAAAAGGTAAAGAACCCCAGCATGCCAAAATATCTTCGTAAACCTTTATCACCAGCCATGTAGCCGATGGAATAAAAATGAACCAAAAAGGAAATGATGGTAACAACGGGCAACATGATAATAGCATATTTATCAAGCGCTATGCCTGCAGAAAACTTGAGATCTCCCACGTTGAACCAATCTATGGTGAAGGTAAAGCGCGCCGGCTCTCCAATCAAAGATATAAAAACCAGGGAAGCGGAGATTGCACTTAGCAACATTAGCAAAGGCGCAGTAATTGAAGCTACCCATGAATACCGCCGTGTAATCATTATTGAAATTATAAATGAAATTAATGGCAGGAATAGCGCCAGTAGTGTGCAGCTTTTAATCCAAATATATGCAGGGGTTCCTTCTACCATCAGTCTTTTAATTCATTTATTTCGTCAGGTACCGAAGTTTGATAATATTGATAGGTGCGGAGTACAATAGCTAAGCCAACGGCAGCTTCACATACAGCTACAATGATAACAAACAGCGCGAAAAACTGGCCATCGAAAAGTGCGGGGTGAAGTTGGTTAAAGGCAACTAAGTTTAGGTTGCTGGCGTTCAGCATTAGTTCTATACCAAGCAACACCATAATGGCATTGCGTTTTGTAATAACCACCATCAATCCGATAGAAAATAGAAGGGCGCTGAGCAGCAAAATATGTTCTATTGGAAACATGCTCAGCTTCTTTGTTTAGTGATTGATGCGGTAATGGCGGCGCCTACTAGTGTAATAAGTAGTAAGATAGCAGCTATTTCAAATGGAAGTAGAAAATCTGTCATTAACAAAACACCGAAAATTTGCATGGTGTTGGTGGAAGCAGACTTTATAGGTTCACTTATAGGAAATGTTTGGTCAAGAAAAAGCGTGCTCAATAGCCCGAAGAAAAATCCACCAGCTATTATAGCAGAAAACCAGTTCGCGTTCTCTACGGCAAGGGGCTTGCCTGAAATTTTAGTGGTAAGCATGATTCCAAAAATGATCACCACCAGAATGCCACCCGCATAGACAAGTATCTGCGTAACAGCAATGAATTCTGCAAAGGTTAAAACATAAATACCTGCTACTGATAACAGACAAACAATTAAAAGTAGCGCGCCATAAAATACGTTTCGTATGAAGAGTAAGGCGACCGCAGAAACTGCCGCCAATATTTCAAAGAAATAAAACATGATGGTAATGATACTCATGTTGTTGATGGAGGTGGCACTGGTTTTATTTTTGGTCTGAAAACCGGTTTGCCAGGTTTTGGTGCTTCAGGTGTTTCACTATTTGAAGTAGGCGTTGCCACCGCTGGCGTTGATACGACAGGTTTGGTGGCAGCGGCAGCTTTATTTTTTTGCTGATCTTCAGCTAGTTGTTTTTTCGCAGCAATATCGGCCAATGACATTTCAGCGAAGGCATAATTATGATCATGAATGTCATAGGTACTGAAATCATATACCTTAGTCATGGTTAAACATTCTGTTGGGCATACAGTAGTGCACAAGCCACAGAAGCAGCATTTGCCCATGTCAATGTCAAATTTAGCCGCGTAAATTCTTTTGGGAGTTCCATCAGATGTCTTACCAATTTCTTCAGTCGCCTTTATTGGCTCTATGTCAATGCAATCCACCGGGCAAACTTTCGCGCATTTGTCACATACTATGCAATCGTCAATTTCATTATGAAGGCGGTATCTGCCATTATCTGGCACGGGCTGCATTTCATAGGGATACTGAACGGTATTAATGCCTTGGGTATGCGTAAAATAGTTGTTATCAGTTATGGCAATTGGTTTACGGCTTTTACGTGAAGCCAATAAATGTGAAAAAGTAATTCTAAGCCCACCTAATAGGGAATGGGTTGATTCGGATATTGATTTCCAGTATGTTTTTTTAGCTATCATGTTTCCGCAACAAAAATAGGATAGAAAAGGTTGAATGAAAGAATATCAGTCTGGAATTAAGAGACCTAACTCAATTTAAAAGAGGGAATGTGATTTGGTATGGCCAGAACATCAAAGATCTGATCAAACTTCAAAAATTTTACTTGGTGGTTCGGCTTTTGGCAGGGTAAACCAGAATTTGCTTCCGCTGCCTTCATAGCTTTCGACCCAAATCTTTCCGCCATTTTTTTCAACAAACTCTTTACAAAGAATAAGTCCAAGACCCGTGCCTTTTTCATTGGCGGTACCACGGGTTGTATAAGGGGCAGTCTTATCGAAAAGAATCTCTAGAATTTCTGGTTTTATGCCAATACCTGTATCCTTTACATAGAGCAGCCAATCATTCTTCTTTTCTTCTGCGGCTATTGTAACTTCACCATTTTCATTGGTGAACTTAATGGCATTAGTCATTAGATTTCTGAACACAAGATTTACGGTGTTTGAATCAGCAAAGGCTAGCGCATTTGGTGGTATCTTATTGATAAACTTGATCTGTTTGTCTTGAATAGAAGTAAGGAGTTGAATATTTTCTTCTACTATTTTATTAAGATCAATTTTAGTAGGCTGCAGGTTCAGCTTATCCATTTGTAATAAGGTCCAATCTAACAAGTTATTGAGCAGTGTACGGGTGTGATTGAATCGGGCTTTCAGTTCATGAATATGTTTAGGCATGTCTTCAGCACTTACGGCACCCTTATCGATAAGATTTAACATGCCGGCTAGTGCATTAATTGGCGAACGCAAGTCATGTGATATAATAGAGAAGAATTTATCTTTAACCTGGTTTAGTCGTTCTAGCTCTTCACTGCGTTTCTCCATTTCTTCTTGATGTTGAAGCAGTAACATATTAATCTCTCTTCTTCTTTGTCCGCTACGATAAACGGTAACTAAGAGAATAACACTTAAGGCCATTACAACAACTAGAATATTGCGAACGAACTCTTGCTTTTTCAATTCATTCTTTTGCTTCGTTTGTTCTTCATGAAGCTCGGCAATCTTGCTGTCTTTGGTTTCGGTCTCAAACCGAATTTGATCTCTTAACAGTTTTTCTTGTGTCTCTTGACTAAAGAGGGAATCTTCTAGGAGTTTGTAACGCTTAAAGTAGCTCAATGATCTTTTATAATCACCTTCCAATTCCCATAGGTAAGAAAGTTGGTTATAGCATTGAATCTCCAGGATCCGTGCATTAATTTCCTGTGCAATGCTTGCGCTTTTTTCAATCAAAGCTTGCGCTTCAGCATACTTCTTTTGCTTTATAAAGACAAGTCCCCGTCCTAATTGAACTTCGGCGATTCCAAATCGATTGCCAGTTCTAACATGGAAAGCATTTGTAGAATCATAGTAAGTAAGTGCAGTTTGATAGTCGCCTTTGTGTAGATAAATATTGGCTATCTTAGATAAGGTTCTGGGTTTTAAAACATCTTCTCTAAGTTCCTTACTTCTTTTCAAAGAACGGGTTAGCGCGTCCATTGCAGAATCATACTCTCCTTTTCTTAAGAGCACATCGCCTATTTCATCATCTGAGTATGCAATGCCTGCAAAATCGTTAATTTTTTCACTGATCTTTTTTGAGATGTTAAAATGATTTAAGGCTCTATCATATTGGCCTAGTTGTTTAAAAACACGACCCACATTGTGCAAGGAAACGGTCATTTTTAACGAATCATTAAGAGCTTGTGCTACGTGGTATGATGCTATAAAATAAAAATAGGCTTCATCATACTCGCCCAAGTCGTAGTAATCATTGGCGATATAATTATAATTATTGGCTATGAGTGCACTGTCATTTAACACCAAGCTCATTTGAAGCGCTTTATTATTAAATTTAAGTGCGGTGGTATAATCTCCTGCATCGGTATATATTGAGCCGATGGTTTGATAAGCCAGGCTCTGTTCCGGAAGTAAATTATTTTTGTTTGCTATTTTGAGGGCTTCTTCCGCATACTGTTTGCTTTTTACAAATGTTACAAATTCAAATTGTCTGGAAAGGGTGATGAGTACCTTTATGCGCGTGGAGTCTGCAAGGTCTTGCTTTAATAAATTCTCTAAACTATCAATAGCGTTTTGCGCATGGCTTATGGTAAATGCCAGAACTAAGCTAAGACTCAAAACAATAGGTCTGAGAGTTTTCAAACGGTAAAAATTAGGCTCCAAAATCCGCATAATATAATTAAGGCTAACGCGAAAGGTGTTAAATATTTCCAACCCAGCCCCATCAACTGGTCCACTCTAAGTCTGGGGTAAGTCCATCTAACCCACATTTGCACAGCAACAAAAAACAAAGACTTACTCAGTAACCAAAAAATTCCCAACAGTGAAGAAGCTGTTGTGCCTGGTTCCCCGCTTGTCCATTCTGCTAGTTTCAAAATGCCCAGATTGGGTAATGGGGTACTCCAACTTCCAAAGAATAATATTGATCCCAATATACTTACTAAAAGCATCATTCCATATTCAGCAAGCATTATTACGGCCCACCTGAACCCTGAATATTCAATACTAAACCCGGCTACTATTTCAGATTCTGCAGTAGGTAAATCGAATGGTGCACGGTTGCATTCCGCTAAAGATGCTATAAAAAATATAATCCATGCAAAAAAGAGTAACGGCATCCGAAAGATGTTCCAGGTTACAAATCCGCCAATGCTTGTCGTTTCAATGCCCCAAGATTTTATACCAAATAGATATTGAGGTTCAGCTGAAAAAATGCTTTGTTGATAGGATATTTCCTGTAAGTCAAGTGTTTTACAAACCATACAAACGCATAAAACAGAAAGACCTAGGGGCACTTCATAAGAGATAATTTGTGCGGCCGACCGCATAGTGCCCAGCATACTGTATTTATTATTTGAGCTCCAACCCGCAACGATAATACCCACCACGTCAAGCGATACGATGGCCAGTAAAAAGAATAAGCCCGAAACAACTTCAGCACCAGCCCATGCCGGTGAAAGGGGCAGCACCGCAAAACCTGCAAGCACAGCGGTGAAAATTATAATTGGGGCTATCTTAAATAATGGAGCGTCAGCCTTGTCAGGAACTATATCTTCTTTCTGAATAAGCTTAAGCAAATCAGCTACGCTTTGAGCGATACCATAATACCCTGCCTCCATAGGTCCTAGTCTGTCTTGTATAAAGGCAGATAGTTTCCTTTCAGCATAAACCGCTATAATGGTGTACAGAAGAATGAATGGAAGAATGAATATAAAAGTTGACATAGGGGGAGCGGCTAGCTATTGGCTACTGGTTGCTAGTGGTGTGTTTACGGTGTAACATTTAGTGGTGCTATCTGGATAAGTCGCAGTCATAATCTCAGTCTTTATTGTATCCTAGTTCTTTTTACTTTTCTCTCACCTCGTCCCTCGTTCCTCAGTCCTCGTTCCTCGTCCCCCCCTAGTTCCACAACGGGTGCTCCTCAAGGTGAACCACCTCTTTGAAGAAAATTCGCGTTGATGCCTCGAAGGATTCGGTATAGTCAGAAACAAAAAATTCACGCCTCACTATAGGTGTCGAATTAAGAAGCTTTCGCTCTTGCAGATACTGTTTAAGTTTAAGTGCTACCACTTGTGAAGAATCAAGAATAGGCATGTTGGTTTTGTAGTAAATTCCGATTTCCTTTTTAATCAATGGATAGTGCGTACATGCAAGGATGAGGGCATCGATATTTTGTAAGATTACATCTGAAAGATACTGTGCTATAATTTCGTGACTGATCTGGTTATTAAAGAAACCCTCTTCAATCATGGGCACAAGTAGCGGGGTGGCAAGTGAGTGAAGGTTCATGCTTTTATCAGCTGCCTCTATCTTACGCGCGTAAACACCAGATTGTACAGTGCGTTTAGTCCCGATAAGGCCTACTTGTTTGCCAGAATATTGGCTTGTTACGAGCTCAACCATCGGATCTATAACATTGATAATGTGAACATCCTTGTTTACATACTCCTTCAATAACTCATCTGCGGCTGAACTCGCGGAATTGCAGGCAATCACGATAACCTTGCACCCTTTTTTCTGGAGAACATCGGCAATTTTAATTGAATACGCTTGAATAGCAGCCTCAGATTTATCGCCGTAAGGGAGATGGGCGGTATCGCCAAAGTAGATCATGTTTTCATCAGGCAAAAGCTCTTTGATTGCATGTGCAACTGTAAGTCCACCAATACCACTATCAAATATCCCAATAGGCTGGGATGCCAAAATCTTCATCAGAAAATTGTTTGCTTCTTAAACACGACGCGAATTTTAATAAATTTCTTCACAATCATACAGATACCTTAAAATTAAAAATGCCGAGGAGGTTTCCACGGCATTTTTAACTGTGTAAAAGTGATGTTGGTATTAAGCAATATTGGTAGATAACCTAGCAATAGTCACTTCCCGTAACTCGCGATGGCCACAATAACTGCATTTGTAGTGTTTAGCAAGTAAACCAGGTTGGTTATCTGTAGGTGAAGTCTCAACCTCTTCCTTATGTATCTTCATCGTAAAATACCCACATTCAGAGCACTCTTCTGTATGCTGATAACTCAAATATTTCTCAACTTTCTTGTATCCTGTTGTTTCATCAATCCAAACATCATAGTCAATAGAGTGAACACCTCCGTCTTCTTCTGCTATCTGACTTGGTTCAAGATGGGCATTTTCTTCCTCCTCACTGAGTTTACGCATTGGTGTACCTGTTGGAGAAAGACGGGGTTTGTTACGAAGTTTATTTAGGCGTTTCTCTACGGAACGTGGATAATAGATACGGACCATACTAAAGAAAACAAAATAGCTAATAATGGCGAAACACACTGTAATGAAGATTCTCACATAAAACCAGAGTCGGCCTTTTGAAGTAATCATTTCTGTGGCAATGGAATTAGTATACAATGCTATGGAGAGAATGATAGCAATTACCGCATACCAGAAAAATCGTATCTCATTAAGATTTACATAATCATACTTTTCCTTGTAATCTTTAATTTGAAAAATTCTGAATTCGTGATAGAGTAAAATAAGAACTGCGATGCCAATGCAAGTGTAAGCTCCAAAGATCATAAAACGATCCCAAGATTCTATATTAAAAGCTGTTTCCATACGTGAGGTTAATGTTAACGATATTGAAATTTAAACAATTTTAACACATGTTTAATAAAGGACTCCAATTTTTGATGCCTATAACGGATAAAATGTAATATTATTTAACGTTAGGTGAATATTTAGACCTATATACACACGCGAGACTTTGTAAGCCTTTAGGGCTTTTACGCTAAGACCAGTTGTTAAAAATATACAGACGGGTTTCGTGCTATCGACAGTATTTGTAATATTGTGCCTTCTAAAAAGAATTAACTAAGCACTATGGCCTACAATTTATTGAAAGGAAAACGCGGCATCATCTTCGGTGCCCTCGACGAGAATTCCATTGCCTGGAAAACAGCTTTGAAAATTTATGAAGAAGGAGGTTCCTTCACACTTACCAACGCACCCATCGCCATGCGCATGGGAAAGATTAATGAACTGGCCAAGACTTGCAATACAGAAGTAATACCTGCAGATGCCACCTCCGAACAAGATCTTAATAACCTATTTACTAAATCAGTTGAAATATTGGGTGGTAAGATGGACTTTGTTCTACACTCTATAGGCATGAGTCCGAACATTCGTAAAGGAAAAGAATATGGAGATATGAACTATGACTGGTATTTAAAAACGCTTGATATTTCTGCACTTTCATTCCATAAGATTCTTCAGACAGCTGAAAAGCTAGATGCCATGAATGAGTGGGGATCTATTGTTGCGCTAAGTTATATAGCCGCACAACGCTCGTACCCAGATTATACTGACATGGCCCAAGCCAAAGCCATGTTAGAATCGATTGCCAGAAGTTATGGTGCACGTTTTGCGAAATTAAAAAAGGTTCGTGTAAACACCATTTCACAATCACCTACAAGAACAACAGCAGGTGCTGGAATTTCAGGCTTCGATGCTTTCTTCGATTTTGCTAACATGATGTCGCCACTAGGTAACGCCACGGCGGAAGATTGCGCCAATTATATAACCGTCATGTTCTCTGACTTAACACGCATGGTAAACATGCAAAACCTTATGCATGATGGCGGCTTTTCTTGCACCGGCATTACGCAGGAGATGGTCGATAGGCTTTCTAAATAAGCAACGAGCTGGAGTTGCGAGATGAAGATCACGCGTTGATCGCAGCTCACCATTCGTAATAAGTGAATCAAGCGTGCAACTCAAGGCATACAGCTCGTAACTATTCTATGGTTTCCTTCCCACCCTGTAAAATCAACCTCGGTCTCCACATACTTAGTAAGCGCGCTGATGGGTATCATGATCTTGAAACCTGTTTCTTCCCTATTCCGTGGACAGACATATTAGAAATAATCCCCTCGCATGTTTTAACGTTCACCAGCTCAGGGGCTAATATTCCGGGTGATTCTTTCGATAATATCTGTTTGAAGGCGTATCATTTATTGAAAAAGGATTTTAACATTGGACCTGTAAAGATTCATTTGCATAAAATAATTCCTACGGGCGCAGGCCTAGGGGGAGGCTCATCTGACGCTGCCCATACCCTGAAAGTATTGAATGAAATTTTCTTACTAGGGTTACCTGATGGCAGACTAAATGAATATGCCTCTAAGCTAGGAAGTGATTGTGCTTTCTTTATTCATAACAAACCCATGCTTGGCAGTGGGCGTGGTGAAATTCTATCGGATATTAACATAGATCTTCGCGGAAAATTTTTAGCAATAGTTAAACCCAATGTGCATGTTTCTACGTCTCTCGCTTATGCAGCGGTGGTGCCAAAGACGCCTGCCCAAGATCTTCGTTTTATATTGCAAAGTCGCGCAATGAGTGAATGGAAAGTTTTGTTGAAGAATGATTTTGAGGAATCTGTTTTTGCCAAATATCAGGACATACAAGAGATAAAGAATAGTCTGTATTCATTAGGTGCAACATATGCTTGCATGAGTGGTTCAGGGGCGGCGGTGTTTGGGATTTTTGAGGGAGAGATTGATGTTAAAAATAAATTTGAGGGATTGGCTTGTTGGTCTGGTCTGTTGTAGCGCAGATCAGCGTGCATGTTAGGCCTAAAGATGTAGTTTCTTTAAATACTTTTATTCAGCGTTAGTTAGTATTCCAGTTAATATAAACAACGTAAGCACCTGCTTTACTTAACTATTAAGCCTAATGGTAATGATCTTAAACCTTAAGGAAACCTTCTAATTAACTAATAATTTAATCCTTCAATAAGTATATAAAGGGTTAACAATGCGATAACTAAACTACCGAAGATTCTTCTGATAGAAATCCATCGCGGCATCTCATTCTTATACACTTTGCTCTCAACTCTTACCGTATTTACAGGATTAGATTTTTTAGATTCCTTTATAAAGCCAGGTATAAAAGAAATTATGGATATAACGCAGAGAAAAAAGATAATAGCAGATAGATAAACCATATTTGAACATTAAAGTAAATAACACCGTCATTAGATAACTACTAACCTAAATAGGTTTTTATCTTATATGGTAACTTAGAATGTCCTTTCAAAAACTCCGCTCGTCGCAGCATTAACCAACAATTATTACATTGTATTTCCGTGACAATTTAGCCGAACAATATTCGCATTAGGCCACTTAATATTATTAATATCTGTCCATCCAAGCTAACCTCTATAACTGATGCTCAAATCTCTATAGCCAAAATGTCAGGATTAAGTTTTTAATACCATATTAATACATTCCAACTAGTTTAATAAGACGTATTCTACTAGAAATAACTAGTGTTGCGGTTTTATTTTTTTCGACAATTAAACACAGTTATTCTTTTGAGGTACCGGTATTGTAATTCTCGAGCCAGTTTAATCTTTACTCCGGCATACATTTATAGTTATAGACTTGTTACATGTGCATACCCGTATTTTAACCACCTGGTAGCACTGTATTTTATAAGGAATGTTAGAGGAGTATGATTCTATCGTTATGTCTAAAGCACTTTTTTGTTTTTCAATATGAGTACTGAGGTTTTCTTGTTGTACCAATCCATAAGAAGTTTATTAGGCACCTTCATAGGAAAGTTTAGGGCGCCTAACATCAGGTCGATATCACCATCGTTATCAATATCTGCAGCGTCCATTAATAACCAACGCCCTGTTGCTGCTTGAATTGATGCATGAGCAAGAAAATTATTATTACCCTTGTTCTCTAAGTAAGCAAATCCATTTTCAGGATGTCTATTAAAGTCAGCAAAGAAAGCAATAGCAGCGATATCGAGATCACCATCGTTGTCGAAATCACGCGCCAATGCTTTGGTTGCGCCATACATAGCATGAAACCATGATTGCTTGAAGTTGTTTTTACCGTCATTCATAAATATCCGTATGCCATGATAGGGCTTAAGAATAGGAGAGTAGTCAGCATTATCTCCATTAGTATATAATATATCAAAATTACCATCACCATTAAAATCTGCAATGTCAAAATAACTAGATCCATAAACAGGTGGGAATCTTAATAATGTTTTTATGCGGAAATTAAAGTTATTGCTATTTGTGAGTAAGCTAATCTGCTCATTTCCTTGCGTCATTAGGAAAAGAATATCTTTTAATCCATCGTTATTAATATCAAGAACAATAACGTTGCGTGCGCCAGGAAAACCATAAAGCGTATGTTTTTTAAATTTTTTCCTTCCAAGATTTTCATACAATAATAAAGCGCCCGTATAATTGCCAAACGCACAAACAATGATATCATCTAGGCCATCGCCATTCATATCAGCTTGTTCAAAATGGACCGGTCTTTTTAATGAGTCTATAAGAATTTTGCTAGGGGAAGTTAATGTTATAATCTGGCCTTTCGCCTGCTCACTTGGGTCCATAATGCCCATTAATGAAAGCATCGGTGGTTTATCTTTCTCTATAAGAATGTGAGATGCCGGGCTTTCTAGTTTGAAAGAATCTTGAAGGCGTAAACCATGTGCAAATTGATAGAGTTTAGCGCTGCGTGTTCCAATAAATAGGTTATCATTTATTGAATCAAATTTTAAGAGGCTAACAAGAGACGACTTATTTTCAGGGTTTTTAATGTGTGCAATACTAAACTGGTGTAACGTTGTATCAATTGCATTCGCGTAATAATTGAGTGAGTCTGGCGCGTGTGTAATGAAATAATTTTTTATACTTAACCACTCCTCATCACTCACCATCGGCTTGTTTGGTATTGAATTATAGACAGTTTGAAAATCTTCATCTCGTATTGACATCGATATTTTCAAATCTTGGAAGCCCATAAGAAATGCCATCTGTGGAAGCACACCATTTTCCCAACTTCCTTTATCTAACAAAGATGGATCTGGAAATGAATGACAGGAAGAGCAATATTTACGTGCGAGTCTTTCTTCCTTTTGAAGATTGCTCTCACAACTCAAAAGCACAATGAATATAAAAAAGGTAATTGTTTTTCTCACAACTATATTGTCTACCGGTGATTTAAATAATAAAAGGCTCTGCAAAGTAGGGCAGAACATGAAAACAATTTTAATGCGCCAAGATAACCTTTTCAATAGTATCCACTCAATTTATAAGTGTCATGAGCAGACTGCAGATTACTTTAACACTATAACGACAGAACAAACTCAGCTAAATTCACCGACGTGTCTAACCCCATTTTCTTACGAACCCTATATCGCAGATCTTCAACGCCCCTCACGGAGAGACTCAATAGTGGAGCTATTTCTTTACTGTTTAAATTCATGCGTAGGTAGGCGCAGAGTTTCAAGTCGCGTGAAGTGAGCTCAGGAAACCGCTCTTTTAGCTTTTGTAGAAAATTTTCATGAATTTGATTGAAGAGTTGTTCAAATTGATTCCAACTTTGGTCGGGCTTTAATTCAAGATCAATATGCTTTACAATTCTTTTTATTTGCCTTGCAAGTGCCTCTTTGTTTTCTTCCTTAACCGCTTGCGCCACCTCTTCTTTTATCTGAAGTAACGTTTCGTTTTGTTTTACAACGTTCATTACAGAAGTAGCTAACTCTGCGTTTTTAAATTGCACTTCAGATTCCAGTTTGCTTTTGCTTAATTCAATAACAGCCTTCTCATGTTCTAAGCGCTCTTCCCTTATTTGCGCTTCTTTTGTTTGAAGCTCGTGCAGTTTTTCGAGGCGCATGGCTTGGCGTATGTTGCGTGTCCTTATCTTATATACTCCTACTATAATCGTTATTACAAGCAGAACGAAAAATAGGGTAAACCAAGTAGTCTTCCACCATGGAGGAGTAATTATGATTTGTATTGATGTGCCCGCTTCGTTCCATAAACCATCATTGTTTGCCGCTTTTATTTTGAAAATATACGTGCCAGGGTCTAGATTGGTATAGGTTACTTCACGTGTTGTGTTTCTGTAATTCCAATTGTCTTCAAAGCCTTCCATGATGTAGGCATATTGGTTCTTTTCGCAAGAGATGTAATTTAACGCAGCAAACTTGAAAGAGATTACAGACGCCTTATATGAAATTGTTATTTTATCAGTTTCTGAAATTTGCTTCTGAAGTATGGAACCAAAGCCCCCAACTTCAACGTGCTTGTTAAATATCTTAAAGTCGGTAATTACTATGGGTGGTATGTACGAATTGTCTTGTAAATGACTTGGATTAAAAACATTGAAGCCGTTGGCTCCGCCAATATATAGTTCGCCGCTTTTCGACGCCATAGTAGCATTTATGTTAAAGTCATTAGATTGAAGTCCGTCTTTGGCATCATAGTTTTTAAATGTTTTTTTATGTGGATTAAACTTAGTAAGACCTTTGCCAGTTGTAATCCACAGGTTGCCTTGATGGTCTTCAAGAATGCCACTAACAATATTGCTTGGCAAGCCATCTTCTACGGTCAGATGTTCAAACGTTCCATTTTTTTTGTTAAATAAATTTAAGCCACCGCCTGCCGTTCCAATCCAAACATTTTTATTTGAGTCTTCAAATAGTACCCATGCGTGGTCATTACTCAAAGAGCTGTCATTGGTAGGATCATGACGGATGGATGTAAATTTTTGTGTTTTGTAGTTATAGATGTTTAATCCATGATCTTCTGTTCCAATCCACAGGTTTCCGTCAGTATCTTCCATCATGGAAATAACATTGTAATCACCCAAAGAACCATCTCCTGAAAGTGGTTTGAAATGAATAACATTATTTTTATCATGGTTATAAATACATAGACCATTGCCTAGTGTGCTGAGCCATAAGTTATTCTTACTGTCTTCATAAATGAACCATATGTTAGATAGCGATGATGTTTCTGGGGGTTCCACATCAGGATTTATCCGTTCAAATGTATTCGTTAAACGATTGTATAGATTAAGTCCACCAAGGTAGGTACCAACCCAGAGGTTTCCCTTCTTATCTTCATAAAGCGATTTAACAACATCTGATGATAGACTACCCTTGGCATTTGCATTATGTCTGTAATGTTTGAAACTATTCTCTTTACGGTTAAAACGCGTCAGGCCTCCGCCGTCGGTACCAATCCATACCACGCTACCTTTATCTTCTAATAATGACAATACAGATTTATTAGCAAGACTATTTATGTGAGAGGGTTTACTAGTGTAATTAGCAAATTTGGCTTTGCTTCTATGATAGATATTTATACCTCCCCCGAAGGTACCAATCCATATTGTACCAGCCCGATCCTGATATAAAGAATACACAGCATTGCTGCTGAGACTATTCTTATTTTCTTCATCCGCTTTGATTTGCGTGAAGTCATCCGTATCGGGATTATAGATGTTAAGACCGCCACCGTCGGTACCTATCCATAGTGTGCCAGTATTGTCATGTAAAATAGTTTTGATGAGGCTATGACTTAGGCTTCGTTTATTTTTCGGATTACTTTGGTATTGTTTAAGTGTGCCGCCGTTATACTTCAAAAGCCCGTCATCTAATGTCCCAATCCATAATTTATGGCGGTTATCCGTATATAGAAATCGAGCAGTATTTAATAAGCCATCTTGATTTTTGCTTAAGTCAAAGTGTGTAAAGTGGCCTGGCTTTGTTTTGTATTTATTTAATTGAGTCTCATTGGTTAAAATGAGTAGTTCGCCTTGTTCATTATCTATGATCGAATAGATCTGATTGCTATTGATTGAGGAATCGATTTTGCTTTTATAGAACGACTTAAAGGAATGTGTTTTATAATCGAAGAGATTTAAGCCATCATTAGTTCCTACCCAAAGATTGTCGTTGCTATCCTGATAAATAGTTTCAATTTTATTAGCGCTGATTTTGTATGGAGGTCTTGCTTCTTTTGTGTACCGTATAAAATTGTTTTTTTCACGGTCATATTTATTAAGCCCACCTATATTGGTGCCAATCCATAAATTTTTTTGTTTGTCTTCATAGATACAGGTGATGCGAGTTTCGCTAATAGAACGTAAATCTTTTGGATCAGTAATGTAGGTAGTCATTTCATACCCATCAAATCGGTTTAGACCATTGAAAGTACCAAACCACATGTACCCTTTGTAATCTTGAACTATACAGGTAACGCCAAGATTAGAAAGCCCTTCTTCAGTACCCAGATGTTCAAAACTAAACTCGGAAGATTGTCCTGACACTAGGTATGACTGTAAAATCAATATAAATACCCAAACTAATCTCTGCATACGTCGTTCCTAATCCAAGTAGTTATTCTAAAGCTAGTTTGTAAAAGATGTTCTTTTTTTCAACAAAGTTCCGGTAAATATATCTGTTAGTAAATATCAAACGGAATAACGAACCTACAGCATTAATGATTAAAAAGATCGTAGAATCGCAGCCAGGAATTATTACAATACGCCTTATATATATGGTAAAAGCTTCCACGATGCGATTCAACATCTAAATTCCAATTTCAAGTTTCTAATTTCTATCTTCCATTTTCTAATTCACCTCTAATGAGAAAGGCAATATTAACCGTAATAGTAGTTCTCAGTGTTTTAACTGCTGCTTATACACAGCCAAAATTTTGGAATGAAATAAAGGTATTCAAACAACAGGATAGTGTCAGCAGGCCACCTAAGCATGCCATCTTATTTGTAGGTAGCTCTTCGATTAGAAGATGGAATATAAATGATTCCTTTAAAGGATATCCAATTATAAATCGTGGATTTGGTGGCTCAACTTTTCCTGACATAATTCACTACGCTGAAGAAATTATTTTTCCATATCAGCCTAAGCAAATTGTTATTTATTGCGGCGATAACGACTTGGCATCATCTGATGACGTTACACCTCAATTTGTTTTTAATAATTTAAAAAAACTTCTAGGAATGATAAGAAGCAAATTGCCAACTGTGAATATTGTTTGTGTTGCTATTAAGCCAAGTCCAAATAGACAAAAGTTAATGCCTAAAATAAAAGAGACTAATGATCTAATAGAAAATTATTTACGCAAAGATAAAAATGCATGTTATGCTGATGTCTATAGTAAAATGCTCGATAAAAATGGGGAGCCGATTTCAGATTTGTTTAAAGAAGACAATCTGCATATGAATGAAAAGGGCTATGCAATTTGGGAGAAAGTGATTGGACCTAGATTGATGAAATAACGTCGGCTCCACAACTCAAATCACTACATACAAATTGAATACTCAGTTATCTTATATTACTAATACGAATTACACGAACTAATCTATTAGCACCTGCTTATGAAAACGTTTCTTCACAAAGGATATGATAATAAGCACATATCATAATAAACGTGTCGACATAAAAATTAAAGCTCATTTTTTCTTGATCTTCAAATATAAAACCCCCAGAGAAAAACAATAAAATGAAGCTTTACATAATCATTGGTTGTCGCAGCCATTACCTCGGCAGATATTTATACATCATGATAGATATGACAGCGAATATAATGTTTGGAATCCATACCGATATCTCCGGAGGCATTGAACCAGCTTCAGCAAATGATCTAAACAACATAAAGAATAAAATAAAGAGAAAAGATAAACCAAAGCCCAAGGCTATCTGTGGACCCGTGCCTCCTCGACTTTTTCTTGATGATACAATCACACCCATGAACACGAGAATAAAGATTGTAAAGGGCGAAGCGTACCGAGTATATTTCTCCACTTCATACGGTTCGATGCCAGTTGATCCACGCACCCTAAGTGTGGTGATATAGTCATTTAGTTCGTTGAGTGTCATACCATCATACTTACGATAGTCGCTTTCAAACTCTTTGGGATTAATAACCAGCGCAGTATCTAGTGACTCGCCGCTTTGTGTCTTTGCTAGCGATGCAACTGTTTTACCAGATGGTGCGAATGCCGTGTTGGCTTCAGATTCCGGAGGTTTCTCAAATACTTGATCAATCTGCTTTATATCCCATTCCCGCAACGTCCACTTTTGTTTGGTGGTATCCCATTCAATACGCTTAGCTGATAGCTTTTCCATTAATCGATTATCATCAAATTTTTCTAATGTAAAGTTATATCCTGTATGTGAATTGTTGTTGTATGATTGAATGTATAAATACGTATTGTTGGAAACCTGCATGTGAATATTGCGCTTATCAAAATAATATTTTGAGCGCAGATACTGTACCTCAAATGCTACCCTTGATTTATTTGAGTTTGGTATAACCCATCCATTAAGAATGAAACTTAAGACGGCAATAAGTAGTGCACCTAGAAAGTAGGGAAACATCATTCTAGGGAAACTAACGCCGCTGCTCAATATGGCAATGACTTCTGTGTGTGCGGCAAGACGTGCACAAACAAACACAGTGGCTATGAAAATGGTGAGTGGTGAAATTAGATTGGCTATCCACGGAATAAAATCTTGATAGTAGCCGAGAATTTGTCCGGTAGTGAGGTTTGCTTTTGCATACTTGTCGGTTTTTTCTGCAAGATCAATAACCGAAATAACCGCTACGAGAATTACCACCACAAAAAAGAATGTGCTGAGAAATTGCTTCAGAACATATTTGTCAAGAATCTTCAATTATAT
>CAXSCR010000006.1:0-97411 GCA_964235605.1 uncultured Cyclobacteriaceae bacterium | reverse complement strand
CATGACGATTACCATGTTTATGGGAAACAAAGGTTGGTGGTTACGTTTTGGGCAGCGGTTCCTTTCAACTACGTTATCCGTCAAACCCAATCTCCTTTACCTCGCACATTGTACCTCGTCGCTCGTTCCTCCTTTATTCGTACTTCGTCCCTCGTTCTTCGTTCCTTCCTAGAATGTGCTGAGAAATTGCTTCAGAACATATTTGTCAAGAATCTTCAATTATATAAGAGATAGTTAGAATACAAGTTTACTGCAAAACATGACGATTACCATGTTTATGGGAAACAAAGGTTGGTGGTTACGTTTTGGGCAGAGGTGCAAATTGTATACCGAAGATGTAATCGTAATTATTTACTTAGTAGTTAGGAGAGAGTTACTATCCAATGTATAGACTTTACCATTTCAATTTGCATAAACTAACACGTTCGCCTTCCGGGCCGGCTGGGCCCCGCATTCTCGATCTGTGCTTAACCCTATCCGCACATCCCCTTCCAGGTCAAAGATAGGCTTATGCACAGCTCGAGCATGCTGGAGATTTGATAGAGTTTAAAATGAGGTCGCTTGTACATAACAATCCCTTATACTTCGTACCTCGTCGCTCGTACTTCGTTCCTTTTAACCATGTAATCAGTTATATCAATCTCCTTCACCTTCGTACTTCGTCCCTCGTCCCTCGTTCCTTCCTTAATGGATCCCCGAATTCAAATACGATTGCAAATTTTCTCTCGTAATCACTTCCAAGGGAAGCAGATCTTCGACGGGTGCATTTTTTTTGAATACTAGGCATTCGGCTAGGTAGTTTATACCGAGAAAGGTTTGACGTTTTGGGTTTTGATTGATTATGAAATCTATGGTGCCCGATCTTAGGTATTGAATATTTTCGTCTAGCATGTCATAGCCAACAAGTATGAGTTGATTTTTCTTTACTTTTTCAAGGAAAGAAGCGGCGATGGAAGAACCTTTTGAAGTACTTACAAATACGCCGCGGAGCATGGGATCTGATAGTGCGGCGTTAAGGGTTTTAATGGAGGAAGCGTCTTCTGAGTCACTTATGTTAATCGTTTTGATTTCGAACGTGCAATCACTTTTTTCGCCGAAGTACTCGCGGAATCCACGTTCCTTTTCTGATAAATGGACTGAGTTTTGGATGTCTTCATTGATATGGAGCACGGCAAGGGTGCCTCTCTTATGTTGACCCATGCAAACAAGTTCAGCACCTACGCGACCACTTTGATAAAGATTTTGCCCGATAAAGCTAATTGGGTTGACCTCTTTTATGTTTGTATTAAACAGTACAAAAGGAATGTTGCTGCTTTTATATAATTCGAAGAATGGCAAAACCTCATTATAGAAAATAGGCGCTATTAATATCCCATCAGGTTTGGCCGTGTAAACTGCATCGGCTACCTTTTTCAAGGAGTTGTTATCATAGAGATCAAAGAAGAACGGATCGACCTTAACATTATAGTGGATCCATTCTGCTTCGGCCTGTCTGATGCCTGCCATCGAGAGTGCCCAATATGGATCTTGTTCAGGATTAGGGATAAGTGCAGCAATGCGATATGTTTTGTTAGATCCTAGCGTGCGAGCAATTACATTGGGTTTGTAATCAATTTCCTGCAAGATTTTATTGACTTTTTCTAGGGCTTCATCAGACACACGACCACGGTTATGTAAAACGCGATCGACTGTGCCTACAGACACACCCGCAAGCCGGGCTATATCTTTAATTGTAACGTTTTTACTGTGGAGCATATCCAAAAGAACGATTTTTTTAAGTAAAGATTACGCAACCGCAACGGTATATCATTATGTTCGCGTACACAAAACTACTGTGTACGCACACATTATCAAATATATCCTACGAAATCTCTCGCTTGTATCTTCATTAGTCAGAATAATGTTTCGCGGTAGGTCGTGTTGACAGAATCAATTTTAACTCAAAACCCAATAAAGCCAATCAAGTGCTGGCGTTTTCCCGCAATGCCCAGGACTAAAGCCATGTCTTAATGTATTTAAAAAGATAAATCTGCTATGGCATTGCTTGATAACATAAGGAGTGTTGGTTGTTTTAAAAGTATGAAGCTGGGCCTAACTGCCGTAAGAAAGCTACCCTTTACTTTTTCCAGATTGTAAGTGTATTTATAATCTCGTGCTCACTCGCTTCACCATCTCATCCTTCCAACTCGCAAAGGTGCCTTCAATAATTTTTTCTCTAGCTTCTTTTACTAGCCACAGATAAAAAGTAAGGTTATGGATAGATGCTATCTGTGCACCCAGTATTTCTTTGTTTATAACCAAGTGGCGTAGATAAGCTTTAGAATGAAACGTACTAACATATCCGCCTAGCTCCGCATCAACAGCTGAAAGATCGTTTTTCCACTTTTCATTTCTGATGTTAATGATGCCCTGCGTGGTGAACAACATACCATTACGAGCATTACGTGTAGGCATTACACAATCGAACATATCAACACCCAATGCAATGCATTCTAAAATATTTTCTGGTGTTCCAACACCCATCAAGTAACGTGGTTTATCAGCTGGTAGAATTCCGCATACCAAATCTGTCATGGCATACATATCTTCAGCAGGCTCGCCTACAGATAAACCGCCAATGGCATTTCCGAATTGATTTTGTGAAGCTATAAAAGTTGCTGATTGCTCACGTAAGTCCTTGTACACACTCCCTTGTACAATAGGGAAGAGCGCTTGTTCATAACCATATTTTGGTTCAGTTTTATCCATGCGCTGAATACAACGCTTGAGCCATTGATGAGTAAGGGCCATAGAAGTTAAGGCATACTTGTACTCGCACGGATAAGGTGTACACTCATCAAACGCCATAATGATATCAGCACCAATGCTTCGCTGAATGTCCATTACATTTTCCGGTGTGAAGTGATGCTTCGAACCATCGATATGCGATTTGAACATTACGCCATCATCTTTGATCTTCCGATTTGCCGCCAAGCTATAAACCTGGTAGCCCCCGCTGTCAGTCAGCAACGGTTTACTCCAGCCATTGAATTTGTGTAAGCCACCTGATTTTTCCAGCAAATCAATTCCAGGTCTCAGGTATAAATGGTAAGTGTTACCGAGTATTATTTGTGCTTTAATATCATTTTCTAGCTCGCGTTGGTGAACCGCTTTAACAGATCCGGCTGTGCCGACAGGCATAAAAATAGGTGTTTGGATATCTCCATGCCCCGTTTCGAGAATCCCTGCGCGGGCTGACGATTTGGGATCTTTGGCTTTTAACTGAAATTTCATATTCAAAGCAAAAGTAATGTTCATTAAATTAAAATCCTTTTATCGTTTAAATGATGCTTTATATTTGTGCATTAAACACACTCTTTTGCTTACAATCACCATTACCTTCTTTGCTGCAATAGGAATACAAATTGTTTTCTTACTTGCTTTTTTAATTGCCTTTGCACGTAAACGGGAACAACCCAACTTCACTGCGCCTGTTTCGCTCGTCATTTGTGCCCATGATGAGCTTGAGAACCTAAAGGAATTAATTCCTTTATTATTGGCACAAAATCATTCGCACTTCGAAGTGATTATTGTAGACGATCGATCCAATGACGCTACATTCGATTTTCTTTTGGAAGAAACAAAGAAAGATACACGCTTACGTATGGTGCATATAAACCGTTTGCCCGAGCATGTAGATGGTAAAAAATATGCCCTCACATTGGGAATAAAGGCGGCAAGAAACGAGTGGATTTTGCTAACAGATGCCGATTGCCGTCCTGAGAATTCACAATGGTTAACATCCTTAAGCTCACATTTTGCTGAACAGACAACTTTTGTCTTGGGCTATTCTCCTTATTTAGTTCAACCTGGCTTTCTCAATAAATTTATCAGATTTGAATCGTTCATAACTGCTATTCAGTATATCGGATTGGCATTGTTAAAGATTCCTTATATGGGTGTTGGTCGCAACCTCGCATATAGAAAATCTTACTTTTTAGAAAGTAAAGGGTTTAACCACTTGATGCATATTACAGGCGGTGATGATGATCTTTTTGTAAACCAACATGCAAATGCCAATAACACCGTGGTTTCATTGGGTGTTGATTCTTTGGTTCACTCACATCCGAAAAAAACTTTAAAATCATTTTTTTATCAGAAAGTTCGCCACTTATCGGTAGGTAAGAAGTACAAATTTAAACACAAGGCGCTACTCGGAATTTTTTCAATTACCTGGGTATTAAGCTGGTTAGGTGGTATCTACATGCTTATTATCTTTATACCGATATACTTAGTTGCCGTTGCGCTAGCATTTCGCGCACTTTTACTCATCCTTGTTACACAAATCGCCGTTAAACAGCTCGGGCAAAAGTTTGGGGCCTTACCTATTGTGTTTTTAGACTTTCTTTATTGCATTTACTATATTTCAACAGGACTGGTGGCATTATTAACCAAAAAAGTACAATGGAGGAATTAAAACGGGACTTTTCTGATAAGGCAATAGAAGATTTCCGCTTAATTGACTTAGCCGTTGGAGGCGATGATCCAGCTTACGCGAAACTATTACAGCGGTACAAACGTCCGGTTTACCACATGATTTTGAAAATGGTTCGCAATGTGGATGATGCGGAAGACCTTACCATTGAATCATTCGCCAAAGCATTTAGAAGTTTACATCGCTTTAAGAAGGATTTCACATTCAGCACTTGGTTATTTAGAATTGCTACCAACAACACCATTGACTACATCAGAAAGAAAAAGCTGAATACGCTCAGTATTGAGAACACGTACACAGACGATGATGGTCAATCGGTTTCTATTGATGTAGAAGACGAAAATCTTGATCCGCAGGAAGAAACAATTAAGGCACAAAAGGCGGAGTTAGTGCAAATTTTTGTTGATAAGCTTCCGGCCAAATATCAAAAGTTAGTTAGATTACGCTATTTCAATGAATTGTCGTACGAAGAAATTGCTGTTGAACTGGAAGCTCCATTAGGCACCGTAAAGGCGCAGCTTCATCGTGCACGTGAATTGATGTTTGAAATGGTGAAGAACAAGCGAGATCATATTTAATAATTATTATGAAGTATTGCTTAATTTTGTAAGGGAGGATGCTTTATGGTTGTTAGAATTAAAAAGCCAATAACAAAGGCAAAGCTTGAGAAAGCTGAGCAAGAGCTATTACAAAAGCGAACCAGTTCAAAAGGGTTTAACGCCAAGAAGTTTTCAGGTAAACTGAAAGGTGTTTTTGGTGATCCTTTGACCTATCAAAAAAAGATTAGAAATGAGTGGTAGCGACTATCTTGTTGATACCAACGTATTAATACATCTGGTTAATGGAGATGAAGCGATTACAGAATTTCTTCAGGATAAGATAATTTTTATTTCATTTATTTCCGAGATGGAACTTCTGAGCAAACCCGGTCTAAGTTCTGAAAGCATAAAAATATTACAATCCTTAATTGATAGTTGTGTTCTTGTAGAATTCAATCATGAGATAAAATCAGAAGCTATCAAATTAAGAAGAAATTTTAAGCTAAAACTCCCTGATTGTATTATTGCAGCAACAGCAAAATATTTGCATCTCCCACTACTTACTGCTGATAAACATTTTAATAAGATAAGTGACATCCAAACACTTTTTATAAGCTAATTAATATTCATTTTCGTGCAGACAGCTGACATCATATATCATTATTTTCCCAACCTTTCCGATCAACAAAAGAAACAGTTCGCTGAACTCTATTCGCTATACAAAGAGTGGAATGATAAAATCAATGTGATATCCCGTAAGGACGTTGATAACTTATACATCAATCATGTTTTGCATTCACTAGGCATTGCAAAAATTATTTCGTTCCAACCCAGTTCAGATATTTTAGATGTTGGCACGGGAGGAGGTTTTCCCGGAATACCATTGGCCATTCTTTTCCCACAAACACAATTTCACCTCGTCGATTCTATTGGTAAAAAAATCACCGTAGTAAAGAATGTGGCTGAAGGTCTAGGATTAAAAAATGTCAGAGCTGAACAAATCCGCGCCGAGCAAATAAGAGGTCAATATGATTTTATAGTAAGTCGCGCGGTAACGAGGCTCAAAGAATTTTATGGTTGGATTCATCAAAAGGTAAAAACGAAATCCAAACATGAAATGGATAACGGAATTCTTTATCTGAAAGGCGGAGACCTTGATGAAGAGTTAGCGGAACTAAAAAGACTACACCAAGTATTCGATTTATCTACCCACTTTAAAGAAGAATTCTTCGAAACCAAGAAGGTAGTGTTTGTGCCAATCTAGCACTGCATGCTCTGCGCGCAGACATGGGGAATCTAACGCCCCGTAATTGATCAAATAATCGTCAATCAATCAATCGTAAATTCTTTATCCCACGGGCCATATGCCCGTTGCTAAATTCCTTGCCTGGTCAACTAATTTTGATTACCTATGTAGCCCTAAATCGAACGGTGAGAAGAATCTGCCCCATAGTGCTTATTGCTGTATTGCTCTTTAATGTGCTGGGCTATTATTTTGTGTTTTTGGAATTGCGATTTTACGCAAACCGTAGCCTAACCAATCGTCTGGATTCTCAACAATACTCTGATGCAGAAACTTTTATAGTTAAAATGCCGCTGGCTATTCCGTATCGAATAAATGATGATGACTATTCAAGGATTGACGGAGAGACAGAACACAACGGTGAGTTTTACAGATTGGTAAAGCAGAAATACGCCGACGATACATTATATGTAGTTTGCTTAAAGGATGAAGAAAGCAAAAAAATAAATAACGCCTTAACAGATTACGTACAAACATTTACTGACAAATCTTCGGATTCAAAGCAGAATGTCAAGCCGTTTAATTTTATAAAATATTTTTTCCCTACATCGATTTGCATCAATGCACTTACAGCAGGTTGGAGTAGTTCTATTGTTTTCGAATGGAAGCAAGAGGTTGAACAACTTTTTTACCAGACCATCATTACGCCTCCGCCTCAAGGGTGATATCAATTTTTGTCCGATTTGAAGAGTCATTTCTTCGTGCTTCCGGAATGGATTATCTGCACGATGGGTGTTGAACAATGCTTTGCTGCGTGATGAATTATGAATTCAATCTGTAGTATGAATTTATTGTTCCGATTCAAATCAGGCTATCTTCTAGCTATTCTAGTCATACTTGTTTAATAAAAATAACCACCTCCAACATTCTATATGAAGATACATTTATACATGGTTACACTATGTCTGCTTATAACGGGTTCAGTTAAAGCGCAAACTATTACAGACGGACTTATGATGCCTAACAAAACATTTTGTACCGGTTTCATGTATGGTCATGACAGCTGGAAAAATTACTGGCAAGGTGAGAAGAAGCGCGACAATGAAAACATTGGCCGGGTTAACACACAAAGTTTAACGTGGATGGGCACGTATGGCCTTAGCAAAAAGGTTAATATCATTGCTATGATACCCTATATTAAAACAAAAGCAAGTCTAGGTACAATGCATGAAATGGCGGGTATACAAGATTTAACGCTTGCTGTTAAATACAATTTCCTTAAAGTAAATGTAGACAGTATCATAGTCATAAAAGCTTTTGCAGGCATTGCCTACTCAAATCCATTGAGTAATTATTCGCCAGATTTCTTTCCGCTTTCGCTTGGCACATTGAGCAAACAACTTGCTTGGCGATTGAATTTGAATGCAACGCTTAAAAGCGGTTTATATGTAAACGGATCAGCAGCCTATACCTGGCGAAGCAATGTTACTCTTGACAGATCAACCTATTACACCAATGATCAGCTCTACATGACAAATGAAGTTGCTATGCCTAACGTATTCGATATGTTTTTTACAGTCGGGTACCACAAGCAAGCATTGCAGGTAGAAGCGAGTTATACACAACAGAATACATTGGGTGGCGATGATATTCGTAGGCAGGATATGCCTTTCGTTTCAAATCGGATGAACTATTCTAAAGTGGGTGCGCTGGTAATGTATTATCTGCCATGGCCCAAATACCTTGCTGTTCGCGGTTCTGTAAAGCAGACAGTGGCTGGTAGAAATGTTGGCCAGTCAACCACTGTTATGGGTGGCCTTATGTACACATTCTTTTTTAACAAGAATAAATAATAACTAACATGAAATCTAAATTTTATATACTACTCGCTTCAAGCTTTATTTTGATTATCATCACGATAGTCAGTTGTAATAAGGATCTTGATTTTACCGAAACCCTTAAACCATTAACACCTGCTGATCTTGATGCAGATGCTGAAAATTGGGCGCCTGCTGATGTGACTACAATGACGTTGACTTCTATTACAAACATTGTTGAGAATTCAACGCCCAAAGTATTTAATCCGCCCGCGGACATAACTTCTGATGCCTATGTGGCAGAGCTTGCAGCGATTAAGGGACTGCAAAGTAACTTAACCAATGGTCAGCGAAAGGCAATTTCGTATTGGAGTGGCGGAGGTGTAATACGATGGAATCAATTTTTACGTGAACTTGTAGCGCGTTATAATTTGCCGCCAGAACCTGTTAATGGTGCATACCCTGTGCCTGATGCAGAAAATCCATTTTCATTTCCGCAATTCCCTTTTTGTAATCCACCCTATGCAGCACGCGCGTATAGCTATGTAAGTGTAGCACAATATGAAGCACTCAAAACGGCGTGGCACTATATGCATTTGTATAATAGACCGTCACCGCATAAGAATGATGTGGGTATTAAATCACTTGCACCAGAAACTGAATTGCCGTCTTATCCATCGTATGATGCGGTGTTATCTGGTGTATCAGCAGAGATGTTGAAATTACTTTTTCCTTCTGCTGTTGAAGAGATTACCATGAAAGCTGCTGAGCAACGTAATGCGGCTTTGTGGTCAGGCAAAGCATCACCATCAGATATTGCTGCGGGACTTGCATTGGGTAAGTCTGTAGCTACCTTATATATTAACAGGGCCAAGGGTGACAAAATGGGCGTATCTGGCGGCGATAAAGCAAAATGGAAAGCTTTTGCAGATGCGGCTACAGCGAAGAATGAAATTCCATGGAAATGTCTTGAAAATCCTGTAAGACCTCCTATGCTTCCCTTTTTTGGGTTGCGAACATTTGATGCAAATCAAAATCAACTTACAGGTGTAAAGGCCTGGCGCATGGATAATGGTCAGATTACAAGTGATCGTCCTGGCCCACCACCACCAACTGGCTCAGCAAAAATGAACGAACAACTCGCTGAAGTAAAACATTATTCAGACAACTTAACACGTGAACGATTAGCCATTGTGCATAAGTGGGCAGATGGTGTAGGTACCTATACGCCTGCCGGCCATTGGAATGATATTGCAACCGAATATATACGTGACGCTGATTATAGCGAAGTGCGGGCAGCACGTGCATATGCGCTGTTGAACATGGCCATGCATGATGCTGGGGTTTCTTGCTGGGATTCGAAGTTCTTTTACTTTAGTCCACGTCCGTGTCAGTTGGATCCAACTATAAAAACTGGAACCGGTATTCCTAATTTTCCAGCTTACGTATCTGGTCACTCAACATTTTCTTCAGCAGCAAGTGTGGTATTGTCACACCTTTTTCCTGCCCATACTGCTGAATTTGAAGAGATGGCTCACGAAGCAGGTATGTCGAGATTATATGCCGCTATTCATTATCGTGCAGACATTGAAGAAGGTGCTGCACTGGGTGAACGTGTAGGTGGACATACAGTTTACTTTGCTGGTGAAGACGGAGCTGAATAACTGATTGGATAACGTTTCTTTTTTTATTTAAGGCAACCAGATTTATTAATCAATCTGGTTGCTTTCTATTTTATCTATTCTGATGGAACGACTGAAACTTATTTGTTCACATGGGTGAGAATCAAACTCTTCATCGCATCAAATGTTTTTTGCTTCAGTGCAGCTATATCACTATGTGTCGATCCTTGTGTAGGAATTTCCTTACCCACTACTATTTTAACTCTGCCATGTTCAATATAACCCTTACCGGGAGGCATGAGTTTACCGGCACCAATTATCACCATAGGTAGAATGGGTTGCTGTGCGTCAACAGCAATTCGAAAGGCACCATCATGAAAAGGTTGAAGAATCTCATTACTACGATTTTGCGTTCCTTCAGGAAAGATCAGAATTGATATACCATCTTCTAAATGGCTCTTTAAAAGATTCATACTTTTCTTGCGACTTTGTACACTAGAGCGATCTACAATAACAGTTGCGGCCTGCGCAATCCAACCGAACACCGGAATTTTTAGAAGTTCCTTTTTTGCCAGAGGCTTGAATTCACCAGGAATAGTTAAACACAAACCAGGAATATCTAAGAAGGAAGTGTGATTGCTTATGTAGATGTAGGCTTTTCCTTTTTGAAAATTTTCTCTTCCGTAAAAGTTATAACGAATGTTGTTCAGCATACTAAAGATCCATGACCAAAGCCACAAAAACCGGTATCCAATCCAGCCAAACTTTCTACCAAAGAAGAAAGGTATAACAATGCCCGGCAGTAGAATAATCATGAAACCAATGAATACAGTCAAAACCCAGACTGTGTAAAGCTTATTAATGAGATATCGAATGACTTTCAAAACAGATAGTTAAATACTTCCGAAAGTTCTTAAAGTTTGTGAAAGTTTCAAGGAATAGGTGTTAGCTAGTTGAATATAAGTTGTGCTTTTTTAATAAGAGGTATTCAATGCGGCACTAAAAGTTAGCCCACAGGTTGATCTCGTTATAAGACATATAAGAAGCATAACTACAGTAGTATAAAGATAGAATGATACAATAATTATAACTGGCCTGTTTTATATCCATTACAATAGAGCCTTTAAAAACTTTACCACCAATCTGCAAATCTGCACATCGACTAATCTGCTAATTAATTAACTTAGATTTTTTTCATCACAGCCATATAAAATCCATCAAATCCGTCTGATGGCCAGATGCGCTTTTCTTCGAGCAACTCAAATTTTCCGGGATTGGTCTGCATGAATTGTTTAACCTGTTCTTCATTTTCAGAATTTAAGATGCTACAGGTTGAGTAAACCATGAGGCCTCCTTTCTTTAACATCACACTATAGTCATTTAGTAATTTTTGCTGAAGCACTTTTACTTCCTCAACATATTCTGCGGAGAGTTTCCATTTCGCATCCGGGTTTCTTTTTAAGACACCAAGTCCTGAGCAAGGAACATCTAACAACAAACGCTCAGCTGAATTCTCTTGTCTTTTTATCGTTTTAGATGACTCAATTATTTTCGCTTCAACATTGCTGGCACCTGCGCGCCTTGCCCGCTTACGAAGTGCATCTAACTTCCATTCTTCATTATCCATGGCAATGATGCGACCTTTGTTTTTCAAAAGCGCTGCAAGGTGAAGCGTTTTTCCACCCGTTCCGGCACAGGCATCTATTACACGCATGCCTGGCTCTACACGAAGAAAGGGTGCGATTAGTTGAGAGCCGGCATCCTGAACTTCAAAAAGTCCGTCTTTAAATTGAGGAAGGGCAAATACATTATGCCAACGTGTTAATAAAAGTGCATCTGGAAATTCATCTGATGATTCTGTAAGTACGAGTTGTTCCTTCAGCTGCTCTTGAAGATCTCTTTTTGAAATCTTTAATGTATTGACTCTAAGAATTACATTCGACTCTCCATTGAGTGCATGCACCTCTTTTTCCCAACGCTCTGTTCCCAATTCCTTTTCACCTATTTCATCTAGCCAATTGGGTATGGATTGAACTATACGGCGGTTTGATTTTATTTCTTCAATTTTTGCAAAAATTGCTTTCGGTTTGGTTTCTTCAAACTCATCCCATCTCGGAAGTTCAATTTTGTTCACAACACACCAGGCACCATACAATCCCCAAAAATCGTTTCCTTTTATACTGGATATTTCTTTCAGAAAGCGAAAGTTCCTAACAATATCGTATATGGTCTCAGCAATAAAGCGTTTGTCGTACTGTGCCCACTTCGAGTTCAGTTTAAGTACTTTTTCAATAACTTTATCGGCATAGCGACCTTCTGATAAGATAGTATGAAGAGATATAACGATGGCCTGTGATGTATTTCTATGAAGTTTCATGTAGGCGCAAGTTAATAAAAAGCTGCTAGCTATTAGCTGCGAGTTGCTAGCTTGGATAAGCTTTTGGAAAAGCTGCTAGTTACTAGCTGCGAGCTGCTAGCTTGGATAAGCTTTTGGAAAGCTGCTAGTTACTAGCAGATAGCTGCTAGCTTGGATAATAGCTTACTTAATATATTGCTCGGTTCACAGCTAAGGGTAGTGTTTTGAAAATAAACGCGGCATAGGTAGGAAAAAGCTGCTAGTTACTAGCTACGAGCTGCTAGCTTGGATAAGCTTACCTTTTACTTATTCGTTATGCCGCGTGTCAAGAAATACAATCTTTAACATGAGTCCGACATGTGAGTCAACTGCATAAAACTTTAAAAAATCGAGCTAGCAGCTTAAAGCTAGCAGCCAGAAGCTATATAATCTCATTGTTTGGGCAGCAAATGCGGCACAGTTATTTACTCAAGCTAGCAGCTAGTAACTAGAAGCTAGCAGCTAATTAAATTATGGATTTAAGAACATTAGGAAAATCTGAAGTAAAAGTTACGCCTATTGCATTTGGTGCATGGGCTATTGGTGGTTGGATGTGGGGCGGTGCTGAGGATAAGACTGCACTGCGCGCAATTAGCGCATCTTATGATATGGGAATAACCACAATTGATACTGCACCTGTTTATGGCTTCGGAAAAAGTGAGGAATTGATTGGAAAAGCAATGGCCGGCGTGCCTCGTGATCGCTACCAAATACTAACTAAGTTCGGCATGAATTGGCAGACGGAACAAGGGGAGTATTTTTTCGACACGACCGACAATCAAGGCAAGCCCATAAAGATGTATAAGTTTTCAGGAAAGGAAAAGGTTATACAAGAATGTGAAGATAGCCTACGTAGGTTGAAAACTGATTATGTTGATCTGCTACAAATTCATTGGGCTGACATGACCACACCCATTTCTGAAACAATGGAGGCTGTAGCAAAATTAATTAAACAAGGAAAGGTAAGAGCCGCTGGTGTGTCTAATTATAGCGCGGAACAGGTTGAAGAAGCTTTAAAAACAGTTAACATCGCTTCGAACCAGGTACCTTACAGTTTGATCAATCGCAGTATTGAAAAAGATGTAATACCACAAGCCATAAGACGGGGTGTGAGCATTATTCCTTATAGTCCGTTACAACGTGGCTTGCTTACAGGTAAGATAAAGCGCGATCATAAATTTGGTGAAGGAGATACACGCGAAGGCAATCTTTATTATAAGCCAGAGAATATTGATAGAGCAAATGCACTACTTCAAAAAATAAAGCCCATTGCTGATGCGCATCAAGCTACGGTTTCTCAACTGGTAATAAATTGGACCGTAAACCAACCTGCTATGGGCACTGTCTTGGTCGGAGCTAGAGATGAACAACAAGTAAAAGATAATGTAAGCGCGCTCAATTTTAAACTTTCTGAACACGAGCTTAAAACCATTACACTTGCTGCTAATGAATTTAAGTTAGCAGAATAATAAAGGGCGAGTTAATTAAACTCGCCCTTTCCTTTATTGGTCAGCGGGCCGGAGTTTCAATAATAATCCTGGCCCTTCTGTAGCAACATAAATAAATCCATCAGGACTCTCTACTACGGCGCGTACACGTGCTATTTTGTCTAAGAGTTTTTCCTGTTGTACATATTTACCATTTTCTAATTCTACTCTAGCTACATGTTGATGAGCCGGTGCACCAATGAGTAAATTGTTTTTCCATGCTGGAAATCTATTACCAGTAACTTGAGTAATACCACAGGGCGCTATGGACGGCATGTATTGGTAATGGTATCAACAACAAATCTTACTTTTTCTGACTCAATTACAGGTGAACCTTCATGTTCTTTGTGTATATTATTTAAGGCTGCAACAAGTATTACCAGCAACGCTGGAATGCAAAATCTTTTAATCATCTCTAGTAACTACTTTTTAAATTCATAAGCCATAACGCCATTCGCAAAAAACGTAGGAACATAAAGTGTTTTTGTTTTTGCATTATATTCAATGTCGGCTGCACTAATTTTTTGATCTTTTGTATCTAGTAGTTTTTGCGACACGCCCTCTGCACTTACATAATACACTTCGCCATGCCAGTTGGAAACCAAGTATTCATTTTTACCAACCATAACTACGCCATCGGCACCTTCAGACGTATTGGTAATTTTGGTGAGTTTCTTATCGGCGCTTAGCTTATAGTTATCGCCTGAACCGAAGTCTGCGATATACAATTCATCACTTATTGCTAATAATCCATTAACGCCCTTAAAATCAGTACTCTCAAAGTAAACTTCTGCCTTGTTGTTTTTTAAAGTATGTATTTTACCTGTTTGTGTATCAGAAATATAGACGTTACCCTTTGCATCGACAGTGATATCATTTAGAAACTTTGCTCCTTCAACTTCAATCTTATCAATCACTTTCCCTGTAGCCACATCAATCACATCAACACGTGTTATGTCAGCAACGTAAAGCTTATTTTTAAAGAGACCCATGCCCTTTGGCGCATCAAGTCCTGTTATCCAATTTGTCTTTTGAACCTTTCCATCAGGTGTGACTTTAGCAATAAAACCTTTTCCATCTTTTTCTTCTGGCTTTCCATCAATGCAGGAAACATATAGAATGTTTCTGCTTGCATCAAATAAAACAGATTCGGATACTAAAAGTGTCGGATCGGTTTTCCATTTTAACTCTAGCTTTTGAGCTGAAACTGCGTGGGAGTCTATTAGATTAACCAACGCAATGGTTACTATAGCGGCAAATGTTTTTTTCATGATTGGTTTTTTATAGTTTTTTTTATAAAGGTAGATAAATTCCAATTACACAATTTTGTTTTTGATACACAGGTTAGATCTATGCAGAATTAGTCATTAAATTATCTGACTAAAAGCATTAAACATGAACCAAAATTTTCAAACCTATTGAAAGCTGATTAATTTGGGCACTTAAATAAAATCCAACATGTACAGCACATTCCTTCAATTTCATTCTGCACTTCGATATTTAGTTTTTATAGCTTTATTCATTGTTATTATAATGGCTTTGATGGGCATTGTGAATAAGAAATCGTTTGGTAAGTGGGATAATAAATTCAGTTTATACTTGTTGATACTCACTCATCTTCAGTTGCTTATTGGATTAGCATTATACACGGTAAGCCCTTGGGTGAAGTTTGGATCTGACACCATGAAGAATAAAGATTATCGTTATTGGACCGTTGAACATTTGACCGTTATGCTTATTGCGATAGTTCTTATAACGGTAGCCCGTATTAGTTCTAAGAAAATGACGAGTGATATAGCGAAACACAAGCGCCTATTTTATTTTAACATTATAGCATTGATTTTAATTATTGTGGGCATTTCAATGGGTAATAGAGCTTTGATTTATTAACTGGCCGCCATTAACCATACATTCGCAGACCCTTGTTATATCATATCTGTGTTTTGGCTTTATTTTAATAGAATGTTTTAAATTTACTATAGGCCAAAACCTCATTCAATGAGAATATCATTACTTACAATTTCATTTCTGTTCCATCTTTCAGCATCCGCTCAACTTGTATCGGGGCGTTATGAGTTGGTTAGTATGGGCAAGCCAGTCAACACCTTTCGCCATGAGGCTGCACCCATTGTTTCACCTGATGGTAATACACTGTACTTCTTTGTGCAGAATCATCCAGACAATACGTATGGTAAGGAAGATAGTCAGGATATATGGATGACTAAAAAAGATGATAAAGGTGTGTGGAGTGCGCCAACCCATTTAAGTTCTCCATTTAACAACAATAGGTCTAATCAAGTATTCACGGTAATGCCCGACGGTAATTTGTTTATCAAAGGCGGAAGGGGAAAAAATGAAAAAGGATGTTCTATTGTGAAAGGCGGACGATTACAAGAACTTAATATAAAAGATTTCGGTAAGATGAATAAAGGCCGTTTCTACGGTGCCAGTATATCGGCTGACGCAAAACACATTATCTTATATTTTAGTGAAGTGCTGAATAACACCAATAGTGACTTATACATAAGCCATCTGGAATCGGAAGATGCTTACTCTAAACCTGTTAAGCTAAAATTAAGCACGAATCTTGATGATGTAGGTCCATTTATTGGACTAGATCAAAAAACGTTATTCTTTGGGAGTGCGAGGAACTCACCGGGTCGGCAAGGGGGAGTTGATATTTACAAAACCACAAGACTTGATGACACATGGAATAATTGGTCTGAGCCGATTAACCTAGGCAAACCAATTAACACCGGAGCGCTCGATTTATATTTTACAATGGATAATGCAGGAAATGTTTTCACAAGCCGGGCCAACAAAGCGCTGGAAGGCGCGCAGTTGGATTTATATGAATTAGTGCCAAAAGAATTTAAGATTACGCTGGTAGGTAAAGTTTATAATGATAAAACAAATCAGCCAATGGCTGCAAGTGTGGAGGTTAAACCAAAAGGAAAAGATGCCATAAAATTAAGCACATCAGTTACAGGTAAATTTGAAACTAAGATCAATGAAGTAAGTGAGTATACCTTAAGTGCTAGTGCTACAGATTTTTCTCCTAACACTACCAATTTTAAGGTGCCCGTCATTAACGCTGATACCATTATAGATGTCGAAATTTCTTTAATGCCCGTATCAAAATCATTGAAGTTAAGCCTTATAGCGAATGTGTATAATTTAAAAACAGAAAAACCTATCCCTGCAAATGTAAGTGGCGTACTAAAGGGAGATAAAAAGGTGAACTTTAAACGAGATGCCACTGGAGGTAAACTTGAGCAGGAAATTACTAAGCTAGGGTGGTATTTACTCACGGCATCTGCAGAAGGATATGTGATGGCAACAGATAGCATATGGATCAATGATGCTGGCGTAACGCCGGTTGTTGCAGATCTTTATTTACAACCTATTGAAGTGGGACTTACCGTTCGTTTAAAGAATATATACTTTGATTTTGATAAGACTTCTTTGAAATCACAATCATTTGCTGAGTTAAATAAGGTGGTAGATTTTCTAAAACAAAATGAGACTGTAGAGATTGAAATAGCAGGGCATACGGATAATAAAGGATCTGATGATTATAATCTTAACCTTTCGCAAGGGAGATCACAATCTGTAGTCAATTATCTTATTGATCAAGGAATTGAAAGTGCCAGGCTGGGCGCTCATGGCTATGGTGAAAGTAAATCCATAGATACCAACGATTCAGAAGAAGGTCGCGCTAATAATAGGCGGGTAGAATTCACAGTGGTGAAGAAATAGGTGTCACCATTTCTTCACCAAGAGATATCGTTATTTACTAAACACGTTGGGATTAGGCTCGCTACGCTTGTGTACCGCTAAGTATTCTTTAATCTGAGTAATTGTTTCGTCAACAGTTTTTGTAACCAATACTTTGTAAGTACCAATATTTTTGAAAAAGCGAATTGTTATTTCATCTTGGTTAAGAAGGATAACCTTTTTATTTGCTTTTATAGCAAGTGCTACTTCAGACGCTGTGCCAGCGGCCATTCCTAAAACTACCACAACATGACTAGAAAGAACACTTATATAGTTTCTTCCGCTATTCATTCCTGTCACTATTTTTATTTGGGCATTTTCAGATGCGCCTTTCTCAGTCTCTGTTGGTATTATACCTATGGTAAGGCCATCAACTTCGCGCGCTCCTTTCATGGCCGCGTCCATTATTCCAAAGCTACGGCCACCAGTCAATGTGACCCAACCCTCCATGGCAATGGCACGGCCTAGGTCAAACGCCATAATGTTTTCCTCAGGAGAGGCGCCTTCGCCGGGGCCCATAACACCTATAATAGTTTTTGTGTCAGTCATGCGTTTTAAATTGATTGCCCAAATTAATCAGGCAAAGATCAAATACAAAAACTTATTATACTGTTCTGTAAAAATCTTTCATGAATTAACTTGCTGTTAATGTACATCAAATTCATGACCGCACTCCAAGCAATGATATACTTTATGCCGCGGAAAGAATATGCCGAAGAAAAGTAAAAATGAGGGTAACCGTTGACTTAGTTTTTTCGGGAAGTCGCGAGCTATTTTATTAGATAGACAATTGGGGCATTTTGTTGTTGCATCATTATTCAGGGTAAGGTTTCCCTCATTTAAAATTTGCTGCGCTCTGTCGTGGTCGTTTGCAAATAGATGAAGACGAATGGAGAAGACCATGAAGTTTTGTCCTGGATAAAGGTTAGCAAGGTTTTCTTCAGTAAGAAAGCATGGAATACCATAAGCATCTAGTTTTGTCTTTGCCAGATTAGCTTCAATAGAATTTTGGAATTGCCTTAATACGATTATGTTATCCTGTTCCATGAACTGTTATAATCTCTTAGTTTACATTTTAGTTGCACTGCAGAGACAACAAAAATTCCTAAAGTTTAGTTATTCGTCTTTAAATTTCATGTGCTTGCTTCGTTTAATCGCAGTGCTAATCTGTTTTTATTTTATAGAGTAACTCTCATCAGTGCAAAGACACTGTCTGCAGGTTAAAAAGTATATGGATATCCGGTTCCAGTCTAAAGTGGAGATATGGCGCGGAAGTAATGATGATCACCTCCTGCAAAAGTGTAGGCCGCGCTTAAACACTAAATTATGATCATGGCGTCAACGCCATGATCATAATTTAGCAATAAATACCCTGATGATCTGTTGTGGCACGTGCCACAACAGATCATCAGGGTTAAAATGCGCGTCTGCAATTTTACCATAAAATATCCATGCGTGTTCGCGCATTATCGATGAACCAAACAAAGGCGCAGCTGATAGAGAACTACTTATCAAAGTCGACGTTTTATAAAATATCGATACCGGTGAAGTTCATAATGATTATGACGGAACTGCGGCCGGGATAGCAGTGAAAAGCCCACAGCCTGCGTGGGATGTGGGTGTGAGGGCGAGGACTTGTAACGTATAGCCCGAAAAGCCGCCCAATAGAAAAATTAAAATTACTTTTGTAACATATCTATTAGTCACGCCGTCTTGCCTCTGAAACGTAACAAATGAACCTAGAAGCTTTTCAAAACCGGGTAATGCCAGCCAAAAACAAGCTTTACCGCTTCGCACTCAGATTTTTGGGTAACGAAGACGAAGCCAAAGATGTGGTGCAGGAGGTGTTCATCAGAGTTTGGAATGGCCGTGAACAAATGAATGAAGTGCAGAATTGGGAGGCTTGGTGTATGCGCATCACTAAAAATCTTTCACTAGACCGCATTCGCTCCTTGACACGTAGGCAGATGCAATCACTTGATGAAGTATTTGATATACGTGAAAACAACTTAACACCGCATGAATCTACTGAGCTTGATGAAAGTATGCAAAGTATCAACAGCATGATTGCCGCTTTGCCTGAAAAGCAAAGACAGATTATTCACCTTCGTGATATTGAAGGCTATAGTTACAATGAGATATGTGAAATTCTTGAATTGGATATGAACCAAGTTAAAGTGAATTTGTTCAGAGCCAGAACCACAGTACGTGAAAAACTGATGAGGATCAATGCTTATGGACTCTAAAAAGATAGAAGAATTACTGAGCAAGTATTGGAACTGCGAAACGTCTCTTGAGGAGGAGCAAGCGCTGCGTGCCTACTTTAAGACAGCACAGGTTCCTGATCAATTGAAAGAAACGGCAAGTTTGTTTCAATACTTCGAAATGGAGAAGTCAAAATCATTAAGTGATATAACGTTTGATAAAAACGTTGTTCAGCAGGCTACTGCTAAGCGGAGTAAGACGGTAAGTCTATTCTATAAATCGATGCGCATTGCGGCAGGTATATCAGTTCTGTTTGTAGCGGTGTGGTTTGTTAGAACCGAGATTCGTAAAACTACACCACAAGAAATGGTTGATACGTATGACGACCCCAAGTTGGCATTTGAAGAAACGAAAAAGGCATTACTGATGATTTCGAAAAGTTTTGGTACAGCTGAACAGCAAGCGAAGAAAATTAATCTCTTCAACGAAGCGCAGCAGGAGATTAGCAGAAAAGAAAAGGAAACAAAGCTTTAAGATTCAACATTTAAAAGTTGCTGACTAAAGCCAGTGACTAGAAGGTTTTATTGTAAAAATTTAAAAAAAGAAAGAATGAAAAAAATAATTATAGCAGCAATGGTGATGGTGGCAGTGAATGGTGCGTATGCTCAAGATGCTATCTCTAAATTCTTCAGCAAGTATCAGAGCGATGAGTCGTTCAGTCAGGTAACGGTATCGAGTAAGATGTTTGCCTTGTTTACAAATATGGATGCGGAAACAGCAGAAGATAAAGAGGTGTTAGAAGCAATTAGTAAATTGAAAGGACTTCGCATTTTATCCAAGGAGGATGCACGCTTTTCTCGTGATCTTTATAAAGAAGCTTTCAAATTAATTCCCATGAAAGATTATGAAGAACTCATGTCGTTTCGTGATAAGGATAAAGATATGAAATTTCTTATCAAGGAAAGTGGTGGTAAGATCTCTGAATTGTTGATGATACTTGGTGGAACTACGCAATTTATGGTGATGAGTCTCTATGGAGAAATAGATCTAAAACAAGTATCACGTATTGGGAAGAAGATGAATGTAAGCGGATTGGAGCACCTTGAAAAAATGAATAAAGGCGAAAAGCAGGAAGAAAAGCAAAAATTCTCTAAGTAGTTTGTTAATTGATATATCGTTAAAAACAACATCATGAAATTACTAAAACTCTTCTTACTCTTCATTTTTATTAGCGCCGCCTCCTTTGCACAAAGCAAAACGACAGAAGCATTGAACAAAAGATTTAGCGATGCTACCGTTTTCTTTTTCTATAAGAATACGTTGAAGATGCTCAACCAGACCGATGACAAGAATTTTGATGAGTTAATCAAAGACATTGAAAAGATGAAATTGTTAAGGATAGACAAATCAAAGAACTTTGGTACTGGTGACTATAAAAAGATAATCGCGGATTATAAATCTGAAGCTTTTGAAGAGGTGATGACGAGCCGCCATGAGGGTAAGAGTTTTGATATTTACATGAAAGATAAAGGTATGCTGGTGTTGGTGAATGACTCTTCAAGTCTTTTTGTTTTGGATATTGTTGGCAAAATTTCATTAGATAAAATAACTAAACTGTACAGCACGATAGATGCGAATACAGAAATTGGCAGCCGTATAAAGGAGTTTGCAAATGGTCATAAATAGGTTGTGAAATATTAAAAGCGCTATAGTTTTAGATTCGTTTTATATTTGCTGGCGTAAACTTCAATCCCTTTGGAAACAGTTCTTTCAATTAAAAATCTTACCAAGAATTTCGGCCGGCTTTGCGCTGTTAATAACATTAATCTAGAAGTAAAACGAGGTCAGGTGTTTGGCATGCTGGGCCCGAATGGTAGTGGTAAAACTACAACTTTAGGTATGTTGATGGGTGTAGTAAATGCAACAGCTGGTGAGTTCTCTTGGTTTGGTGAAGCGCCAAGTCATCACATCAGGAAGAAAATTGGCGCCGTGCTTGAACACCCTATATTCTATCCTTACTTAACCGGACAAAAGAATCTTGAGCTTAATGCCATGATTAAACAATGTCCTAAAAGTAACATTGAGAATGTACTTAAAATAGTAGAACTGAATGACCGTAAAAATGACAAGTACAAGACCTATTCACTAGGAATGAAACAACGTCTGGCGATTGCTTCCGCATTATTAAATGACCCAACGGTATTAATTCTGGATGAGCCCACCAATGGACTTGACCCTATGGGTATAGCAGAGATAAGAGAAATCATAAAGAAGATTGCAGCCAGTGGCAAGACTATTATTTTAGCGAGCCACTTGTTAGATGAAGTTCAAAAAGTATGTACGCATTTCGCCGTACTTAAGAAAGGCAACCTCATTCACTATGGTCCGGTTGATGATATAGGAAGAGGAACAGAGTTGGTCGAAGTAAATGCCGCCATTGAAGGACTGTACGAAATACTGCAAAGCTTTCAAGGAACATCTTCTATACGTCGTGAGAATGGTTTCTACGAAGTGGCCTTACGAGAAGGATTTCATACACCAGACCTCAACAAGTTCTTATTTGATAAAAACATCACGGCCTCTCACCTAGTTACCATAAAGAAAAGCCTTGAAAAACAATTCCTAGAAATACTACAAAATCACAAATAGATAAAAGATCAGGAATGAGCCGTATTCCTACCTCGTCCCCGTATTTCGTTCCTCAACTTCATAACCCGTTCATTTTAACAGAAACCCCATGCTCCACCTTCTTAAAATAGATCTTAAAAAGCTTGTTAACTACCGTACCTTTTGGATAGTATGTGGTTTGTACTTTTTTACGTTAGCCTTTACCACGGCAAGTGGTATGGAGTTTCTTAAATGGTTGGCAAGTAAAGGAGCTGAGTTTGGTACTAAAATTAATATAAATCGTATTCCCCTTTATCATTTTCCTGATGTCTGGCAGAACCTTGTTTATATAAGTGGATTCTTTAAAATAGTATTGGCAATCATGGTAGTAATTTCAATTACCAACGAATTTACTTACCGCACCCTGCGGCAAAATATTATAGATGGCATGAGCCGTTGGGAGTTTTTGCAAACGAAGATTTTAACCAATCTACTGTTGAGCCTAATGAGCGTGATTATGGTTTTCATAATTGGATTAGTAACGGGCTTTATTTATTCTCCTGAAGTAGACTGGAATTATGTTTTTACCGATCTCGAATTTTTCCCTGCGTATTTTTTAGAGGTATTTGCTTTCTTGTCTTTTGCTTTAATGCTTGGCATGTTTGTACACCGTTCTGGCCTAACCATAATTTTACTTTTGCTTTCGCGAATTATAGAAGCGCCCTTAGATGCTTATTTTAATAATCATTATTCAGAAAGTGTCACCCAATTCTTCCCGATGCAGTCCATAAGTAATCTTATAGCAATGCCTTTTGCGCGGTATGCTTTTCAGGAAATTCAGGACTATGTTAGTCTCACGGCCGTTGCTATTGTTTTGGTATGGATTTTTGTTTTTAATTATTTGAGCTACCTCAAGCTAGAAAAATCAGATATTTAGATTTTAAGAAGCGAATTCTTTTTTAACGACGAGCAGAAAAGAATCTTTTTCAATGGGTAGGTAGCCTTGCTCGTAGCAATAGAAGTACTGAGCGCCTTCTTTGGTTGTATACGTGCTGGTGAAATGTTGGAAGTCAAAGCCTTTGCCTTTTAGTTTCTCGCGACTTACCCTGTTTTTTCCATCTGGGTTTAGGTCAAGCAATATCCTTCTGTTTTTTCTTAAAATGTTATTGACGTTACGCATATAACTTGTTTCGTCACTGTTGAGACGGTTGTTATATGAACTACGGCACTGGTCGGAGCAAAACTTTTTGTCTACCCGGCCTTTAAATGTGGCGCTGCATTCTATGCAGGTTTTATCTTGAATTGGAGGCATATCTTTTTTCCGTTTACAAACGGCTACAAACGAATATAAACGAAAGTAAGCGTTTATCACACGAATATCCCATTTTTCTGCTTGCACCTTTGCATCGTCAGTCGCTGATAAAGCCAAAATGGTGAAACGGTCTGATTAAAAAATATATAAAAATTTTAACCCTTACTATTATGTCAAACTTAAGAAACAGTGTAAAGCTTATCGGTCGCCTGGGAAAAGATCCTGAAATTAAATCATTTGATAGCGGCAAAAAGCTAGCAACATTTTCAATTGCTACGAACGATTCATATAAGAATCAAAAAGGAGAGAAGGTAGAGGAAACACAATGGCACAACGTTGTAATATGGGGCGACCTTGCCGACGTAGCAGCCAAGTACTTGAAGAAAGGAAATGAAGTAGCTGTCGAAGGCAGACTCATACACCGTGACTATGAGACCGCAAGCGGAGAGAAGCGCTACATAACTGAAATCAGTGTCAATGATATGTTAATGTTAGGTGGTAAATAACTAACTGGTTTCTATCTAAGATTTCGTTCTAAAAGCCTGGTCATTGATTTGACCGGGCTTTTAATTGTAATAGATGTAGGTTTTGTTTGGTCCTGAGCAGAAGCTGGCAAATAATTAAAACTCATAACTACTCGTGATCATTCCTGATTCCAAAATTTCATATCCTCTTTTATACCAGTATAGAGCTCTAACAATAATCTTTGTGCCGGATACCAAGGTAAAATCATTAGGCCAAAAAACATAATTGTCTTTCCGTGGCAAGGTTGAATCGATCTGAAATAGAACATATACATTTTCAATGCTAGCAATTTCAGGGTGAATAAATGAAATCTCAACTGCCTTTAAATAGGGTGTGTATTTAGTCTCTTTTGCTGGTAAAATATCAAAATCTAATTCTATTAATTGGCCATTAAATGGATTTACATTGCGAATAAGCTCCGAAGTGAACGGCTCTTTTTTATAAGTAATGTTAATGGCTGGTGACGGAATTGATGTCTTATACAATTTTGAGAAAAGAGTAGTATCAAACTCTCTATTCGTATTCCCAAAAAAATATTCATCCATCATATCTTGTGATATCCATTCTGCGCGGAAATACAAAGGTGGTTTAAGGTTTGTGTCTCTTGAAAGAAGAAGATGGCAGCCAATCCTATCAGGGATTTTAAATTGTACATGATGAAATTGCTTGCTCTTATTAGGCTTGACTTCTATATCTAATAGGGATGCATTCCTAAGAGCAGATGTTGAATCTCCAAAAAAAGTAATAACAAAAGTGTCCAAAGTATTTCCTTCACGAGATGTTTGAAGAGAAGGTCCATTTACACGGTATAATTCTTCTTTCTCTGAACCTACAATCACTAAATAACAAGGTGATTGAATTAAATTATACGGTGATTGTGCTTTTGCATAGGAAATGGGCTGTAAATAATTAATTATCGATAGTAATAGTATAATATTTCTTAATATCATTCTGTTTATTTTACGTTGTTTTTATATGCATGTGCGTTCAGAATATCGACGATGCAAAGTACTATATTAAGAAGATTTACTCTAGCGAGGAAGTTTACTTCCGTGATTTAATTAACGTTTTGATTCGCTGCGAAGTATGGAACTTCCACCGTACGACTCGACGAATACTGGAATTTGAAGTTATAATCGCAGTCTGCGATGAAACCTACTAAGCACCAACTTAATTTTTAAAGAACGTGCCCCCAATTATAGCCCTTTCAGTAGAATTTATTTGGTAAAGGATCCGCAATCTAAGGGGATTGTGATTGTGTATGTTAAGGTAAATATTGTTTACGGATATCAGCGTTGAGCTGTACGTAACAGTTAGGATCATCTAACCAACTTATGTTTAGTTTTAGCAAATAATTCTTTACACAGACACTCAAATAATAACCTTCAATTGCCGTGATTCATCTTTAACCCTTAACTTTACCAGTCAATGAGCTTTTTATATCCTTCATTTCTTTGGGCCCTAGGGGTGCTTTCAATCCCCATCATAATCCATCTATTCAATTTCAGAAAAACCAGGCAGATTTATTTTTCTAACACCCGGTTTCTAAAACAGATAAAGGAATCAACTACAGCAAAGCGCAGGCTTAAACATTTCCTCATTCTTGCATCTCGACTTTTATTTTTAACATTTTTGGTGCTTGCCTTTGCCCAGCCCGTTATACCTGCCCGCGAACAACTAGGCAGTAGCCGAAACATTACGCTATATGTTGACAACTCATTGAGCATGTCAGCCCAATTAAAAGATAAATCACGCGGACTTGATGCTGCGCTCCTATTTTCAAGAAATATAGTGGAGTTACTCCCGGCCGATACACGTTACAAAATTGTGACGAACGACTTTGCGCCATTTTCCAATTCATATAAAACCAAAATGGAAGCGCTTGACCTGCTAACAGAGGTGAGACTCTCGCCTGTAAGTCGCAGTGTACAAGAAGTAAAGGAGCGAATTAACACAGACGCAAATGACAATCAAGAAATTTTTTGGATTTCAGATTTCCAAAAATCAACTACAGGTGCAATACCACAACTTAGTGACCCCCTTTTACGATGGCATCTAGTACCGTTACAATATGACAAGTTATCTAATGTATTTGTTGATTCAGCATACTTAGAAAATCCTTTTGCTGCAGGAGGTGAAAAAAATGTTTTACGGGTAAGGGTTCGCAATGATGGTGAGAAAGATGTTGACCAGCTTAATCTAAGGCTCACCATTAATAATATACAATCTGGTACAGTATCGGTAAGTATTCCGCAAGGTGGTGTAAGCGAAGCCAATTTTGACTTGACCACCGGGTTATCAGGCCTCAACAAAACTAAGATCAGCTTTAACGACTCTCCCGTAAATTTTGACAATGAATTTTTTCTTGCCTTAAATTTTACGGATAAAATTAGGGTTGTAGAAATCAAAGGAGCCAATCTAACCAACGTCGAAAAGGTATTTGGCAATAAAGGCATTTTTGAATACAAGGGTTTCCCGGTAGGGAATTTCAATTACAGTTTGCTATCTCAAGCTGATGTTGTAATAGTGAATGGACTTAATAACATTGAAACCTCTCTCGTACTAGCTTTACGAAGCTATTTAGATAACTTCGGAACCCTGTTATTTATACCCGGTGAAAAACCCGACGGTAAAAGTTATCAAGCCCTTTTACAGCTACCGATTAGCAATACTGAAAAGAAAGAAAATTCTGATTTAGATAAACCTGATTTTAGAAATCCATTTTTTGAAAATGTTTTCGAAGAAAAATCAATTTCATTATCTATGCCTAAAGCAAGTTCTGTCATAGGGTGGGGAATGGATCGCTCTGCTATTCTTCGTTTTAAAAATGATCAGCCGTTCCTTTCCTTATTTAATCAAAAGGGTAAACTTTATGTGCTGGCTTCACCTTTAACAACTTCGTATACCGACTTCCATAATAATGCCTTGTTCGTACCGGTAATGTATCGCATTGCTGCAAGTGGTAAAAAGAACGACGCGAGGCTATATTATACGTTGCATGAAAATTTTATTTCACTTGCATTAGATAGCTTAAAAGGAGAAGAGCCCATAAAACTTGTCGGTGAACAAGAAATTGTTCCCTCACAAAGAAAAGTAGGAAACAAACTATTTCTTGACATTCCTAAATTCTCAATTAACCAAGGATTCTACAATGTAGTAGCAAGCAGTGATACGATGAGTTTGCTAGCTTTTAATCTTGATAAATCTGAATCACTAATGGATCAATATACGGGGGAAGAAGCTAAGAAGTTAATGGGCGGGGGCAATAACATTACACTTTTTGATGCAGCAACAACAGATGCTTTTACCAACGAAATAAAAGCCAGATATTTGGGAAAGCCTTTATGGAAATACGCTTTGATCTTAGCTTTGTTTTTCATTTTGACTGAAATTCTATTGATCAGATTTTTAAAGTAATATCAACTTAAGGCACATAATAACATCTCCGATAGTATTGGGGGTAAGCTTGAAGCCTGCTATTGCAGCTTAAATTATAGACATACATGAAGATTCTTATTCAATCACCAGAAATTATTGATCTTAATTCACCTTTCCATAAAAAAGAAAAGAATGTTTTGATTAATAATGGACGAATTGTAGAAATCGGTGATAAGAACTATGCGGCCGATAAAATAATCAAAGCTGAGGGAATGAAGCTGTCAATAGGATGGTTTGATATGGGCACTTATGTCGGCGATCCAGGCCTTGAGCACAAAGAAGATTTAGATTCAGTTTCACGCGCCGCCGCCGCAGGAGGATTTACAGAAATTGCAGTACTGCCTAATACATCACCATCAGTACAAACAAAAAATGAAATTAGTTACTTGACCAATGGCAACGATAACCGCCTTGTGCAGATCCATGCGCTGGCATCTGTTACCAAAGGCAATAACGGCGAAGAGCTTACAGAAATGATTGATCTCCACGCCGCAGGTGCAATCGCTTTTACCGATGGACTTAAACCCATTTGGCATACCGATATTTTACTGAAGTCTCTTCAATACTTGCAAAAATTTAATGGTGTATTAATAGATCGTCCTGAAGATAATTGGTTGAATTTATTTGGTCAAATGCATGAAGGTATTAACAGCACCAAGCTCGGACTTAAAGGCATGCCTCGTATTGCAGAGGAGATTGCTGTAGGTAGAAATCTTGAACTACTTGCTTATGCGGGTGGTAGATTACATTTTTCAAGGATATCATCAAGCAAGTCGGCCGAGCTAATACGAGCAGCTAAAAAGCGACTTAATGCTAGCTGTGATATTGCAGCCTACCAGCCCTTACTTGATGATAGCCTTCTAGCAGACTTTGATACGAACTATAAAGTAAACCCACCTTTACGTGAAAAAACTGACAATGAAGCATTGATAAAAGCATTAAAAGATGGGACTATTGATGTGTTATGCTCAGGCCATATTCCGCATGAGGAAGAAAGTAAAAAACTTGAGTTTGATCATGCAGATTTTGGTATGATTAATTTACAAACCTTTGCTGCTAACCTGGTATCCCTTTCTAAATGGATTCCGTATGATGTTTTAATTGAAAAAGTGACTGTAGCCCCACGTACTATATTAAATCTCGTTTTGCCAAAAATAGAAATTGAGGCTAAAGCAAACCTTACGCTATTTGATCCAGATCGAACGTGGGTGTTTGATGATAAAACTAATTTGTCTAAGTCAAAGAACTCACCCTGGTACGGAAAGAAGATAATCGGCAAGGTCACTGCCGTTTTTAATAATTCAAAACAGTGGATCGATCTCTAAATGAAAATGGCTCCCCTATTAAAGATTTCAGTAAAGTTCGGCACCATAGCAGGCATTCTGGGTACAATACTGTTTATAGCAATTTATTATTTTGGAAGGCATCCCTTAATGATTTCACCCTTCCTTGATTTCAGGATTCCCATCTTCGGTATTTTTATTTTTTTTAGTTTGAGAGAGTTTCGCGATTATGAACAGGATGGAACTCTTCATTTCTGGCAAGGACTTATCGGTGCTATGGCGCTAGTTGTTGTAGCTACTACGATTGGTTCTTTAAGCTTACATGTATTTGGAAGTTTTGAAAAAGACTTTGTTAGTTCCTACATCAGTTTGATGACTGAATATCTAAAATCATTTCCACAACACGAGATTGATTTAATTGGAAAGGAGATTTACGCACGTAATTTATCGGCCCTACCGTCTACCCACATTGGTACGTTAACCATTACATACTTTGCCCAAGGAATGGGCATCGGTCTTTTTGTTAGCATAATATTATCTGTAATTTTAAGAAAGCAACCTAAAAATTAATTCATATGAATGAAAATGTACAACCGCTCACTACAAAATCAGTCGGTATTAAATACGGTCTTATTTTAGGTATAGTATCTATTATTTCTTTTTTACTTATCACACTAACGAACACCGATATGAACGGCCCCGCTAAGTGGGCTAGCTATCCAATTTACATCGTCATCATTATTTTGGCACACAAAGCTTTTAAAGATGATGGTAGCGGATTTATGAGTTATGGTCAGGGAATTGGTATAGCTTTTTGGATGTCATTGATATCTTCTCTCATTGGAAGCGTCTTTACCTATATCTATGTTAAATTTATAGACACTGGATTTATAGACACTTTAAAGGAAAGTCAAGTTAGACAAATGGAAAAGAATGGCTTGACTGATGCTCAAATTGACCAAGCAATGAGCATATCTGGAAAGCTTATGACACCCGAGCTGATCGCAGTTTTTGGAATTGTTTTCGGTATCATAGGAATCGTAATTACGGCTTTAATTGTTACGATATTCACGCAAAAAAAACCACAAGAGCAAACTTTTTAGTGTTTCAGTAAATGGTCTATCCGGATATCTCCATAGTAATACCAGCCAAAGACGAAGCTGAGTCAATACCTCAGCTTTGTCAATGGATAATTCGTGTGATGCAGTCTCATGGTTATTCCTATGAAGTTATTATAATTGATGATGGTAGTTCGGATTCGACGTGGCGTGAAATTGTAAAAATTAGTGAAGAGAATGTTCACTTTAAAGGCGTTCGGTTCAATCGTAATTTCGGAAAATCTGCGGCGTTGCAAATAGGCTTTCGTGAAGCACACGGTAAAGTCGTTATTACCATGGATGCTGATTTACAAGATAGTCCGGATGAAATTCCAGAGCTATACCGTATGATTAGAAAGGAGCAGTATGATCTTGTTTCGGGATGGAAGAAAAAACGCCATGATCCGATCACAAAGACACTTCCTTCCAAATTTTTTAATTACCTCACCCGTAAAATATCAGGTATCGAACTCCATGATTTTAATTGTGGTTTGAAAGCGTATAGTAAAATCGTTGTGAAGAACATCAATGTGTATGGCGAAATGCATCGATACATTCCAGTTCTAGCTAAATGGGCTGGCTTTACAAATATTACAGAGAAAGTTGTTGAACATCACGAGCGAAAATTTGGGCGCAGTAAATTCGGCTTTGAACGCATTAGAGGCCTTCTCGATTTAATCTCCATTATGTTTGTGGGCAAATTTGCCCTCAAGCCAATGCAATTTTTTGGTACCCTTGGCATCATATCCTTTTTTGTAGGGTTCGCTTTTACGGTCAAGATATTTTATGATAAGATCAATTCACTATTCATCTCTAGAATTCCGATGAAACGTGAAATTACAGATCAACCACTTTTCTATTTGGCATTGGTTGCATTAATCATTGGTGTCCAGCTTTTCTTAACAGGTTTTCTTGCTGAACTATTGGCCCGGCAATCAACATCACGAAAGAATTACCTCGTTATAGATAGCGTTGGATTAAATGAAGAACAGTTACATGTTATTCGCTAATAGCGCATTTAGCAACATGCACCAATTAGAAATAGCATCATCATGAACTTGCCCCGATATTCCATCATCATACCTGTATATAATAGACCGCAGGAACTTGAGGAGCTGTTGCAAAGTCTCATCCACCAAACAAACAAAGATTTTGAAGTGATCATCGTTGAAGATGGTTCTACCATTCGATGTGATTATGTCATCGAAAAATGGAAGACTAATTTAGCTATTCATTATTTCTATAAACCTAACTCCGGTCCAGGTCCAAGTAGAAATTTTGGCTATGAGCAGGCTAACGGCCAGTACTTGATTGTCTTTGATTCCGATTGTATTATTCCTCCTGATTACCTGGCATTAGTAGAGCAGTCGTTAAAGGAAAATAATTGGGATGCTTGGGGTGGCCCTGACCGCGCCCATGAAGATTTCACAACGGTACAACGTGCAATGGGTTATACCATGTCATCAGTTTTAACAACAGGCGGTATTAGGGGTGGTAAAAAACATGTAGGCTTGTTTCAGCCTCGTAGTTTTAATATGGGCATTTCCCGTAAGGTATTTGAAGTAACGGGTGGATTTAAGTTTGACCGTTTTGCTGAAGATATTGAGTTTAGTATCAGAATGAGAAAAAAAGGTTTTCATGTCGGCTTGATTGCAGAGGCTTTTGTTTTTCATAAGCGGAGAACAAACTTCCATCAATTTTATAAACAGGTTTTTAATTTTGGTCGTGGCCGTGTTTTGGTAGGAAAGGCACATTCTTCTGAGATAAAACTCACCCATTGGTTTCCCTCCATCTTTACTTTATTAACAATTAGCATGGGGCTGTTGGCCATCATATATCTGCCCTTATTTTTTATTGCTGCCATCGGGTTCGGCTTTTATTTAGCCGCCATCTGTATTCATTCCTGGTTCATTAACCGAGATATTCGAGTTGCGCTACTATCTATACCTTCGGCTCTTTTTCAATTGTGGGGCTATGGATTCGGCTTTTTACGTGAAAAGCTGAGGGTGTAGTACAACAAATCCGGTATTCCATTGCCAGGTTTATTTTTGAATTCCATTGAATTTTTCAGGATATTAATAGACCGTAACACAACCATCAATGAAAAATTCGATACTTCTGTTTTGTCTGTTAGTACTATGCCTTAGTCGCGTAGCATCAGCGCAGTCAGTTCCGACTGAATTAGTTCCAGGATATTATGTGGTTGTAGGTGCCTATGCGCCCAGCAGGGAAGCTAACGCTAAAAGTTTTGTTGAGCTTTTAAATAGAAAAGGACATAAATCTGATTACGGTTTTAATAAAATCCGTAATCTTTTTTTTGTATATATAAATTACTACAACAACTTAAAAGATGCACTACAGAACATGGAGCATGTAAGGGAAACGGGTAAGTTCGTTGATGCCTGGGTGCGTGTGGTTCCCGGCGCTATTAAAACAGAAACTACTATAGTGAATAATACGGAGGCACCTGAAAAAACGGAAGAGGTTGTGAAAGTACAACACAGTGTTTATAATAAGCTGCTGGTTAACTCAGATTCAGATTCAACCAGTTCATCTGATTCTGTTGTTGTAGCCGATAACGACCCAGCAAAGCAACCCGGTGATATGACGCTGGGAAATACAAAAGTGTTTCTCAATTTATACCACGCCAGAAATAATAGAATTGTGGATGGTGATGTTCAAATAATAGATTCAGAGAGATCGCGCCGCGTTAAGAAGGTTAAGGGCAACGAATATTTAACGCTCCCAGATCCAAAAAGTAAGTCAGGTCAATTAACATTGATATGCGAAGTATTTGGTTATCGTAAAATACAAGAGGAACTGATGTATCCCATACCCTTAGCAGATACGGTAAAGCCGTTTATAGATTTAGTAGGTAATACCATGGTTATTAATTTTGATTTGGTTCGTTACCATAAAGGAGATATCGTTACGCTTTATAATGTTTATTTCTTTAATGACGCGGCCATCATGACGCCCGACTCAAAATTTGAGTTAAATGAATTGCTCTTAATGATGACTGAAAACAGTCAGTATAAAATACGTCTTCATGGTCACGCCAATGGTAACTTCCATGGCAAAATAATTTCGATGGGTGGAAGTACAGATTTTTTTTCACTAAAGGATTCAAAAGAAACTATGGGATCTGCGAAAGATCTCTCTCAACAACGCGCCGAAATTATTAAAGCATTTCTTGTTAGCAATGGCGTAGATCCATTGCGCGTAGATATAAAAGCATGGGGAGGCCGACGCCCGTTATATGATAAGAAAGGAGTAAACGCCAAACAAAATGTGCGGGTTGAAGTTGAGATTCTTTCAGAATAATATTACAGAGCTTACTGACAAAGTTCATTTACAAACTGGTCAATTTAAAGCGGTAACCCACTTATTCTCACTGAACTCAACCCCGACAGCGTGCAACTTCTAAAGTTAAAATAGCACATGCTAATTAAGGAAGCCAACGTCAAAGCAAGGTACTACTAATGCAAGTTCGACAGGTTGGCCAAACTAAACATAAAGCAATGTTATTATATAGAGGCAGGTATTCGTTTTGGCATTATTTTAGGTTTACAATAACTATTACTTTATTGGTGTTATCTCAATACAAATGGGCATTTAGTACAATGGAAGATTCTGGGGTTATAATCTTGTTGATAATATTGGTAGCCTTTTTTTTTCTACGATATTCTTTACTTTTTGATGTATACGAAAATAAAATAGTTATAAGATATCCAAGAGTTATATTTCGTAAACCTGTTGTAATAGATTTGCTTTTAGCGAACAAGATAATTTTCAAATTTGGTAAAAAAGGAGCATATTGTATGATCATTGTTTATGATAACAAAAAAGTTAAGTACAAGTTTTGGGTCTATATGGGCTCGACTTATGTAAGATATTCAAATTATTGAAATCACAAGATGTAGAACTAGAGATTGACAAGGAGTGGGAATGCTAAATACGTTAATAAAGGTTGGTAGGCCCGATCAGAAATTGTTAACGTCATTCATATTTTTTTCTTGGTGTTCGAGTTCTTTGCAGCTCGTGCTGTTTGTTTTGCCAGCCTATTGCTAATAAATTTTTCTCATTCGCCGTAGATTCTTTCTTCTAAGAACTCTCTCTGTCAAAAGCAGAAACGTATCATAAAATAATATTTAACTAATTGAAATTAACGGCCTTTAATAAGGATAATGCTAATCAATATGTTTTAATTCTAATAAGCTGACACCAGGAAGAAAATGCGACGCGCCATAGGCGCTAGCGAATTGTTAAGTTATAGTGCTGCGATCGCTCGTCGACCGCAGCACTATAACTTACACCTACATGCCCTACACTCTTTCCATGAAATCCGCATGGACTGGCAGACAATTTATTAGAACGAGGGAAACGTAATTAGAAAACTAACCGCTCCATAATCAGTAATAAAAAATACAAGTATCTAACCACTTTTCTTTTTTATAATTAATGCGTCACGCTAACATCTTCAAATACTGGATAATCAACATATCCTTCAGCCCCTTGTGTATAAAACAAATCAAACTTAGGTTGATTTAGCGGAAGGTTATTTTTTATGCGTTCAACAAAATCAGGGTTAGCAATAAATGGTCGGCCGAACGCAACTAAATTTGCTTTGCCATTCTCTAAAACAGCCTCCGCCCTTTCAGCATTGTAATTACCTGATAGTATCAAATCATTAGTAAAGTTATTTCGTATAGTATCAACTACACTTTCCGATACAGCCGGCGCGCCCATTGATGAGTGATCTACTAAGTGTATGTACAAAATGTTAAGTTCACTTAATTTCGTAGAGATATAATCATAAGTTGATTCAATCTCAGGGTAATGATGTGTTTCATTGTTTACACCATAAGGAGATAATCGAACACCAACTAAATTATTTCCTATAGCGTCGGCAATACCCTTAACGACATCAAGCAATAGTCTTGAACGGTTTTCAATGTCACCACCATACTCATCTGTCCTTACGTTCGCATGTGGGTTCGTAAATTGTTCAAGAAGATATCCATTTGCGCCATGTACTTCAACGCCATCAAAGCCTGCCTCAATTGCATTTTTGGCGGCTTGCACATGTTCTGCAATTACTGTTTCTATATCTTCTGCAGTCATCGCTTTGGCTATGGGCATTTCTTGTTGACCTTCCCCATCAACCCACATTAAAGTGTTAACTAGTTTCACTGCGGAGGGTGCTAATACTTCGCCACCTTTAGGCAGATTACCAGGATGTGTGACACGGCCTGTGTGCATGAGTTGTACGAAAATCTTTCCGTTTTTTTTATGAACGGCAGTCGTTACTTTCTTCCATCCCTCAATTTGTTCTTGGTTATAGATACCCGGGATTCTTGCATAGCCCAAACCGTTTGGTGAAGGTGAAGTCCCTTCTGTAATAATAAGCCCAGCATTCGCCCGCTGTGAATAGAATTCGGCTATCAGATCATTTGGTGTGTTATTTATGGCACGGCTTCGTGTCATAGGTGCCATCACTATTCTATTTTGTAGTGTTATGTCACCGAGTTTGAAGGTTGAAAAAAGTTTACTCATAGTCATTTGTGGTTTGTAATAAGTTAATGGAGCGTTTTAAAGCATATAGCATCTAAACATTGATATATTCAAAAGTTTCGATGTATTAATACAAAAAAAAGGAATTAATCGTTCTTCAAATTCTCTAAAAATTTTAAAAAAGTATCCAACACATTGACATTCAGTGTGTATTTAAAGTTTCTTCCTTCCTTCTCTGCTTCAATTAGGCCCGCCTCAACCAAGATTTTTACATGATGGGAAACTGAAGGTTGGGTTAGATCTATGATATCATGAATTTCAGAACACTGCGCTGATCCACCTTTTTTTGTGATATGCAGTAGCATAATGAGCCTGTTCTTATCACCTAGTGCTTTAGAGATCTTGGCGATTGATTTCAAATCTGGTTTTGTGGCTGTAGCCATTGTCGTTTTATAAATTTTATAATTTAAAAATGTTTTCTAAGGTATAAAAGTTCAAAGACCTTTTATACCTCCTTCGATTTATACCGAAAGCCAAGTACCGTCATAATTATAAATAGACAAACCACCACGCCTAAAGCAATGCGCAAATTTTGCCAATCTGCAAGAAATCCAATAATTGGTGGACCAAAAAGAAAGCCTGAATAACCTACCGTAGTTACCATGGCAAGACCCACACCTGGAGGAAGTCCTTTTGCATTTCCCGCTAAGCTATACGCAATGGGAACAATACTAGACAGCCCAATACCTACCAGGAAAAATCCAATGATGACAACATAGGGTTGAAGAAAAATTAATGAAAGCGAAAGTCCGAGTGTTGAAATTAAGCCACCCAGTATAATAAGCTTTTTATCTCCTAGAAGGGTGCGTACGCGATCGCCAAAAATTCTTCCCAGCGTCATGGCGGTTGCAAAAGCTGATAAGCCAATGGGCGCTAGTGATTTATTTGCATGTGCTATATTCTGCATGTAGTTCACACTCCAGTCGCCCATAGCGCCTTCACCCATCATACAACAGAAAGCTATAACGCCAACACTAACTAAAGCTGTTGTAGGTAATCTGAATAAAGGTTCATCATTATGAATAGTTGGGTCGGGCTTATCGTGGATTAAATTTCTGCTGGCCCATAACACGGCGATCAAGGCGAGAATTACAACAATGATAAAATGATCATAGAGGTCATAATGGAGGTCAATAAATAAAGCCCCAGACCACGCGCCTAGCGCCATACCGATACTAAAGAAAGCATGGAAGGAGGTCATGATTGGCTTTTTATAAAGAACTTCAACCATTACGGCTTGCGCATTCATGGCGACATCAAGCATGCCGGTAACTACACCCATTAGAAAAAACAAAATCATGAGTGGAATGATACCAGGCATGAAAGGTATTATAGGTACAATGGCGCAATACAAAAACGCGGCAAGCAACGTAATACGTTTGCTTCCATTTTTTATGATTGCCCAGCCTGTAAAGGGCATGGCTATAACAGCTCCAATGGAAGAAGCTAACAATACCAAACCTATGGTTCCATTATCTGCATCGTAGATTTCTTGTATGCGAGGAAGGCGAGCAATCCAATTGGCATAGATGAAGCCATTTATGAAGAAAGCAATTTTTACAGCTATTCGATGAAGAAGCACGAGCTTGAAGTTAACTGAGTATTAATTAACTGTATTTCTTCCAGTTTTTTATTCAAGCACTTTTGGAACCCTGAAATAATCAGAATCTTTCTTAGGCGCATTTTTAAGCGCGCGATCGTGTGGTAAGTGTTCTTTCACGTCATCGTTTCGAAGCACGTTTACTTCATGGCTCATGGTTGTAAGTGGTTCTATGCCATCAGTGTCAACTTCTTTAAGCTTTTCAACCCAATCAACAATGGCAGTCATATCCTTCATCATTTTTTCAGCATCTTTCTCCTCAAATTCAAGACGTGACAAGTGGGCTATTTTATCTAATAATGAACGATCAATTTTCATACGTGCTTCTTTAACTCTTCGTTTATAACGGTAAACACTTTTTCTCTAAGGGTGTCTACATCTTTTAATGTAAGGCCTGTGGTATCAATTGCTTCGTGAAAAACAACTTTGATTCTACCTCGCCACACTAAAAATTCATACGGGGGCAAAATTATCCAATTATACGGAATGGTGACTGGTACTATTGGAATTTGTTTCTCGATGGCTGTGCGAAAGGCACCATCCTTGAATCGCCCCATAACAGGGTCCTTTTTAGTTATTATGCCGCCTTCTGGAAAAATCACAAGGCTTTTTCCTTGATCAATTGCTTCGAATGACTGCAGCATTGACGAATAACGGCTTTTTAGATTAGATCGATCAACCGTAATATGAAGGCGACTGTACATGTAACCAAATAAAGGAACTTTTGACATTGAGCTCTTACCTACAAAAATGGTATTGATGGGATTCAGACCCATAGTTGGAATATCGATGTAAGAGAAATGGTTGGGACAAAAAATATAGCTCTTTTTCTTATCCAATGGGGCTCGAAGGTCAACGGTGAAAGGCTTGCCGATGCCAATAAACAGAGCCTTAGCCCATATGCGATTTATAATGCCAACCAGTTTGAATTGTGATGGAAAAAAGATTGGAATTAAAAGGAAGGGGAGTAAAATGAAAAAAGTGATAGAAAACACAAACAGGCCGTAGCCGGTATAAAGCCATTTTAAAAATCTCATGACTTTAAAAATAGTAAATCGTTAAATTCATTGAATTGGATATAACCACGGCCTTGATACGTGTCACAATTACGTATCTAAATGGAAGATTATACATATTTAAATACTTCTGCTTATGTCAAATTTCTCCAAGTAATCAGCAACCCTTCTCACCAGCATGCCACCCAATGCGCCATCAACAACGCGATGGTCATAAGAATGAGATAAGAACATTTTATGTCTGATTACTATGGCATCGCCATAAGGAGTCTCTACCACGGATGGTTTTTTCTGCACTGCGCCCAGCGCAATTATTCCTACCTGAGGTTGTACAATGATGGGCGTACCCATCACATTTCCGAAAGAACCCACATTTGAGATTGTGAACGTTCCCCCAGATAATTCATCAGGTTTAATTTTATTATCACGAGCACGTGTAGCAAGATCATTTACCGCTTTCGTAAGGCCAGCAAGGCTATACTTATCAGCATTTTTTATGACAGGAACAATAAGATTACCACTAGGAAGTGCTACGGCCATACCAATATTGATATCCTTTTTCTTAATGATCTTATCCCCGTCAACTTGTATGTTGATCATTGGATAATCACGAATGGCTAACACCACAGCCTCAATAAAAATTGGTGTGAATGTCAACACATCACCTTCTCGTTTTTGAAACTCATTTTTTACTTTGTTTCTCCAGAATACAATGTTACTCACATCGGCTTCCACAAACGAAGTAACGTGTGGTGCTATACGTTTGCTATCCACCATGCGTTCGGCAATCATTTTACGCATGCGGTCCATTTGAATAATTTCATCACCTGCCGATGACATAACAGATGAAGAAGAGGCTGGCGCCCTGCCGCTACTTAGTTTTACCGGTGCTTCTATTGTTTTGCCAAGCTTGCGGTTCTGCACGTAATCCATTATATCTTTTTTGGTTACGCGATTTTCTGCGCCACTTCCAGATATAGTCTCAAGCTCTTTTATAGATACGTTTTCTTCTTTGGCAATATTTTTTACAAGCGGAGAATAGAAACGACTCAAAGATTTAAAATCGGTCTCATGCGAAACTCCATTTTGCTGTGCTGTCTGAGTACTAAATATATCAGCTGATGTTTCATTGCTCGCATATTGGCTAATTGAATTAGCGCCTTCGCTTAATTCATCGCCATCACCATTTGTTGTAATAATAGCGATTGGGGTACCCACCTTTACAACATCACCTTCTTTAGCGAGTAATTCTTTTAATACACCAGCATAAGTTGTTGGCACTTCGGTATCAACCTTATCGGTTGCTACTTCAAGTACTGATTCATCTTGCTCTATATTGTCACCTGGCTTTTTAAGCCAGGTAAGAATGGTAGCTTCAAATATACTTTCACCCATTTTGGGCATGAGGAGTTCTACCTGGGCCATGATTAACTGTTTATTTTGTAAGGCAAGTTAACGATGATTTGGTGATCATCAAAAATACCTTTGGGCGGCAAAATGAAAGCTGCGGGTTTTGCCTGAACTGAGTACCGGTTACTCAATAACCTTACACGATAAAATTTATGATCAGTTTAATAATCGAGCTTTGAAGACTTCCATAAACTGGGAAGTTTAGCTTACAATTGTGCTCGTGCCACCGATAGTTAATGTTTGAAATAACCGGGCAGATTCTGGCGTATCAAATTAAGTACATGTGCGGATGCTGATTTGATATTGATAAGTCTATCCTTTGAAAGCTGTAATTTTTTGGTAACCGTATGATGCTTATCTGAATAAGCAATCCAAACAGTGCCAACAGGTTTGTCAGTCGTTGCACCGCCAGGACCAGCTATACCACTTGTTGCAACACCAATATCGGTGTTAAACTTAGCACGAATTAGGTTCGCCATCTCAATGATAGTAGGTTCACTCACTGCCCCAAATTGCTCTAGCGTTTCTGGTTTTACACCAAGTTGACGCATCTTAATTTCATAGGAATATGGAATCATGCTTCCCGAAAAATAATCTGAACTTCCCGGTACACTGGTGATAAGATGGGTGAGGTAGCCACCAGTACAACTTTCAGCAATTGCTAGCGTAAGTTTTTTCTCCCGAAGTGTTTTTCCGAGAACAACTTCCAGCGGATCATCTCCGAATCCATAAATAAATTCACCAGCCAAAGGTTTTAGTTTTTCAACCAGATCTTCGATGTCGTTAGTTAAGCTCTGCAGGTTACCACCTATGGCTGTAAGTCTCAATTTTACACCATCAATACTAGGTAGATAAGCTAGTTTAATATGTGAAGGTAGTGAGTCCTCCCATGAAGTAATTTTATCTGATAGCACGGATTCGCCAATTCCTGTTGTGCGTATCATTTTATGAAGGATTACAGGGGTAACGAATTTCTGTTTGAGTTTAGGGATGACTAGGTCAGTCATCATGCATTTCATTTCATGAGGTACACCGGGCATAGAGACAAAAACTTTTTCTTTCTTATCAAACCACATTCCGGGAGCAGTCCCCATTTTGTTCGTTATTTTCTCACAGCATTTCGGTAAGAATGCTTGCTGTCTGTTAATATCCGTTAGTTCTCTGCCGCGACTATTAAAGAATTCTGTGACCTCAACGAGAGCCTCTTCATTAAGCTGTAATTCGCAGTTAAAATATTTTGCAAGACAGGGTTTAGTAATGTCATCGCTGGTAGGACCGAGGCCGCCAGTTATTAAAATGATATCAGCACGTTTCTCTGCTTCGGCGAAAGCAGTTAAAATTTCTTGTTCCTGATCACCAACACTTGTTTTGCGGATTACTTTAATTCCCGCGTTTGTTAACGCTACACTCATCCATTGTGAATTTGTATCAACAATTTGCCCGTATAGTATCTCATCACCAATGGTTAGGAGTTCGGCTGTTATTATTTTGGTCATTAAATTATGTTTGGGCTAAAATTTCCTAAATATAACGTGCAATGCGCTTTTTATGTTAAGCACGTATTGATTTGGCTTGAACTTTGTTTAGCCTATGTTTTAAAGTATTTTGGTAACTTAAGCTTTCAATCATTCCATATGAGAAAAATATTTTTAGTAATGCCTGTTGTTTTATGCTATGCATGCTCCTCGGCACAAATCAATCAAGCAATAAAAGAGGTTAATAAAACAATCGGTACGCAACAACAACCACTCTCCACCGCCGAAGTTGCTGAAGGTTTGAAAGAAGCATTAGTAAAAGGTATTTCTACGGGCTCTGACCTAGTATCTAAGATGGACGGATATTTTAAAAACCCGGAAATTAAAATCCCTTTTCCACCAGAAGTAAAGAAAGTGGAGACTAAACTCAGGCAGATTGGGATGGGTAGCGAAGTAGATAAATTCATTCTTACTTTAAACCGCGGTGCTGAAGATGCTGCAAAAGAAGCAAAGCCCATTTTTATAACAGCCATTAAATCAATGACCATACAAGATGCTTGGGCAATTTTAAAAGGTGAGAATAATGCCGCTACCAATTATTTAAAACGTACAACCTCTGCTCTGTTGAGAGATAAGTTTAAGCCAGTTATTAAATCTTCTCTAGAAAAGGTTAATGCTACTAAGTATTACACGGACCTTGTGAATACATACAACCGCATTCCACTTGTTCAAAAAGTGAATCCCAACTTAGATGATTACGCTACTGATCGTGCTATTGAAGGTTTGTTTATTATGATAGCTAAAGAGGAAAAAAATATTAGGCAAGACCCATTAGCTAGAACTACTGAACTACTCAAGAAGGTTTTCGGCGCGCAGAAATAATAGGTGTATTGATCGGATTAAACTATCTCGATTAAACAGTGTGGGAATAATTTATAATTAGCGCACAGCTACCTTTCTTATGATCATTGAGAATAATCTTGGAAAAAATCGCTTTATGTACACTACTAAAACTTCCTTTCCTCCTATATAAACTTCTTGCTTTCTATTCTTAATAGCCTTTACAATTTTTTGAGCGCACCATTCTGGTGATTTTCCTTTATGCTGCGCATCATCCATTTTCCGCAAAGGTGAACCATCACCTGTAACGGCCAACAAGCTTATGGGTGTGTGAATGAATCCTGGACAGATCATGGTAACATGAATATTATCATTAAAATGTTCAGCGCGAACAGTATCAAAAAACCCATGAAGTGCATGTTTTGATGCAGCGTACCCGGAGCGATAAGGTGTACCAAACTTGCCTGTTACACTGCTAATGTTTACATAATGTCCATGATTTTGTTTTATAAAATGAGGCAGCAAATGTTTAGTTAGTGAGACCGCTCCAAAATAATTTACATCCATCAGTTTCCTATCAACATCAACAATGGTGTCCTTGACCAAGCTTCGCTGCGTAATGCCACCGTTGTTAATAAGTATATCGATACGGCCAAATAATTGAACAGCAGTTTGGGTGCAGGAAGCATGCGTTGATAATTCAGTAAGATCCAATGGTAGTATTCTAATATTCTGTTGAGCAGTAACAGAACAATTGCCCTTTACTCGTTCAAGTTCTTCTTCCCGTCTTGCTGATAAAATTAATAAAGCCCCCTCCTTAGCAAGCTCATAAACCAGCGCCTCGCCAATCCCCGAAGAAGCCCCCGTAACCCAAATAACTTTTCCCCCTCATCCCAGACATTTTAATATTTCGTAATAAAGCCCAAATGCCTTTTTTTCTAATGCCCAATGCCTAGTGCCTATTTGTAATGCCCAATGCCTATTTTTTTCAATGCCCAGTTAGTGCCTATTTTTCTCATACACCACATAATCAAAAGCAAACTTATGTCTTTCATCAGCAGCGTGGTGTTCTCTTTTTATTTCTTTCCACAGGTGTTTATTGAAAGTTGGGAAATAGGTATCTCCATCTATTTCAGCATAAATTTCGGTTAAGTACATGCGATGGGTTTGTTCCATTGCTTCTCGGTAGATTTCGGCACCGCCTATAATGAAGACTTCATTCTCATTATTATTTTGGGCTACGGACAAGCCTTGGTCTATGGCATTCATTACCAAACATCCTGGGGCATTGAAATTCTTTTGACGTGTAATTACTATGTTGGTACGATTGGGTAAAGGCTTAAATTTTTCAGGAAGTGATTCATAATTCTTCCTGCCCATTATACAATGATGGCCTTTAGTGGTTTGCATGAAGAACTTCATGTCGTCGGGCAAATGCCAGGGCAGGTCATTATTTTTTCCAATGACACGGTTGTGAGATACTGCAGCTATTAATGAAATGATCAATTGAAAGACATTTAAAAAACTAAAATTGACTAACGATGACTACAATTACTAATTAATTTTATTTCCTCTGAAGAATTCCTGAACAGTCATTCTTTTCTTTCCTTCTGGTTGAAGTTCATCCACAGAAATCCATTCATCTAAAGTTTTAAAGTGCAAATAATTTTTATTGTCTGTATCGAATATGCCAGGGTTTTTACTCTCCTCATTCTTCTCCACTAACGAAACCTTATATATCTTAAAATTTTTACCTGCTATGGTAGTCCAAGCCGTAGGGTAAGGGCTTAATCCACGAACAAAATTTCTTATTTCTCTCGCGGGTTTATCCCACCTAATCTCACACGTTTCCTTAAATATTTTCGGTGCATGCTTAACCTCAGTTTCCGATGATTGAGGAATGGCCGAATAATCTCCGGTTTCAATGGCTTGAACTGTTTTTAATACTAAAGCAGAACCTCTGCTCATCAAGCGTTCGTATAGCGTGCCAACATCATCACTTTCGTGGATAGTTTCCTTTTCCTGGAATATAATACTACCGGTATCAATCTCATGCTTTAGAAAAAATGTAGTAGCCCCTGTTTCTTTCTCGCCATTTATAATGGCCCAATTTATTGGCGCAGCGCCTCGGTATTGCGGCAGGAGGGAAGCATGTAAATTAAAAGTGCCTAACGCAGGCATAGCCCATACTACTTCTGGTAACATTCGAAATGCAACAACAATCTGTAAGTTAGCTTGGTAAGTTTTTAATTCTTCTAGAAATTCTAACGATTTTAAATTCGTAGGTTGAAGGACTGGAATATTATGTTTGAGCGCACTTTCTTTTATAGGTGAATAAACAATTTTTTGTCCACGCCCTTGCGGCTTATCTGGCGCAGTTATTACCGCTACAACATTGAATTTATTTTTTTGGAGAATTTCAAGGCTAGGAACGGCAAACTCAGGTGTGCCCATGAAGATAATTCGAAGTTCATTCATAATTCGGAAATAATCTGTGGTTCACAGAGAATTCATTTAAGATATAAATCTTTAAGCTTAGAAATCCCTTTCGCTATATTGAACAAGCTAGCACAAAGAATATCTATTAGAATTACAATTCTTTAGTTTCTATAACAGGCGGTCCTTTAACGACAACGGCAGTTTCATACCCCAATACCTTCAACATACTTTCACTGGTTTGCTCAGGCGCAAAAAGTCTGGTTGTAATTTCGCCATCTTCGTTACGATCAATAAGCACATGCTTTGGTGCAGGAATGAGGCAATGTTGAATGCCCCCATAACCGCCAAGCGATTCTTGATACGCACCGGTATGAAAGAAACCTATATAAAGGTTTTCTTCATCATTTTTCATTGGCAAGAATACTTCACCAGTGTGCGCTTCCGAGTTATAGTAATCTTGGCTGTCACAAGTAAGACCGCCAATATTTACTTTATGGTATGGGTCATCCCACTTATTGAGAGCGAGTAAAACGTATTTTTGATTCAGTCCCCAGGCATCGGGCAAATGCGTAATGAAAGATCCATCAATCATGTACCACAACTCTTTATCGTTTTGTAATTTCTGATCAACAAGAGAATAAAGTACAGCACCACTTTCTCCTACTGTATAGCTTCCAAATTCGGTAAAAATGTTCGGTACAGGCACATTGTTTTTATCACAAATCCACTTGATGTTTTCTACAATCTGTTCGATCATGTACTTATAATCATAATGAAAAGTGAGGGATGTTTTGATAGGAAAACCACCCCCAATGTCGACTGAATCAAGCGTTGGACAAATCTTTTTAAGATCACAGTATTTGAAAATGAAACGGCTGAGTTCACTCCAGTAATAAGCGGTATCTTTTATGCCTGTGTTAATGAAAAAGTGAAGCATCTTCAGAGACGCTTTGTCGCTTGTTTCTATTTTCTCCTTATATAAGTTGTTAATGTCGCTGTAGCGGATACCGAGTCGGGAAGTATAAAATTCAAATTTAGGCTCTTCATCGGCAGCCACTCGAATTCCGACTTGATACGGCGTGTTTACATTTTTTTCGTATACGTCAATTTCACTTAAGTTATCAAGAATCGGCATACAGTTTTTAAAGCCATCATTAAGTAAATCAGTAATGTGATTTAAATAGAGTGGCATTTTAAAACCATTGCACAAAATATAAGTTTGCTTCGTAATTCTTCCTGAATTGTATAAGCTTCTTACAATCGGAATATCAAATGATGAAGACGTTTCAATGTGAATATCGTTCTTTAGCGCTTCCTCCATGATAAAACAAAAATGGGAGGATTTGGTGCAGAAACAATACGTATAATTAGCCTTATACTTAAAACGTTCCATAGCGCTGTTAAAGGTTGCTTTAACAAAGCGAATATTTTCGCTTATACGTGGAAGATAGGTGAGCTTTAAGGGTGTACCATATTCTTTAATGATTTCCATAAGCGGAACATCATTAAACAATAATTCATGGTCACGAACTTTAAATTCTTTTTGTGGAAATTCAAAAGTTTGCTCTATTAGCTCCCGGTAGCTCTTCATCGTGCGTTACGTGTTAAACGTTAACGTTAATCATTTCTCGATGTTAAAGGTTCCAAAGTGGCTTTTTTATAATTTAAGCCATCAGCAACAATTTTTTACGACCACGATTAACTATTTTTAAGGGTGCAATATTGTGATAATTTTGCCATCTTTGCAATACGCTTATAAAACGTATGATTAGTCGATTATATCTTTCAATTTGTTCCCCTGCAATTCCTGCCGATTCAATTCGGTTAATGGAGTTGCCAGACTATTAAGTCACCATATAAAAACTTTGAATATCTCATTGTTTTCAATTGATTAATCATTTCTTTAGTAGACCTAATTTAATTTCCTGAAAAAAAATCATAAATGTTTTTATGATTAATTTAAGCTTCCAGGGATGAATAGTAAAATTTTAATAGCATGAAAGAGTTAAAAATAATAGAAGTAAAATCAGAGATAGGTGCGGGTACACGCGGATCCAGCCTCGGTGTAGAAGCCATGAAAATTGCTAGCCTGGATTTAAATTCTGACTTTTTTAGACAATATGAATCCATTGAAGTTGAAAACGTAAATGAAATATTATTTGATGGCGCTACACATGCGCATGCAAAATTCATTGATGGTGTCTTAATCATGGAGGAGCGAGTTTGCCTTGAGGTTTATGAAACGATATGGGAAGAAGATTTTCCGCTAATTATGGCAGGAGATCATAGCACATCGTTTGGAACTATTGCTGGTATAAAGAAAGCAAATCCAAAAACTAGATTGGGCGTAATATGGATAGATGCACATGCTGATATACATACACCTTTTACAACGCCTACGGGAAATATGCACGGCATGCCGTTAGCCATGGCATGTGGATTAGACAACCTAGAATGCAAAGTGAATGATCCACGCGGCGATACACTTGAGTATTGGGAGCAAATTAAAGATGTAGGCGTACCAGGGCCTAAAGTTTACCCTGAAGACATTGTTCTGATAGCGGTAAGGGATTTAGAGAAACCTGAGAATTACTTGTTAAACAAATATAACGTCAACTTCATAGAGACGGAGGATATTAAAAAAATCGGCGCTGAGAAAATAGCGCAACGCGCCCTTGACATGTTAGATCATTGTGATATGATCTATGTATCGTTTGATGTAGATAGCCTTGATTCTAGAGTTTCAACAGGTACGGGAACACCAGTACCTAATGGACTTACAGTTGATGAAGCAAGAATTCTGAATGTTGAATTGGCAAAGAGCCCTAAGGTATGCGCTTGGGAAATTGTAGAAGTAAACCCTACGTTGGATACAGAAAACAGAATGGCAGAAAGTGCATTCGAAATACTTGAAGCTACTGCAAAGGCCATAGTGAACAGGCCTGTACTAGCAGAATAACTTCATATAATTGAATAAGAAAAGGAGGACTAATTAATTTTAGTACTCCTTTTTATTTTTCAATGGATTTAAATTGTTGTAAGTTAAGGTATTATGTAGTTACTGGTCTTTGTAATTCAAACCAGCTTAATTGTGACTTTCTTAATTTTCCGGATTAGGATTAAAATTTACGGTGCATGTCTGAAGATGAAATACAATATGAGTATGCAATCCTAAAGCGATCAAGAAAAGATCCTCAGGCTTTTAGTGAATTGTACGAAAAATACTTCGATAGGATCTTCAATTTCATTTACAGGCAAACAGACGATGAAGATCTTGCCGCTGATCTTTGCTCACAAACATTTTTAAGTGCAATTAATAACATCGATCGATATGAATTTCGCGGTGTGCCTTTTTCAGCTTGGTTGTATAAAGTGGCTAGTAATGAGGTTAACAAACATTATAGAAAAATAAAAAATAATAAAGTTTTTAGCCTTGAAGAGGTACGCATACGTGAGTTGATAGAAATATCAAATGAAGATTTGTGGGATGAAGAGTTAACCAACCGGCTATTAAATTACTTGAAGGAATTACCTACAGATATGCTGGAGGTTCTCGAGCTCCGATTCTTTGAAGAAAAGAATTTTAAAGAAATTGCTTACATCCTCGACATAACGGAAAGCGGTGCGAAAATGAGAACCTATCGTGCGCTTGACAGGTTAAGAAAAAATTTCAATTTAAAGATTACTTACAATGGCAAGGAATGAAATACGTTTACGTAGGCAAACAATAGGTGCAGGTAAGGTAAAAACCTATCGCAACTATGCTTTGCTTATGCAGCGGCATAAACGTGATATGATGATTAAACAAGCAACTCGCTTGCTTATATATTTTTTGATTATTGTCATGTTGCTCATCGTATCATTCATAACAGTTAATTATGTTAAAAAACAATCATCTAGAAAAGCGAATACACAAGAATCAATAATAGTAAATTGTAGTTATACCTTGTAATTGCAAAAAGTGGCTTCCTATATCGCAAATCAAAGTAAGAGCATTACCTTCACGCAATGGCTAAAACAGTTAAGGACACATCACCTATACCTCAAGCAAAGTTACTGCGTGTGCTAGAGTTAATCGCCTTATTAAAGGGCAAAGGTAAAACAGTGGGTGAGCTAGCAATGCGTTTTGATATGAGTGAACGCTCTATTTATAGATATATAAAATTACTTGAAGCTGTTGGCTTTGTGGTTGATAAAGATTTTCATAACCGATACTTTATCTTCACTTCAGAAGATGAACCTGCATCTACTAATTTTACAATTGAAGAAACCAATATCTTAAAGGAGTTAATCAGGAAGGGAGCGTTTGATAGTCCGGTGAGAAATTCATTGCTTAAGAAACTATCTCTTAATTCAGACATTGATGAAATGCCTAAAATCGCCCTCAAGCTACGAGTGGGCCATCTTATAGAGAAAATATCAGAAGGAATTAAAAATAAGAAGCAATTAGTTCTTAAGGATTATCATTCTGCAAATAGTAATGAAATTAAAGATAGATTAGTAGAACCCTTTCAGTTTGGAACTGATTATCAAACCATTGTAGCGCTTGATACGCTTGATAAATCTTGCAAACAATTTAAGCTCGAACGCATTGGCGACGTCTTAGAAATGAAAAAGAAATTTCAATTTGAAAGTTTACATCAAAAAACAATGAGTGATATGTTTGGCCTTTCAGGCGATGCGAATACTTGGATAACGTTGAAGCTTACATTACGTGCTTATTTATTGTTGCGTGAAGATTATCCGTTGTCAGTTCCTTACACTGAAAAAAATAATTCTGACTACACCTTCAATGGCCCGGTAGCGAACTTCGAAGGTATTGGGCGTTATGTACTCGGACTCATCGATGAGATAGAAATAAAATCCCCACCCCTATTTCAAGAATTCATTAGAAACAAAATAAAAACACAACGACTTATAAAAGCATAGCCTTTCGTTATTGACCAACTGAATAATGTTAAAATTCCTTTTCCACCAATACAATCCCGTAAAGCTTCAATTCATCCAATATCGGATCATATAATTCTTTACTTATTGGAATAATTACGCCACGTTGCTTTATTTTACCCTGCATAAGTAATTTAGTTGCAATAGCTAATGGCAGTCCCACGGTTTTTGCCATAGCTGTTTCCGTAGCGTCATCACCTTTTACAATAAGATGAGCTTGAATTTCTTTTTTGGTATTGCCAATGGCATATCCGAATCGATGCCACATAACAATCAAATCCTTATCGGTTGGCTGAAGACACCACCTTTTATTTAAGATATATTCCAAAACCTGAGCAGGTGTACCTGTGTCAATCCCAATTAAAGTATCATCAAAAAATCCTGACCATGTTAACTTTTGTAGTTCCTCACTATGTAGCGACAAGTTGAATTGATTGGCTAATTTTTCTGCTACTGACTTACCAGGATCTGACGGGAGAAATGAATTTATGAAATCACTGTGTGTCCACAATGTTACATCTCCTAAGGAATAAGTATCATCACAACAACCTAGTTGTACGAATAAATTCCAGGCTGCACAATATCCTTTATTTCGCAGGGTACCTCGTAACATCGTCTTGATACCAGATAAGTCATAGGTATTTATATATTTTAATGAATCCCTATTCGCATAGCCATCATAGTCTCCATAACCAAGTACAGGTACAGGGGTAGTTCGCACAAAGAGTTGTTGATAGGGAATGTATTTATATTCGCCATCCTGAAGGAACTTGGCGGTGGCTTGCCCAGCTGTTACAACATTTCTAGGATTCCATGTGAATTTATACCGCCAGGGATTCAGTGGGTCTGTATTTGGTGCTATAAGTCCCCCCGTGAAAGATTCAAATGAGACAATCTTGCCATTATTTAGCTTAATCTTATCCAAAACTTGCATGGCACTCATATGATCAATTCCGGGATCAAGGCCACACTCATTTAAGAAAAGTAGGTCTTTGGTCTTAGCTTCACTATCCAACTTCTCCATCTCGTCAGAAACATAACTAGCGGTTAAGAGATGTTTTTTTAATTGAAGGCAAAGTTTGGCAGCTTTAAGATGAAGGTGTGCTGGCATTAACGATACCACCACATCTACAGGTGCAATGGCCTCCTTACTACTTTGTTCATTATTGATGTCGAAACTTATGGCTTTGGCAGTTGAGGTATTGCCAATTCGCTGACGGGCTGCCTCTTCTGAGAAATCCCCGACAGTAATGTCCCAATTGTTTTTCTTCGCTTCTGTAATTAAGTAAGCAATTAACAAAGAGGATGAACGACCCGCACCTAAAATCAATATTGACTTCATAAAACAAAGTAATTCAAAACGTTGACAAGTAAGGTTATACTACACAATTTTTAATTTAACTTATAGGATAGTTATTATCCAATCAACGTCCTCTCAATAGCGAGTAACATTCACATATCATATCAATGGTACTTCAATCAATAAGCCTTTAAACTTTACCAAATCATGTAAAGAACATACACGTGACCCATCTTATCATTAAGTCAATTTTGGCATTTGCCTTATTTTAGTTTATTTGAGTTATGAAGTACCTGGATAACATCCGTTTAAAACAACTTGCTATCGGCTTGCTGGGTACGTTTTCTTCAATTGTCGGTGCAGAGTATTTGATCCTTAGAACTAAGATTCAAGCGCTTGAAGATGTTGATCAGAAAAAGGATTTTGTGCGAAAGGCGCAATTTAAAAGTCAAGAGATATCCTTTCATTTACATAGCTATCTTCAAGATAAGAAGGAACTTAGTGCTTCTATAACTTCTAATATTGCACACTATGAACACCTTTTGAAGACGCTTGCTCAGGGAGGTAGGGTAGATCAAAGTGAGATTTTCATAAAGCCGTTATCTCGACTTCCAAAAATAACCTTTGACAATCTATATGAGAACTGGTTAGGATATAAAGAGAATGCGCTTATAGTACTTATTGAACCAGATGCTATTAATGTAGAAACGACACAACATGTAATTCAAAACCACGCTGTAAGTTTGGATTCGGTGCATAGAGATTCCATCCAGCAGCCTATCGTAACAACAACATCGGCCGTTAATGCTAAAGTTGTAAAAGCCAGAGCGCTTTTAGCAGGCCAATGGCTATCACTAGCTAACTGGCATGATAAATTGATAATCGATTTACAAGAAGAAGAACATGAGAAGGACCAATCTTTAAACACATGGTTTATTGTAATGGTAATGTTTGACTTAGGTCTGCTATATGGAATTTATGCCTTGTTTGCAAAGTTCATTCTTCACACTATTCAAACACTTGAAACGAATACCGTTGCTAAAGCATACACCCTTGATCTTCCGAACAATGAAATCGGATCATTGGCTCAACAAATTAATTACAGTTTAGAGCAGCTAAAAGATGCCACTGATTTTGTGACCAAAATTAGTGAGGGTAATCTTGAAATTGATTATCGAGAGCTTGATGGTAACTATTCAGTCGGAAAAAACAAATTGGCTGACTCGCTAGTTTTGATGCAAGCCAAACTTAAATCACTTAATGAAGAAGAGCAGAAACGTCAATGGTCTAACGAAGGCCTTGCAAAATTTGTAGATATACTCCGCTCATCTAACGATAACATTAATGCATTAGGCGATAATATCATTTCAGCGCTAGTGCATTACACAAACTCAAATCAAGGTGGGCTTTATATTTTAAATGATGAAGAGGAGACTAATCAACATTTGGAGTTGATATCCTTGTTTGCATTCGAGAATAAAAAATTTGAAAGACAAAGGGTAAAATTTGGGGAAGGTATTTTAGGCCAATCGTTCTTAGAGAAGCAAACTACTTATTTAACAGAAATCCCTGAAGATTATGTTAGAATTAATTCCGGGCTGGGAGAAGCGCCTCCAAAAGCTATTCTAATAGTTCCGCTTAAAGTAGATCGGAAAGTTTATGGCATTGTGGAGTTGGCTACCTTTAAACAATATAGGGCTCACGAAATAGCCTTCGTTGAAAAACTTGGTGAGACCATAGCTTCCACATTAGCTTCTGTAAAATCTGCTCAGCACAACCGACATTTGATTGAACAGTTTCAACAACAAACTGAAGAAATGCGGGCTCAAGAAGAAGAAATGCGCCAAAACATGGAAGAGCTACAAGCCACACAAGAAGAGATGGCGCGTAAAGAACGAAATTACGTTGACCGTATAACAAAATATGAATCACAGGCAGCAAGCTCTCATTCCGAGCAAGATTTCATTAATTTACGTGACGAGCTAACCAGGAAAGAGCGGGATTATCAACATAAAATAAATGAAATTGAATTAAAACTTAGCCAGAAGTCAGCGCATGGAAACGACTGGGCATTAGCTGAGGAGGTAGAAAAAACCTTAAAAATTAGCCTCGAGGCAATAAAGATTACGCAACAGGAATTTGAACGAAAGACAGGAAAAGTTTAATAATGCAATTCTTTTTCTAAGGAATTAAAATGAATTCATTAAATTCATTAGAAAAACGGCGCTTTCACGTAGATATATTATATTAACATACGCAGAACGATAGTGAACACAAATTATTCTTTGGCTTTATTATAACAGACGCTTGCATGCAGGATATTGACATTGCTGACTTAAAAAGAATTTCGGAGTTCATCTACCAGAAGTATAATTACGATTTCCGCAATTACGCCATGTCTTCTTTTAAAAGAAGGGTGCTTCGTATAATGGAATTGAAAAAACTATCTGTTGATGCACTACTAAAAAAATTAAATGACTCTCCCGCATTCATCAATGAGTTTCTGGATGAGCTTACCGTTAACGTAACGGAAATGTTTCGTGATCCAAGCTTTTGGCGGGTAATGCGCGAAGAGATAATTCCGTCTATTTTGCTTAATCATAAGCAGTTTAAGATATGGCACGCGGGCTGCTCTTCAGGCGAAGAAGTACTCTCCATGTGTATCATGTTAAAGGAAATGGGTATCCTATACGATGTTACTTTCATTGCAACAGATTTAGATGCTGGCATTTTGGAAAAAGCAAAAGCAGCGACTTATCCTATTAAGAATATGGAGTTGAATGAGAAGAACTATATCAGATATCAGGGCACAGGTTCTTTTAAAGATTATTATAAAGAGGAAAATGGCATGGCTGTTTTCAATAAAGACTTGTTGGTAAATGTGTCATTCAGAAAGCACGATCTGGTGCTGGGTGATATCTTCAATAAGTTTGATTTAATCTTATGTCGAAATGTGATGATTTATTTTAATCAAGCCTTGCAAAATGAGGTATTGAAAAAATTCCATGAGAGCTTGTTTAAATACAGTTATCTCGCCATTGGATCTAAAGAGTCACTAATCTGGTGTGATTATGCCAACCGCTTTATTGTGGTAAACAACGAAGAGAAGATTTATAAGAAAATTAAGGATTAGTGAAGTTGTCAAAGACCAATGAGCAAATTCAACTTAAATAACAGCTATAAAGCCGTTGTTATAGGAGGGTCAGCTGGCAGCTTTCAAGGTGTTGTAAAGATACTCTCGCAACTGCCAAAGGGATTTACCCTGCCTATTATCATGTGCCTGCATCGCCTAAAGCATGTACGCCATGGGTTTGTGGAAGCTCTTTCAATAAAAAGTGTAGTACAAGTTAGTGAACCATATGATAAAGAATCAATCAGAAAAAGTTGTGTGTACCTGGCTCCGGCCAATTACCACCTATCTGCTGAGCTCGGAAATTATTTCTCACTTTCAACTGAAGAAATGATTAATAATTCACGCCCTGCGATTGATATAACACTTGGCACTTGTGCTTATGTATATAAGGATAAATTGGTGGGTATACTACTTTCAGGAGCCAATCGTGATGGCGCAGCAGGTATGAAAAGTATTCATGAAAGAGGTGGACTTACCATAGTACAAGATCCCACTGAGTGCATGATAGATACCATGCCTAAAGCGGCATTGGCAGCTACATCAATAAATCATATACTTAAGATTGATCAAATTGTTCAGTTTTTGATAGAACTAGATAAACAATACCGATGATACGCTTATTCAAAGATTCTTATAAGCTCAGTTTACTGGTTACAGCAATCTTCTTTGGCTGTATCTTCGCTTCTGCTTATGTCTTATACGCGCTGCCTTTTAACCTCCTGCTCACTGATGGATTTAATTTTACTTTCTTTAAGGCATATAGTGTTGTGGGCTTTACGTTTTTACTAGGTGGATTAGCGCTATACATTGCGCTTAAATCAGAACGAGAAGTGATCGTATATCGAGACCGTTCAATAGACACCAACGTAGGTGATAAATCAGATAGCATAGTAGATGAGAATAGAACTACAATTACATTAGATTTAGTCAAAGCTAATTTGAATCAAGCAACTTCCCAGCAGGAAGTTTTGCAGGCCGGACTACACACCATTTGTAAACAATTAGATGCCGGACAGGGTGCTTTATATTTAATGCGTGAAACGGATGGTCAACGGAAGATCGAATTAAAACAAGGCTATGCACTAGCAAAAGGTGAAAGCGCAAACATTAGTTTTGAGGTTGGTGAAGGTTTAGTCGGACAATGTGCTTCTAATGGAGAAACCTTATATGTAGCTGATGTTCCGGAAGGGTATATAAAAATTATTTCCGGACTGGGCAGCGCCTCACCACGATTTTTGCTCATTGTGGCCCTTAAAAAAGGTGGAACGTTACGCGGTGTTATGGAGATAGCATCATTCACAGCAATCAATGAAAACCAACGTAAGTTTGCTGAGGAATCAGCACAGTTATTGGCAGATAAAATTCAATAAGCAAACTTAACATTTGCGCAAAACGCTTATGATTAAAAATATAAACATAACAACGAAGGTCACCGTTTTAATTCTCATTATAGCAATGATTGCTGTTTTTGCGATCAGTCTATTTACGTACGATTATACGCTAAAGACCAATCAAGAAAAATACATTACCAACTTAAATGTTATCGCAGATAATCGGGAAGGTTATATAAACTCTTACGTTGATAAAATAATTTCTCAAGTGCGTATTATTCAGTCTTCTGATGCTTTAATGGGTGGCGCTAAAGTAGATGCAGTTTCAGATACGGTGTTAGAAGTTGCTTCAGCAGGCAATGAAAGCCTGCATGACTTCGTTAAGAGGCAAAAGGAAATCTTTGGATTTGATCAAGTATCAATCATTACTACAGCAGGTTCAATAGTTGCCACCACCGATTTAAAAAAGACAACAGGTAATTTTTTAGATCGCGATGGCCAAACTTTTGAGCGAGCTCAGAAGGAAATTTATTTCAGTAATGTTATTAACGAAGTAACTTTTGTAGGTGCACCTATAACAACTTTAGAGGGAGGCCGTCTACTTATCATTGAATTAAATTTAAGTAAGGTATTTAAACTTTTAAAAGACATTCATGGCTTGGGTGAGACCGGCGAGGTGCTTTTAGCTCAATTGAACCCTTCAAGAAATGTTGAATATTTAACTGAACCTCGCGACAAAGCCGCCATTACACCAGTTGTGGCCACCGACAAGTCGGTAGAGAATATAATGCTCACCCTGCAAACAAAGGCAGCTCCACCTAATGCCATCGATTACAGAGGTAATAATGTATTAACTGCAACAAGGTTAATTAATTATGTTAATTGGGTTCTCCTTGCAAAAATAGATTTAAAAGAAGTCAATGGAGAAGATAAAAAACTTATTAAAACGTTTATTTACGCAGGCCTTTGTATAGTTGCAATAGCCACCCTGTTATCCATGATCTTCGCCCGGTCTATAACAAGGCCCCTTTATACAATGCGCAATACATTAGGTCTCGTAGCGCAAGGTATACTGCCAGAAAAAGCTGATGATCATGGCAGTGATGAATTTGGGCAAATGGCAACCAAGGTTGATGAGTTAGTTGACACCTTAAAACATAATGCAAGTTTTGCGCAAAAGATTGGGGAAGGTAAGTATGATACGGAGTTTAAAACTGCTAGTGATAATGATTTGCTTGGCATGTCACTTATTAACATGCGTAATAACCTCATTGAAAACGAACGGCGTGATAAAGAACGCAACTGGATTGTACGCGGTGTTGCTGAGATTTCTGAGATCTTGCGTATGCACGATACAATTGATAACCTTGGCGAAGATGTAATCAAATTTATATTACAGAAAATTGGTGCAATACAAGCGGCGTTTTATACGGTTAATGATGATAATCCAAATCAGCCAATTATTGAGATGCGTGCCAGCTATGCTTATGGACGTAAGAAATATCTGCAATCTAAGTTTAAGTTTGCAGAAGGATTAGTAGGACAGGCAGCAGCCGAAAAGGATACAGTACTGCGTACAGAAGTTCCTGATAATTTTGTTACAATCACATCGGGTATCATGGGCGATCAACGCCCTAAATGTATACTCATTGTGCCATTGATTACTAATGAAGAAGTATATGGCGTGTTGGAATTTGCCGGCTTCAAGAAATTTGACACCTCTCAAGTAAATTTTGTAAAGGAGTTAAGTTTGATTTTGGCAAGAACAATATTCAACATCAAGGTTAACGAACGTACGCGTAAACTTCTTGCTGAATCGCAGGAGATGAGTAATGAGTTAAAAGAGAAACAAGAGGTGTTACGCCAGAATGCAGAAGAAATGCAGGCGACTCAAGAGGAACTCACACGCTCTAATCAAAGGTTAGAAGAGCAAATTGAAGAGGTAAACAGAACACAAAAGAGAATGCAGCTTTTGTTAGAAAATGCTTCTGAAGTTATTACGATTTACGAAGAGGATGAAAGTATCCGCTATATCTCGCCGTCAGTTGAAACTATTCTTGGTTACGGGCAGAAAGAGATGATTGGTAGGAGTGATATCGATAAGGTTCATCCTGATTATAGAGAATCTTTCAGAGATTTATTTAAAAGGATGTTAGTCAATCCTGATGAACGTGCCATAGTTCAGTATGAATACAAGGCAAAAGATGGAAGCTATATCTGGATTGAATCAGCCGGTACAAACTGTATGGCTAATCCCGCCATTCATGGTTTCATTCTTAACTCTAGAGATATAACAGAAAGAAGAAGAGCTGAGCAAGAGCAACGTATGCGAAGCAAGATGCAAGCGCTTTCTGAAAACTCACCTGATCTTATTACGCGTTTAGAAAATGAATCGATTTCTTACATTAATCCTGTAATCGAATCGTATACAGGTAGAAGTCCGGCTACATTCTTAAATCGTAAAGTGAAAGAAGCGGAGTTAGACGAAACCGTTTTAGAAGGGTGGTTGAAAATAGTAGAGCAAGTAAACTCTACCAATAGCAACATAACCACTGAAATGGATTTCCCATCCCAAATGGGTAAGCGTGTTATGCAAGTAAATGCTATTCCTGAATATGATGAATCCAATGTATTGGAATCAGTTCTTGTGGTATCGCATGATATAACAGATCGTAAACTTATTGAGCTCGAAATCCAGAATAAGAATAAAAAGATAAATGACTCTATAAACTATGCTAAGCGCATACAAAATGCGATTTTACCTAATAGTAAAGTTATTAGCAAAGCCTTACCAGACTCATTCATTCTTTATAAACCTAGAGATGTAGTAAGTGGGGACTTTCCATGGTTCGTACAAATCAAAGACGACATTTTCATTGCTGCCGTAGATTGTACAGGGCATGGTGTACCAGGCGCGTTGCTATCTTTGATTGGTTACTTCCTTTTAAATGATATTGTAAGAAGCCGTAAGATTACAGAGCCAGGTAAAATACTGGATTTATTAGATGAAGGTGTAACAACAACCTTACGTCAAGATGAAGACGCCACTACAAAAGATGGTATGGACATCGCACTGTGTAAAATTAATACGACGGCAGGCGAAGTAGAATACGCAGGCGCACATAGACCGCTATACATTATGAAGGCTGGTGTCATGGAAGAAGTTAAAGGAAATAAATTTCCAATAGGTGGCGGTATATTTAAGAACCAGACTAACTTTACTAATACGAAAATAACGTTGAGTAAGGGTGATTCTATTTATTTTAGTTCTGATGGATTCCCTGATCAATTCGGTGGACCTGAAGGACGTAAGTTCGGACCTAAAAAAACACGCGAAATCATTGAAAAGGTTCATAAATTGCCAATGACAGAAGCCATGGAAGTTTTTGACACTGAATGGGAAGGTTGGCGCGGCGAACAAAAACAAACTGATGATGTTTTATTAATTGGTATTAAATTTTAAACAATGAGACAAGAGGTTTTGAAAGGACCACTCAGTTTCCAATAAAATTAATAACTTAGCAAACCACAAAAATTTTAATTTAACCTATAACACATGAATTTCATCTTTGACCTGCACCGCACCATGATGTCGCAGAAACTGATTCTGGTGTATCAGGGTGACTTCACCCAGGAGACCACCAAGTCTATTCTGGCCATGGCCGAACGAAATATCGATTCTTCAGGGGAAGATGCGAGTATAAAGCGCAAAGTGTTCAACGTCATGGTGGAGTCACTCCAGAATATTGTTAAACATAGTGATGAGTTAGTTGACGGTGAAACGCACAGTCACGCCGCTATTTTTCTTATAGGTCGCGAAAACAACAAGTACACCATTATGGCTGGTAATCCTATACGTAAAGTTAATGTAGCGGCACTTGATGAAAAATTGCAGCATATTAATAGCCTTGACAAAGATGGTCTTAAGGAACTTTATAAAGAGATAATTAAGAATACAACTATCTCTGAAAAGGGTGGAGCAGGTTTAGGTTTTGTGGATATGGCTCGTAAGTCTGGCGCTAAAATCGAGTTTGAATTCCCAGAAATGTCGGCAGAATATTGCTTCTTCTGCTTGAAGGTTAATGTGCCGCGCGAACTAGAATAAATTGTTGAACAAATAAAAATATAGATCATGGAAATCTTAAATCTTGAAGGAGCTGAGGATACCCCGAAAATAATGCTTGATCAGAAAAATGGCATTTTCGAGATATCAGGTCGTTCATTGCCCGAAGATTCTGCAGAATTTTACAGACCTGTACTCGAGTGGATTAACGAGTATGGAAAGGGACCTAATGCTACAACTGAGTTTGTATTTAAACTTGAATATTTTAATACAGCTTCTTCCAAATTAATTCTTGACGTTCTTTCTGCTTTGGAAGACATTAAAGATATGCGGGTAATATGGTACTTTCATGAAGATGATGAAGATATGGAAGAAGCCGGTCAAGAATTTTCTGAACTGGTAGAGATTCCATTCGAATTCAAAACGTATTAATAAAAACCAAAAAGAAATCATCGGTTATTCGTTACCTATCAAGTAATTGGTAACGGGTAACCGATTACTTTACCCAGCAATCTATGAGTGAGGAAATACTCAAAGCGCTTACTCAACTTTTTGCCATCATTACTAAACAAGATGGTGGTGTAACAACCAATGAGCGGCAATTTGTTATTAACTTCTTTCAAACTGAACTCGATCAAGATTCTGTAAAAGAATACCTTGAATTGTACGATCAGTTTTCTGGCTATGGCAAAGAAGAAGAAGAAGGTAAATCTAAACTTACTTCTGTAAAAGACTCTGTTAAGACGTTAGGGATCTGTAAAAAAATTAATAAGACCCTTACACAGAAACAAAAAGCGGTCGTACTAATAAAGCTTCTTGAATTAGTAAGCACCGATAAGAATTTCACCCCACAACGCATGGAGATCATTAACACAGTCTCCACTGTATTTAATATTTTAAAAGACGAATATAATTTAATAGAGAACTTCGTCATTTCCGAAAATGCTAAATCATTAGATTATCGAGATATATTATTAGTTAACGTAGACCTTAAGGCTGAAGAGTCTAAAGTTTACAAGCATGTGCATGGACATATAGAAGGCGATCTTATTTTTATGCGCGTTCAAAGTGTCGATATGTATTTTACAAAATACTTGGGAGAAGACCTTAATGTGTTGAATGGGTTCACCATGCAGCCCAATAGAATTTACTTATTCTCTCATGGAAGTACAATCAAGACCCAGGCAGGCGATGCACTATATTATAGTGACCTTGTTGCTAACTTCAATGAAGAGCTAAAGACAACCAAGCTTTCTTTTAATGCAACCATAGATGAACTAAAATTTCCCAATGGTGCTATAGGCCTTCGAAATGTTTTAATAGCAGAAGGCCCTGGTAAACTTATTGGTATTATGGGTGCCAGTGGTGCAGGTAAAACTACTTTGTTGAATGTACTTGCTGGACTTGTAAAACCTACAAAAGGTCAAATTCTTATTAATGGTTTTGATACCGATACACAAAAGGATAGAATTCATGGCGTAATCGGTTATGTTGCACAGGATGATCTGCTGATTGAAGAACTTACCGTTTATGAAAATTTATATTATAATGCCAAGCTCTGCTTTGCGCACTTTAATGAAGAGCAACTTCATGTGCGCGTTATGGAGGTACTTGAAAATCTTGGCTTAGATCAACGCAAAGACTTACCTGTAGGTAATCCGTTAGATAAAACAATAAGCGGAGGCCAAAGAAAACGTTTAAATATTGCACTTGAACTTATTCGTGAGCCCGCTATACTCTTCCTTGATGAACCTACGTCAGGTTTGTCTTCGCGAGACTCTGAGAATGTAATTGACTTACTAAAAGAGCTTTCTTTAAAGGGGAAACTTATATTCGTTGTTATCCATCAGCCATCTTCAGACATATATAAAATGTTTGATAAGATGATTATTATGGATACCGGCGGATATCCGGCTTATTATGGTCAGCCAGTAGAAGCTGTAACTTATTTCAAGAAATCGACGCATCAGGTAGATAGTAACAGAGGTCAATGTGAAACCTGTGGTAATGTTAATCCTGAACAGATCTTTAATATCATTGAAGCTAAAGTGGTTGATGAGTATGGCCAACCAACGAGCAAACGAAAAGTCACACCGCCTCAATGGTATGACTTGTATAAAGAACGTTTTAAAATAACCAAAGTAGAAGATGTAAAAGAAGAGCCACCTCATTCGCTTACATTACCTACCAGGTTTAAGCAAACCTTGATATTCACGACGCGCGACACACTTTCAAAGCTTAGCAACAAACAGTATTTGTTGATCAATCTTTTAGAAGCACCACTACTAGCCCTTATTCTTGGGTTTATTATTCATTATAGAAGTGCACCAGGCGGCAAAGAATATATCTTCCGTTTTAATGAGAACATACCTGCCTTTATGCTTATGAGCATTATAGTAGCCTTGTTTATGGGGCTTACCGTTAGTGCTGAGGAAATTATACGCGATCGAAAGATTTTAAAACGTGAATCATTTCTCAATCTAAGTTGGAACAGTTACCTCGTCTCGAAACTTATAATTTTATTTACGTTGTCTGCTGTCCAGACTTTTTCATTCGTTCTTATTGGGCACCTTATCTTAGAAATTGAATGGGCTATGCTCATTCCCTTTTGGTTTGTATTGTTCTCAACATCATGCCTCGCTTCAGTTTTAGGGTTAAATGTTTCATCTGCGTTCAATTCTGCGGTAACCGTGTATGTCATGATACCATTGTTACTTATACCTCAAATGATATTAAGCGGCCTGCTATTTAGTTTTGATAAGCTTAATAACATCTTAAGCACAAAAGGAAAAGTACCAATCGTTGCAGATATGATGGCTTCAAGATGGGCATATGAAGCGATGGCGGTTTATCAATTTCAAAATAACTCGTATGAAAAACCTTTTTTTACTTATGAAAAAATAGAAGCCCAAACTGATTTCAAAGCTTCTTATTTGTCAGAAGAATTGAACAAAAAGAAAAAGTATGTAGTGGATAATATTGATGAGAAAAGTGATTCAATAAAGCAAATTGTAGTAAAGGAGCTCAATGTAATTCGTGAAACTATAAAAGACGATTATTACATAAAGGAACTGAAAGGAATAAATCCCCATGCCGTATGGAAGCACAGTGACTTTACACCCGCTTTTGATAAGCAACTGGAAGAGTTTTTGGTTAGCTATAAGAAGTTTTATCAAAAGGCTTATAACAAAACCGTATCTGATCGTGAGAAGCTTGTCTCTTTAATGGAGAATGAAAAGGGCGCTAACTATAACTTGAATGCTGATAAGAATAAATATTTTAATGAGAGCTTAGCAGATCTGGTTCAAAACATAACCGTTAAGGATCGGCTTATTGAATTTGAAGGGCATCTTATCCAACAAATCAATCCGATATTTATGGATCCGAAACCCAAGGGTGTACTTGATTATAGAGCACAATTTTTTGCGCCACAAAAGAATTTTTTTGGGCTATTTATAAGCACTTATTACTTCAATATTCTTATAATGTGGTTAATGACACTAGTATTGTATGTTACCTTATATTTTGAATGGTTAAGAAAAGCCATTCAAATGTTTGAGAAACTCAAATTGTCTGAAAAACTGAAATTACCAGGTGTAGATTTATCAAAAAAGAAATGAGGCAAAGGGCCGAATTTTTGGAGGGTATCGCTGAATTTTTAACTTTGTAAACGTATAACTTTATGTATATGAGAATTATAATCATTGGGCTCATTCTGATAATCTTATCAGCGTGTAGTTCGGGGAAGAAACCAGACGAGCAGGCCTTTCTTGAGGGCATTGATTCGGCTAAAACTGAAGGTCCATCTATATCTGAAGAGGTTATAGGCGGCATTCTTCAAGCCATACCGAGTCCATTAGAGATTTCTATGTTATTGAAGGAATCAGGAAAGAAATACAATGTAGCGTATTTAAACCCTGCAGATAACCGTTCGAAATATAATAGCAATTATAAGAAGGCGCTTAACCTAGGTATTTATGGAACTGATCTTGGCTATACTAATATTTATGAGCAAAATCAGGATGGTGTTAAATATATGGAAGCCATTAAAGACCTAGCAGATGGTTTAAACATTGGTCAATTCTTTGATATCGAAACGGTAGGTCGTTTAGCTACCAATAGCAAAAATTTAGATTCATTGTTGCTAATCACCACACAAAATTTTAATAGTATAAATCATTATTTACAGTCCCAAAGCAGGGCTAATCTAAGCGTTTTATTACTAACAGGTGGCTGGCTAGAGGCGCTTCATGTTACTATTGAAGTTGCGCAAGCAAGCCCTGAAAACAAACAGCTTCAGGAGACCATTGGAGAGCAGAAAATTATATTAGAGAACATTATGTTGCTTCTTTCTTTTTATAAAGACAGCGACCAGAATATGGCATCATTGTTGACTGACATGGAGGCACTGAAGAAAAACTTCGATAAGGTGAAAATAACTTATACCTATAAAGAATCTACGTTTGAGATCGTTGATGGTGTTATGGTAATAAAAGATAATAGTTCTAGTACTATTCAGATTACCAGTGAAGATATAAGTAATATTAAAGCTATTACTGACAGTATAAGAAATAAGATAATTAGCTAAGAAATATTAATAAGAGCCATATGAAAAAGTTAATATTTATTGTTCTATCCGTTTTCGTTTTCAGCACGCTGGAAGTTATCGGGCAGTGCAACTCAGAGGCATTCAGCAACCAGTGTATTCCTAAATTGGCAGCGGGCTTCAATTTTTTGAAAAGTTATAAAATTGAAAAAGGAGGCAAAGAATACGTTGAATATTCTTATGTGTTTACAAAGGGAACCCAATATATGATTAACCTTTGTGCTGCAGAACCGGCGACAGATGGTATTGTGGTAAGTTTATTTGATTCTAACCGAAATAAAGTAGCAAGTAGCAAGATAAACGGTCAATTCATATCTGCAATTGCGTATCCATGTAATACCACCGGAATCTATTATATCCAGTACACCTTCGATGGTTCTAAAGGATATTGCGGTGGCAGTGCATTAGGTTTTAAACGCTAATCAAGTATTTCATTACAAGAAAGGCCTCTTTTAAGAGGCCTTTTTTTTTAAGATTTTGTATGGACCAATTTGAACTAACTTTTCCCTTTAAGGCTCGATATTATAAGTTAGGTAATATCACCCCATCCACTACCCAATGTTGGTTTGTATTACATGGACAAGGTCAACTTGCACAATATTTCATTAAAAAGTTTAAGCAATTGGAAAGCCTGGGTATTTGTGTTATTGCGCCTGAAGGTATGTCAAGATATTATCTCAACGGATATAATGGGCGCGTTGGAGCAAATTGGATGACCAAAGAAAATCGGGTCATGGATATAGAAAATTATATCCAGTTTCTGAATACACTGTATAGAAGTGAAAATATACCGACACATATTCAGACCACTGTATTGGGATTTTCTCAAGGTGCAGCCACTGCTTCAAGATGGGTTATGGATGGCAACGTCAACTTTAAAAAGCTAATTCTTTGGGGTGGAATATTTCCGTCTGATATGGATTTTGAAAAAGGAAGTGATGTTTTTAAAAACAAAGAAGTATGCTCCGTTAACGGTACGAATGATCCATTTATAAAAGATGAACATTTTTCAACGATGAGAAATATTTCTGAGCGATTAAATATAGATGTGCATGAAATTGTTTTTGAAGGTGCACATGAAATAGATGAGGCTACACTTTCGAAACTTATATAGTATCTCTTTTTACTAATGTGCTGCTTCCTTGTGCGGTTGGAAATACAGTTATGTCGGCTAGCATTACATGAGAAGGACTCATTAGTGTATATAGGATAATATCAGCAATGTCTTCTCCCTTAAGTGGCACCATGCCTTTGTAAACTGCTTCTGCTTTTTGATCGTCACCTTTAAAACGCACCCGTGAAAATTCGGTATCTACCATTCCAGGATTGACAGATGTAACTTTTATTCCGAAAGGATTTAAATCCATACGCATACCACGGGTAAGTGCATCAACAGCAAATTTACTAGCGCAATACACGTTGCCACTGGGATAGATTTCTTTCCCAGCTATCGATCCCATGTTTACGATGTGGCCTTGTTTGCGTTCTGTCATGCCTGGAATAACTTCACGTGACACATACAATAATCCCTTAACGTTTATATCCATCATGGCATCCCAATCTTCTATATTTCCTTTTTGGATTGGATCTAAACCATGTGCATTGCCTGCATTATTTATTAAGACATCAATAACTTGCCATTTTGCTGGGAGTGATGCAATGGCATTTTTTACATCGTTATGATTTCTAACATCAAATGATAGGGTGATGGTTTCTGTTAATGACGCTAATTCATGTGCAAGCCTTTTTAATCTATCCTCGCGCCTGCCGCAGATAATTAAATTGAAATTATGAGTTGCTAATAAACGAGCAGTAGCTTCGCCGATACCTGATGTTGCGCCCGTTATTAAAGCAATGCGTTTCATTAACTATTGAAATAATAAGTAAAGTGTAACGGTATTGGTATTAACATACTTTAATGGTTGTCCATAAAGGCTCGTTGTGTTATCCTGCATATTAGCAATGCCTTTTGAAAAACGTATTTCAGGAGAAAATTTAAATAGTGGATAATATAAATCAAACCCAAAACCTGCTTCAAGACTTAGGTTCGATCCTTTTATTTCAAGTCCTCTTGATGAATTTCCGATTTGTTTTTTGCCAGATGCCTCAAATCCCGGTTTAACCCCACCAATCATATACATTCTAACATTACCGCGTCTTTCTGACTTATATTTTAATAGCAAGGGTAATTCAACCATTACAGTCTCTACCAGTTGATCTTGTGTTGAGTTATAAAATCGATATTTCAGGTTGTGCTCATAAAAGGCGAATTTCGGTGTGATTCGTAAGTCAAAAAATTCAGCAATGCGATAGTTAACAATTAGCCCCAAGGAAAAGCCGGGTGCCCACGAAGGTTCAATGGAGTATAATGTATCGGCAGCTGGATCAAGCACATTAATAAAGCTATCAGAATACTTGATTTGATAGGTTGTAGTATGAAGTCCTATTAAAAAGCCATATGAAAATTTTCGCAAATCGTAATTTGGATTATTACGCGTTGCATAGCTGTACTGTTGACCCTGTGCCATATGTTGCATGGCCACCACCAAGGTGATAAAAATAACTATTTTCGTCCCGTATAGATAGAACTTATTCCGAATGTGAGCGTTCTGCATGTTGTGTTTTTAAATCCAATTTTTTCCAAGATGGTTGTGAAGTCACGGCCATCAGGGAACGCTTCAACTGAAGCTGGTAAATACGTATAAGCTGATTTATCCTTTGAAATAATTCGCCCAATTTTAGGTAGAACGATTTTAAAATAAAAACTGTATAGCTGCCGGAAAGGAAAGTTACGGGGTTTCGAGAATTCTAGAACCACCACCATGGCACCTGGCCTTAAGACACGAAATATCTCACGTAGCCCTTTTTCGAGGTTTTCAAAGTTTCTTACGCCGAAGGCAACGGTTACAGCGTCAAATTTATTATCGTGAAAAGGGATGCTTTCCGAGTCGCCTTTTAATAGCTCCACCTTATTAGTTAGTCCCCTGGCCATTATTTTTTTCTTGCCAACCTCCAACATTCCGGCTGATATGTCGATACCTATTATCTTCTCTGGTTTGAGATTTAATGCCATCAACGCAAAATCTCCGGTTCCTGTAGCTACATCTAAAATTGTTTTGGGCTGGAGTGGTTTTAATAGATTTATTGCTTTACGGCGCCAGCCTTTGTCAATGCCCATGCTTAGAAAATGATTCAGAAAATCATAATTCCGGCTAATGTTGTCAAACATTTTGGCCACTTGTTCTTTTTTACTGGCACGCTCTTCTTTATAGGGAAGTACAGTCATCTATCCGGGGTTAACCTGCTTATAAAACAGGCCCGAAGTTAGAACGTTTATCTTTATCTATGAAATTTACATACTGGTATAAGAAGTTAAACCAGCGGTGGATCGAATATTAGTTTCCTAGCACTTTAAACTCGACCCTCCGGTTAAGCTCCCGGCCTTGATCCTCATCATCATTGCTGGCCAACGGCTTAGATTTGCCATATCCAACAGACTTGATTCTACGGGCATCAATCCCTTTCTTGGTTAAGAAATCCTTAACCGCATTAGCACGCTTTTGCGAGAGGTAGTGGTTGTACATCCAGGTTCCATAACTATCTGTATGGCCTCCAATTTCTACCATAAGGTTCTCATTTTGGCGCATCATGTTTTCAAGCTTATTCAATTCATTATACGATTCAGTTTTTAGGGTTGCTTTATCAAAATCGAAGTATAGGTTTCGTAAAATAGAAGAAACACCCGTTACCAGCTTGCGCATTTCTATTGTTTTTGTAACGGTTTTCTCTTGGTCAGTAGCCCCGGTAATTTTTACACTTTGATTTTGGAAGATGAACCCCTCAGCTTCTACAGATAATCGGTAGTCTTTTGGTTTTGTGCTGGTTACATCGAATTCATACATACCAGGCGTTGATGTGGTTGATGCTAAAATTACGTTATCCTTAAAACCCATAAGTTTTACCCTTGCATCTATTGGCGTCTGATCTATTGCATTGATTACATTGACGATGTACTTGACAGGGATAACCTCTTTTGGTTCTACTGTAGGCTCAACCAAGGGCTCAACCACAGGCTCAACTTCAGGCTCAACTTCAGGCGTGGTTACAACTACAGGAGGTGTCTCTTCCACCGGCGGAGTGACAACAACTGGCTTTTGTACAGGTTCCGTTTTCTTCAATCCATCTGGTATCGTAATGACATAAATATCAGTATATCCCATACCATCATCTCTTACAGATGAGTAATAAGCACGTTTTCCGTCTGTAGAACTAATGAAATAGATATCATCATCAGGGGTGTTGATAGGGTATCCTAAATTTATTGGGTCACTCCATTCATTTTTATCAGGGTCGAAGGTAGATTTAAAAATATCATGGCCACCCATACCTTTGTGGTCTTCGCTACTGAAATAAAGTGTAACACCATCATTTCTATCTATGAAAGGGCCGTCTTCATCTACAACTGTATTAATTTTAGGACCTAGATTTTTGACATTTGACCATTCGCCATTGGCATCTTTTGTAGCACGGTAAATATCAGAGCCTCCATATCCACCTGGGCGATTGCTGGTGAAATAAATTGTTTTTTGATCTCTAGTAAGCGAAATAGACTTCTCCTCAAAACTTGAATTAATAATGCCTGGAAGTGGAACAGGCTCGGCCCAGCCGCCATCTGGTTGACGTTCACAAGAATAAATATCGCCGCCACCATCGCCATCTTTAAAAATGAATAGTGTACTACCATCAGCAGAGATGGCGAGATTTGAATCGAAGTAAGGCGTATTTATGGCGGGGCCAATATTCTTGGCAAACTGCCACTTTTCACCATCCTTCTTAGAGGTAAAAATATCTTCAAATGGTTTGTTATCATCAAACACGTTTTCATTCAAGTTGTCTTCCCTGCGGCGGGTAGTGAAAACTATTTCATCTTCGCGTTCATTCAATACGGGAGCATAATCTTCGTATTCAGAATTAATTTCACGCCCCATATTGGTAATTGAAAAATTGCCAGGGTTAGATACAAACTCCTTTCCATTTTCACATTCAAAAATTGCCCGGTCAACGAGGTCCATGTCAACTCTATCCTTACCCTGATAGCTTGCTTTCTTCGTCAGTTTCGCTTTATACAGATTGTAATACTCAATCGCTTTATCAAATTGTAAACCGAATTGATAACTTTTAGCAATCCAAAACATGATTGAAAAATTGTAATCAGGATCTTGGCGGAAGACACGGCTAAAATACTTTACAGCAAGATCTTTGCCTATGGTTTGCAGATGTAATCTACCTGCTTCAAAGTTGGCGTTTATAAAAGTGGTATCTAAGTCTGCAGCAACGACCATAAGGCCACGGGCATCATCAACCGCCTTAGTTTCGGTAATCATGCTTATAGCAACTGTATAATATTCCCTGGCAGTCTGTTTAGGATCTTGACTAAAACCTATTGAAACAAAGACCAGTGATAAAGCCGAAAAAATCAGTGCGCAACGAATAATGTGCATTGCTTAAAAAAATTTATCTCAATTAAAGTTAGGAATAAATATACAATACGAATTATGCTAATATAGTAAAAAGCACTGATTTCAGAATATATTTCTAGTTCATAAGCTATGCGTATCTTACATGCTTAGTATTTTTGCCTTCAATCTTTACTTTAACTATTACTTTCGAAATGGAGATAACCGAATCAGCTTTTATATCTAGTTATGCCGATGTTAATAAATGTCCCGCACCTGACAAACCAGAATTTGCATTTATTGGTCGTTCTAATGTTGGCAAGTCATCATTGATCAATATGTTAACCAACCGTAATGGTCTTGCTAAAATCTCTGTAAAGCCTGGTAAAACGCAAACCATTAATCATTATATAATCAATAACGCATGGTATTTAGTTGATTTGCCTGGATATGGATATGCAAGTGTTAGCAAAAGCCAACGATATGATTTTGGCAAAATGATAGAAGAGTACATTTTAAAGCGAGAGAATTTAAGTTGCCTCTTTATACTTTTAGATTCAAGGCTCGACCCTCAAGCTATTGATCTTAGTTTTATACAATGGGCGGGAAGCAAAGAGATTCCGATATGCCTTATTTTAACGAAGACAGATAAGCTTAAAAGAAACCAAATTCAACCGAATAAAAAACTGATAGAAAAGACGCTGCTAGAAACTTGGGAAGAACTACCGCCAATAATTATGACATCAGCAACTCAAAAAACAGGAAAAGACGAAGTCTTAACTTTTATCAAAACCGCCCTGGTTAATGAAAAGCAAAAATGATTAGTTTTGCAGGCTAAAAATTTAAGCGAATATGACCTTATCAGAAATAGCGACAATATCAGGCAAAGGAGGATTATTTAAAGTAATGGCACCCACGAAGTCAGGTGTAATTCTTGAATCACTGGATGAGGCTAAAACAAAAACTGTAGCCACCAGCAATCATAAACTAAGCATCCTGAAAGAAATTTCAATATATACAACTACCAAAGACGGAAGCGCTGCCTTGGAAGAGGTACTAAAAAAGATTCACAGTGAATTTAAAGGTGACTTAGGTGTGGATGGCAGTTCTGACTCCAGCGAACTAAAGGCTTTCTTAAAATCAGTTCTGCCTGTGTATGATGAAGAGCGTGTTTATGTTTCGGATATAAAGAAGCTTGTAAAATGGTACGAGGTGATTTTGAAGTATGCACCTGAAATTTTTGAATCAAAAGAGGATCAATCTCAGGCTAAAGCATAGGAAGAAGTTCAGTTATTTTGAATGTCGAGACAATCATCCTTTGTAGTTTAAATTATAGTTTGATATTTATAACGTAATCATCTACCGCAAACGGTCAGGCTATAAATGAAGGTTTTTAAATTTGGCGGGGCCTCACTTAAAGATGCTGAGGGCATTCGAAATGTAGCTTCTATTATCGGGTCATACACGCCGGGTAGTCTGGTTGTGGTTGTTTCGGCTATGGGTAAGACCACAAACTCCCTTGAAAAAATACTTCATCAGTTTAGAACTTCTTCTGATTACCATCTAGAATTAGATGCGCTTCGTAACTATCATCACGACGTAATGCATGGTTTGTTTCAGCCTTCGCATGTTGCCTTTGCTGATGTTGAGCTCATGTTTACGGATCTTGAGTTTCAACTAAAGAAACCCGGTGCGTACGATCAGGTCTATGATCAAGTTATATCAAAAGGTGAACTCATTTCTTCTGTCATAGTCAACCGTTATTTAATTGAAAGTGGCTTTAGTAGTCATTGGCTTGATGCGAGACAATACATACATACCGACAGCACGTTTCGTGAAGGCAAGGTTGACTGGTCTGCAACTAATCTTAAGATGCAATACCTTAAGCTTAGTATAGATAATCAGATCTTTATTACACAAGGTTTTATTGGTATAACAGAAGATGGATTAACGACTACATTAGGTCGAGAGGGTTCTGATTTCTCAGCAGCTATTTTTGCATCCTGTCTTGATGCGGAATCAGTAACTATTTGGAAAGATGTTCCAGGTGTAATGAGTGCCGATCCAAAGAGACTGCCTAACGCACATATATTTGCTGAACTGCCGTTTAAGGAAGCGGCAGAGATGACGTATTATGGTGCTACTGTTATTCATCCTAAAACCATAAAGCCACTTGCTAATAAAGGCATTCCGCTTCTAGTTAAAAACTTTATTGATGCTTCGTTGCCAGGCACAAAGATTCACGAATGTATTGTGGAAAATATACCGCCTCTTATTGTATTTAAAGACAATCAGTGTCTCATTTCTTGTAAAGTGACTGACTACACCTTTGTTAGCGAACAACAAATGAGCATTATTTTTAACATACTTACTGAGTTAAATATCCGAATCAATGTAATGCAAAATTCAGCTATTTCGTTTTCATTTTGTATCGACTTTAGGGAAAGCAAGGTTATGGCCTTAATTGAAAAATTACAAAAAGACTTCGAAGTATATTATAACACAGGACTTACACTCATCACCATAAAGAATTATGATGAGGCTACTTTTGATAACTATCGAAAAAGTTCTAATGTTTTATTAGAGCAATCGTCACGCTCTACCTTGCAAGTTTTGATTAAACCGTGAAACCGTGAGAGTAAGCGTGCATTAATTACGCATTCTCACTATTCACTTGCTTTTCCAGATGATCAATAAAATTATCCATCGTTCTGTTTAGAATGTCAAACACTTCTTGGAAGTCATGTTCCTTGCCATAATAAGGATCAGGCACATCTCCCTTAGTGATAGGATCAAAATCACGCATGCGTGTTACTTTGTGTTTATGGTGATGTGCATCTTGCAGTAGTAGAATGTTTTGATGGTTGTTAGCATCCATTGCAAATATGAAATCGTACTGTCCAAGATCGGTGTGTTGCAACTGCCTGCCTAAATGGTTTAATTGAATACCATTTTTTTTAGCGTTGGCAATTGTCCTTGAATCGGGTGCTCGCCCAATATGATAATTGGCGGTTCCACAAGAGGCTGCCTCAACAAAATTTTCCAGCCCTCTTTCATTGATCTTATGCTTGAAAATTCCTTCAGCAAGCGGGGATCGACAAATATTGCCAAGGCAAACAAATAAAATTTTTACTTTATCCATACTACTTCTTCTTTCAGTTCGTTTTAAAAATGGCAATAGAGAAGCAAAGTAAATTCCATTGGTTCAAGAACAAACTGTGTGGCATTTTAAACGCTTTTTATTGCTGCCTATTGTTTTTTTAGAAGCCCCACTTGCCTGGGGCTTTTTTATTGTTTCACTAATGCCCTATCGTGTAATCCCTGAGTTCCATTGGGCCCATCATATTAAAGAATGCTAGTAAAGTTTTTTCTTCACGAAGCGTGAAATTAATGATTGGATATAAAACACAAAGAGGCTGCCTTTTAAGACTGCCTCTTTGTGTTTAAATTAATAGGTATAGATATCTATCGTACGTTGATACCGAAGCCAACGGAAAGTGAATTATACTTTTGGATTGTGTAGTCTCCATGGAAAGTAAATACCCAGAGCTTCAATCTCAATCCTACTGTAGCACGCATGCCTGATGCAGCGAAATTGCTATTAAGCGGATCTTTTACATCATCAGGATCATTTACGACTTGATCATCATCAATATCATAAGTTCCTTTAAGGGAAATATTAGATTCAGCGATATTATAACCAACACCAAAATACCCTGTTAGTACCGATACCTTTTTTGAAATTATTCCTTGAATGGTAGTTGAGTTTATAGAAAGGATACCATGTTGATCTGGATGATCCGGATCTAGGGCATAGTCAAGTTTTAAATTGGTGAATCCCGCTAGTACAGACAGATCGAATGGCAGAAGTTTAATACCAGGTATATATTGTTTAATATCATGCATCACACCCAAGCCTAACATTTGCACGGTAAGGTCATCAAATTTTGACTTGGGAAAAAAACGAATTTTTACATCAATTGCTTTCGGTAAGCCAAAGCCCAGCGTATACATGGGCACTGGCAGGGATTTCATACCAATCGTCTTCTTTAAATCTTTGCCAGCGGGCCCGGAGAACTGGCTATTGTTAGGATCTGATTTTGTTTGATAGCTTGGGGCTATTGCAGGACCAAATATAGTCGGCACATTCCCATTATTTATTCCAGCAGGCTGCGTGGCAGAAAGTTCTATCTGAGATAATTTCAAGTCATTTACATTGTAAAATTTGTCTGAGCTGGGTATGTACATACCATTAACGGTGATAGTCAAATCAACACCTGCTGTTTTATGAGGTTTAGCGGTATTATACCATCCTTGATTTACACCAAGACTCATAGATTTCATGACCGGTGATACGTAACCTTCAACCAGCTTTACACCATCACTTAAGTTTTCGGTAATGAGTTGATTAACGTTCTCTTGAGCATGTAACTGAATGGAGCAGGAACCAACTACCACGACACTAAACAAAATACTATAAGCAATTTTTGTCTTATTGATTTTCATAGGGGTTTTATATTATTTAATATGCATTAAATGCCAATTTAGGTGAAATGGTAAGCTATAACAGGTATCAAATTCTTAAAACCTTACTTAAGCGGCATACTCCAACAAGTTTAATACTTTTGCATTTCGATGGTTATATTATATAATATTTCAATATTCTTTTTAAGGGTAGGTGTATGGCTAGCTGCACTTTTTAATCAGAAAGCAAATTCTTTAGCTAGTGGTCACAAAGGCCTTTTTAGAAAATTAAAGGCATCATTTGCTGGTAATGTCCATCCCGTTATTTGGGTTCATTGTGCATCATTAGGTGAGTTTGAGCAAGGAAGGCCTATCATTGAATCCTTTAAAAAGGCAATGCCTAATTATAAAATTTTACTCACGTTCTTTTCGTCGTCAGGATATGATGTAAGAAAAGACTATGTTCATGCAGATTATGTATTCTATCTTCCATGGGATACCAAGGATGCTGCGAGTAAATTCATATTCATCACTAAGCCCGTGCTGGCAATTTTTATTAAATATGAATTTTGGTATCACTATTCAAATGAACTAAACAGTCAGAATATACCACTTGTCTCAGCTTCATCTATTTTTAGGAGGGATCAATTGTTTTTTAAGTCATACGGTGGTTTTTATAGAAACATTCTTAAGAATTTCAATTTCTTTTTTGTTCAAAATGATGAATCAATAAAACTGCTTTACAACATTGGTATTAAGAACTGCAAGCAAGCAGGTGATACCCGGTTTGATAGGGTAGTTTCGTTAACTGAACACGGTGGAACAATTCCCGTTGTAGAAAAATTTAAGGATGCACAACATACCTGGGTAATAGGAAGCTGTTGGCCTGAAGACATGGAGGTACTAGTGCCTTTTATAAATCAAAGTGCTAATACATTAAAGTTTGTGATTGCGCCTCATGAGATTTCGGAAGCGTTTATGAGTTCGATAGAAAAGTCTTTAATAGTTAAATCTATTCGCTTTTCTCAAGCAAAAGAAAATCTTGCAGACTGCACGGTATTGATCATCGATAACATTGGTATGCTTTCAAAGCTGTATCGATATGGTGAATTTGCCTATGTAGGCGGTGCGTTTAAAAAGGGTTTGCATAATATACTAGAGCCTGCATGCTATGGCGTTCCCGTGTTCTTTGGTAATTGGAATTATGAGAAATTTCAAGAGGCTAGAGATTTAATTATGCGGGGTGGTGCATTTGAGGTTGCAGATTATAACGACCTACGTTCTAAATATGAATTATTGATTTCAAGACCTGAGAATTATCTTATGGCGTGTGATGTCACCTCTTTATACATAAAAGAAAATACAGGTGCCACTGCGACTATTGTTGACTACTGTACCAAACTTCTAAAATCATGAAAGGTATAGTTTTTAGATCTACTGGTTCATTCTACGATGTTCTTGGCGAGGATAATGTTAAATATAATTGTCGCGTACGCGGAAAAATCAGGTTGGAAGGAATAAAGGAGACCAACCCTATTGCGGTAGGTGATTATGTGGTTTTCGATTTGACTAACGAGATTGGTTCCATCACGGAAATCCTTCCAAGAAAAAATCACATACTAAGGCAGTCAGTTAAGAAGACGGGGCACTCACATGTGCTTGCTGCAAATGTTGATCAAACATTATTGGTAGTTACACAAGCTTTTCCACGAACCTCGTTGGGCTTTATAGATCGTTTCCTAATCAGCGCCGAATCATTTAGAATACCCCAGATTATTGTTTTTAACAAACAAGATCTGTTAGATGAACAAGGTCTTGAGGTTCAAGAGAAATTAATTTCTTTATACTTAAGGTTTGGTGTAAAATGCATTACCACATCGGCAATAAATAATGATTTGTATAAAGTAAAGGAAGTATTGCAAGACCAAATTACGTTGATAGCTGGGCATTCAGGAGTTGGTAAGTCTACACTCATTAACAAGCTCTCTCCAGACATTGATCAAAAAATTGGCGATATCTCAGACTTCTCTGAAAAAGGAACACACACTACCACCTTCGCAGAGATGTTTAAAATTGAGGACAAGACATTTATTATTGATACACCGGGTATTAAAGAATGGGGCTTAGTAAATATGAATCAACAAGAGATTTCTGATTATTTTCCAGAAATGCGTGTGTTAAGACAAGATTGTAAATTTGGTTCAAAGTGTCTCCACCTCTCAGAGCCAAAATGTGCAATTAGAGAAGGCGTAAAAAATGGAATCATTGCACCCAGCCGATATGAGAGTTACGTTAGCATGGTTTTAGGTGAAGATAATCGTAAGTAATCTCTAAGTAAAAGTATTATACGTGTGTTAGATGAAGTATAATGTAAACAACCAATCAATTAACTACGAAGCTGCTGGTACTAGGCATAAGGGTGAAGGTGTGGTTTTACTTCAAAACGCTATTGACCTTACGGCAAAATGTCAATGGGGTAATGCGGGTTATACGATAGAAAAACTTTTTGATGATGACCTTTGTAATTCCTTTGCAGATACTTCTAAAAATTTATTGATTGACCTTTGGCGAAAAGCCGGTCTTACTATTCCAAATAAGTTTCAACTTGAACAATATCATACCGTTGCTTCAGACACGCAAATGCACTTGGCTGCAGTTGACCAGACAAAACTTCTAGATGTGTTTAATTTTCCAATTGACATTAAAAAGCTAGAAGATAGAATTTCGATAATATGTAACGAAACTTTAATTGCTAAAAATCCCTACGACAATCAATCTGTTTTTCATTTCCGGGTTATTCGCCCTCAGCAACAAGATAACAACCCGCTTCATCGTGATGTGTGGTTGGAAGATTATAAAGATTGCATTAATCTTTACATACCCATTGTTGGGAGTAATGAGAATTCATCGCTTGTGATTATTCCGGGCAGTCATCACTGGCCTGAATCAAAAGTAGAGCGCACACTGTCTGGTGCAAGTATTAATAACGTAAAGTATAATGTGCCTGCGGTTACGAAAATTGAAGGGCATCATGAATATGTAAGACCTAACCCAGGCTTGAATGAAGTTCTGATTTTTTCGCCTTATCTAATTCATGGCGGTTCAGCCAATTTGAATACAGACGTTACGCGGATTTCAATTGAGATTAGGCTTTGGAAAAAATGAAAATGCTTCGCTTTCTTTTATATGTGTTAAAAAATGGAACACTTAAAAATAGCGTTGTTGATTTTGAAGGCAACCGAAAAAAAATTCTGAGTGCCATTTCAATACATATTAATTATAAGGAAACCAGGTACATAAAGCTTCGTACGAAGCTAGCGCTAAAACCATTTATTGGGCCATTGCTTTCTAGTCTTGCTTATATGAAAAGTGTGCGCAGAATTAATCGCAATTTTTTCTTCGTGGATTCATTGCAACTTGGATATGTTAGAATGTTAAAATGTGCAAGCACAACGGTGATGAGATCAATACTACCTGTAATTGATTCAACATTAAAAACACTAATGCTTAGTGATAAAGAAGTTGATACACTTTCTTGGCATTACGCCAAGCATGAGATAAAGGAACAGCAGCGCCATCAACTTTTTACCGTTGTTCGAAATCCTTTTTCACGACTGGTATCTGTTTATCTTGATTTATTTGACAGTAACAATCCTCATTTCCCCTATGAAGGGCATCTCTTCGGTATATTAAAACATAAGATGAGTTTTGTTGAATTTGTAAATACGCTGTCTGAAATTCCTAATGAATTAATGGCACCACACTTCATCTCACAATATCAAATAATACAAGCTTGTGGCGGGTTTGGTAGAATAAAGATTTTTAGATTGGAAAAAGATTTTGTTGAATTAACGGATTTTCTTCATTCCTATAGCTTAGAAATAAATTATAGCAATAGAAATAAGTCGGTATATGATTACAAGTCATATTACACTGCGGATACGCTTTATAAGGTTTATGATATCTACAAAAATGACGTAGAACAGTTTGGTTACTTAGCGGACTTCAAAGCGTTACAGGAATATATTAAAGAGTATTAAACCTAATTCGGTGGTACCAGCGCCTCAACAATGAAAGTGGTAAGGGTAAATTTCTTAAACTATAAGTGATCCTATCTAGTTTGCGAACTGCACTAAGGTTGTGAAGTAGTTCGTAGAAAAGTTTTGATTCGTTGTTGTTCTCTGAAAAAATAGATTGACGTAATTCATATCTGGCTCTTATAACCAGCGCATCTTTGTCTGCCTGGGTCTGAATAAGTTGCTCAGCCTTTTTGCAGATAATATAAGTTGAATGCAATTGTGGATCACCTGGCGTATACCATCCGCGAGACATTGAATTAGTAGTGCGTCTTATTTTAACAAGAACTTTATTTAGAAAGGCATATTTATACTTTCTCGAAGATCGCACCCAGAAGTCAAAATCTTCATAAGATAAGTTTTCATCATATCCCGCTAACGACTCAAAGACTTCACGTCTTACCATCATTGTTGGTGAGGCTACAAAGTATATTGATAATATTTTGCTGTATACATCGCCTTCCGGAATATATTTTAGTAATTTATTCCTAAACAAATAGTCGTAATGATTATGGATAAATTCTCCTTTAGCATTAATATAGACTGCGTCTGTAAATATCACGCCATAGCTTTTATCCAATGTTTGAAAAAAGTCAACCTGTTGGGCTATTTTATCAGGTAGCATAACATCATCTGTAGCGAAATCAATGATGTATTCGCCAGTGGCTAGCTTCAATGCTTTATTAAAAGCTTTACAAATGCCGTGGTTTTCTTTCAGCTGTATAAAGTTTACTAAGGGATTTTTATCAATAATCTTTTGAATTACAGTAGCACTTTGATCCGTGCTCAGATCATCCACAATAATGATTTGTATATTAGTAAAGGTTTGATTCAATACTGACGCTATGGCTTCATGAACAAAGCGTTCGTGGTTGTAGCACAAACATATCACAGAGACCAATGGCAAATGCATTAGTTTAATTTTTTACCGAGGGTTAGTTTTGATGTTGCTTGAGCGCCAAGTCTAAGTTTAAAATCAAGTAATCCGAAATTTGGTTTTTTATCTACTGCTGAAGTACCTAAGTCTAAATGGCCGATATTATTTCTTTGACAGTATCCATACAGACCTTCAACGAGCATTACTACAGGACTAACATGATCAAAATCTTTAGGGTGTGCAGTGTAGAAGTTATAAAGGATATGGTCTCGTACACGTATTGCGATGGATGCACCTGCCAATCGTTCCCCCTCTAAGACTCCAAAAATAAGGTAACGATTTGGAAAATTATCTACTGCGCTTTTCAAATCACTTAGGCTCATAGAAAGCGTGTGCCCTCGTTGCTTGCGACAAGCCAAAATAAAAATGTAAGCTTCTGAAAGTTGATCTGGTGATAGTTCTTTAAATCTTAAACCCGCTTCATATGCTTGGCGTAACTTTCGCCTCTCCCAAGCATCAGGATAACACTCATACGTATTTTCGGTAACTGAAATGACGGCTCCCACTTCGGCATCAATTACTTGGTACCCTTGATTAAATAAGAACGTATGGATAAGTGCTGAACTATCAGGTTGATAAATTGGTGGGGGTGTCTTAATTACAATTTCTTTAACGCCATGCGCTTTAAGTCTTGATTCTATATATTCTAAGAATGCAAATAATACCTTATGCGGTAATGATGGAGAGATTTCAAATGATCCAAACGGACTTTTGAATGGGCTCCGCGCAACACCTTCTTCCCGATGTATATAAATTGCTGCCGATATGTGTCCATATTTTTTATGTAAAACGTAGAAGGCAGTCCAACCACTTGATGATTGTAAGTAAAGATGTTGTGGCTGATTGAATAAAGCCGGATCAAAATTAGGTTCATAGCCATCGGGCAACTGACCTTCGTGAAATATGTAATCTTCCAATTAGTAAGGAATTCCTAAACGTTTATAAATAAAATGCATAAGCCATGCAGGGCCAATTAGCAAGAACTGAACATCTTTTAAAAATGAAGGTTTTTTTCCTTCTATTTTATGTCCATACAACTGACCAACCCATGCTGTAAAAAAAATTAAAAGACTAATTATCCATAACGGAGCGATGTTTATTTTCTCAATAAAATTAATTATTAGAAGGCACAACAACCCGAATAAAATCATACCTATTGTTAAGGATACGGATAAGGAAAAATAATAAAAAGCTACTATTAAAAGCCCAACCATAGCCCAATTTGCAAAAGGACTTTGGCTACCTAAATATAATTTTAGCTGTGTTGCAGGAATAGAAGCAATTAATCCCACAATGCTTAAAAAAATTAGCGGTACACAAAGCCAATGTATTGATTTGTTTGTAGCGTTACGATGGCTTTCACCATATTCAGAAAGAAGGCTGTCTATTTTACGCATGATTATTTGCTTCTATCATTATTCAAATATACTAATCATGCTTTAGTTTTCACCTTTGTCCAGTCTTTGATTTGCCAAAAAACTTTCCCTGTTGTGAGTAGGTTATTTTTTGAATCATGAATTTTCACTATACAAGTAATTACAACTGAAATTTCTGCTTTCAATGGCGTATAGATTTGCTGCTGTAACCATTCTTCTGATATTTCAAATTCCGCAAAAGAATCAAGCTTGCCTTGGTAATGATAATCCATTTCCAAGCGCTGCATAATTAGGCGATATTTTTTTGCATCTAACCTAGAGATCAGCAGAAAGCCAGTTGTAAATTCCGATATGGTTGCTAATGCACAAGCATGTAATCCACGAATGTGATTAAAATTACTTTTCCGGTAGGGGATGATTGTTTTTAAACGATAATCAGTAATATCTACAATTCTAAAACCGTGGGGCTTGTTAAAAGGAATCATTCGATTTAACGACCAGTTTAAAACTTTCAAATAGAAGGCTGAGGTCTTTGCTTTTTGTAATAGTTTGTTGCTATCGAACATATTTTCAGGTTGTAGGCAATGGGAAGTTAAGTGTAATTTATCAATAGTTTATAGGGTATATCTATAATAAAATCGGATGATTTTATTATCCAATGTAATTTGATTAAGATTAACGGCATAATGCTAGATTCAATATGAAAAAAATAATTGTACTTGGTGCTGGTCTTGTTGGGACTACAATTGCAAGAGACCTAGCAGAAAAATATGATGTTACATCTGCTGATTATAGTGATGATGCGCTGCAGCAAGTGAAACAACTTGGCATTAAGACAATCAAATTAGATTTTTCAGAACGTTCTGCACTAAGTACTGTTATTAAGGCCTTCGATTTGGTTGTAGGTGCTGTTCCTGGATTTTTAGGATATCAAACTGTAAAGACAGTCATTGAAGCCAAAAAGGATATGGTTGACATCTCATTCTTCCCAGAGGATCCTTTTACGTTAGATGAACTCGCACAAAAAAATAATGTAACTGTTATTACCGATTGTGGGGTTGCTCCGGGTATGGGTAATATCATATTAGGTTATCATAATAAACAAATGCGCGTTCTTCAGTATGAATGTTTGGTTGGCGGCTTACCTATAGTTAGGGAATGGCCTTATGAATACAAAGCTGTATTTTCACCTATTGATGTTATTGAAGAATATACCAGACCTGCTCGTTATGTTCAACAAGGTTCAACAGTAATTAAAGAAGCTTTGTCCGATTCTGAATTGATACACTTTGATGGTGTGGGTACTTTAGAATCATGGAACAGTGATGGCCTAAGAACACTGATTAAAACCATGGCAGGGATTCCAGATATGATTGAAAAGACTTTGCGATATCCTGGTTGCATAGACTATCTGAAAGTACTTAGGGCGTCGGGATTCTTCTCTTATGACGAGATAGAAGTGAAGGGCGTAAAAATTAGACCCATTGACGTTACAGCGAAATTGCTTTTTCCGAAATGGAAATTAAAGCCGGGCGAAGAAGAATTTACAGTAATGCGAATTCGTGTTTCAGGTGAGGAGTCGGACAAGAATAAAGTGTATGAGTATAATCTCCTGGATAGAACGAATAAGGCAACAAACACGCTCTCGATGGCGCGCACAACAGGATACACCTGTACGGCTGCCGTCAATCTTTTGTTAAATAATAAATTTACCCGGAAAGGTATCTGTCCTCCCGAATATTTGGGTGAGGATGAAAATAACTTTCGGTTTATACTTGAATATTTACGGCAGCGAGAAGTCATTTACCGCATGTCAATTTTATAACAATAACATGAGTCGCACAATTAATTGGGGGATTATAGGACCTGGAAAAATTGCTAATAGATTTGCATCTGCATTTGGTAGTATACCCAATGCTAAATTATATGCAGTCGCTTCGCGTGATCGTAACAAAGCTGAAGCATTTGCAAAGCAATATAATATCGCGCATGCTTATGATAATTATGATGCCCTGGTGGATAATCCTAACATAGATATTATTTATATAGCTACGCCCCATCCCTTCCATCATGAACAAACTTTATTGTGTCTCAATAGGAAGAAGGCTGTGCTTTGTGAAAAACCACTTACTCTTAATGCTACGCGTGCCCTTGAAATGATAAGCGCTGCGCGTTCTAATAACGTTTTCTTGATGGAAGCTATGTGGACTCGTTTTTTTCCTTCAATGCATAAGATGTTGGAAATTATTAATGAAGGTTTGATTGGTGAAATGAAATTTGTCCGTGCTGACTTTGGATTCAAAGCACCTTTCGATCCGAACAGCCGTGTTTATAATTTGGACTTAGGTGGTGGCGCTATGCTTGATGTGGGTGTTTATCCTTTATTTCTTGCCTTGCTATTGCTGGGTAAGCCTGATGATATTAAGTCTTTCGCTCAGCTCTCATCAACAGGCGCTGACGAAATAACCAATGCCATGCTTTATTATAAAAGTGGATGCATAGCAAATATTCTTTCTGCCGTCGTAGCGGATACGCCGAAGACAGCCGAGATTATAGGAACAATGGGAACAATTACTTTACATACACCATGGCACAAAGCTTCATCACTTAGTTTAAAACTAAATGACGGAACGGAGCAGCATTTCGCACTGCCGTATGAAGGCAATGGTTTTGAATTTCAGATTTTGGAAGTTATGCACTGCCTTGAAAATAACAAAAAGGAAAGTGACTTGATGCCCCTAGATTTAAGTCTCATGATGGCTGAAGTAAGCGATGAGATAAGAAGGCAGTGTAGTGTTAAATATGCTGGTGAGTAAGATGGTGCTTCATGCATGCCCCTGGTAATAAAAAACCCTACTAACAAATTTAGCAGGATTTTTTTTCTAGGTAGAAAGAAGACTATGCTTTAAATTTCTTTATTTCTTTTTCATATAACGATTTATTTCTTTTTGTGTATTATGGTTTTAATCCCGAATTATTAGGAACGAGTATCTGTAACGATGCTGGGTTTACCTGAATAAGAAAAGAATTAGCATAGCCGGAAGGTTCACCATCTATGTGATAGGCAATATTTTGATTAAGACTGATTGTTATCGCTTTTGCCGTCATGATTTCGCAATACTTTGACTGTTCAATCTTTCCTGCAAAAAAGGAATAGAGAAAATCTGCGCGGTAGGGTGGTACCTTTTTTAGAAAGGTGATATGTAGTAACTGATCGCATATTGATGCAGCTGGCGCAATCCGGGCATTATTACCATACTGAGAAGAATTTGCAATGGCAATGATAAATGCTTTTTTACGGGTGTGTAATTCATTAATGATAATCTCCGCATCGAATTCATTGAAAGAAATAAATTCCTTAATGGTGAGTTTGGCATAGCCTGTTAGGCCGCGTTTTTTGTTTTGGCCAAACAGATTAGCAATGTGTCCGTCAAAACCAATTCCTGATACATTTAAAGACAAATTTCCATTTATATTAAATGTATCCATAGCTAGTTGATAGCTATTAAAAATATTCTCAATTGCCCGATCAAATTTTATGGGAATGCCAAGATGTCTAGCTAATCCATTGCCCGAACCGCGCGGAATAATTCCCATTGGTATAGATGAATTTAATAGGCCCTTAGCTACTTCGTTCACTGTGCCATCGCCGCCTACAGCAATTACCTGTTGAAAATTTTGAGTGAGAGCAGCTTGTGCTAATTCGGTTGCATGCCCTCTGTTTCGCGTGAATTCAATGGTACACTCTACATTTTTTTGTTGGCAAGTGTCCAGTATTTTTTCTTCCACTCCAGGTTGAAAGCCTGTCCCTGCATATTTGTTTATGACAAATAATATCTTCTTAACTTTGTGATCCACAATTCAACATTACTAATTTTTATCCAAATGGAATTACTTGTTGGTGAAATTGAGTTTAAAAAATGATAGTTGAGCAAGAGTGATCTTTATCTAACTATTGATAAAAAAAGTATTTCCTGTCATGATGTTTTAGGAAGTGTATTTGTTTTACTGGCACGCTAACCAGTTTAATAATGCTTTTATGAATTGGATTGGCTCCACTTACAATAATACAAGCTATTTCCCGGGAGGTACTGCGCATTCAACGATGATGGTCATCTGCAGCTTTTAGTTATTCGTTATGCCGCCTGGTCAAGAAATACAAATTCTTAACATGAGCCCGAGATGTGAGTCACCTGCATAAAACTTTATAAAATTGAGCTAGCAGTTCAAACTTAGCAGCCAGAAGCTATAGGTTCTCTTTGGTTATTTTTTGATCTTACTTTGAATATAACTAACAGCTTGATCAAAGGTTTGTAATTTTTCGGCATCATCATCAGGAATGCGAATGTCGAATGTTTGTTCAAACTCCATTACTATTTCCGCATAATCTAGAGAGTCAATTCCCAAGTCTTTAACAAAGTTTGCATCTGGTGTAATCTCTGATTCTGCGATGCCTAGTTTTTCAACCAATATTCCGGTGACTTTCTTGGGGATGTCTTGCATAAAATGAATAAACCGTTTTTGTAAATGTATTAAATCGATTTATGCTCTCCAAATAATCAATGCGTGAGAATGGAACAAGATTAAGGCCATGAACCTTGAGCCTTTGTGTGTTACGTTAAAAGCGCAAATAAAATTCCGTACCTTTTCCAGGTGTTGATTTCACGCTAAGCGTTGCTGCATGTTGACGCATGATCTGGCGGGATAAGCTTAAACCTATGCCTGATCCGATTTTCTTAGTGGTAAAGAAGGGAATGAATATTTTTTCCATTGCTTCTGTATCAATGCCGACACCATTGTCTTTTACAGAAATAACAGGTCGAGATTTCTCATTAGCAAAAGCACGCATTTCAATGACTTTGCCTTCGTTTTCTTCAAAAGCCTGAATAGCATTTTTAAATAAATTGATCAATACTTGTTCGATGAGGTTTCGATCAGCCATGATTGTTAAGTCTTCCGGATAGACAGTGATATTTAGTTGTATGTTTTTGTCAAGTAGTTCTTTCTTGTGCAGCAAACCTATTTCTTCGAGTAGATTTTGAATATCAAACAGTGCAGGCCTGGGTTTTGGAATTGCAGTTAGACTTCTGAATTCCTTAACGAAATGTATAAGTCCCTCACTTCGTTTAGCAGTAGTTTGAAGTGATAAATGAATGTCTTGCAGTTGTTCTTTATCAAGTGGTTCACTTTGCTGTTCATGCAAATGATTTCGCAATTCCTCTTCTACTATGCTTGCTAGTGACGATATTGGTGTTACGGAGTTCATGATCTCATGCGTTAATACACGCACCAGATTTTGCCATGCTTCCATTTCTTTTTCTTCAAGCTCACGTTGAATATTTTGGACGGAAATTAGTTTTACATTATCCCCTTTCAAGGTTAGCTCAATAGCATAGCTCGAAAGCTGAACCATTTCCTCACCAATTTTGAGCTGGGTTAATTCGCGCCCACCTGTTTTTAATTTTTGAAAAACGTCAACAAGTGTTGCACTAACTTCTGACAAATCTTTCAAATTATCAGGACGGTTTACTTTAAAAGTTTACGCGCTGCACTATTGAATATTTCAATTTTACCTGCTTCGTTGAACACAAGCAAGCCAATACCATCATGCATTACTATGTTTTTAAAAACAGAAATTCTGAATCCTTTTCTCTTCGTGCATTTCGAAGGTTTAACATAGCCGCATTTAATTCCTTATGAAGCCGTTGAACTGACGGATCTTGGCTTTCAGTTTTGAAGGAATAAGAGAGGTCGTCAAAGCGAATAGAGTCTAGAAAGGAAGCAATATTTTGGTTCGAGCGATCAAGGAATTCAATTAGAATTTTTATTTGAAGGACACTCACAGCAAGAAAAAAGAAAGCGTACATATATTCTTCTTTTTGGGAGAAGAACCCGAAAAAAAATAAGGTGATGGCCAGTAGCCACGCGTGGCAGTACCGGAGATCGCCAGTTAAATTCCATATTTTTCCATTCTTCGATAAAGCGATGCACGTGTTAGCCCAAGCTCCTCAGCTGCTTTTGAAATATTTCCTGTATGTATGTTTAAGGCTTTCACTATGGCGGACTTCTCTACTTCATCAAGGTTGAGTGTGTCATTATTGTTAGCAGTTGTAGTTAGCGAGCGGCTAAAAAGAAAATCACTATCCTGAAGTGTTGTCGAGTCCGTCATAATCACGGCGCGTTCAATAGCATGCTGCAGTTCACGAATATTTCCAGGCCAGGGATAGCGTTTTAATTTATCCATTGCCCCAGGCGCGACGGATTCTACGTTCTTATGATACTTTTTAGCGTAGTAATTTAGAAAGTGTTGTAAGAGCATGGGTATATCTTCAACTCGATCTGAAAGAGGAGGAACCGTGATTTCAACTGTGTTTATTCGATAAAGCAGATCTTGTCTGAAAGTTCCGTCTTGTATCATATTATGAAGCGGCATGTTGGTAGCACATATTAAACGAATATCTACATGCAATGACTGGTTTGAACCTACCCTTGTAACTTGTCTAGATTGCAGGGCGCTTAAAAGTTTGCTCTGCAAGCTCAATGAAAGATTACCAATTTCATCAAGGAATAATGTGCCTCCGTTAGCTAATTCAAAACGCCCTGGTCTGTCTTCGCGAGCATCAGTAAATGAACCTTTTTTGTGACCAAACAGCTCACTCTCAAAAAGACTCTCGGTTATTGCGCCCATATCGACAGATACAAAGCTTTTATTGTTACGCAACGAGCGTTGGTGAATAGCGCGTGCAATAAGTTCTTTGCCCGTACCATTCTCCCCCAATATTAAAACGTTGGCATCTGTCTTTGCCACTTTATCAATTAGACTAAATACTTCTTTAATGGGCTGACTTTGCCCTATGATTTCACCGAAAGGCTTGCTGATTTGCTCTTCAAGCATTTCTTTAGCCTTCTTTAGTTTATCAACTTCATTGTACGATTGTTTGAGTTTGATGGCCGTAGCAATTGTAGCTACAAGTTTTTCATTTTGCCACGGCTTAAGAATAAAATCTGTTGCTCCGAGCTTAAGGGCCCTTACCGCCATTTCCACATCACCAAAAGCAGTGATCATAATCACTACTGTACTTGAATCATGCTTAAGAATTTGCTCAAGCCAATGAAACCCTTCTTTGCCGCTTGTAATGTCTTTGCTGAAGTTCATGTCAAGCAAAATCACATCATATGTATCATTGTTGAGAAGGAAAGGAATTTTATTTGGATTCTTTTCTAAGATGACATGATGACTTTGCTTTTTCAATAGCATTTTGGCTGCTAGAAGTACATCTTCATCGTCATCGATCATTAAAATTTTGCCGCCTTCCTGATTCACTTTAAGTATAGGTTTAAGGATGAGTTATAGAATATGATGCCAATTGTGTATTGTTCTTTATTGCAGAGATTACGCCGTTTAGCATTTTCTGTAATGTTCCGCAATGTACAAAGATGTTCAGATATGAACAGTAAACGGGTTAAGCTTAGCAGGGAAATCGGTTTTAAGTTTTTAATAAAAGTTATCGCTGCTGGCTGCTGGCTTTGAGCTGCTAGCTCGATTTTTTAAAGTTTTATGCAGGGGACTCACATGTCGGGCTTGTGTTAAGGATTTGTATTTCTTGACCAAATGGCATAACCAATAAGTGAACGCTGTAGATGACAATCATCGTTTAAAAGCGCAAACCTCATATAAGATATACTATATTATTCTTATCCGACTAAAATAAGGTATATATGATTAATCTCATTGGAGAAACAAGGGATGAATGGGCTTCTGATTTAGTAGGTAGCTAACGTATTCCATGGTTAGTTTAGCGAGGATGCGCGAAGGCCAGTAAAGCATTCCAGATCCAAATGGCAAGCGCGCATAAAATCCAGTATTTTGTCTGGCGCCAAAAGCGCCAGACAAAATACTGGTTTATAAAACTTAAGATGATCGTGGCGCACTCAGCGCCACGATCATCTTAAGTTTTCTCTGCAAGGACTGCGATTTAAGTCTATGCAAATAATTTTAATTCCGCGCAGTGGCACTTAACTTCTCCGTGCATCGCGCAAGATTTTTATATGTACGCCTGAAATAGCGCTACAGTTTTATTCTATTTTAGTCGGACAATAGTGATTAATTTCCATGAGATCCTATCAATTTAAAAAAGAAATAATCTATACCAGATTATTAATCTTAGCGTACTGTAAAAGCATGATGGTTTTTGCATCTTTAATTTCGCCAGATTCAATCATTAGAAACGCTTGTGAAAAAGGAAGCTCCATCACTTCTATATTTTCTTGTTCTCCATCAGCGCCGCCGCCTTTGCTTACCTTCATGTCTTTCGAATAAGCAGCGATAAAGAAATAAATAATTTCAGTCACAGATCCTGGTGACATATAGGATTCAAATATGTTTTTTATTTCAGTTATTCTATAACCGGTTTCTTCTTCTGTTTCTCTTCTTATGCAGTCTTCAGGATTATCTTTATCTAATAATCCGGCGCAAGCTTCAATCAGCATGCCTGATTCATTGCCATTAAGGTATGTAGGTATTCTAAATTGCTTGGTAAGAATTACCGTTTTTTGAATTTTATTATAGAGCAGTATCGTAGCGCCGTTGCCTCGGTCATACGTCTCACGACTTTGTGTTTGCCAACTTCCATCTGCTGTCTGCACTTCGAAAGTGACTTTATTCAGTGTATAACAATTGTCAGAGAGTACCTTTCTGTCGACTTAATCTTTTTTTTATTATTCATTGTTTTATAAAACGAAGGGTTTTAACAGGATGGTTGCCTAGCTGAATTGCTACAAATATTTCATTTTGAAATATCCATAAGTGATTTATGTAATGGTTTTTCTATAAAAGATACAATGTGTTGAACGACATCAGGTGATTTTAAATTGTGACCTAATCCTTGGGTTGTAATAAGTTGAGATTCCTTCCAATGTTTATTTATAGATACCGCATAATGATACGGAGTTTCAAGATCTTCCTTATCATGAATAATAATTCCGGGTGTATTAATATTTAGTGCAAGCCTTGAGGTAGAGAAATATGAAATTGGTTTCTGAAACGTTTTTTCGAAACGCTTACTTATAAGCTCTACGCATCGATTAGAAAGTTTAAGGGTTTGTTTAAAGAAGAACAGGAAGTCGTTGGCTTCGCCGGGCGGAGCCATTAATATCAGTTTGTTAACACGTAAGTTTGGATGCAAGTGGAAGGCATGCATGGCTGCAAAACTGCCAATTGAATGACCTACAATGGCATGTACCTCACCAAGCGAGCTAAGTAATTGTTTGATCACTTCACTGTAAAGAGGCACAGTTAAAAAGCTTCCGCCTGATCGACCATGACCAGGTGCATCTATTGCGTAAAGCGTGTAGTCACTTTTAGAGAGTGACTCAATGAATGCCTTCCATCTAAAGCTATGACTTTGCCATCCATGAATAAAGATGATCTTTTTATCGCCATTTCCCCAACGATAGCCTTGAATGTGAACGCCGTTGTGCTTAAGTGAAAAAGAATCTGCTTTGTCTAAGAACTCATTATGGTAACGGCTTAGTGGCGTTCGAAACGGCCGACAAAATAAATTCAATCCCTGATGTGCAGCAACGCGTGGCGCGATATGCGAAAGAATATTTAAGTATTTGCCCATCAATAAAGCGATGATTTTTTTCATACTTTTCTTTTTTATTAGATACCAATTGGTATCTAATTGGTTAAAAAAATTACAACGTGATTTCTTGAATAAGACTTTCTAAATGTTTTAAAACATGGTTGATATCTTGATCGTTACCACGCAGTTTGCTCATCATAATGGCTCCCTCTAGAGATGCAATAATTATCGTAGCATAAAACTCTTTATTGATTGCCGGCTTGAGCTGTTTGTATTTAACACCATTATCTAAAATGCCTATGAGTGCTGTACGCATCGTATCCATAACTTTTAATGCAGCTTTACGAAGTAAGGGATGAGCGTCATCAGCTTCAATCGCAACATTTAATAAAGGGCAACCACCTTTTACTGGGGGATTTGTTATATAGGTTTCAAAGAATGTACAAACGGCGCGTAACTTATCCGGAGCGTTCATTTTCTCCTTAATAACATTGCGCATACTTTCAAACATGATATTTGAAAGATGGAAAAGTGTTTCCACTTCCAATACATCTTTGCTTTCAAAGTGGCGGTAGATCGCACCTTTGGTAAATCCAGTGGCATCCGTGATGTTGCTAATAGAAGTAGCTTTATAGCCCTGCGTATTAAACAACAATCCCGATTTTTTCAAGATCTTTTCTTTGGTAAGCTCTGGATTGCGCATTTGTAAAGATACCGATTGGTATCTATAAATGAAACTATTTATTGCTTTTTCTTAAACTGATGGAAAGGATGGAATAGTGCTTAAAACGTCTTATTTATTACGTAGAGAGCTCATTACCTTATTGGCAAATACAAAGTCATCGAGTTCTTTAACCCCCGAATGGGTAATGTTTGTGTTAGGACCTTCCCATAATTTTTCACCTTTAAAAATGAACATTATTTTTTCACCGATGCCCATAACAGAATTCATATCGTGGGTTACTACAATGGTGGTGATGTTAAACTCCTCAGAGATATCCTGAATCAATTCATCAATGAGAATAGACGTTTGAGGATCAAGGCCTGAATTTGGCTCATCACAAAAAAGATAATTTGGATTATTAACAATAGCGCGGGCAATGCCAACGCGCTTCTTCATACCACCGCTTAATTCAGAGGGCATTTTTTTATTTGCATTTTCAAGTCCAACGCGTTTAAGACAAAAATTGGCACGTTCTAATTTCTCTTCGCGCTGCATTTTAGTTAAAACATCGAGCGGGAACATGACATTGTTTTCGACATTCTTGGAATCAAACAATGCCCCTCCTTGAAATAGCATGCCTATCTCTCTTCTAATTTCAGTTTTTGTCTCCTGATTGCCATTGGTAAAATCACGGCCATTGAAGAACACCGTACCCTTATCAGGTTTAACCAACCCAACAATGCACTTTAATAATACGCTTTTGCCTGTACCGCTGGCGCCAATAAGAAGATTGGGTTTGCCTTTTTCAAAAGTGCCGCTAACACCATTCAATATGGTTTTGCCAGCAAACGATTTGGTTATGTTCTCTATCTTAATCATTTTCCTAGTAATAGTTGGGCTAAAAGATAATCAGAGATCAATACAGCTATAACACTATTTTTTACAGCATTTGTACTTGAAATGCCGACCTCAAGTGAACCACCTTGTGTATAATATCCCTTGAAGGATGATATCGATGATATTAAAAATCCAAATACAAATGCTTTAATTAAGGCAAAGGTGACTGTAAACGGATTAAATTCTGAACGAAGTCCGTAGATATATTCAGTTGGTGAAATAATACCGGTAAACATACCGACTAAATATCCACCCACCATTCCACAAACTCCTGCAAAAATAACGAGTAGGGGATACATTAAAGCTGAGGCAATAATCTTTGGCATAACGAGGTACGATACGGAGTTTATTCCCATCACCTCGAGTGCATCAATTTGTTCGGTGATACGCATAGTGCCCAGTCCCCCTGCTATGCTACCGCCAACTTTGCCTGCATAAATTAATGCCATAATGGTAGGTGCTAATTCCAACACCACCATCTCCCGTACAACTTGTGCAATTACATAGCTTGGTATAAGCGGACTGTTAGCAAGGTTAAATGCTGTTTGCACAGTAGTTACTGCGCCAATAAATGTAGAGACTAGCATAAAAAGAAAGAGCGAACCCGTCCCCACATTTAAGCATTCATCAAGCACTAATTTGTAATATGTTTTGAAAGACTCCGGATTGGAGAACATGTTTCCAAGGAAAATAAAATACCGACCAATTTCTTTCATGCAAGCACTTCGTTAAAACTCTGCTATTATTAACTTGCTAAAGATACTTTAAAATAGAAAATCAGCAATGAATAAACTTATTGTCGTAACGGGAGGCACAAAAGGTATTGGAAGATCAATAATAGAAAGATTTGCTTCAGCTGGATATAATATTGCTACATGCGCTAGAAATTCTGCCGAGTTACAAGCATTACAAGATACGCTTCAACAAAAATATCCAGGTCTAAAAGTATGGACGCATCAAACCGATATGTCGGATAAGGTACAAGTTAAGGAGTTCACAAAACGTATATCAGACTTAAATCTTAAGATAGATGTCTTGGTGAATAATGCAGGTTATTTTCTTCCAGGTGAAATTTGCACAGAGCTTGAAGGTACCTTAGAGAGCATGATCAATACAAATTTATACAGTGCATATTACGCAACGCGTGGACTGTCTTCCGCCATGAAGTCTAGAAAATCCGGACACATTTTTAATATCTGCTCCATCGCCAGTATGCAAGCCTATCCTAATGGAGGATCTTACGCCATCTCAAAATTTGCCATGCTAGGTTTCTCAAAATGCCTACGTGAGGAGCTAAAAGAATTCAACATCCGCGTAACAGCGGTACTCCCCGGCGCAACAAAAACAGCCAGCTGGGACGGCGTCGACATACCCGATGAACGTTTCATAAAACCTGAAGATGTAGCCGAAACCGTCTTCGCAGCCTACCAACTCTCTGATAGAACAGTCTTGGAAGAAGTAGTAATGAGACCCCAGTTGGGAGACTTGTAATGCTATGCATTGGGCATTGAGGCATTGGGGACTAGGGGTTTAGCGGTAAACTAGTTTGACTGATAACTCATTCCATGTGTTTATAAACGAACTTGATGATCATCAAAAAATCGCCCTAATGCCCAGTCCCTAATGTCTAATGCCTAATGCCCAATAGCCCATGCCTAAACTAATGCCTAAATGCTGCAGAATGCCTAATTCAAATTGATTAATTTTGGTGTAAAATAAAGTCTTGTGAATCCACAAATCGCGTCGTTAAAAAAATACTGTAACAGCCTTGTACAATACAGTCGGCGTAAATCACTCGAGGTAAAAGTTGGTGATTTGGCAATGGGAGGCAATAACCCTATTCGGGTGCAGTCTATGACTACCATCGATACCATGGATACAATGGGTTCAGTTGAACAAACCATTCGTATGGTGAAGGCTGGCTGTGAATATGTTAGGATCACAGCGCCAAGTATGAAGGAAGCGCAAAACCTAGAAGCTATCAAGAAGGAGTTACGCTTACGCGGATATACCGTTCCGCTTATTGCAGACATCCATTTTACGCCTAATGCAGCTGAGCTTGCAGCACGCATCGTAGAAAAAGTTAGAATTAATCCAGGCAATTACGCTGATAAAAAACGTTTTGAAGAAATAGAATATACAGATGCTACCTATGAAGCAGAACTTAGTAGAATTCGCCAGAAGTTTACGCCATTAATTAAAATTTGTAAGGAGTATGGAACAGCCATGCGCATTGGTACGAACCATGGCTCGTTGTCTGATAGAATTATGAGTCGTTATGGTGATTCACCATTGGGTATGGTTGAGTCGGCATTGGAATTTTTGCGTATCTGTGAAGATTTAAATTATTACAACATCGTATTGTCAATGAAATCTAGCAACCCACAAATCATGGTGGAGGCATATAGGCTGCTGGTTAACAAATTAGATGCTGAAGGTTTAAAGCCTTATCCATTACATCTGGGTGTTACGGAAGCAGGCGATGGTGAAGATGGAAGAATAAAATCGGCGGTAGGCATAGGAACATTATTGGAAGACGGATTGGGAGATACTGTTCGGGTTTCTTTAACAGAAGAGCCTGAAGAGGAAGCGCCTGTTGCGCAAATTATGGTTGACCGATATGTACAAAGAGCTAATCATAAATCTATTAGATCTATTGTAGAATCACCGATTAATCCATTTGCTTACAGTAAGAGACTAAGCCGTGAAATTGTAAATATTGGTGGACAACATAATGTGCCTCGGGTTATTGCCAATCTGAGTAATGTTGAAGTTCATGATTACAAAGATCTCAGGTGCATTGGGCATTTCTATCTACCCGAACCTGACAAATGGAGAATGAATGATCAGGGTGCTGATTATGTCTATACAGGCAATAAGCCCATTGGTTTTATGTTACCCAATGGTTTAAAGGAAATTAGAGACTATGATGTATGGAAATTGAGTGAAGATAAAGTCAATCATATTCCGTTGTTTTCTAAATTGACCTATTCTATTACGGTTGAAAAACATAACCAAATAAATTTTATACGCTTTACATTAGATGAATTAGACGAGTCATTTATTCAAACATTAAAGCGTGACAAGTCCTTGGTGGCGGTTATACATTCAGATAACAAGCATGCCATGGCAGAGTTAAGAAGAATATTTTTTGAGTTAATTAATCAACAAATTGATGTGCCAGTTATCATCATGAAAAACTATGCACAAATGGCTGAAGATCATTTTAGGATTCATGCATCAACCGATGCGGGTGGATTATTTATAGATGGATTTGGTGATGGTATAATGCTCGGCATTGGCGAAAGTAATCTTACACGTGAAGACCAACAACGCTGGGCAGATATAAGTAATAAAACCGCGTTTGGAATTTTACAGGCGACCCGAAACAGAATGTCTAAGACCGAGTATATTTCATGTCCATCATGCGGAAGAACTTTGTTTGACCTTCAGGAAACGACCGCTATGATCAGGCAACGTACCGATCATTTAAAAGGCGTAAAGATTGGCATTATGGGATGCATTGTGAATGGTCCGGGTGAGATGGCCGATGCTGATTATGGTTATGTAGGATCAGGCCCGGGAAGAATAACATTGTATAAAGGAAAAGAAGTCGTAAAAAGAAACGTTCCCTCAGCCAATGCTGTTGACGAATTAATTGGATTGATCAAAGAAGGAGGAAGTTGGGTTGATCCATCAACTATTGAAAAGTTTTAGGGGGCTGAATATAGATTCGGGTTTACTTTAGGTATAGATTTAAAATTTAATGACATGGAAAAGCAGCTAGCAGAACATAAAGTAGGAAGCAAAAAGAATTCCTTAAAAGAGTTTTTCAGCATGGGTGAAGTTGGTGGTTATTTTTTTCGTAAAAAAGATCCTGCACGCCCTAACAATATAAACATCCGAATGATGCATGGCATCAACAAAATTTCGATCATTGTGTTTCTTATAGGTGTTATTTATTTGGTGGTAAAACGCCTGCTATAAAACTTTGGATATAGAATATTATAGAAACTATTGCCTCTCAAAAAAGTGCGTCACTGAAGAATTTCCGTTCGGCGAGACTACGCTTGTCTTTAAAGTTATGGGTAAGATGTTTGCCTTAACAGATATTGAAACCTTTGCCAGTGTAAATCTCAAAGCCGACCCTGAAATAGCAGTTGAACTCCGCGAAAAGCACCCCGCTGTTAAGCCGGGCTACCACATGAATAAAAAGCACTGGATTACCGTTATCCATGACGGCTCCATTCCCGATAAACTCCTATGTCAATGGATAGATAATTCTTATCAATTAGTAGCCTCATCACTCACTAAAAGTCAAAAATCAGCGTTAGCTTTATCATAGAAACCAAGATTACTGGCTCAAAACTGGTTACAACAGCTAAATGATTAGTATACTTATTACTAATTCTTTATTTTTATTCGACTTACCCTACAAATGGCAAGGGCACTGATTGTTTTTCTGGTTGCTTTCATTGCGCTGGGCGCTTGTACCCAGCGTCTGGTTTGTCCTGCCTACCAAAGTGCATTTATCTATGATAAAGACGCCCTACGTAAAAAATTCAGCTATTTTGTTGGTGATTCCACGCCTAAGGTATTAACAGCGAGCAAAACTAAGTTTCTTATAGCGGAAGCTACTACTTACCAACAAAAGGAAAGAAGCTTGAGAACAGTGGAAATGATCCCGGTTTATCCCATTGTGCCAGATTCTTTAAAGGACGATTATGTCTCGATAAAAGAGCTTGACTCTGCAGCAAATTCAATTATAGATAGCACATTCATTGTGGATGTTAGTAAACCAGCAGACACGCTTAAAACTAGCGAGGATAGCATCTATATGGTTACAAAAGATAAGGAAGTGAGGCTATTAAAATATGATGCCGATAGCATGAAATACAATGTAGTTGAAGTTCGCTTAAATGTTGATCAGGATAACTACATGTGGTATCTCAGAAACCATCTCATTTTGCCCGATGTGCGCATTGCAAAAATGCAGCAGGGAAACAAAGACAAAAAAGAAAAGAAAGGCGGATTCTTTAAGAACCTCTTTAAAAGGAAGAAGAAAGACAAGGTTGATTCAACCAGCTTACAAAGACCTACCGATGAAGAAGAATTTGATTATGTAGATACCCTTGAGACTGACAAGCCAGTTGTTGAGCCAGTGCAACCTAAGAAGAAAGGATTTTTCTCATTCCTCAAGAGGAAGAACAAACCTGCTAAGGAAACCACGCAAGAAGATGCCGCTTTAACGGAGGAGAATCCAAAGAAGAAAAAAGAAAAGAAAAAGAAAGACGAGGAGCAAGCCGAAGAGGAAGTTATCGTCGATGAGAAAGCACCTGATCAAGAGGAGAAAGATGATGGGTTTTAATGTTCAATAACAAAAGGCAAATTAACAGATTGGATTTAACTCTGTGCGCTTAACGCAATTCCGCGCAGCGTCACTTATCTTCTTCGTGCATCGAGAAAGCCTTTATATGCATGCAGATTTCTCTGGAGGCATGTAAAAGAACGCTACAACGTCATGCAATTTTACCCGTCATGCAATTTTACGCGCACAACTAAATTATAGTAATTGAATCAATTAGTTATTAATCAAAAAGCGTAAGATTGCCATGTTGATCTGCTGGAAGCGTAGGCGTGATTAACGAGGGCGCATCCACCCTTACATCGTTAATACGCGGCGATACGGGATAAAAATTCATCTTAACGGCAGGATAAGGTACTAGCAAACTTGTTATATCACTTTCTGATGCTGATTTATTTAGCCATACTTCTTCCGATGCTTTATCAAAAATAATGGGCATCCTTTCCTGAATGGTTGATACCAATTCGTTAGCTACTATTGTGAAGATTGTAAAAGTGTGCATTTCATTTCCATCTTCATCTTCAAACTCTTCCCATATTCCAGGTATTGAAAACAATGCGTTATCGGCGAGAACAAAGCGGTAGGGTATCGTGGTCTTCTTCCCTACTTTTTTCCAGGCATAAAAACCGTCAGCAGGCAGAAGGCAACGGGTCTTCATTATTGATTTTTTTAAGGCAGGCTTGTCAGCAAGTGCTTCAACCCGCACATTAATTATTTTTTCACCAGGTGTTTTGTTTTTCGCCCATCCCGGTATTTCGCCCCAATAAAATAACGAAACACCCTGGGGACTATCAATTGTGATAACGGGTAGTAACTGCGTAGGAGAGGCGTTGTAGTTTGGTTTATAGAAGTCAGGCACATCGACATTAAACCTGTCTTGAAGTAATTCTGGCGTGGATGTGATGGTGTACCGCTCAATCATGCTACGATTTACGATTTTTTTTTAATGCAAGATATTTATGTGCCCTACTTTTTCAACGAAATCGCTTGTATCGCGCTGTGCTAAATCCGTGAGATGGGAATTTGTTCGAGCA
>CAXSCR010000005.1:0-149424 GCA_964235605.1 uncultured Cyclobacteriaceae bacterium | reverse complement strand
CCGGGTCTGTAGGGGAGCGGGGAGGAAACGAACCGCTCTACCTGGAAAAAATGATCGTTGATTAAGAGTCATTTACTAACTATTGATATAAAAAAAGATTTACTTGTTCTACTGCAACGCTAACCAGTTTAATAATTATTTATAAACTGGATTGGCTCAACTTCCAATATTACAAGCGATTTTCCTGAAGGGATTGCGCTTTCAAACGATGATTGTCATCTGCAACTTTTACTTATCGTTATGCTACCATGTCAAGAATACAAACCCTTAGTTATAGTTAACATGAGCCCAACATGTAAGTCACCTGCATAAACGTTAAAAAATCGAACTGGCAGCTCAAAGCTAGCGGCCAGAGGCTATAAGTTTGATATTAGAACTTAAAGCGATTTCCTGTAAACATAACCCATTCATACAGATGGGTCATAAATGAAAAAAGTCCCGCTTTTTAGCGGACTTAAGTGGAGAATATCGGAGTCGAACCGATGACCTCTTCCATGCCATGGAAGCGCTCTAGCCAGCTGAGCTAATCCCCCTTATTAAAAATTTTATAAATTTAAATCTGCTTATTTGTTACAGAAGACCGGCAAATTTATCTAAAAATAGCAGAATGCAAAACTATGCGGGCGGTTCAAAGCTCTTTTCTAATTTAATATTCTTACCTTTGCGGCTTACTTAATATTATTGAATGAAATCTTTTGAAGCCCTTGGCCTGTCTAAAGGGTTGGTAGAGTCGGTACAGTTGCTCGGGTTCGAGGTCCCTACTCCCATACAGGAAAAAGCAATCCCAGTGTTACTGGAAGGAAACCGTGATTTTGTAGGTTTGGCACAAACAGGTACCGGCAAGACCGCTGCCTTTGGCTTGCCATTGTTGGATTTAATAGACGAAAAAAGTCGTGATACACAGGCTTTGGTGTTAGCACCAACGCGTGAACTTTGTCTTCAGATCACTAATGACCTCGAGAATTTCTCAGAAAAAGTTAAAAGAATCAACATTGTTGCTGTTTATGGCGGGTCAAGCATAACCGACCAAATCAGAAGCATAAAGAAGGGTGCCCAAATTATTGTGGCTACACCAGGCAGATTAATTGACTTAATTGGCAGAAAGGCTATCAATTTGAATACAATTCGCTTTGTTGTTCTAGATGAGGCCGATGAAATGCTAAACATGGGTTTTAAAGAAGACCTAGATGAGATTCTTCAGCATACACCGAAGGAGAAAAATGTGTGGTTGTTTTCAGCCACAATGCCTCGTGAGGTAAAGAGTATCTCTAAAAATTACATGACAGATCCTTTTGAGCTTACCGTAGGGGAGCAGAATAAGGGTAATGTAAATATCGATCATCAATATGTACTCATCTCTGAAAAGGATAAGTACTTAGCATTAAAACGTATTCTTGATTACACCCCAGAAATTTTTGGTTTGATTTTCTGTCGCACGAGAATAGATACACAACGCATTGCCGAAAATTTAATGAAGGATGGTTACAATGCAGATTCATTGCATGGTGATCTTACGCAACAACAGCGTGACCGTGTTATGGTAAAATTCCGTAGCCGTGCATTGCAAATACTTGTAGCTACAGATGTTGCTGCGCGTGGTATTGATGTTGACGATATAACACACGTTATACATCTTAACATTCCTGATGAAATGGAATTCTATACCCATCGTAGCGGTCGTACTGCACGTGCGGGTAAGAAAGGTATTTCAATAGCCTTAATCTCTAGAAGAGAACTAAGTAAGGTTAAACAAATTGAAAGAACGCTTAAGGCTCCTTTTACTAGAATGATGATTCCTACGGGATCAGAAGTTTGCCAGAAGCAATTAATTGCTTTGATGCACAAGGTTCGTGAGGTAAAAGTAAACGAAGAAGACATTGAAGAATTTCTTCCAGCGGTTTATGATGAGTTAAAAGACCTTACTAAGCAAGAACTGATAAAACGTTTTGCGTCTATAGAGTTCAATCGCTTTTTAGATTATTATAAAAATTCGCCTGATCTAAATGCAGAAGACGGACAGCGTAGTAGCAGCGAAGAGCGCTATATCACTGGCGATCGCTTCTTTGTTAATGTAGGCAAAATGGATGGCCTTGATAAAGCGGGAATTCTTGAATTGATTGATGACTCAACCGGTGTTGGTAAAAAGTACATTGGCCAAATTGATATAAAGGGTGCTTATTCTTTCTTTGAAGTTGATAAGAGTAAATCACAAGATATACTGAATGGCTTTACAAATGTAGAGTATCAAAATAGAGCCGTTCGTGTAGAAGTAACAGCCGAAAAGAGATCTGGCGGTGGAGGTGAACGTTCTGAACGTTCTTCTGGTGGCGGTCGCTCGTATGGTGGTAATTCTTCATCAGGTAGCAGATCTTCTGGTGGCGGATACGCTGGTGGTGGAAGAAGGGATAGCAGAACCAAGCCAAGATCATCTGATGGTGGTGGAAGCAGTAGCGGTGGTAGCAGATCTTCTGATAGCTCATCTTCGCGTTCGTCTGATGGTAAAAGGCCGCGCAGAAAGTATTAAGTTAATTTACTAACTACGAATTGAGTTTACGCCTCATCCTATGTTCTTCCGCTAAAGCGAAAAGGATTTAGGATGAGGTTTTATTTAAACAGACTTCAGTAACTCAGAACGATATTTTGTAAGAATACTGGACTTCGATAAAAACCCGATATACTTATAGTCATCGGTTACAGGGAGATTCCACATGCCCGTGTCATCAAATTTATTGAGCACGTTGTGGAGGTTTTCTTCTACCGTCAAAGTTGTTTTGGGTGCAGTCATTATTTCTTTAATTAGAATTTTATCATATAAATCCTGATTAAAGATTAGACTTCTCACATCATCCAGATTAATTAGTCCAACCAGTTTCGATTCTTTGTTTACTACGGGAAAAATATTTCTTCTTGATTTTGATATGGCGTTAACCAAGCTGAGTAATGTTCCGTCAGAATCAACTTTTTGAAAATCTTTTTCAATCATTTCTAAAAAGTCTAACCTACTAAGCAAATATTTATCTTTATCATCAATAGAAAGTTTGAGTTTCGTAGATAATTTTTTCGCTTCCATAGATAAAGGTTCGAAGTAACGCACTACAATATTGCTAAGTGCAGCTACAATCATGAGTGGTATCATTAATCCATATCCGCCCGTAATTTCAATGATAAGAAAAATTGAAGTAAGTGGTGCGTAGAAAATTCCGCTGAGAATACCTGCCATTGCTACCAGCGTGAAATTACTTTCTGGAATAGATGTTAATCCCGTAAGGTTAATAAACCGGGCGAAGCAAAAGCCAAGGTAGGATCCTACACATAAAGAGGGTGCAAAGTTTCCACCATTACCACCGCTTCCCAATGTAAATGCAGTTGCAAAAACCTTTACCATCATCAGAATGAAAACGAAAAGTAACTGACTCCAATTAGAAGATAAAAACTCCTCGAACAAGCTTCCTTGAATCAATGCGTCAGGCTGCAGGTTTGCCAGCATCTTGATACTATCATATCCTTCTCCGTATAGTGGCGGGAACAATATCAAGAGAACTGACAACGCTAAGCCACCAATAAGAACTTTTTGATACGTTTTGCCAATGCTTTTAAACTTGTTCTCTATATATGTAAAAGTGCGTACATAATAAAGTGATAGAAATCCAGCCAATACGCCGAGAATAACATAATACACAATGTTGTTATAATTGAATGGCAGTTGTGAACCAAAATTAAGCAGCACACCTTCCTGTAGAATTACCTTGGCAAGTAAAGCGCCTGTAGCGGCTGCTATAATTAAGGGTGTGAATACCGAAACAGTTACATCTACCAGCAAAACTTCAATAGCAAAAAGAACGCCTGCGATGGGAGAATTAAAAGCTGCGGCAATACCTGCAGCCGAACCACAAGCTAACAATAGCGTCCGTTCCTTATAATCAAGTTGAAATGTTTTAGCATAATGCGATCCAAGTCCGGCACCTGCGCTAACCATGGGAGACTCCAATCCTGCTGATCCACCAAAACCAACAGTCAACGCACTTGTAATAACTTGTGATAAGGGCTGCGACCTCGGTAGTATGCTTGACTCTTTTGCTATAGCGTATGATATTTCCGCGCTGCCTTTTTTAAATGATTTTTTAAAGAAGCGATGTATAATAAAAACTGTTAGTCCGATGCCAATCAACGGACAAATCGTAAATAAAAAATATTTTTCGTAGTTGTCCGTATAACGCGTAACCCAAATGCCTATTGTATGAACGAATAGCTTAAGAATGATAGCGGTAAGTCCAGATGCTAAGCCCACAAAAATGCTAGAGAGAATCAGGAATTGTTTTTCTGAAAATCTTCTTTGAATTAAAGTAATAACAGTGAAGATAAATCGCATTTAAAGGCACTATAATTTGAAATGCTTAAAGTTAGCATTATGATCTGATAATTTTAACATCATTGTAGTAAGCATAGCGCTTGAAAACGGTTAGATATGGTCAGTAAAGATCTTACCCTCATACATTCTAAGTTAGTATCTTTATAGATGTTTAGGTATGAACTTGTGAGATATTAGGTATTTCGTAATATTGCAATCCAAAATAAGTTCGGGGTGTAGCGCAGCCCGGTTAGCGCACCACGTTAGGGACGTGGGGGTCGGATGTTCGAATCATCTCACCCCGACACAGAGACAATCAAATGTCGGCAAAACCTCTTAGATCGTATGATTTGAGAGGCTTTTTGCTTTTTCTTCCATCAATTCATACCATCTGATATCAATAAAAATGTGCCCCATTCGGTGCCCTATTTCCCGTATTATCTTTGGGGCACCCGATGCGAATTGTTAACCAATTCGACGAGCTTAATGTGCCGGAGTACTGTGAGTGATCAATGCGCTGCGTGATCTAAACGATTTAAGCAAATATGAAAAACACAACAAACACATTCGGAGTAATCTTCTACTTAAAAAAGTACAAGACCAACTATGGACTGGCTCCTATTTATGCACGTATTACCGTCGACGGCAAGCGAGCAGACATTTCAGTAAAACGGAGCATTGAACAGGAAAACTGGAACGGATTTAAAGGCATGGCTAAGGGCAGCCGTGAAGAAATTCGTTCTCTTAACGCGTTTCTGGAACAGGTGCGTTCAGGTATTGTGAGTTGTTATCAGGAAATGATGCTGCAAAAGAAATTTGTAACGGCTGAAGCAATTAAAAACAAGTTCATTGGCAATGACGAAAAGAAACATACGCTCTGTAAGTTAATAGAGTATCACAATACTAACGTAAGCGACTCATTGACATGGGGTACGATGAAGAATTACTCCGCTACTCAAAAATACATTCAGCGATTTCTGAAATCAAAGTTTGGCAAAACTGATATGTATTTATCAGAACTTACCTATAAGTTCATTGTAGACTTTGATTACTTCTTACGCAATTATAAACCGGTCGATCACCACAAACCACTAGCAAACAATGGGGTCATGAAACACATTGAAAGATTGCGTAAAATGATAAATATGGCCGTAAGGATGGAGTGGTTGGAACGAGATCCGTTCGCTGCCTACAAACAAAAGTTTGAAAAGGTCGAAAGAGAATTCCTTACAAAAGAGGAATTGTTAGCGATAGAAATACGTGAATTAAAAATCGTTCGGCTCCAATGGATACGCGACCTTTTTATTTTCAGTTGTTATACCGGTCTTGCCTATATTGATGTTATGCAACTCACGCCTGCTAATGTAACAATCGGTATTGACAACGAATACTGGATATACACAAACCGACAAAAAACAAGCAATCCAGTTCGTATACCGTTGTTGCCAAAAGCCCTGGAGATCATTGATAAATACAAAGGGCATCCAAAAGCTCTAGCTGCGGAAAGGTTATTTCCCGTCATCTCGAATCAGCAGATGAATAGTTACCTAAAGGAAATTGCCGATCTATGTGGGATCAAAAAAAATCTTACTTTTCATATAGCACGTCACACGTTTGCAACAACAGTTACCTTAACTAACGGCGTTCCTATTGAGTCCGTTAGTAAAATGCTTGGACACTCTGCTATCACAACTACACAAATCTATGCAAAGGTAATTGAAAGAAAATTGAGTGAGGATATGAAGGATTTAAAGGGTAGGCTGAACGAAAACAAAGTTGAAAGTCGACCTCAATTGAAAGTTCTACGCTAGAGCGTCACTGACAAAACAGTTCTTTGATGTTGTAAATGAAAATCTGATAATCGGCTATGGCGCAAAAGTGCTTATGGCAACTCATTCTCCGAGTACAGTGGCCCTTTCCCCAACGGGAAGTCTTTTCGTTGTTCAAAAAGGAGAATCACGGACTATTATTAAAGCAATTTCAAAAGATGCCGCAAGTCAGTTGTTTTCTGAGGTCCTCATAAAAAGTATTTACCATGATATATGGACTAAACTGAGGTCGTAGAGGCATGAGTTTGATCGAAGTCATGATCTCTCAGAATACATTCGCAAGCTATGTGCTTTTCGATGTCAAATTCTTTTCAAGAATTTTTTCAAAATCCTACAGCCTATAAAACATAATACCGTTAAGTTTGGTATAAGGCAAACTTCCGTTGATTCTCAAGTTCTGCAATGTGCCGGAGAAATACCAGCATCTTTCGCATGTCGGAACTTTTCAACCATTGCCTTGGTGCCCTTTAAACTGTAACATTTCTCTTAGGTCTGCTAAAAGCTGCATTCGGAATTGTTGCAAGTCCTCCTGCGTTAATAATTCCTTTAGTTGTTAGCAAGGTGGGAGTGTTCATTTATTTTGTACGCATATACACTTCAGCACAGTATTAAGATTTGCATTTTTACATTATTTACCGGCTGTGCGCCTTGAGCATTGCTTCGACCTCTTCATAATCGTAAAGAATAACTCCTCCAATCTTAGTGAATGGAAGTGTTCCGTTAATACGAAGATTTTGCAGGGTACCCGAAGAAATGCCAAGTAACTTTTTCAACTCATAAGATTTGAGCCACTTTTTGCCCGACTTACCAGCAAACTCGTTCAGCATTTTTCGCATTTCCTGGAATAAATCAGCTTTAAAAGACTCCATACTTTCCACTGTAATTAATTGCTCACGGTACAGATGCGTCGTTTGGCTACCTGAGTTCCTCTCGCTTGTTCTTTCCATATATATTATGAATTGTTTTATTCAAATATATAATCGTCTTATATGTCACGTATCGCTTTTGTACACAAACGGGATCAATTGTAATACAAATAACCAAAATTGATTCTTTTTACTCGTTTTTTACGTATCGCTGATTTATGATAATAATGAAAATGAGTAGTACAAAAAACGGAATAACAATAGCCTCGATCTCCGCCATGACTTTGCAATTTTGACTTTACGAAGTAACAGAACGTTGTCTGCCAGTTGACTTTATGTTAAAGGAGGCTAGATACGAAAGAAAATCATTGAAATTGGGTTCGCTTTGCGAAATGGAGGTGTAAATGGCGGTCTAAGTAACTGCGTAAAGGTCATATCTTAGTTCGCTCTTCGAAAATCACTATACAGTTTATAGTTGAACTCATTTATGGAAAATCTCATATCAGAGCCATGGACAGATGTTGGAAAGGGGAGCTGGATGATCATCTGGGCATGCGAACATTACCTAAGTGTTGTACCAGGCTTTTCTGAATGTCTGCAGATAGTCAAATTCTTGAAGTAGATTCTTTTGAGTTATCAGTTTTGACGCTTTTTTGAAAGAGTCTTTGTGACAAACTACATTTTCAATTACCTTACTTCCACCTTTTGACAGTTCGTAACTGTTTGATGTTAACTTATTAAAATGCATAGGGTAACATGTATTCGTAATGTGTTTTACGTAGATATAAAGACTAGGATTTACCAATGGAAATAGCGCATTTATGTCCAGGAGTTTTTTTAAGAAATAATCATCCTCTTCACGATTCAAACTTGAATAGCGTATGTTTTTTGTTAATAACGCCGTTTCACATAGGATTGAGTTTGCAGGAAATATCGGAGAGGATAGGTAAGCTTTTCGACTTATAGAGTCATAGATTATAAAATAGGCAAGTATGCAACCAGGCTTTTTGCTTGTTTTAAGTCCCTGAAATTGAGATTCAAGTCTTTCGCAATGATACCAGTCATCGTCATCCCATATACAAATGTATTTTCCTTTTGCTATATCAATTGAAATATTCCTGAGATCGCCTAATGTTAGTGTATTATGAACGTCATAAACGTCGTGAAACCTAATTTCTTTCCTTTTGTATTTCGTTACAATGTCATCATATTTACTCTCTAGGCTATTATAGACAACGATTAGCTCCTTGTTTTGATAGGTCTGTGCAAGAAAATTTTCTATGGCATTTGTGAGAAAGTTCGGCCTTCTGTTTGAAATGCAAAGACATGAGATCAAAGGATTTTTCACTGGTTTATTACGTTTTGTTCAAAAGTATTCAACATACTCATCAATTACAGATAATACGACTTTCTCCCATAAATTCAATTACAAATCGATGTGCTGGTTATTTCATTAATAACTATTCAAAATTAACCTATTGAAAACTCCATAAGATACGCAAGGTTCCCTTAAAAGTGAAGAATTCAAAAGTGGGAATTTTTTAACTTTAGGGAACCATGAAAGACTATTCACTTTGGCACAGATTGTGTCAATTCTTAAACAGAATGATGGCGACCTTAAGCCGCAGACATCCGCCATGCGCATTGGGATCAGCGCAGCGACTCTATATAACTGGAAAGGAAAGTATGGACTGCCTTGGCAAGCCAGCGCAGCGTATGCAAGAGTTGGAAGCAGAAAACAATAAGCTTAAAAGTTGTACTGATATGATTATTCAACGCCATGCTAATAGCGATCGTAGCCGCTCTTGGAGCCCACAGGAGGCAAAAGCCAGTTCTAGGCGTGATCGTTCTATAGATCACAACTCTATAGTATTTCATTATTACCTGCCATCCTAAAAATCAGAACGGAAAATAGGTTAATTAGCTTTTTGACTTTAAGGGAACGACGGGATATGGCTGTTCTACGATAATCGATTCATTTGCTCTTTGATTTGATAATTATAAATTGCTTTATCAAAACCGAGATTAGCAATAAATCGTTTGAATGAAAGGCGCTATTTTTCTTGACAAAGATGGAACTCTGGTGAGAAATACACCATATAATGTAGACCCAAAAAAAATGGTATTTAATGATCACATGGTAGACGGGTTGAAAGCGCTTAGTGAGGCTAACTTTTTATTTATCATAGTAACAAACCAGTCTGGTATTGGAAGAGGATATTTTGAACCCTCATCACTTGAAAATGTTAGAGAAGCAATCATTCAATTCTTGAGTGTGAACTCTGTTGCATTGACCGGATTCTATTTCTGTCCACATTTTGAAAAAAGTAAAATTCCAGAGTACGCGATAAAATGTGAATGTCGAAAACCAAAACCAGGCCTTATTCTTCAAGCCGCGGCAGATCACAATATTGATCTAACAAAATCCTGGATCATTGGAGATTCTGAGTGCGATATTCAAGCAGGAAGAGCCGCGGGCTGTAGAACAGTTTTAATTAGCACGTCCGATGAACATGAAGCAAGGCCAGACTTGATAGCGTCCGATATCAATGAGGCAGCGTCAAAAATACTGACATTTTTTCCGTCACCTTTATTTAGTTAATTCAGCGCCTGCCCCAGCATTTCCTCGCTAGAAACGCTTCTTACAACTTCCTTATAAACCCTTTCTACTTCAAGTTCATTTAAACATTTATACTTGTCTTCTTTTAGGTGACATTCTGCAATACCCGTCAGGTTTAGCCTGTGCTCACAAGGCATGCAAGGCAATGTCAGTGACACTACTTTATTTTTTGGATCTAACTTTTCCGGCCCCCAGAATGCGAAATTGGAAGGACCATAAATGGCAATGATTTTCGTTCCGATTGCACTTGCAAGATGGGTCACCCCCGAGTCGTTTCCGATAAATAAATCCGAATGATATATATAGTTCGCAGTATCCTTCAATGCTTTTACGTCAATGACTACCAAATCTCCTTCAGTAAACTTGTCCCTGACCTTATAGTATAACTCTTTTCGCAATTCCAACTCATCCGGGCCTCCAACAAGGAAGATGACAGCATTTAATTTATCCAGGATCTCTACGCATAAAGCTACAAACTTATCCAAGGGCCAGCGTCTGTTCCAAATTTGATCACCGCCAGGGTTTAAGGCAATTCTGTATCTTGGGGTCGCGCGAGAAATGTCAGGTGACGCAAAAGACTTGAAGTAAAAAAAAGGTTTGCAGAGTAGGTCCAACTCATTTTCAGGGATACTAAATGCCCTCGCATATCCTTTAGCAATATCAGTCCAATGAGGACCCGTCCAATGAGGACCGGGTGTATCGGGAGGAAATTGTTCAACGCCCTGCTGAGAAACAATATAAGAATAAAAACAATCCTCGTCCCAACGGTCATAGAAACCCACAATATTTTTTACACCCTTGATAAAAGTGATCGCTGGATCGACAGGAAACCAAGTGCTATCAAGCCCTCTAACTGGTTCGATCGACTGAACTATCGATATATCGAATTTGATTTTTGTGTTGAAGTTATAAATAAAATGAATCCATGCAAAAATGTAACGCAATCGAAGAGGCGGATGAATAAGGAAATCATCCAGACCAGCATGTTCTTTCCAATATAATTCGAAGAACTTGTTTCTTCTTCCAATCAAAAGTACAATTTTGGCATCTTTAAACTTGTGTTTTAAAATTCTTATGATCGTACTGTAAATGACTACGTCACCGAGCCCTACGTAGGTATGGTCACTGAAATTAACGAGAATATTTTTACAATTTTCTGGGAGCGTTTTATTTTGTGACGTACGCTTTCTATAGATTAATTTAATAAATGGCAGTGCGGTTTCTCGATAAATACATTTTAGGGACCTTCTTATTGCTAAACTAAAATAACTTAACATCGTCTGGAATATTACCTATTACTTCTAATACTTTTAACGACTTCGCTCAATATTTGCATTCAAATACGAAGTTATTGCAATAAGGAGTCTTCTCACTGCTGATCCACAAATTTTTTATGTTTTGATGCTTCGCAAAGGAGAACTCATCAAGTGGCTTGACTTTTCTCCACTCAATGAAAGATGCCGAATATCCTAACTTTTGCAGAACGCTAAAAGTCTCTTGAACCTTATCCTCGCCAACATGTCTTGCTTCAATTTCAATCAATAACTTAGGTTTATATTTTTTTAGTGTAGACATAGCGCCTTCAATTACATTATACTCACTACCCTCTACATCGATCTTAATAAAGTTGGGTTGGATTTGATGTCTCAAACAATAAGAATCAAGGGTTTCAGAATTCACTTCCTCAGTATACCGGACTGATGTAAGTAAGTTTTTTCTGATAGAGGCATCGAACGTGGCGTTCGGAATAAACAGCGTTGTTTGCCCAGTTTCATTTGAAATAGCAAGTCGCTCGACAGTAACGTGATTCCATCCAAACGATACTTTTGCCTGACTTAATTGAGCATAAAGACTCGCCTGAGGCTCAAAGGAATATACTTTGCCAGATCGCCCCACTATCTTCTGCATAAAATACAAGTATTCACCTTGATGGGAACCAATGTCTATTACCGATTGGTCTTTTTTTAGTTTAGAGCACAAATATGCAATGCCTCCGATGTCATATTTGTTTTTATAACCGTATGCAACTTTCAATAACTTAAGCCATCTTATAATTTTCATACCTAATTTATATCCTAGGAAAAAACTAATGAAATTGCTAAATACTCCTCATAACCGAATCCTCGATTTTTTCATTCTTCACAGCAACATCAGAAGTAATTCTGCCAAAATCAAACCTTATTAACCGATCCGCGCAGTCAAAGTATCCATCGTCATGCGTAACAGCAATGATTGTCTTCCCCTCCCTCTGCAATTCACGAAGGATAGTTCTATAAAAATATGAACGAAACTCTGGATCTTGTTCGGCAGCCCATTCATCAAGAACTATTATGGATTTTTCCTCCATTAAAGCAAGTATCAACGCCAACCTTTTCTGTTGACCTTTCGAAAGATCTCGTCTGATGACATTTCGAAATTTGTCAAATTTGATCACGTTTTCCATATGAAATAATTGCAAATAAAACTTCAAGCGGTCACCATTCAAATCTAAAATGTAGTCCTCATAGTTTTCATTAAAAAGGTAGGCGCTTGTAAATACAGGTGCGATATAATCTGAAAAAGATGCGAGATATTTTTTTCTTCCCCCTGATTCATTAATACAAATATCTCCTGTTTGAGGTTTGTATAAACCGGTGAGCAAGTTAATAAACGTACTTTTTCCGCTGCCGTTTCCCCCATGAATAAATATCAATTCTCCGCGTTTAATTTTTAAGTTAATTGGACCGACAGAAAAAGCAATTTGCCTGGATAGATTGTAATAATTATAAGTAACATCGCTGATAACAATTTCGACAAACTGTTGTGCCGGTTTATGGACACTGAATTTTTCAACGTCAGCTTCGGAGTCGTTTTGAATTGTTGCCAAAATCGAATCAAATTCCTTTTGCCTTCCGAGAACAATCTTTATCTCTGTATAATTCTGCAATGATCCAACAATATCAGCAATCGGCCCAATCATGAATAAAATTGTGATCATAAAAAACGAAATTATTTTGTTGTCCAGGTCAAGTAAAGACGGACCCAGAAATAATATAATGCCGATAACTATATACCAGCTGAATTTTGCCGAGAGTTCGTTATCGTTATACTTAATAAGCGTTTTCTCATCTATATGCCTTATCTTTTTAATGTTTTCGTTCAAGAATTTTTGATGAATATTGAAGTTCCTCACGCTGCTTGCTCTTATCTCTTTAAATCCGTTTAGGAGATCATCGATGTAACTATAGTATTGAGTTCTCAGATCTCTCTTCAATCGGAGGTCTTTTTCAATCCAGCTGTTTTTCATAAAATATAGAATCAGTAAAAAAATCATAACTGATAGGACCATAAGCGCTCCCCAAAAGGAATTGATGAACAGATAGATGATACACACAGCAATAATTATTGTTGAGTTAATAATGGTCATAATCAATTTAGGGAGGACAGCCAATTGCTGTGAATCATTGATTGCTGTGTAAACTCGGGCAGTCCCTAGTTGCTCAAACTGATTAAACTCTGATTGCTCTAACTTTCTATGTATTCTCTGTTGATAATCGAATTTCACTTCGTTTGCCAATTTTATCATGTAGCTTTCAAATACTTTGTTTAAAGTAAAAGTAAACACAATTAGCAATGCAAAGAGTAGCCACTCATATTCTCTAACAATAGGCAAGGGAATCCCAGCTATTCTATTATTTATAAAATTTAAAAGTAACAGATTGGACAACGCATTAAAAATGCTTGTAATAATTAGGGTTATATAAATGATTTTCGATTTATTTCGAAGAAGTTCAAAAAAGTCCATTTTTTTATTTAAAATGCCGTTGATATATAATTAAGAAAAATAACCTATCATGTCAATGTTTAGAAACTACCTGAAGAGTAGCTACCGTCACTTTTTGAACCACAAGATTAATTACGTGTTCAAATTCACTGGATTAACGGCTGCATTGTTCTGCTTCTTAGTTATTTTATCATATGTTGCCTTCCAACTTTCTTTTGACACTTTCCATTCCGACTATAAAAATATTTATCGCGTAAACTCAATTCGCAATGAGGATGGTAACCTAGAAAATTTTGCCACCGTCCCGTCCGCTCTTGGTCCTGCAATGAAGGCACAATTTCCTGAAATCAATGGCTTTGTACGACTAACCGAGCCGCGCCGTGCACTGATCAAATATAACGACAAATTACTAAGAGTTAATGGATTCGTGGAGGCCGATAGTACATTATTTAGCATTTTTAGTTTCAAATTTATTCAGGGCGGTCCGAAGGCACTATATGGAAGGAGCAATATTGTGATAACCCAAAGTCTTGCAAAGCAACTTTTCGGAAATGAAGATCCGCTTCAAAAAGCAATTACATTTCCAGAAAGAAACAATGTTTCACTTCAGATTGCGGGTGTCATAGCTGACCTTCAGGGGAATACTCATTTGAACATCAATGCCGTAATGAACTTGGGAGCACTAAACAATAATTCAGAACCATTCAAGGAATCATGGAAAATATCATGGGATGGTTCCGTAGCACTTTATCTTAAACTAAGTGATGAAGCCAAGAGTGAGGAATTGCCTGCAAAAGTAAAACCTCTATTAGTAAAAAATATACCACCAACGGAAAACGGCTCAGAAAAAGATTTCAAGTTATCTCTTCAACCGGTGGCCAAAATATACATGGATCCTGTATTCAAAATGGAATTCACCAAAAAAGGCAATCCGTTACATTTGTACTTTTTTGGACTGCTGGGGGTTCTCCTAATATTAATTGCAACCATAAATTATTATAGTCTTTCCATTGCTGATTTCGATACGAGGAATAAGGAGATCGGCATTCGGAAAGTTCTTGGCGCTGAAAAAATGCACATTGCGTTTCAGGTAGTATTTGAAACGACCCTGATGTTCTTTTTTTCATTCGTTATAAGCATCACATTATTGTACCTTTTTTTTCCACAGATATTGTCGTTACTTGAACCAAATCTTCAACTATCGTTTCTTTTGGAGCCAGCAATATTATTGAGCATTTTTGCTACACTTGTTGCTTTAGTGCTAATAGCGGCTGCCTATCCAGCTCAACAGCTTACTAATAAAAACACGAGTTTTTACCTTAAAAACGGGCAAATTGGAACGAAGAAATTTGCTCTCGGAAATGTGTTACTAGGTTTCCAGTTTGTTATCTCAATTATCTGCATAAGCTCAACTTTAATCATGGCGCGTCAAATAGACTTTCTTCACACAAAAGATGTCGGATTTGAAAAGAAAAGCGTTATCACTCTCGTTATGCCCGAGCAATATCCTGATGAAAAAGTTTCAGTTTTAAAGAATGAGCTGGGGAGATTATCAGGGGTTCAGGATCTATCATACTCTTACTATTTTATAACTGGGGTCCCTTATTTCTCAGATTGGTATCGTGTTGAACTCAACGGCACGATGAAGCCGGTCCACCTTAATGAAATTTTTGTTGATCATAATTTTTTTTCAACAATGAATATTACGTTAATGGCTGGAAGAAATTTCGATATAAATAACACTTCTGATTCCAAGACTGCTTTTATACTCAATGAAACAGCAGTTAAGAAATTAAACTTAACGGATCCCATTGGAAAAAAGATCGGATACGGCTACGAAGCTAGCGCCGATTCAGAGGGAACAATAATTGGAGTTGTAAAAGATTTCAATACAAGGCCTCTTTACAACATCGTAGAGCCTTTGGTCATACGATTACCATATGACGCCTGGCCCGGGAGCTGCTTGAACATCAAAATAGGAAAGCCTGTTGCCGATATACTCCCGCAGATAAAAGCGACTTATGAAAAGGTGCTACCTAATTACCTTATCGACTATCGATTGGTCGAGGAAATGTATAACAAACAATATGACGGAGAAAGAAAAGCATTTTCCACTTTAAAGATTGGCACTTGGATAACAGTTATTATCTCATCATTTGGAATTTTTTCGATGTCCTTGTATATGTCTTTTAGGCGTTTAAAAGAGTTTGGCATAAGAAAGGTTCTCGGCGCATCGACCGGGCAGATTGCATTTCTTCAAATCAGTCAATTTTTTAAAATCGCCATTGTCAGTAATTTGATCGCGATTCCGATATCATTCATAATGACCAAAAAGTGGTTAGACACATTTGCTTATCACATTTTTCCAGACGCTCTAATCTTTGTTGGGGTGATCGCGACCTCTTTCCTGTTGGTGTTACTGTCGGCAGGATATTCTTCATGGACAGCGTCTCGAAATAATCCCGTTGACACCCTCAAAAGCAGTTAGATGTATATTACCTTGAATTCTCAATGTTCTTCAGAATTTTTGTCGAACTAAATCCATTGATATAGGGCGAGGTAATTACCCTCCCACCATAAGACTCGACAAATTCAGCGCCTACAATATTGTCTTTGGAATAATCCCCACCCTTTATTAGCAAGTCAGGTTTAATAATATTTATAAGTGACTCGGGAGTGTTATCGTCAAATACTACAATGGCGTCAATGCTAGAGAACTCAGATAATACAACCGCCCTTTGATTTTCATCGTTAATTGGCCGAGACTGGCCCTTTAGTCTTTTTACAGATTGATCACTATTCAATGCTACTATCAGCCTATCACAATTCTCCTTGCAAAATTTTAGCATCGAGATATGTCCTGTATGAATTAGATCAAAGCAACCGTTTGTGAAACCAATTGATAGATCATTTTTTTTCCACATATCTACAACATTCAAAAGAGATGCGACTGAAAATATCTTTTTATTCAGGTCAATATCTCTTAACAGTTCCTCCATGGTGACAATTGCAGTCCCGGTTTTTGTTATTGCAATCCCTGCAGTCATGTTTGATAAGAAAACGGCATCTTCCATTGCGATGCCAGCACCATAGAGTGCCGCAAGTGTTGCGATTACGGTATCACCAGCTCCCGTAACATCATAAACTTCTCTCTTTATTGCATTTATCGGAACGTCACCGTCTTTTGAAGTTAATATCATTCCGTCTTTACCTAAAGTAACTAAACAGTATTGCGATTGAGCCTTAACTAATAGTTCTTGTGAATAAAACCGTTCCTTGCCACTAACGTCCACGCCGCCGAAGAAACGAGATAGCTCCTTTCTATTGGGCTTAATCAACGTAGCCCCAAAATACTTGAGTAGGTCGTTGCCCTTCGGATCAACAAAAACAGGAATTGATTTTTGCGTTGCCATTTGGATTACCGCTTTACTTAACGAACTAGATACAACTCCTTTATCGTAGTCTGAGATTATAACGATATTACAGAAATCAAGGGCAATATGAAAATGATTTAATAGGCGTTCCTCCAAGTCGTTCGTCATCTGAAAATTCTGTTCTTCATCCGCCCTAAGAAGCTGTTGACCCTGGGCAATGAACCGGCTTTTTACAATAGTCGGAATATTATTAATAACTTCAGTTTTAAAAACGACGCTTTCTATATCGCCAAGAAGGCTATTTATTTTCTTTCCGTTATCATCGTTTCCAATGACACCAATAAAGTTCACTTTGGCTCCAAGGGCACTCAAGTTACGAACAACGTTACCAGCACCACCCAACACCTCCGTTCTTCGATTTATTTTCAAAATAGGTACTGGGGCTTCTGGTGAGATCCTATCGGTATCGCCGGAAATGTAAACATCCAGCATTATGTCACCGATAACACAAACCGAACATGTACTAAGGTTCCTGATTTTATCGATCAAGTTTTTCATCGCATGCTTGACAAAGTATATGAGCTATTAAAATATGACACTCTTGGACCCTTGCTGTAGTGTTTGAATCAATAATAATAGGAAGATCGACAATTGGCGCTAGTTTTCCTCCGCCTTTTCCCAATAGCCCCACAGTAAAAGCCCGTTTCTTTTTTGCTTCTTCAACTGCTAGAACGAGATTTTGACTGTTCCCAGATGTAGATATTGCAATTAGCACGTCGTCTGGAAAACAAAGGGCTTGTACCTGCCTGGAAAAAATATAATCAAAACCATAGTCGTTTCCAATTGAACTTAAGATTGATGAATCAGTGGTAAGTGCAATTGCTGGAAGTGGCAAACGTTCACATTGAAATCTCCCGATCAATTCAGCAGCAAGGTGTTGACTATCAGCGGCGGAGCCTCCGTTACCAGCGATCAATAATTTACCATTCTTTAACAACGAGGACCGCACAATTTTGCAAAGCTGCTCAAGTTCACCAACGTTCTTCTGCAATAATGCACCAACCACCAAAGCATGCTCTTCAATAGTCTTGATGATGGTCTCCCTCATTTCTAATTTTGGCTAATTAATCGGTTGTGTCTTAGGTATCTACCAATATATTCTTCTATACCTTCTTCAAGCGTATAAAAAGAGTCCGTAAACCCAATGCTTTTTAGTTTCGTCATGCTAGCGGCCGTGTAGTACTGATAGTTATCTCTTATCCCAACAGGAATATCCACAAAATTAATTTTCTTTTTTTTACCCAATGTTGAGAAAATACTTCCTGCAAGATCCACAAACGTCCGAGGTTGCCCGGTTCCAACATTATATATTCCGGATGCTGTCGCATTTCTCATAAAAAAAACGCAAACGTTGAGTATATCTTTTATATAAATAAAATCTCTTTTTTGTTCTCCGTCTTTGTAAAGCGAATAGTGAGATTTGAAGAGAGAAATACTCTGATGCTTAACAATTTGGTTATACCCGTGGAAAATCACGGATGCCATGTGACCCTTATGATATTCATTGGGTCCATATACATTAAAAAACTTTAAACCCACCCAAAATGGCGGCTTTTCTTTTTGCGCTAGTGCCCAAACGTCAAAATTATGTTTGGATATCGCATATTCATTCAAAGGACGTAGTGAACGGACTTTAGACTCATCATCAACAAACCCCTGATCCCCATTTCCATAGGTAGCCGCGGAAGATGCATATATGAGCGGAATCCGAAATTTTGTACATAGTGCCCAGATAGATTTAGTGTAGTCGGTATTTAATTCTTGAAGTATGATAACATCACGCTCACGCGTATCGGTGCGTGCCCCAAGGTGAAATATAAAATCAACATCCTTACCATTGTTCTCTAGCCACAAAATGAAATTTTCTCTTTCAATCCTCGACCGTATATTAAGACCTTGCAGGTTAAAGCCTTTACTATCAGAACTAAAAGAATCTATCACTATGATATCTTTTTCACCTAACGAGTTTAATCGATTGACAAGGGCACTTCCAATAAAGCCACCGGCTCCAGTAACTACTATCATTTATTCCTAATTTTCAATCGAATGACAATTCGATACCATTATTGTGAGAAAGTAATCCTATATTCTAATGCAGATAATTTTTTATCTTCATTTATGCTATATTTAAAATTATCAATTTTTTGCAAGAATGCCCAAATTTTATCAGGAGACACCATTGGAACGGGTCAATAAAAAAAAATTGCGACAGACCTCCTCGTAAGTAAGTTTTCATATGGCAGTTCCCATTTGCTGACAAGTCAACGGTTGATTAACTTCGGAATACCCAAATGTAAGTCAAGTTACCTAAGTCTTCCAAGGATTCCATTGACGAATGATGATATGTGTTTTGAATTAAGTAATTAACTACGAAAATTTTAAAGAAGGAATTTCTTACAAACGGAAATACTCCCGGTTGCAGAAGACACTGCCTACAATGAAACAATATTATTCGATGTTATTAAAGACGCTTCTCGTGGACACCTGGAAGCCTCAATTCTAGAAGCTCTTGGTGGCAAAGGTGGGATCAGCTAAAATCATTCCCTTCGACATCGATTTTGACAAAATTAAGCAGTATCCGGTTTCGCTCACAATACAAATCCAAGGTGTTTGTGTTGACTATGTCGGTATGATGGATAGATGAAAACGCATCTTTTTTAAGAGATGCATTGAACGTTGCGTTTGGAACATACAATGTAGTTTCCTGAATTGGTAAGATATTGCTAGTTGGGCTAGATGCGTTGGTTCGGCCTGGGGCTAAAAACACCAAACTTTGTCGTTTGTACCTACGATTTTCCGCACAAAGGATAAATATTCGCCCAGATGAGCAAGAACATTAAGCACAGTCTGTCCTTTCGTCAAATTTGAATATAGATATCCAATTCCACCAACACCGTATTTATTTTATAGCCATATGCTCCCTTAAGTCGAAGCCAATGTATTATTTTTCATGCTTGAAATTTAGTAGTCGTTGGTAATTTTTGCATTATTTTCCCCAAGACTCGTTCAACGGAAATATCAGCTATATTTTGACTTTGAGGCCATGCAGAGATTACGCAGTGTTTCTCATCAATCTTCTCAGCTCCCCAAAAAAAATGATTAGATGGACCGAATATTGCCATCGTGGGAGTTTCTATCGCAACTGCCAAATGTGTTAAGCCTGAATCATTGCCAATAAAGAGGTCGCACTGCTGGATGTAATTGGCCGTTTCATTTAGCGATTCTTTATCGACTATTGTCAAATTGGCAGCTGGGTTACGAAGCTTAGTTTTTTCAGCCAGTTCCTTCTTTAACGTTATTTCTTCTTGGCCGCCAAGCACAAAAAATAAAATCTCAAACTGATATGATAGGATCGTGCATAAATCAACATATTTTTGAAGTGGCCATCTGCGATCCCAAATCATTTTCCCTCCTGGACAAACAGATATCTTTAACTTATCTGACATCTTGCATGGCAAGCTAATCGATTTGATTCCGAAAAAAGGACGAACACTTGCCTTTAGTTGCTGTTCTTTTATCCCTAATATTCTGGAATAATTCAAAGCAAAATCGCTCCAATGAGGACTGGGAGGAGTGATCATCACTTTGCCCATGTCCGCCTGAGGAACTATCGCGGAAAAAAAGCAATCCTCATTCCACCTGTCATAATATCCGATGATCGTTTTGACACCAGATATCCACATAATCATCGGATCAACAGGAAACCATGAACTTGAAAGTCCTGTGACTATGGCGTGTGATTGGATAATCGACATGTCGAATCTGCAGTTTCGGAGTTTATATATGAATTTCATCCAGCTGGTGAGATTCTTCAGCTGGCATGGTGGGTGAATAAGTAATTCATCGGCAAGAGAATGGTTTTTCCAAAATTTGTCTGAATAACTATTGTCGCTTCCTATTAAAAGAACAGCTTTGGCCTCGGGGAACCTTGTCTTTAAAATTTTAAAGAAAGTACTGAAAATAATTACATCTCCAAGACCCATATCCTTGTGCTCACAGAAATTTACTAGTATTTTGCTAGGCTCTTTCTTAAAATCATTTACCGAGCCCGTTTGCAATCTTTTAAATGACTTCAAAAAAGGAAGCAAAATATAGCCATAAAAAAACTTGAATGTCATTGTAACAAATTTTAAAAGCATTTTAGTGTTGTTTATTGTTTAACATTATCAACCAGTGGTCTTCCACCACGCAGAGACTTATTTTGATAATCAGGCCTCTGCCATTTCATGCCGATTTTGCCGCAGGCACGACCAATAAAGCCAACAGCTACTATCATTTATTCCTGATTTTCAATCGAATGACAATTCGATACCTTTATTGTGAGAAAGTAATCTTATATTCTAACGCAGACAATTTTTTATCTTCATTTATGCTGTATTTAAAATTATCATTTTTTTGCAAGAATGCCCAAATTTTATCAGGAGGCACCATTGGAGCAGGGTCAATAAAAAAAATCGCGGCGGACCTCCTCGTAAGCAAGTTTTCATATGGCAACTCCCATTTGCTGATAAGTCCATTGACCATTAGCTCCGCTAATTGGTTCTTTACCTCTTCTATCTCTTTAACGAACATTTTTTAAAATTTTAATTAGTAATGCGTAAATTAACGGTTGATTAGCTTCGGAATGCCCAAATGTAAGTCAACTTGCATAAGTCTTCCAAGGATTCCTTTGATAGAATAATGATATGTGTTTTGAATTAAGTGATGAACTAAGAAAATTTAAAGAAGAAGTTAGGAATTTCGTACAAACTGAGATACTCCCAGTTGCAGAGGACAGTGACTATAATGAAAAAATATCATTGGATGTTGTTAAAAAGATGGCTTCTCGTGGATACCTTGGAGCCTCGATTTCAGAAGCTTTTGGTGGCAAAGGCTGGGATCAACTAAAAACTGGGGTTTTAGTTGAAGAAATTGGAAGGGGTTGTTCCTCCCTCAGGAGCCTATTAACCGTTCACCTTTCATTGGTTTCTGAAACTCTCGAACGATGTGGTACTAAATCTCAAAAAGAATATTGGTTACCTGAGCTTACCTCTGGCAGAAAGATCGCGGCATTCTGCCTCACGGAAGAAAACGCAGGTAGTGACGCACAGGCCATTACGGGAACATACGATGAAGATGTTGAGGGTTATGTTATCAATTGTAAAAAAAAGTATGTCACGTTTGGACAGTCGGCAGATGTGTTTCTTGTTTTTGCTCGTAACGGCAAAGAAGTATCGGCATTTTTGGTCGACGGGAAAACTCCCGGGGTAAGCACAATACCGATGCATGGATTGCTTGGATTGCGGGCAGCGATGGTTGCAAATGTTGAATTTAGCAATGTAAAAGTTCATAAAGACAGGCTGATTGGCGCTAAAGGATTTGGGCTAATACATATTATGAATACCGCATTGGACAATGGTCGATACAGCGTGGCATTAGGCTCGCTTGGAATAGCTAAGGCTGCATTATCAGCCAGCATTCAATTTGCAAACTCCAGAAAACAGTTTAACAGTCTGATAAAAGATTTTCAGCTTACCAAACGAAAAATTACAGAAATGACAAGCAAGGCGAGAGCGGCTTCGTTACTTTGTTACAGTGTTGGCATGCAAAGAAACGCAAGACATCAGGATGCGTTGATCCAATGCTGCATAGCCAAATACTATACAACAACAATTGCTTCCGAGATTGCGCGGGAAGCCGTGCAGATTCATGGCGCCTTGGGGTGCCTGGCAAATTCCCCTGTTCAAAGATATTTCCGGGATTCAAAAATTATGGAAATAATAGAAGGCTCTTCTGAAATTCAGCAAGTGATCATTGCTGATCATGTAATGTCGAACCATAAACAAGGGACTTCCTACGATGATTGGAATTGAGGCCATTGCAACAACATTCGTTGGAGAGCGCTTGACATTAGAGTCTATTTTAAACACGCAGGATTTTACCAACGAAGAAACCAGTTTTTTCCAGACTTTAGGTATCAATACTGTTCATGTAAATGATGATCTTGAAAGCTATGACCTGGCGAAACTCGCTTTTGATAAATTAATGACTCAAACAGGTGTTGACCCTAAAAGGATTGATCTCATAATTTACATTCGAAGCAGAATCCCCCTATACCTGGTGAGTTCGGAAGCCACAAGACTACAATACGAAAGCGGCGCAAAAAACGCACTCGCCTACGCAGTCTCCGATATGGGTTGTGCCGATATTTCTATGGCGTTGAAGCAGGCTAGCGACTATTTGATTGCTAACAACAGAAGTCAAAATGTAATTATCGCTTATGGATGTAAGTCGACAGTGAGGAGTAGATTTCGCTTTCCGGTAACGGTCAATGGAGATGGCGGAATAGCCGTGTTGATCACTCGGACAAATAAAAATTGCCTTCGGGACTTTACTTTCAGGGTTAACGGAAAGTATTGGGACCTATTTAAAATTGATTTCAGAAATAAATTTATTGAAGATTATGCTGAAACTTGTATTGACCAGCGTAAATACTGGTTTGATCTTGCTCTGGAAAGCAGAGAAATCTTCATGCAATTGCAGCAGGAGATATTCTTAAGAAATGATATTTCGCCTAGTGATGTTCACCACTATATCATTCAAAACATTTCTGAAAGAGCCTATGAGTATTATGAAACGGCCTTTGATATCACCATTTCACCAGTGTGCAGGGAGAATCTGGAGAAATATGGTCACCTTGGCTCAAGTGATGTTATGCTGAACCTGTATGAAGGAATCACGAGCGGAAAATTCAAAAAAAACGAAAATGTGCTAATTTTAAATAATAGCCCCTCTGCTGCCTGGAGCTGTATTCTTATAGCAATTTAAGTATGACTGGGGAAAACATGAACACCATTAAGTGCGTGGTTTGGGACTTAGATGAAACGATTTGGACAGGAATTCTTTCCGAAAACGACAAATTAACGTTACGGGAAGGAATATCAGATCTAATCGAATCACTTGACAGCAGGGGAATCCTGAATTCAATTGCTAGTCGGAACAATTTTGATGATGCCGTTAGCACACTTGAATCATTTTCGCTGCGAGATTATTTTGTTTATCCTCAAATAAACTGGAATTCAAAATCGGAAGCAATAGAAGCTATAAAGACAAGTTTAAATATAGGTTATAACACAATTGCCTTTATTGATGACCAGGATTTTGAATTAGCGGAGGTAAAAAGTGTACATCCCGAAGTTACCTGCATTCACGCAAACGACATAAGAACATTACTTCAAAATGAAAAGTTTATAACATCTATTAGCACCGAAGAAGGGAAAAGCAGAAGGCTGATGTACCAGACTGATGAAGAAAGAAGCAAGGAAGAAACAAAGTTTGCAAACAATATTGAATTTCTTCAATCCTTGAACATGAAATTATCCATCAAGCTGGCAACAGAAAATGATTTGAACCGAATTCACGAGCTGACAGTGAGGACAAATCAATTAAACGCCACGGGATATACCTATTCGTATGAAGAGTTAAAAGCGCTATTGAAATCTCCATCTCATCATATCTACGTTGCAGAGTTGGAAGATAAGTTTGGCTCTTATGGCAAAATTGGAGTTACTCTATTGGAGACGTCCGGAACATCGTTAACGATAAAACTTTTGTTAATTTCCTGTCGCGTTATATCTCGAGGAATTGGTACTACCCTGATATCATTCATTATTAATAAGGGCATCTCAGCGAGTAAAAGAACCCTTGCGGAATTTCTACCCACATCAAGAAATAATTTAATGTATATAACCTATAAATTTGCTAATTTTAAAGAGATAAGTAAAATTGGGAATTTGGGGGTGCTTCTAGAATATTATGGTCCGTCATCTCCAATAAAATACGCCCCTTATATTACTTTGGAAACATAAAATAACATATTAAAAACATCTACCGTCAACCATAAAAATTATGGGTAACATTAAAACAGAGATATTTGAGTATTTAAAAAGCAGAATTGGAAATCAACTTTCTGAAACAGATGATATTTTCGAGTTGCGTCTTGTCAATTCACTATTCTACGTACAGCTAATCAATTTCATTGAATCGTCGTTCTCTATAAAAGTTGAGAACGACGATCTCGACCTAAGTAATTTTAACACGGCTGACAACATTGCAAAATTTGTGGAAAGTAAACTGGCGAAACAGCCATTATCGACTTAGCGGTAGATATAAAAACCTTCACCACTCTTTCGCCCTAGTAATTTCGCATCGACCATTTTACGCAGTAATGGAGCAGGTCGATATTTGCTGTCATTGAAATTATTTAACAGAACCTCCAATGAGTATAAAATTGTATCGAGACCAATAAGATCTGCCAGTTTGAGTGGTCCCATGGTATGAGCGAGGCATTTCTCCGATATCGCATCGATGTCTTCAGCTTTACCCACTCCATCCTGCAAACAAAATATTGCTTCATTGACCATCATGAGCATCACCCGGTTAGTGACAAATCCAGGCCAGTCATTAATAACGACAGCGTTCATTTTCACATCGTTTAGAATGCTTTTCGCTTTTGCGATAGTGTCGTCTTTCGTATAAGTACCCCGAATCATTTCCACCGTTGGCATCAGATGAACCGGGTTTGAAAAATGCATACCCAGAACATTTGAGGGGTTATTCAATAATTGGGATAGTTTAGTTACTGATGTAGCTGAGCTGTTCACACAAACCAAGGTATTGTCACCTATTGATGGCGCGATGGAACGGTACACTTGTGCTTTGGTGTCAAAGTTCTCTGGAACATTTTCTATTACTAGGTCGGAATAAGCAACTTTCTCCAGGCCGAGGACAAACGTTATGTTTGAAAGAGGATCAGGAATATCGCTTTTAGCCGACTTATTCATTCTCCTCATTATCAAATCGAATCTGTGAATATCATCAATTTTCGTTCTAGCTATTTGAAGAATTTCCTCTGAGATGTCTACTAAAAAAACCTGAAATCCAAATTTTGCAAACTGATAGCTTACTCCTTGGCCCATGATACCGGCTCCTATTACAGTTAAAATCTTATGTTTCATCTTTTCAATAATTTTGTTTTAATACTAAAACTGAATGTTAAAATAAGTCATATTTATAAAGTAGATTATTCTCTGGCGTTAATTTATATAGTTTAATTACTCCAGGGTCTCTTTCGGAAGCAATATGGCAAAAGACGCTTTCATCTATAGGAATTTTTTTTATGACCCAATGATCTACTATCCAATCGGTATGATCCCTGACTAACCTAATTTTCTTAAAATCGATTTGCAATCCTTTACCATCAGCCTTAGAAACTGCTTCTTTAATAGTCCAACACTCATAAAATTTCCGCAGTGGATCCTTCGAATTAGTAATTAAATCCCATTCGGACTCCGAAAACAAAGATGAAAAATCATGGAAATCAATTTCTTCTACCATTTCGATATCAATGCCCATTTCGTTATCGAATGAAGTCGCGCAGATCACCCACGGGCCGGAATGAGAAATATTGAATTTGAATGTACCTTGAAAATATGGTTTTTTCAAAAGGGTGTACTCCATTTCTTCCATTGGCACGTAATGCACCCATTCCTGCATACTCCTTGCCAGTATAATTCGGCCCATTAAAAACGAATACGAATCGATTTGATGATGGAACTTCTTCGATCTTGATATAACTTCCTTCGGCAAGTAAGAAACACACGATTTGATCAGTCCATCGAAGCCGTCACTAATATCTGCAAAACAAACCTTTATCATTGCAGAATGGATAACTTTTCATTTATCAATTGTACCAATCGATCAACATTCTGAAAGATAAAAAAATGATTACCAGGCATGTTAACTATCTCAATTGGTAAATTGGTTTCTTTTTGCCAACCTGTTAATTGTTTCTCTGTCAATTTATCCTGCTCTCCTGTGATCACTGTAATAGGAATGTTGAAACTTTGTTCTTTCGCATATTGATATGTATCAAAAGCTTTGAAGTCTGATCTCAGAATCGGCTCAAAAAAATCTCTCAATTGCTCATCGTGCTGAATTTCAGGCTGGACACCACCCAATTCATAAATCTTATTAAATAATTGCTGTCTAGGGAGATTATATCTTGGCATTGAGATATCTAAACAAGACGGCGCGGCACAACCCGATGCGAAGAAATGAAGAGGTAGGGGCAAACCATTTGAATATTGCTTACGTATAACATTAAATCCTAACAGTGCACCCATGCTGTGACCAAATATTGCATAAGGGACATTTTTTTCCAAATTCATTTGTTTGATTGTGTCAAGGGCAATATTTTCAATATCTCCCACCAGAGGTTCTCTGTGCCGTCTTCCTCTCCCTGGAATTTCTATCGGATGAAAAGAGAACCTTTCGTTCGATCTCGTTGTCAAATCATAATAAGAATAACTGCTTGCTCCGGCAAAGGGTAGTAAAAAAATCTTACAGGTGCCATTGAATAATTGTGATCCGCTCATTTGATCAGCATTAAGAAATTAAAACCAGCTCTTCGAGAAACCTAACTACGCCAGAGGCATTATCTCTATTCACCATTGTAAAATGATCACCCTCAGATGTAAAGGTAAATACTTCACCAGCACAATATTTTTGCCAGCCCAAATAAGGATCGATGGACCCTCGGTCGTTCTGTCCTGCTTTTACAATTGCAACCTTGGAGGAAATTGATGCAGTGATCGGGTAATGAATGCACTCATTGCAAATCTTCAGCCACATCAAGTTTAAAACATGCTCAATGCCAGCATCATGTTTACCACACCATTCTTGAATTCGATGCATTAGTGCATCTTTTAACGCTTGAACTGTAGAGTGCTCTTCAATCGCACCTTTTATCTGAGAAAAAAATTGATACGAAATATTTTTTTCAGTTATCGCCTGAATTGTTTCTGAAATTATTTCGAGTATCAATGCCTTTTTGGCATTGATATCACTTCGATCACGACTGTGAGCATCAATGTCAAGAAGACAAAGAAAACCCAATGCTTCATTACTATACTCCAATTGTTTAACCATTTCGAAGGCCACATGGCCCCCAAATGAGTGCCCTATTATTCTATATGGCCCAATCGGCTGCACTTGTTTCATCCATGAGATATTTTCTTTTGCAATATTTTCAATTGCATCAAATGGCGTTTCTCCCTCTAAACTTCCTCTCATCTGTATTCCATGTACGCTGAACCGCTCACTGAATGCATTTGCGATCTCAAAGTAATCATCGCTTATACCGTGCGAGCCGGGTATAAGAAATAAAAGCTCTTTCGCTGATGACGAATTCAATGGTATTATGTGCGCCTTCGCTGGATTATTCTCAAGCGGCTTAGCAATAGAATCTGCATCAGTATGCAATATCTGCGCGCTACGCTTGTTAGCTAATTTATTTTCGATCTTTTGAGCGATATGCCCAAAATCTCGCAAATCAAAAAAATCTTTTAACGTCAGAAATACGTCAAACTTCTTTTCAATTCTTCTGATAAGCATCATCGCCTTTAATGAATCACCAGCCAATTCGAAAAAATCATCATTAACGCCAAGCCCTTCTATACCAAAGAATTGTTCAACGAGACTAATAAGATTATTTTCAACATCGCTGCCGGGAGCCTGATATTCTGTGCTTAGAAGCGGCCTTTTGCTAAAAACGGCTGCTCTAAAAGTCGCATCTTCCGACACTGAGCCAACTTGGTCTTGCGGGATTAGATGCAGGGCTAAGTCAATTGTTGAAATTATGGGATTTGGTATCTTGAAATAAACAGCGGTTAACAGGACTTGAAGCGCTTCATCCGATGAAATGCCAAGTTGAAGAGCAACTTCTTGCTGTTCTGGTCCCATATGCTGTGTTGCTCTCACAGCGCCGCCGATTTCCCGCAATGTACACCATTGAATGCTAATCATTGGATACTTATCTTTGACTGCCTCGGCAAACTGATCTAAAAAAATGTTTGACGCCACGTATGCTACTTCGCCAAAGGGAGCCGTTGTTGCAGACAACGAAGAACAATTAACAAAAAAATCCAATGGTTGACTTTTTAAATATGACCATAGATTTAGCGTTCCGGAAATTTTGGGGCTAAAGATAGATTCATCATCTGATACCGATCGCTTCAATATCGTGCCAGCAAAATCCAGTACTCCTGCGGTGTGGATAACACCGTCAATTTTCTTAAACTCTAAAAGAGCTCTGGAAATTCCTTTTCCGACTTCACTGGAGGCGACATCGGCCTCAATTACAAAAACACTGGATCCATTCTCATGAAGTTGATTTAAAAAAGACGAAGGCATCTTGCTTCTGGCGATCATTATTAAGTTAGCCTGAAATTTTTGAGATAGGTACTCTGAAAAAAATCTCCCCATCCCTCCATTACTTCCTGTGATCAAATATGTGCCCCCTATCTTAAATACCTGTTCAGGTTCAGGAGCCTTGAGTTTTACTGGCGTATGAGCACGAATGAATCTTTTACGACCTCGTAGACCAACCTCGGTATTTTCTGACAAGTGTTGAATTTCTTTAAACAGTATTTCACCTGCATCTCCATCAACATCTTTCAAGTCAATTACCCGCGTTGAAATATTGGCAAACTCTTTAGGTATTACCTTTGCCGCTCCTATGATAGTTGCTTTGTGCGGAATGACCGGATCATTATCCGTTATCGAAAACAACTTATCAGATACCAGGTCGATTTGTAATGGAGCAGATTCAAATACATTTATATATGCTTTAACAATTTTTAATACTGAGTGGTAACCCAGAATTTGTAGGTCATCACCTTCTGCGGCACTCATATTAAGTGTCCATGAGTGAATTATATTTGATGGGGGGTAGTTATCATTTTTCAAATCTACAAATAATTGATTATAGTCCTCTTGCCTTTCAGGGTTTACAATATAATCTCGTTTTCCATTTCTTGCGTATGAATTTCCGCAGCGAACCCTGACACCTAATGGAATATACTTTTCGGAAAAAAGAATGAAATAGTCATTTACAAACAATAGAAAACCACCGTCTGATAACTGCGCTTCTCCTCTATTAAAGATCGGTGAATGTTGCCAAACAGCCTGATAAAAATAATCCTCCGTCTTTTCTTTTCTTGTAGGATAATTCAATTTGCCAAAATGTTTAAGAATGTCGTTTGTATTGACCTCGACAGGAAATTTAGTCGGAACAAAAGAGTAAGTTGGAATTGATATTTTACGTGAGGAATCGCTGTCAAATACTCCAATCAAATCAAGGTCATGAACTCTTTCCCATAACTCCCCTAAAACCAAGTACACACTTTTCTGTTCATCAGTCAACGAGTCCTGTTTTGAAAGCAATGAAAGCGAATTGAAATTTTTATCACTAAAAATCCCATCACCATTGCCTGGTCCTAGTTTGAGATAAATGATATTGTTCTGAGCTTCTAATGTTGGTAGCAGTCCGCTACAGGCCGAGACCCCTATTGTTTTAATATATCTATACCAATAGTCAATTTTAGAAATATCTGAATCACTTCCCAAAACGTTATGCGATACAATGCAAGGAAATTTTGGTTGATTAAGACTTATAGACTGCAAACGTAGATGCAAATCTTCGACCTGGAGGTTTTTACCGGAAAAATGAAATTGAAATTCCGTACGATGTTCCCACATCTTCCGCAACATAATCCATACCGCATCCTTCAAACCAAATACTTCGCTTACACACGCGGCAACGATCTCACCGAATCCATAAGCGAATATAGAACTAGGTTTCACACCAAGAGCAATTAAATAGCGGCCTAAAGCATGCTGAACAAGCATAGCATAGCATGATGAATAGACCTTATCGGGGTTTATTCCAGTGCTTTTATTCAAAAATACATTTTCAAATTCGCCACCTGTCAAATCACTTAAGATCTCGAATCCACTGTCTATATCGTTTTTAAAACTTGCAATATTGCGATAGAGATCTCTTCCTAATCCATTCCATACCTCTGCTTCGCCACCAAAGACAAATGCAAATCCGTATTTTTTATCAGAGGATGCAGTCATCAAATATTCAGCACTCAATTTTCTTAAAAGGTCACTCCTGCGCTGGAAGACAAAAGATTTTCTATAGTTGAATTTTTTCCTTCCTTTTTGAAAAGAATAACACAAATCATTTAAGTTCACGGCTTCATGGTCTTCGAGATATTTTTTTACATTCTGAGCACTTCTACTTACAGAATCTTCGTTTTTTGCCGAAAGAGTGAGAATATTGAAGCGCGGCTCAGTAACGTCTTTGTTTTGATCTCCGAATTCTTCTAGGATAATGTGCGCATTTGTGCCGCCAATTCCGAATGAGCTTACAGCCGCACGCAACTGCGCAAATGGCTCCTGAGGGCTCCAGTCCCGCAATTCGTTATTTACAAAGAATGGACCATTCGAAAAGTTAATTTCTGGATTTGGTTCAGAGAAGTTAAGGCTTGCGGGAAGTTTACGATGATATAGACACAGTGCTGTTTTAATTAAGCCTGCAATTCCGGCTGCAGCATCCAAGTGCCCGATATTTGTTTTTACCGACCCTATGGCACACTTACCACGCTGTTGTGCGTAAGCCGTATTTAGAGCGGCTAATTCAATGGGATCACCTAAAGGTGTACCAGTTCCATGTGTCTCAATATAAGAAATCGAGGTTGGTTCAACTTTCGCAAACTTAAGTGCAGCCCTGATACAATCGACTTGTCCATCAATACTTGGTGCTGAATATCCGACTTTTCTGTTACCATCATTATTGATTGCACTTCCCTTGATAACAGCATAAATATGATCATTATCTTGTACTGCATTTTTCATTCGTTTCAATAAAACAATTCCAGCACCTTCCCCCACAATCGTTCCACTCGAATTTTTATCAAACGCTCGGCAGTGACCATCCTTTGAGAAAATCATTCCATCCTCGTAGTAATATCCTTTTGAAGCGTCTGTAAAAAGTGAAATGCCACCAGCCAGAGCCATTGTACATTCTCCAAGCAACAAACTTCTAGACGCCAAATGAACAGCTACAGCCGAAGTTGAGCATGCAGTGTTTACTGTAATGGCTGGGCCTTTCAGATTAAGTTTATAAGAAAGCAATGAAGAAAGAAAGTCCTTATTATTGATTTGACTTAAAGTAAAACCATCTACTTTTCTGTCATTCGCAATATTAGTATATATCTGCCAGCTCAAATCCTGTCCAGCTCCGGCAAAAACACCAATTTGATAATTTCCACGTGTTGGATCATATCCGGCATCTTCGAAGGCTTCCCAAGCGCATTCATGAAATATTCTGTGTTGCGGATTCATTACAACTGCTTCCTCAAATCGATAGTCAAAGAAATTATGATCGAAATTTTCCTTCCCGTCAATCAATGATACTGCCCTAATGAATTTTGGATTATCGCGTTTGCTTTTTTCAACACCATATTTATTCAGCTCTTGCTCGTCCATCATTCGGATCGATTCTTTGCTATCTATAAGGTTCTTCCAATACTCCCGCCAATTTTGCGCTCCAGGAAACCTGCAGGATATTCCAACGATAGCTACGTCAAGATCAGAAAATTTACGCTCCTGTTTCATCGCGATCGCTCAGTAGGTTAAGTGTATTCTCCATAACATCAATGTTTGTTACATTCTCCTCTCTTTCCACCGAATGATTTTCGTTCAGGCTATCTATATAAGCAGCTAGCGCGGATATATTTGAATATTTGAACGCATCAACTACGCTAAGACTGCACCCAAAATTTTTTCTCACCATCTCAGCCATCTTCACGATTTTTATCGAATTACCTCCGACATCAAAAAAATTATCAAGAACATTCAAACCACTCGCACCAATCAATTCTTGCCAGATCAAAATTAATTGTTCCTCGGTTGGTGTTTTAGGAGTAGCTATCCTATTGTTGTTATGAAGAATACGGTTGTCCATAAGCTGTAGTTTTTTCCTGTCTATCTTTCCGTGAAGTGTGAGGGGAATGGCGTCAACTTGGACGAAACGGGTTGGCATCATATAATCTGGAAGTCTATTTTGAAGGAATGTGCAGACCTCAGCCTCATTGAAATTTCTCTCGTGGGACCGTACTACATAGGCAACAAGAGTTTTACTTCCATTAATGTCTTCAGCATTGGCATATACTTTCGCGAAAAAATTACTTTCCATTAGTGCATGTTCCACTTCACCCAACTCAATCCTATATCCTCGAATTTTTAATTGGTCATCAGTTCTGCCAAGGAACTCAATGGTGCCGTTCGGCAACCATTTACCCATATCTCCGGTTCGATAAATTCTTTTCTTGTTTCCTGCCAATGTTATCGTTGTGAATTTCTCGGCTGTTAATTCTGAGTTATTCAAATAACCACGGGCGAGCTGAACGCCTCCAATACATATTTCACCAACTACACCAATCGGAGCGGCGACCATGTCATTCAAAATATAAATTTGAGTGTTTCTAATGGGCTTCCCTATCGACAATGTGCCATTGAATTTATTCATGATGATACTGGACGAACCAAAGGACAGCGTTGTACAACCAACAGTTGCTTCGGTAGGACCATATTCGTTGACAATAACAATATTATGATGTGTACTGCATAGAAACGTTAGGTCAGATGAATGCAACTGTTCACCACCCAAAATTATTCTATCAAACATTTTTTCGGAAGCAACGGCCAGATTGAGTAGTGGAAGTTGTGCAGGTACAAGTTTAATAAAATCATACGGTGCGTTCTTCGTGAAATTTTCATCACTAAATACATCCAGGCTCTTTTTTCCAATTACCAACCTTCCGGATGAAATGAGCGGCAAGAAAAGGGCGGTCAATGACGCATCGAAAGTGTGGGACAAGAAATAAAAGGTGCCTCTGCAACAGTTTGTTGACGGAACATAGTTTTCAACGCCATATTGCAAATAATTTATCAGGCTTCCATGTTCAATCATCACACCTTTTGGTTTGCCCGTTGAGCCGGAGGTATAAATAACATATGCCAGTTGGTCGCGAGTTGGCTTTCGTTCAGGATTATGGACTGGCTGTTCGTTTAACTCATCTGTATCCAAAGAGATAAACACTTTGCCTTGTGCCAATCGAACGTTCTCGCCTGCTGAAGAATCGCCCACCACGATGGCTGATCCTACATCCTCTAACATGTATATGTTACGTTCTACAGGGTTCTCTGGCGAGATCGGAACATAAGCTCCGCCTGCCTTCAATATTCCCATTATTCCAACAACCATTTCTATGCTGCGGCCTATACACAAGGGGATTACATCGTCTTCCTTTACGCCTATTTTTTTCAGGTAATGCGCTAACTGATTACTCCTGTTATTGAGATCGTTGTATGTGACTGACTCGTTATTAAAAACTATAGCCACATGCTCCGGTACACGGGCTGCCTGTGCTTCAAATAAATCTACAACTGTTTCACTACCGGATTGTGCACCGAAGGTATCATTGAACTCCACCAACAGTGTGTGCTCCTCTTCCTTGCTCACCATTTGTATTGAATTAATTCGGACGGTGGGATCTTCGGTAATGGATATTAACAACTGATTGTAGTGACTGATCATCCGGTTGATGGTCTCTGGCATGAACAGGTCCGTGCAATACTCGACACTGCCTTTCAGCACACCCTCATCTTCAAGCAGTATAAAGCTGATGTCGAATTTCGATGTGCTTTGCGTGAACTTCTCCCACTCCAGCGATAGTCCCTCTAAATGAAGATCTTCTGTGGGACGCGCTGTATTCTGAAATGCAAACATCACTTCAAATAATGGACTCCTGCTTAAATCCCGATGACGAACCACTGCTTCCACTACTTTCTCAAAGGGAACATCCTGGTGTTCGTACGCAGCAAGAGTTACTTCTTTTACCTGTTCTAATAAACTTATAAAATCCGCTTGTTCCGATATCTGGGTGCGCAGGGCAAGCATATTCACAAAAAATCCTATTACCTCCTCTATTTCTTGTTGACCACGGTTTGCTACCGGACTACCAACACATAGATCGCGGTTGCCACTATAGCGATATAATAAAACCTTAAAGGCCGATAGCAGAACCATGAATAATGTACTGTTATTCGCCTGCCCAAGCATGTTTAGCTTTCGGCTTATCCGAGCATCTATTATAAAATCAACTGATGAACCCCGCATACTTTGAACAACAGGACGAGCATAGTCAACAGGAAGATTTAATGGTGATACATTTAACAACTGACTGCGCCAATAGTTAAGTTTCGATTCCAAAAAGTCTCCATCAAGATATCTGCGCTGCCATATCGCATAATCTGCATACTGTATAGGCAAGGGTGATGACAAAATCTCATGGCCCATAAAACCACTATTATATACTGAGGTTAATTCTTTTATAATCAATCCCAATGACCAGCCATCTGAACTGATATGATGCAAAGTCAACACCAGAATATTATCCTCAGAACCAAGTTCTATAAGATCAACACGTAATTTAGGATCGCGTGATAAATTAAAGGGAACATTGATCAATTCTTCAACCTGCGTTAATATAGATTCTGACGACAAACCTCTTATAACATTCATCCGCCACTTTCCTTTACCGGAAATATACTGATAACCTTCCCCATTTTCTTCGATGATCATTGTGCGAAGGGACTCATGCCGGTCAACTATGGACTGAAAGCTTGATTGCAGTAAATCTTTATTTAGTCTGCCGCGAAGCCGAACTACCTCAGGTATGTGATATTGTACACTACCTTCCAGTTGATGAATAAACCACAGACGCTGCTGGGTAAACGACAGTGGAATACGCGAAGGACGGGCTACACTTTCGATTGCCGGTAAAAATTTTTCAACATTACGGCCCAAAAGGTACGATGACAACTCTTTTATTACAGGGTAATCAAATATGTCCCTTATCTTAACTTCAACCTTCAACTCCTTCCGCATGGCTGACACAACTCGTGTTGCCAGAAGCGAATGCCCTCCTATACTAAAAAAATTATCAGCTATCCCTACACGATCAAGACCCAAATAAGACTCCCAAATTCTACAGATCCCTTTTTCTAATGCATTACGTCCACCTTCATAGCCTGAGGTCAGTAACTCATCTGTTACGCCAAGTAACAACTTCCGATCTATCTTTCCATTTATAGTCAGCGGAAGACTCTCAACATTAATTAAAATATAAGGTACCATGTAATCCGGAAGGCGACTCTTCAGGTATACAATGATCTGCTCCCGCTCAAATTTACCCTCAGTAACAACGTACCCTACCAATCGTTTCATACCAGCACTATCCTCATCGGCGATAACTACACATTGTCTGATAAAACCACTCTCGTACAGAATACTCTCGATCTCACCTAACTCGATGCGGTAACCTCGTATTTTCACCTGATGGTCCGTTCTACCAAGATATTCTATGTCGCCATCATGTGTCCAGCGACCCATATCACCTGTACGATATAATCGGACTGAAACTCCAGCCACAAACTCATGTGAAATAAATTTCTCCATGGTAAGATCTGGTCTATTCAGATAGCCACGAGCAAGACCAGAACCTCCTATGTATATCTCCCCAACTACTCCAATCGGACACAAACGCATTTCCGAATCCATAATGTATACTTGCGTATTTGATATGGGCTTCCCGATTGTAATTCTGCTTTCAGAGTTCAGGGTAGCTATTGTTGACCATATCGTTGTTTCAGTAGGCCCATATACATTAAATATTTTTCCACGGGTGGTCAGGGCATCCTTCAGCTTTGGTGATAAAGCCTCGCCTCCAACAAGAACCTTGGCATTTGAACTATTATTCCATCTTGAATCTATTAGAAATTGAAATGTTGAGGGGGTGCCCTGTATGTGACTGATTCGATGAGTAGAAAGCAATTTTGATATTAAAAAACCGTCTTGACTGGTTTCAGTATTTGCCATTAAAGTATTTGCTCCTGAAATCAAAGGGAGAAATATTTCCAGATAAGCAATATCGAAAGTAAAAGTTGTTAATGACAAAACTAAAGATTGTTCGTTACACGAAATTAATTCTTGCATGCTTAGCAAGAAGTTTATCAGGCTTCCATGTTCAATCATCACACCTTTTGGTTTGCCCGTTGAGCCGGAGGTATAAATAACATATGCCAGTTGGTCGCGAGTTGGCTTTCGTTCAGGATTATGGACTGGCTGTTCGTTTAACTCATCTGTATCCAAAGAGATAAACACTTTGCCTTGTGCCAATCGAACGTTCTCGCCTGCTGAAGAATCGCCCACCACGATGGCTGATCCTACATCCTCTAACATGTATATGTTACGTTCTACAGGGTTCTCTGGCGAGATCGGAACATAAGCTCCGCCTGCCTTCAATATTCCCATTATTCCAACAACCATTTCTATGCTGCGGCCTATACACAAGGGGATTACATCGTCTTCCTTTACGCCTATTTTTTTCAGGTAATGCGCTAACTGATTACTCCTGTTATTGAGATCGTTGTATGTGACTGACTCGTTATTAAAAACTATAGCCACATGCTCCGGTACACGGGCTGCCTGTGCTTCAAATAAATCTACAACTGTTTCACTACCGGATTGTGCACCGAAGGTATCATTGAACTCCACCAACAGTGTGTGCTCCTCTTCCTTGCTCACCATTTGTATTGAATTAATTCGGACGGTGGGATCTTCGGTAATGGATATTAACAACTGATTGTAGTGACTGATCATCCGGTTGATGGTCTCTGGCATGAACAGGTCCGTGCAATACTCGACACTGCCTTTCAGCACACCCTCATCTTCAAGCAGTATAAAGCTGATGTCGAATTTCGATGTGCTTTGCGTGAACTTCTCCCACTCCAGCGATAGTCCCTCTAAATGAAGATCTTCTGTGGGACGCGCTGTATTCTGAAATGCAAACATCACTTCAAATAATGGACTCCTGCTTAAATCCCGATGACGAACCACTGCTTCCACTACTTTCTCAAAGGGAACATCCTGGTGTTCGTACGCAGCAAGAGTTACTTCTTTTACCTGTTCTAATAAACTTATAAAATCCGCTTGTTCCGATATCTGGGTGCGCAGGGCAAGCATATTCACAAAAAATCCTATTACCTCCTCTATTTCTTGTTGACCACGGTTTGCTACCGGACTACCAACACATAGATCGCGGTTGCCACTATAGCGATATAATAAAACCTTAAAGGCCGATAGCAGAACCATGAATAATGTACTGTTATTCGCCTGCCCAAGCATGTTTAGCTTTCGGCTTATCCGAGCATCTATTATAAAATCAACTGATGAACCCCGCATACTTTGAACAACAGGACGAGCATAGTCAACAGGAAGATTTAATGGTGATACATTTAACAACTGACTGCGCCAATAGTTAAGTTTCGATTCCAAAAAGTCTCCATCAAGATATCTGCGCTGCCATATCGCATAATCTGCATACTGTATAGGCAAGGGTGATGACAAAATCTCATGGCCCATAAAACCACTATTATATACTGAGGTTAATTCTTTTATAATCAATCCCAATGACCAGCCATCTGAACTGATATGATGCAAAGTCAACACCAGAATATTATCCTCAGAACCAAGTTCTATAAGATCAACACGTAATTTAGGATCGCGTGATAAATTAAAGGGAACATTGATCAATTCTTCAACCTGCGTTAATATAGATTCTGACGACAAACCTCTTATAACATTCATCCGCCACTTTCCTTTACCGGAAATATACTGATAACCTTCCCCATTTTCTTCGATGATCATTGTGCGAAGGGACTCATGCCGGTCAACTATGGACTGAAAGCTTGATTGCAGTAAATCTTTATTTAGTCTGCCGCGAAGCCGAACTACCTCAGGTATGTGATATTGTACACTACCTTCCAGTTGATGAATAAACCACAGACGCTGCTGGGTAAACGACAGTGGAATACGCGAAGGACGGGCTACACTTTCGATTGCCGGTAAAAATTTTTCAACATTACGGCCCAAAAGGTACGATGACAACTCTTTTATTACAGGGTAATCAAATATGTCCCTTATCTTAACTTCAACCTTCAACTCCTTCCGCATGGCTGACACAACTCGTGTTGCCAGAAGCGAATGCCCTCCTATACTAAAAAAATTATCAGCTATCCCTACACGATCAAGACCCAAATAAGACTCCCAAATTCTACAGATCCCTTTTTCTAATGCATTACGTCCACCTTCATAGCCTGAGGTCAGTAACTCATCTGTTACGCCAAGTAACAACTTCCGATCTATCTTTCCATTTATAGTCAGCGGAAGACTCTCAACATTAATTAAAATATAAGGTACCATGTAATCCGGAAGGCGACTCTTCAGGTATACAATGATCTGCTCCCGCTCAAATTTACCCTCAGTAACAACGTACCCTACCAATCGTTTCATACCAGCACTATCCTCATCGGCGATAACTACACATTGTCTGATAAAACCACTCTCGTACAGAATACTCTCGATCTCACCTAACTCGATGCGGTAACCTCGTATTTTCACCTGATGGTCCGTTCTACCAAGATATTCTATGTCGCCATCATGTGTCCAGCGACCCATATCACCTGTACGATATAATCGGACTGAAACTCCAGCCACAAACTCATGTGAAATAAATTTCTCCATGGTAAGATCTGGTCTATTCAGATAGCCACGAGCAAGACCAGAACCTCCTATGTATATCTCCCCAACTACTCCAATCGGACACAAACGCATTTCCGAATCCATAATGTATACTTGCGTATTTGATATGGGCTTCCCGATAAGATTAGCTTTACCTTTATTTATCCTAAAAACAGTACTGTATGTGGTGTCTTCTGACGGTCCATATAAATTTCGAACCGCTATAGGTCTTGAAACAAGATCCTCACACACATCGGCTGGAATAGGTTCGCCTGCGAGATTCACGACCGAAACATTCTGCAAATCACTACATTGCTTTAGTAATGTTTTTATAACGCTAGGTACAGTATTAATAAGTATCTGCGTGTCGTGTGTCAGAAATTTCGGAATACTTAAAGCACTATCAATTATTCTTATCGTTTTACCAACTATCAGGGGATAAAACATTTCGAAAACTGAAAGGTCAAACGTTATGGAAGTCACTGCATAAACAGTATTGAAAGAGTCGTTCTCAAATTCCTTCACACACCACGTCAAAAATGCAAAAACACTACTATGTTCGATCATTACACCCTTAGGCCATCCTGTAGATCCTGACGTATAGATTATGTATGCTAATGCATCAGTCCGAAAATCAATAATTGAGGGATTCTTATCTTGGTCGCAAATAAGTTCATGTTCGAGATCAACATCGATTAATAAAAAAATGCCACCTCCATTTTCGGTCATTTTTTCGCGACAAGCGCTATCAGTAACAATAGCCTTCCCCCTCACGTCATTCAAAATATATTTTATCCTATCAGAAGGATAAGCAGGATCTATTGGCACGTAAGCCGCACCGGACTTCAATATGCCCAAAATCGCGATCACCATATCGATACTTCTTTCGATACAAACTGGCACCAGTGAACTGCTTCCTATATTTTTTGAGCGAAGATAATTTGCGAATTGATTCGAGCGCTCATGAACTTCAGAATATGTAATTTCATCGTTATTGAAAATTATTGCTATCTTATCCCTATGCTTTGCCAGACCGCTTTCCAAAAGATCGAGCAGGTTATGGGGATTGGTCGAATCAATCGCAGGGCTATTAAAATAATTCAAGATTCTATCCTCTTCCTGTTCAGATAACATTTTCAAGTAAGCGATTGAAAGAGAAGGATTGGCAGTGATCGACGACAATAATGTTAAATAGTGCCCTGCCATTCTATGAATTGTTTCAGGGCGAAACATGTTAGCTCGATATTCGATTTTTGCGGATACTCCGGATTTTGCTTTTGTCAAACTGAAGTTAAGATCAAACGGACTTGTATTAGAACATACATTTTCATGGCTAATTTTAAATCCAGGGAAACACGCAGAAAAATCCTCAATGGCTTCGCCATACTGTAGCACAAACATCACCGAAAATAAAGGACTGACTGTCAGGTCTCTCTTTTTAACTACTGCTTCGACAACTTTTTCAAAAGGCGCTTCCTGATGATTCAATGCTTCAAGAGTATTGCGTTTTACATATGCAAGAAAATCTCTAAAAGTTGCTTGATTATCGACCGTGCTGCGTAGAACAAGTGTATTAATAAAAAAACCGATCAGGTTCTGAACTTCGGGTTTGTTTCTCAGGGCAACAGGAGTACCTATGGATATATCGTTTTGTCCAGTGTATCTGCTCAATAAGATATTAAGTGCAGCTACTAAGGTCATGAACAAGGTCGATGATTCTTTAGTTGAAAGCACCATTAACTGGTCGGTCAAATGCTGATCTATAAAGAACTCAATCGTAGCGCCCGTTTTTGAAGACTCTGCCGACTGCGAAAAGTCAGTTGGCAAATTTAAAGGTTGGGGATCCGCAAGTTGATCAATCCAGTAAGATAATTCCGCATCCAGCGCATGTCCTGACATTGCATTTCGTTGCAAGACCGCATAGTCTGAAAACTGAATCTCTAAAACAGGCAAATGATAAGGTCTATTTTCACAAAACGAAGCGTAAAGTTCTGAAAATTCGTTAATAAGTATTGATACAGACCATCCATCAGAGGCAATGTGATGAATAACAATTACCAACAGGTGAACATTATAATCGATATGCAATAGATGTACACGAAGCATGAAATCCACACCAAGATCGAATGGCTGGGAAATCAAACGTTCGAGCTGCTGATGAAGAGAAGCCCCGTCGCTTGCAGGAAGAACTTTTAACGCCCAATCATCAGCATCCAATAAACGTTGGTGAGGTATGTCGCCCTGAACGTGAACCACTGAACGCAACACTTCGTGCCTTTCCACTATCGTTCTAAAAGCAAAAGTCAGCGCCTCGTTATTTAAGTTGCCTTCTATTCGCAAAACATCGAACATGTGATAATCAGAGGATCCTTGTAATTGATCGATAAACCAGATTCTTTCCTGGCTGAATGACAGCGGAAAGAGACGATTGCGTCTAATCTTAGCAGGAAGACTTGAGTGATTGACTTTTTTAGACATAGGGGGGATAGAATATTATCTGTAAGACTTGAGTTCACCTCTTCTACGAACATCCAAAGTAGCGCAATGAAATGACCCACCAAAAGTGTTGAAATTCTTAAAGGAGCATTTAATTGGCTTAAAGCCCCAGGATTGGAATGCTTTATATATACCTTCCTCCTCTTTCTCAACGATAACTCTTTCCTCATCAAGCATCAGAATGTTCATATTTATCCATTTACTCGTCATGTATAACACATGATCGTCAGACAGACATGGTTCGGGCGCCTCAAAAATATCCCAGTTCTTAAATATCTCAGGAATCTTCGTTAATCGTTCGGGGTTGATCAGTAGTTTCCCTGGAGCCAGAGGCATTAACGTTGCATCTATGTGCATCGGATGTAAGTCATTAACTTCGATCTCATGTACATTGAATTTTTCCCCGAGGTGTCTTCTAAGCCATTCAATACCAATTTGATTAGTAACATGGCTTCGCTGTCCTATGATGTCCTTTCCTAAACGAATGAAATCGGCAGCATCAAAAGTTGGTTCAAATTCAGTGATAGCATACTTAATTTTTGACATACAATCCACTTCCTTATATTCCGGATTATAAATCTCGGAAGTAAGTTGCGGCCTTGGTGCGCAAACCCACTTTGCCCCAGATAAAAAATACTCTTTGAGCAACGCGCGATAAGCATTCACTTCGAAATAACGCGACCTCCAGGCCATAGGGCATTCGATCATTTCATCACCAAAGATCAACAAGACATCACGGGGCATTGCAGCGTATAATCCACCAGGAGATGACCAATCAGGGGTTGAGTATGGCGCGCCGAAGTCACATACATCCGGTCTGGTTACCTTAACGCCCTCACCTTGCAGAATGTTGACAAATTCATCTAAGTCGCTATTAGCGGCCTTGATCTGATTGTTCGGGAAAGACTGTCCAGCAAATTTCTGATAAAAACTTTTGTGCTTAGAAGGCATTGTGGCTTCGAGAATGATATCCCATTGTGGAACCACAGCGCCATCTATTACCCCTACAATTACTTCTTCAAGTGGATCCCATTCGGTATAAACATTCACTCTTTTTGTGTCCATAAATTCTGATTTATCGGTGTTTTTTTTGATTTAAGATTTAGAAGCTACGAGGTATGGATTTAATGGTGTAGTAAGATTAAGTCGAGTAAGATTAACGGTGTGAAAATCAGTTGACATATTCGCGCTCTTAAAAATTTCGCTCATAACAACATTTGAAGTATGATGATTGAAGATTTTGCGAGCGAGTTCGTCTGAAGGTTCTTGCGGCAAGGGAAAAATTTTTGGCTTCGAATCTGAAATATACATTCCTTCATTTGTTCGATGATAACTCTGAATAATCGTGCTAAATTTTTCAAATTTTGATTTCAAAAAATCTTCACATATTTCAAACTCATTTTTCTTCTTAAAAGATGACTCCCGTTTTTGAAGATAAAACCATAACATTGGAGACTCATTAAGCAATAAGAGGTTAGTAACCTGCCATCGTTCCTCATCTTTTAACGTATTATACCGATGGCTCAGATCTTGGTCCCCAAAAGCCATGTTCCAGTTAAGAGTATTTCTTTCTTTGTCAAATTGATTGACACAAGGAGCAATGTACTCAAGATTGTTATCAATCAACATTTGTCCGAGGGACGCAACTGTGTAACTGAATTCAACTGGCTGTATTAAAGAATCAGCGAGTTCCTCATCACCTGAGTATTTATAAGAAGATAAAAAATCGCCCATAAGGTTAGGCAACTCGTACGATCGAACAAGTTTTTTTGTGAGTGATAGCTGAGTTGTAAAATCGCCCTTTAAATTAACTAACTGTTTTATTGCTTTTTGACATGCCGTTGTTGTTAAACGATGGTAGTAGTTATACACCATCAATTCAATAACACCATCTTTCTTGAGGCCTTTTGTTAATTGCTGTAGAGCCAAAGATGGATTAGCTGTATGATGTATCACACCTGTGCAAAGGATATAGTCAAACTCATCTAAGAATTCAGAATTCAGAATACTTTTTTCTATAAACTGGATATTACCGATGCCTAGATTTAAAGACTTCGTTTTTGCCGAATGAAGGGATTCGGAAGAAATATCCGTTGCTATTATTTTTGAGTCTGGATACCTCAATGCCGTGAAAACTGCCTGGTTTGTTCCACAACCAGCTACCCAGATTTTGGAATTCCTAGGAAGTCTGTCGAGCTGATAATAGCCGAGTTCCTGATTCAATAAATCATAAAGCCCTTTGTCCAAATGCGCCTCAAATATCAGCGGCGGCCACGGATAATTATATTGACCGTAGAATTGTTTATTGATTCTATCAACTTCTTCGATCGAAGTTGTCAGGTCATTATTGAACAGATCTTTAGTATTCATACTTATTCATACTTAACTTTTGTCCATCGACTTTTATTTGTCATTAGCTCTTTCAACGGCATCCATTTTTTCCTTCTCGAGCATTGTATTCACTAGGATACACATTTTTTCAAAGGTCGATGCTTCCAGAATATCTGCTATTTCGAGTCTTATTGAAAAAGTCTTTTCTATCTGAAGAATCATTTTCAAGGCAGTAAGCGAATGACCTCCTGCATTAAAAAAATCATCTGTCGGCTCCACCGACTCCACCTTAAGAGTATTCAACCAAATATCTTTGATTAACTGTTCTATCCCTATCTCCCCAAGGTCGTTAGCTACATCGACTATCTTCAAATTTGGGTTAGGAGAATTAGTTTCATTGATTGCTCCTATAACATACGATTTACTTTCTATTGAACGGGGATTGGTTTTTGAAACAATAATATCTTGATATCTCCCACTAATAATGTCTTTTACCACTGCGAGGCCCTCATGTGTTAGTAATGACTCAAGGTCATCTTCACCTAGGTAGGCTCTCTTCCACATCCCCGTTTCTTTCCATGAAGTCCAATTGATCACATGGGCCGGGTAACCTTTAGCTTTTAAAGCGGATGAAAAATTATCCAAAAATGCGTTTGCCGCACTATAATTAATACCTCGCTCTACGCCAATCAATGAATTTAATGAAGAGAATAAGATAAAAAAGGACAGATGTTCTGGATTAATTCTTTTCGCTAAATGAATTGTCCCAAACATTTTGGCTGTCAGGGTCTCCCTGAATGTTTGCCATTCATGCCTTTCAAGTCTAAAAGATCCGGTTATACCAGCTGAATGGATTACGCCATTTATTTTGCCAAATTTATTTTCAATTTCATCAATGGTTTTACTCACTTGCACTTCGTTGCCAAGGTCTGCTGACCAGTAAAATATCTGTGAGCCACCATCCTCACATCTCAGCATTTTTTGAATAAGCTGATAGTGCTCATTCTCTTTCGCAACATCATACCAATGGCATTTATCTGGGAGTTCTTTCCTACCGATTATCATAATCTTAAGGGGTTTATGAGCAGTCAGCCATTTAACGACCTCCATGCCGATGCCACTGCTTCCTCCGGTAACAAGATAGACACCATTCTCTTTGACCACAGTTCTTTTTTCTGGCCTTATCTCAAGAGTTTCCAAAGACCTGCAATATCTTTTTCCCAACCTATAACCAAGACTAACGATCGCATCTTCGACATGCCATTCTTTCAGGAAGATCCTTTCTATGATTTGAGCCGATGAATCGTCTAAATCAATACAGCGAATGCGAGCCGCCGGATACTCTGATATCATTCCGATATTGAACCCGTGTATAGCAGATTGGTAGGAGTTATTAAAGGATATATCGTCGCATACCCCAAGTGAATTGAATGTAAATGTCATCAAGTAAAACTTATCCGAACCTATTTCCCTACAAAAAGCCTTAGTGACATGAAAATAATTTTTTATTGCTAATTCAACGTGAGCTTTATTATCTTTCGAAAAGAAATATGCAAGTTTATTGAACGCCACTCCTTTTTTTCTTAGGAATTCAAACATTCTAGCTAATGATGACTGATCTGTGATATCTACTATAATCTCTCTATTATTCAAAACTTGAAAAAAATCACCTAACCGTATATTGATGGCATTTGGCATAATAGAAAGCCTTTTGTTAGTAAAGTAAGTTTCATCACAATCATGTATGAACAGCCAAGTTTCGTTTTCATCATTTTTTGCCTCTCCTTCAATCACCAACGGCTTCCACTGTACCCGATAATACCATCGCGAACTGTCGAAACTAGTAATGTCTGAAAGCCAACAGCGCTTTCGATTGAATTGATAGTGAGGCAAAGCTATCTTTTTACCTGACTTTGAAAAATATGTATCTTTCCATTGTATTGTCAGGCCTTTCAGATACAGATCTCTAAATATGTTTACAATACCTTCCTTGGAATTCTCCTCAAGTGTTATTATTGAAAGGTCTTTATTAATTGAATATAATGCGTCAGATAGCAGGCCTTTTTTACCACATTCCAGAAAAATTGTTGATTGGAGATTGGTCAATTTATCTATTGCACGGCTCAAGCGACTAGAAATATTCTCATCGTCGGTGCCGACCAAATTCTCAGCCCGCTCGATTGATTCACTTAAAGATATTTTTCCATGGATGAGTTCAATAATAATTTTACCTACTCCGTTCCCTAGTAACAGGTCTGCTTTAATTCTATTTTCTTCCAATAATCCATAAAACGAATAATAAAACGTCAGAGTATTTACATTCGCGTTCTGTGATTGGCTAAACGATTGCAACGATATGCAAGAACGATAACGATAATCGAATTCTTGAGAGAAATGACAAATGGCATTTAATTCATCTTGGTTTATCTTCTGATAACCAGAAAAAATCAAGACAAGTTTTTCACATTTTTTTGATTGATTTTGATCAATATTAATCCTTGCCGACTGAATTTCCTGTAGTAATTCAGCGAGGTTATTTACAACACAGGCAAATCGAACTTGATAGTGCTGTCTTCCAGTTAAAAAAGTAAAAGCTATATCATCGAGATCCTGTTGTGTGCCTCGTTGAAGATAATGTTGTAATGTCGTTAAATTACCAAATAATGACTTAGTGGTCTTTGCGGAAAGGGCAATAAGATAAGGACCACTTGGTTGACCAGCTTTTTGGTGATAAGTCATTGCTTCTTCAAGCACTACGTGGGTATTGGTCCCCATAAATCCAAAGGAACTGACTGATGATCTTCTTAAAGCGATATCCTTAGGCAACGCCCATTCCCTGAAACTCGTGTTCACATAAACCGGCGAATTTTTAAAGTCTATTAATGGATTAAGAATTTCACAATGCAATGATGGATACAATACTTTATTCTTCAACGATAGTATAGCTTTCAACAGGCTAGCTAGTCCCGCGGCAGAATTAGTGTGTCCGATATTCGACTTGAGAGATGATATTGCACAAAAACCTTTTTTATCTGTATGCACAGCAAACGCCCTCGATATGCCTTCAATTTCAATCGGATCGCCCAATTTTGTTCCAGTGCCATGCGCCTCAAAGTTAGTTATTGTTGATGCTTGGATATCAGCTTTCTGCATTGCTTTGAGAATAACCTGTGATTGGGCAACTGCGTCGGGTGATGCAAGGTTTGCAGAGAGAGCACCGTCCTGATTTATTGCTATTGACTTAATAACCGCATGCACATTATCTCCATCTTCTATTGCTTTATTTAACGGTTTGATCAAAATTGCGCAGGCTGCTTCACCCGATCCGGTACCCGACGCGTTGTCGGAAAAGGCTCGCGATTTCCCATCAGTGGATTCGATCCCATAAATAGTTTCGCTATCTGTTTGAGGAAACAATATCAGATTTGCTGCAGCAACAATAGCTGCGTCAAGATTACCCAATTTCAGTTCGTTGCAAGCAAAGTAAAGGGCTGTTAGTGAGGATGAACACGATGAATCAATCATCTGAGCCCCTCCCCGCAAATTAAAAAAACGTGCAATGCGACCAGCAACCGCCGCGTTCAGATTACCCGTGATCAAATCGGGCTCAAAATGTTTTGCATGTTTATAGTATTGCAAATCAACATCACCAATGAATACACCAGTGTCTGATCCCTCGAAATGCTTTAGGTTATATCCTGATGACTCAAATGTTTCGTAAACAACTTCCAGTAGAAGACGTTGATGAGGATCCATTGCCTCCGCTTCAGCGAGCGAAAGTCCAAAAAATACATGATCAAACAGATCAATATTCTCAAGATAACCAAGAATCTGATAGTTATCATAAGGAAGCCCAGTATGACTAACTCTTTCAAAAGATAGCGGGCGAACGAGATCTTTTCCGCACTTGAGGTTTTCGGAAAACAAATCCAAAGTATTTGCGTCTGGGAACCGTCCCGACATGCCAATAATAGCTATATCCATCTATGACTTTTTTTAGAATTCAATTTCTCGTGGAGGCACCGCACTACTCTGTTTATCATCCTGTGTGATTAACAACGCCTGAGTTTCAATAGTTGTATTACTAAACAATTGTCCAACAGATATTTTGCTTTTAAATTTATTATCCAGAATACGGTAAAGTTTTAACAACTTTATTGAGTTACCGCCCATTTCAAAGAAATTACTCGATGTATTAAGTTCATCGGCATGCAAAACTTCAGTCCACGCATTCAAAATAATTCTTTCTACATCGTTCTTTGGTGTAGTCGATTCATGTGACCGATGATCTGAGTATAAAAGCTTCTCAAGCTTATTATAGTCAACTTTATGGTTGTTGTTCATTGGAAGCTTTTCCATCACGACGAACTTATTAGGAATCATGTAAGGAGGAAGGGTTTTATGAAGTTCATTTCTTAGCTCTAATTCTTTTGAGGTCTCAAGTCCTGCAACATATGCAATAAGAAGATCTTCACCATGCCGATTGAAAATTCCCACCTTTGCTCCGTTTACTCCTGGAATGGAAGTAATTGCCCGTTCGACCTCGCTAAGTTCTACCCGGTAACCCCTTATTTTTGTTTGCGTATCATTCCTTCCTATGAAAATTATTCTTCCGTCTTTAGTCCATTTTCCGAGATCTCCCGTGTTAAATAATTTTTGGTTTTGAACGAATGGGTTTTGAATAAACCTCTCATTTTCCCCGTCACAATAACCCAACGCAAGACATTCACCGCCAATATAAATAATACCCTCGACGCCTACTGGCACTTGATTGAGATCTTTATCGAGAATATATATAAAGTCTCCATCGAAAGGTTTGCCAATGGTATTCAGATCCTGCAAGTCACAAATTTCCTGAAAAGTAACTGCAACAGTAGTTTCAGTAGGCCCATAGACATTGATAATTCTCTTTTCTCCAATAAAATTGTTTACATGGCTGGCCAGCAGCCTATCGCCGCCTGAAGCCAAAACTCGAACAGAGGGTATCTTTTCGTAGTTCTTGTTCAATTCATTCAAGACCAACGGTGTAGGTAGTACAACAGTCGCCTCTTCGTTTACGATCAAATCAATCAGGCCTTCAATATCTTTACCGCCATAAGGAAGCATAAGAAGTGTTGCCCCGAAGCATAACGTTGTAAATATCTCTTCCACAGAGGCATCAAAAGAAACTGAGCTTTGCTGAACCACGCGGTCGGTTTCTGTAATGCCCAGTAATTTACCAGAGTCGTGGATATACTTTGATATAGCAGCGTGGTTTACCATTACGCCTTTTGGCCTTCCGGTAGATCCCGAGGTAAACATCACATAGGCAAGATCACCAATTTTCGGTACGGGTATTCTGTCGTACGTCTCCTGCACTTTCTTATTATCCAGAATTTTCTCAAAAGCAAAGGTTGGAATATCGAAATCATAGCCCAATCTATTCCCAATTAGCAAAACAGCACCCGACCCTGTCAAGCAATATTGCAATCTATCGGCAGGATATTCATGATCTAATGCTAGATATGCAGCACCCGATTTGAGAATGCCCAAAATGCTTGCAATCAGATCCTCACAAGGTTTCATCAGCACACCTACAACAACATTTGGCTTTACACCTTTCTCTCTTAAAAAAGATGCAATGCCGTTCACCCGTTTATCCAAATCCTTGTAGGATGTTTTATAACCTTCACAAACAATTGCAATCCGTTCAGGTGAGTGTTGCACATTCTTTTCAAATAACTCTATGATTGAAGGAAGGTTTTTTTTACAATTCGTTTTATTGAACGTAACCAGTAAACCTTGATGCTCTTCGCATAAACACGACAAGGATCTGATCGCTTTGTTATCATTCTCAGCCACCGCGTCAAACCAACGACCCAGATTATCGACCATCATTTGAATTGTGTCTTTCTTAAACACATCTGAGGCGTAACGAACATTGAGATCCATTGTGTCGTGACCTAAACTCACAAACTCGAAACTCAAATCAAATTGCGAAACCGCCGCATCAACATTGTGCTTGGTTACATTCAATCCTTCCATTCCCCTCAGTGACCCTAAAGAATCCTCCTCCAAGGATACCAAAACATCGAAAAGGGCGGTTCGACTTCTGTCTCTGTGTGGATTGATCAGATCAATTATCTCATTAAAAGGTAATTGTTTGTTACCCAGCGCCGCCACAAAAGATTTCGAGACAATATTAAGATTCTCTTTGAATGAACTGCCGCGTTCGATAAAAGATCGGACAGGGATAGTATTAACAAAAAATCCAATGCAATTTTCTGTTTCAATATTTTCCCGGTCGGCTACAGGTACACCGAGGATTATGTCTTCATCACCTGAATATTTATAAAGAAAAGTTTTTATTACCGTTAAGAGAGCTACGAATAACGTTGTATTTCCTGACTGCGCCAACCCAGCTAATGGCCGCAAAGTTTTACTGTCGAGATGTATAGTAACGCAATCACCGGTAAAACCTCGCACCATACTTCTTTCAAAATCGTAAGGCAATCTGATTTTCGGCATTACTCCGGCTAGATATTCAGACCAAAAGATTTTTTCAGTCTCAAAATAGTTGCTAAGTAATTTATGGTGTAACCATTCGGCGTAATCCTTGTATTGAATCCTGGGCATCTCCAAAGCTATATTGGCGTCTTCCAATAAATATGAATTGTAGAATCCAGCCAGTTCCTTTGTTAGGATATCAATAGACCACGCATCGCTTACAATGTGATGCATTGCTATACCAAGGGAATATTTGTTATCTTCTAGTTTTAGCAAAATGACTTTAAACAGCAATTCAGCGGCAAGATCAAATGGTTTGTTAAAATTATCGCGGATTTTTATCCGTCCCTCCTCACGGTCATTTGTACGTGAAAGATCAAAATAGGAGACACTGAAATTTTCAACCGGCAATATGCACTGTTTGACCTCATCGTCTATTAACTGAAATGTTGTTCGCAGTATTTCGTGTTTAAGCACGATATCGCGAAATGAGTTCTTAAGCGCATTGACATTCAACCTACCTTCAATATCATACGTGCATGATATAATATAGCCTCTTTGATCTACTTCAATTTGGCTTAATATCCAAAGACGCTTCTGCCCGGGCGATAGATCATAAAAATTTTTTTGGTTGGTCGGAATTATTATTCCGTCACTGTGCAGAGTGTTTTGTTGCTGCTTAATAATTAGTGGGGCAAGCTTTGCTATTGTCGGATTAGTTAAAAATTGACTGAAAGAGACCTGTGTGTTAAACTGCTGATTGATTAAGGCGCAGAGTCGAATCACTTTTATAGAATCACCTCCTATCAAAAGGAAATTATCGTTCGAATTTATTTTCCTGTTTCCAAGTACTTTTTTCCACAGCTCGGCCAATTCAATTTCTGCGTTTTTTAAAGGCGTGGAAACTGCAACTTCGTCACTATTGCTTCGTGTCGCTTCGCCAGATAAGGCCTTTCGATCAATCTTTCCACTAGATGTAAAGGGGAAAGTTTCCTTATAAATAAATCGGCTAGGCAAAAGGTAGTCGGGTGCGCGTTGCCCCATCCATTCCCTCAATATTTCAGGTTTTATCTCCTGGCCTGTGTAAAACACAATCAACTCAGATTCATTGTTCATTCCTTCGTTAACGATGGCCACTGCCTCCATGATGTCACCATGATTCATTACAAGGTTTTCAATTTCACCAAGTTCAACGCGATTGCCGCGCAACTTGACCTGGTGATCGTTTCTTCCTAAAAACTCTATTACACCATCGGGACGAAATCTGCCAAGGTCTCCTGTGATGTAAACTCTGGATTGTCCGTCATTTGAGTTCTGAAACGATTTATCGGTCAGTTCCGGCCTATTAAGGTAACCACGCGCTAAGCCAACGCCAGAAATGCATATTATACCAACGGCACCAATTGGAACAGGATTCAGATTATCATCCAGAATGCTAATTTTAATGTTGGAGATCGGTACTCCAATTGGTATGTTAAAATCCTGTTGCGAAACCTCATAAAACGTAACATCAACTGACGCCTCCGTTGGACCGTAAAGATTATGCAATGGAATTTTCAGCTTTTCAAAATGGGAGCTTACCGTTAATTTTTTTAACGCCTCCCCACTCAAAACCACGTGTCGCAATGTCCTCAAATTTGGTATATCATCGTTAGACAAAGACCACAAAAAGGCATTGTACATGCTTGGAACAAAATGGATAGTTGTTACTTTCTCTTCCAAAATAAGTCTCGCAACTAATGTTGGCTCGAAAATGTATTCTTTTGGGCAGAGTATTAATTTGCCGCCAAAGCAAAGCGTCATAAAAATCTCCCACACAGAAACATCAAACGTATACGGCGTTTTTTGAAGAACTACATCATCCATATTAAAGTCATAATGCCGCCACATCCATTCTATTCTATTGACCACTCCGGCATCTTCAACCATCACCCCCTTCGGAATACCTGTTGAGCCTGAAGTATAAATCACATAGGTCAAGCTGTCCTCTGTCCTCGCTACATCATCCTTTTCAGGAGATGAGTTTATGTCCGGCCAATCTATAAGATTTAACCAAAGTGCTCCGGTGTGAAAGCATTCTTTTCGATCGGCGACGACAATCTTCACGGCACTATCTTCAATCAAAAACTTTATACGGTTTGTGGGTAGGGACGGATCGATCGGCATATAAGCAAGACCCGCTCTAAGTATTCCCCAAATACCGACCATCATTTCAAAACCTCTATTCGTCATCAATGCAACAATAGGAGTGTCCATAGTGCCCTTATGACTTAGAATGCGATCTTTTACTTTCCCCGCCCTAAACCACAATTCACTATAGGTCATGGATTGCCCGTTAAACACCACAGCTGGTCTGCTTCCATGAACCGTCGTTTGCACATAGAACATTTCGACTAAACCTTTATATGGTAAGTTGAATGTAGTGTCGTTCCATTGTCTGATAAGCGCAATCTCTTCATTGGTTATCATAGGTTGAAGGCAGATCGGTTTTGCAGGATCTGCTAGTACCGACTCTAATAATATCTGAAAATTACTTGAAAATTTTCGAATCGTATTTTCATCGTACATGGACTTCTTCCAAACAGCAGAAACGGAATACGCGCCCATATTTTTCCTAAGTGTAATAGTTAGGTTACACTTAGTATGAACAGGAGCGATCTCAATCCTACTCACTTCGCAACCTCCATCAATGATAAAAGTCTCACCTTCCGAATCCTCAAATAGTAACATTACATCAAAAAACGATTGAACATCCAGCTGGCGTGCTTGTCGGAGATGCCCGACAATCCGCTCATAAGGATAGTCCTGGTTGGCAATTGCCTGCATAATACTATTCATGCATATCTTGATGATTTTTGAAAAAGAATGTGCAATGTCAATTTTGTCAATCAATAATATTGTATTCACAAACGGGCCAATTTGCTCTGCTAATTTACTGTCCCCTCTTCCATGCACAACGGAGCCGAATACTGTTGATTCTTGTCTTGTGTACCTTGAAAAGAAAGCCGATAGGGTCGCATAAAAAATTACGAACGGCGTTACATTAAACCTTTTGCAGAATTCATTGATTTGTTGATTACAGAAATTGTTCAATTCAAATGACATACTCCCAGCTTGATGACTTAATTCATCATTGTTTCTATGCAGAAGGTGTGTTTGTGAGTGCCATTCTCCGAGGGTTCTTTCCCAGTAATCATTAGTTTCATGTCGATAATAAACTCGGCTTTGTTCAAGTGAGTAATCCTTAAAATTGAATTTACTTTCAATACTGTGTACTCTTCCTTGCTCAATCGCTCTGTAACATGTTGTAAAGATTGAAATAAAAACCTGCTGTGAATATCTGTCGCAGATTATATGATGAAAATTGAAAAGCAAGACATAAAGTTCATCTGACTTCTTAAAAACCTTAAAGTAGCAAAGCGGACCATTTGAGAGATCGAATACATAGTTGCCAGCGGAATCGACATAGTTTTCTAAAACGGTCTGAGGTGAGAGCTCACCCGACAGGTCAATAAATTCAAAATCAAGGTTTCCCGCCTGTGAAATATATTGAAAAACATTTTCGCCCGTACTTCCGAAAGTAGTCCGCAGAATTTCATAATTCTCAACTATTATTTCCAATGATCGTCGAAAAGCATCTAAATTCAACTTACCTTTCCATTCAAACACGTCCACCTCATTGTAAGTCACGGACTCATGAGGTTCCTGACAAACAATCCAAATTCCTTTTTGCGTACTTGATAAAGGAAAGCCATCTGAAATTACCTTCGGTAAAGCTACCGCCTTTTCCTTTATCTGCTGTCTCTTTTTTAATTCTATAAAATTACTTAGGCTCTTTATTGTCGAATATTCGAGTAAATCATCAAACTCAAGCCTTATCGACAAGTCACCTTCAATTCGATTGAACAAACGAGCCGCATGCAACGAATGACCCCCAAGGTCAAAGAAATCTGAGTTCTCTGATATCTCGTTTGCCTTTAACACGTCCATCCAAATAGCAGCCAAAATAGCCGCAGTGCTACGCTGTTCAAGATTAACCGAAATACTCTTTTCAGATCCTTCAAAGTTTTTCTGTAGTGTGCTCTCATCCTCGTAGTAATCGTTCTTTCTAAAACTAAACCATTTGCCTGAGTACTTTTCTGGGCGTTCTTTACTAACAACTGTGTGGGCATCGCCAGCGCGCAGTATGTATTTAAGAGCACTGATTCCCTCGCTATTTGAAATAGTATGTTGATTTATTTCTGATGTAGCTTGATTTTGCCCGAAGGCGCGGTACCACATTCCCGTCTCCTGCCATGCGGGCCAATTTATCGTTATTGCATTTATACCTTTTTCTCGCAAGCTATAAACATAGCTATCCAAAAATGAATTTGCAGCGCTGTAGTTTGTATTGCCAGCTGAACCGACTAATGAATCTAACGAAGAAAAATTTACAAAAAAAGAAAGACTGTCATTTTCCAAATACCTACTTAGATTCAACAAACCCTTCATTTTCGGCAAAAAGGGTGAATAAAAATCTAGCCAAGAATGATTCTTCAAAAGGTTATCACCAGGTACACCAGCAGAATGAATGACTCCGTCAATTGTACCGAATGTAATTCTTATCTGTTTTAAGGTCTCGGAAAGCTCTTTTTCATTCGACAAGTCTGTGGTATAGTACTTTACTTCTGCGTTTGCTAGCTCCAATTGCTTAAGGGCAAACACGAATGGAAAATCAGGATGTTCCCTATTTATGTTCTGCCACAACTTCTTATCAGAAAGTGTACTTCTTCCGATAAAAATTATACGTACAACCTCTTGCGAAGCAAACCACTTTGCAACTTCTAGTCCAATTCCTTTCGGACTTCCTGTGATAATGTATACGCCTTTGTATTTTAACTTAAAGGCGACATCGACCTTTTGCGTCACCGGCCTAATTTCTTTTATAAATCTTTTACCGTTCCGGTATGCAATGGTGAGTGGATGAGATTGTCTACACTCGTCTATTATTAATTTTCCGATGGAAGGCAAAGAACTTTCATCAATATCAATTGCCTTCATTTTAACCCAAGGCATTTCCTCACTGGCGCTCGCTACAAACCCATGCGCAATAGACTGTTGAAACTTCAAAGGGCCTGATTCAGACCCGTTTACCCTGTATGAACATTTTGTGCATACAATCAATTCTAGTTTCAATTTTTTATCTAAATGCAAGCAGGCCTTTGCTAAATTATACTGATATCTCAGAATTTCGTCTAACGATCCCATCTTCACTTCCGGTTGTATATAACAGCAAAATACAATGCCGACGCCTGTTGTTGTTCTTTCAATTCCTGTTTCCGAAAAGAGCTGTAGAAATGAATACTCAGAGTCAAAATTTACGAGATATAGTGCGTCACTAAGCTTCTTATATTCTGATGAATTTGAGACAAAAATGCGCTCATATCTCCTATCAAAATCAAATCCGAAAGAGATATCATCAACGCCTTTCGCACCAACGAAAAGCCATTTATGAGGTATCTCATCAACTGACTCGGAAATCGGTTGATCGATCCAGGTAAGGTCAAACAAATAATCCGTCACATCAATTCCGGAAGGTTCTGTACCCCAGCATCGATTTGGTTCAAATGCATACGTCGGTAAGTCTATTCGTTGACCTTCGAAAAAAGAAATATTCTCCCATATTAAATCTGCACCAGCGTTAAACAAATCAGAATAAAACTGGCGCAAGTCACACCTAGTAACCTTGTAATCTATCTTGACATACCGAAAATTATTATTTTTTTGGTAGTCAGCTAATGCTTGTCCTATTTTTCCATTCGACAAATCAACAAGAAGTGCATCACCTATGGACTCTGTGAATTGATACAGCCGCTCAATGTTGAAATCCAAGTCTTTGTCGTTCAAATTTAATATCTTTTGAACGACCTCACTTATGAGAGTTTCGTCTTTTATTAAGGCTGCTACATTTTTACCGAAATTATCGAGTAAGTGGTGTCTGGTTTTTATCCCTTGATAATCAAGCATCTTTGCCATGCAATATTGAAATACCAAATTGACCACGCGGACGTCTTCATGATTTTCTATTGGTATATCTTTATATAAGTTGGCTAGCAATGATGAAAAAAACGGAAATGATCTTCGAAATATATCTACCATGCCTCTATCCAACTTTTCATTGTAAGACATGATAAGTATGATCCGGGCTGGCTTTTTCAAAGTCTTTTCTGAATTAAACTCTGAAAGTTGCGATATCAAGTCGTCTACTCCTGAAACTAAAGCAGAAAAGCGGTACTCAAACAGATTTTTATATTTTAGCAAAGAATAGCCGATATCGTTTATTGCAAGGTGGCCATTCTCTTCAAGAAAACCTTTCAGTCTAAGTGAATATGCATGAAGAGATTTTTGCGACCTCGCAGAAAAAACAATCAAGGTGAAACTCTCATTCTCGTTCGTCTTTTGCTCGAGAAAAGTTGTGTATTCCTGTAGCACCATATGGGCGTTTGTACCCATAATACTGAAAGAACTTATTGCTGCAGTTCTTACTTGCTTACTGTCGTGTCGCCACTCATTTAGTTTTGAATTAACATAAACGGCGGATTTCGAGAAATCAATGAAGGGATTAGGCGTTTCAAAAAAAAGTGAAGGAAATAACTGCCTATATTTTAAACTTAGAACAACCTTGATCAAGCCAGCCATCCCTGATGCACCGTCAGTATGACCAATATTTGTCTTTACAGATGATACTGCACAAAATCCTGTACTAGTAGTAAATTTAGAAAAAGCAGAACTGAGCGCTTTAATTTCTATCGGATCGCCGAGCTTTGTTCCGGTGCCGTGTGCTTCAACATAACTAATTTCTGAGGGTATGATTTTAGCTTTAGCCCACGCAGACAAGATCACTTCTTGCTGGGAAAAAGTATTGGGGGCGGTTAAACTTGAAGACAGAGAGGCATCCTGATTTATACTTGCCCCTTTAATAACAGCAAGTATTTGATTATTATCAGCTATAGCATTTTCCAGCGGTTTTAGCAAAACTCCACCAACCATTTCTCCGAGCCCTATCCCATCTGCATCTGCAGAAAATGATTTACATCGAAATGATTTAGAAATTACACCTACGCCTTCAAAATCTTTAGTGAGCGGAGTAACATTTATTTCCGATGCACAGACGAGTGCTTGAAGACAGTTTCCAAGGATTAAATCCTGGCACGCTAAGTTTATGGCAACGAGAGAGGAAGAACAGGCAGAATCTACCATCATCGAACTGCCCCTCAAATCAAAAAACCGAGAAATTCTTCCAGCAACTGCAGATTTAAGATTCCCGATCAAGGCAAGACCATCAATCTCCTGAAGAAAACGGTAATAATGATTTTGTTTATCGGCAATAAAAACAGCAGTTTGAGATCCAGCTACCTCCGATAATTTAAGACCAGCATTTTCAAAGATGTCATAGCTTATTTGCAACAGGAGCCTTTGATTAGGATCCATTTTTTCCGCTTCTGCCTGAGACAAACCAAAAAATGCGTAATCAAAATGATCAATATTTTCTAAGTAACCATATTCGAGATAGTTTAAAAATTCATTCCCAGTATTCGAAATCCTTGAAAATGAAAAAGGGCGTATCGCATCTAGTCCGTTCTTAAGATTATAAAAAAAATCAAACAAATTTCCCGCCTCGGGAAATTTTCCTGCCATTCCAATAATCGCTATATCCAAGGTCTTTTTTTTACATCAAAGTTCTAAACTAGGAATTCGTTTACTGAATCTCTATTGTGATCAAAATTTGTTTTCTTTTCCACATACTGGGCCATCATAGAGACGCTGGGGTAATCATATATATCAGTTATGTCAATAACAGCAGGGAATTCTCGTTCAAGTATTTGCAAAAGCTGAACTGCCTTAAAAGAATTACCACCATGGCTAAAAAAGTTTGATTTAATATCGATCTCAATATTTTTTAATACGTCACGCCAAAATTTCAGCAGCTTTGTCTCCAATTCTGTTAGGATTCCGTCGTTAAATGTTTCATCGGTCATAAAATATTCAGGGCCGATTGGTAGTTCATTTATTTTAATCTTGCCATTAACGCTCAATGGAAACGAGGAGACAATAATAAAATGTGCCGGAATCATCCACGTTGGTAATTTACGTGATAAAGCGTTACGAAGTTCTTCAACAGTTACATGTCCCGTTACAATTAAATACGCAATAAGAAATGAATCCCCTTGAATCTCCCTTATGGTAATAATGGCATCCTTCACAAAAGAAGTTGCCAGTAGTACTTTTTGAATTTCCTCCGGCTCGATTCGGAATCCATTAACCTTCATTTGATCGTCAATGCGTCCGTAGAAACGGATAACTCCATCAATGCCTAGTTTACCTCTATCTCCTGTTAAATATAATCTCTCTTGAAGTTCTGATGACATAAAGAATTTATTTTCCGTTAGTCCGGAATTTAATCTATATCCCGTCGCTAGTCCCAATCCCCCAATGGCTATTTCTCCTTCAGCTTCTGGCGGCAATAAGAAACGTTCACTACTTACTATGTAAACATGGGTGTTGGCAATCGGAAAACCAATAAAGATTGCTTGCGCTGAAGATGTAACCTTCATAACGGTACTACCTATCGTAGTTTCTGTTGGTCCGTATTCATTATAAATATCACAATTGGGAGCATTTTGCCGCAGCACCATGGCTGCATTTTCGGTGAAAGTTTCTCCCCCAACAATCACCTTTTTTATTGCTTCGTTTACAATACCAATGTTATGAATCAATTTAATATGCGAAGGAGTCAGCTTAATAGTGTTGACTTCATATTCTCCTCCAAAAATTCTCTGTAGACTTTTAATAGGATTCTCCTCCGGAAATATCACAAGCAAATCCCCTCTTAGCAACGGTGAAAAAAGAGAAGACATTGTAAGGTCAAATCCAATAGACGTGAACAAACATGTCATGAATCCTGAACTATTATTTAAGTAATAATGATTGAACCAAAGTAGATAATTAGCCAGCGACTGACTTGTAATCTCTACACCTTTTGGAACACCAGTTGATCCAGAAGTATATAAAATATACAAAACATCTTCAGGCGCTGTATCTGGTAAGTTATCAACGAAGTTGAAATTTATGGCGTCTCGCAAAAGCTCAGTTGTTAAGACTACTTTCTTGAAATCCAAATTCATCGCTCTGTCCGACACAAGCAGATTAGTTTTTGAATCGGACAAAATGAAATCAATCCTTTCTTCAGGCGTTGCTGGATCCACTGGCACAAAGGCCGCTCCGCATTTCATTATGGCAAGAATGAGCACTACAAGATACTCCGATCTGTTCATACATAGGGCAACTATATCCCCTTTCTCAACACCTATACCATTCTTAAGATAACTTGCCAAAACAGTTGACCTCAGGTCTAACTCATTATAAGAAATAAAAACGTCATTGAACCTCAGGGCGGACTTTTTAGAATATTTCTTGAAATTTTCCGAAAGCAATTTCGTGGCGGAGTGCCCAACAAGAGAAGGCATTCCTGTATCATTCAGCCTGGCATAGGATAATCGGTCGGTAGAATTGATAAGGCTAGTTTTTTCGATTTCGCTCTCTGCCTTTGTTGTTATTGCTTTAACTAATGTCAAAAACTTAGCCTCAAATTCTGCAATCAGCTCCTCGGAAAAAAAATGATTTTTATATTCTATATCAACGTGCCAGTTATTGCACATACGATTGATCACAAAGGTGAGATTATATTTCGCGAAAGGTGTATGCACGTCAAGAGGCGAAAATTGTGACGAGCCGAAATTCAACGTCAAATCCGCATCGGTCTCATTTAAAACAATTGACACTTCAATCGGAGGCACGTGAATGTATTCCGCCAGTCGTTCAGCAAGTTGGTCGTAGGAGAAGAATCGAGTTTGAAAATTATCATGGTAACATCTTTTTACTTCGCCAAGCAAATCAATAAACGTATCATTTTTGCAAATCTTAAGCGGCATGACCTGCATATTTGAGAAAAAACCAATCATATTCTCATCGGAAACCAAGTCACGTTCTGTTAATGGATACGCCAGGGAAATATGGGATTGCCGCTGATAAAAATGAATCAACGCGGCCACAGCCGTCGACCAGAAAACAAAAGGCGTGACATGTTCATCAACGCAAACTTTCTGCATGCCATCAATAAGTTCGTCTGAAACAAGAAAAACATGATGTGATGCCTCGTAGTTACCTCTATGGGTAGGCACTGGTGAATGTGCCAAATTTAAAGGAACAAACTTTGCGCTAATAGCGCGTAGAAAATCTTCGTTTTGTGGATAGGCAATTTGCATTTCCGCCTGTTTGAAAACAAAATTGCTGTATTGAAATTTCAAGGGCTCCAAATAGTATTTATCACCTTTCTCATACAGGCCTTGCAATTCTTGGAATATTATGTCTGAAGACAACGCGTCAGAAATAATGTGGTTTGTGACAAACGTAATACACGTGCGATTCTCATCACGCAATAACGTTATTCCAAAAAGAGGAAATAACGAAAAATTAAATTCCACTCTAGTAAGCTCTGTTATCAGGTCATTAAAGTTTTGACCCTCTTTAACATCGATGCAATGTAATTTTATAGGATTAAATGATTCCAATACCTGTTGCCGCAAACCATCCTGACTCGTCAGGAAGACGGTTCGCAAAATCTCATGCTGGGAAACAAGCATGTTAACGGCTTTCTCTAGTTTGGCAATATCTAACGCCCCAGTGACCTCAAAAACACGTGGCAAATTGTATAGTGAATTTAAACCTGAAACTTTTGAGTGAAGATAAACGCTACGTTGATTAGATGAGAGTGGAAAAGTCGTTGACTGTACAGGCTGAGATAGCCGGCGCTCGGATGGTTTTATTAGCTTACAAAAATCGCTAAACTTGGAATTTGAAAAAAATCCCGAGAGAGTGATTTGTGTGCCAAACCTTTTATTGACTTTAAACAGAATTTGAACAGCCTTCAACGATTGTCCTCCCAGTTCAAAAAAATCAGCATCGCGATCAAATTCACCAATTTTTAATATTTCAGACCAAATTTCAAACACCACCATTTCTAATTCCGAAAAAGCACCCTGCTGGATGATCTTCCGTTCAATAATAGGGACGGGCAAAGCATTAGCATTTATTTTTCCATTCAACGTGAGTGGCAGCTCGTTAACAAAAATAAAGTAATTTGGCACCATGAATCTGGGCACTCTCGTCATAAGAAAAGCTCTACATTCCGAAATATCCAATGGACTCATTGCAACGATGTACGCGCATAAATGATCCTCCGTGCCAATGGTCTTTAAAGCAACGAAAACACTTTTAACATTGTCGAATTCCGCGATTATGCGTTCAATCTCCTTCGGTTCCACTCTGTTTCCTAGAATCTTGATTTGAGTATCACATCTTTCCAGAAATTCAATGTTACCATCTGACAACATTCTCACCAGATCACCAGTATTGTATAGTTTCTCCTGCGCGTCTGGTTTTTTGATAAATTGTTTAGAAGTTAGCGTGGGGTCATTCAGATATCCATTCGATACACCTTGTCCACCGATGAATAAATTACCTTGAACACCAAGTGGCACAGGCCTTAGATACCGGTCGAGAATATAACACGTGGTATTGCTGAGGGGTTTACCGATAGGAACATATGCAGCCGGCATATCCACTACGCTGTCCGCTTCAAAAAAAGTAGAATCGATGGTCGTCTCTGTTGTCCCATAGCTATTCACAAGACGTATGGCGGGAGAAAGCCATTTCCTGTACTTTCCATAATCAGATAATAACCACTTGTCGGATCCGACAATGACGATCTTGATAAAATCGATTTTCTTGTTTTCTACAGCAATGTAGTCAAGTAGCGGAATTACAATTGCAGGAGTTGATTCAAAAATATTAACTTGATGGGATTCGAGAAGACGGTACATTTCTTCCGGCAGGCCTCTAGATTCTGCTGGGCAAATGATCAAAGTACCACCCGCAGATATCGCCCGACTAAGATCACCAATAAAAACATCGAAGCCAAAGCTAGCAATCTGCAATATTTTGGGGTCCATTTTTTCAAGAGAGTAACACTTAGTCCACGAATTTGTCACACTCATCAACTGTTTATGGGATACCAACACAGCCTTAGATTTTCCTGTGGAACCAGATGTATATATGGCATAAGCAGGATTATCGTGCGAAACGTTACGATCGTCGCCGGGAATGCTTTCAATCGGATTGGGTACTAAAGATCCAGTTGCAGGGTTGATAGTTCTGATTTTAAAATCGTGATTTGAATGTACATCTGTCACGATAATTGATGCCGAGGAGTCACTGATTATTTCTTCAACCCTGTAAGCCGGAGTTGATGAGTCCACCGGAATAATGACAGCCTCCATCTTCCAAACCGCCAGAACTGATATCACCATCCACTCAGTGCGTTCAAGATATAAAACGACCATATCGTTTTTTTTGATACTATGAGCCGCTAACACAGATGCAAGTACGCGTGATTGAAAATCCAATTGAGTGTAACTTAAGGATTGCTGTCTAGCAAGAACAGCAGTATGGTGAGGTTTTTTTTTAACTTGGTTGGCAAATAAATCTAAGAACGTAAGTTCAGTTCCAAAGACATTATCCAGATTCTGAGTTGGTTTTTCAATATTTACCTCAAGTGGAGTGAACGTCCGAACGGGATGATCTGGTGATTTAATACAGACATCAAGAAGTCGCACGAAATTTTGCAACAATTCATCTATCTGTTTGTCAAAATAAAGGTCAGTATTGTACTTTATTCTAAGTGACAATCCATTCCCAACGTTTTTAAATTCAAAATACAAATTTGACGGCAATGATCTATTTTCAATCTCGTCAACGGTAATCGAGATCGCACTATCTGAATTTTCAGAATTGATCCTCGAACCTAATAATGCGTTGAAGTTCTCTAACAAGACAAGCACATCAAACACAGACAACGCCACCCTTGAAGATGTTTTATTAAGAGCGATTATGCTTTCAATCGGATAGTCTTGATTCTTGTAAGTGGATATCAATTCCTTTTTTGTTTCTGACAGCAATTCCCGAAAAGATTTTGTCTCGTCAATGGCTATCTCAACGGGCAGAATATTAAGATAGTATCCTACCTGGCGTTCAAGTTGTTCAAGAAGCCTACCTGAAGATGGAACACCAAAAAAAGCCCGTCCGTCAATGGTATACCTGCTTAATAGAATACCTACCAGACTGCATAAACCCGTAAATAAGGTAGCACCTGACGCCTCACAAAATTTACTCAGCTGTTGGATAGACTTATCCGAAAGTCTAACGAAAATAGATCCCGAGTTTGGAGAAGTAGAGGCATTGATCGCTTTAAGCACCGGAAAAGTAAAGGCCGGAAAGCCATTACCGTACTTTTTCTTCCAATAAGATTTCTGGTTTTCGAATTTATCTGACAGCAACACAGCATTATGCCAATGTGCAAAATCCTTATAGTGAAAAAGAATTTCTTCTAATGGTTCCCCTACGAGCAATCTCGTCAACTCGTCTTTTAGAACAGAAACCGACCATCCATCCATGATTATATGATGACAGTAAAGCACACAACAGAAAGAATCGGCAGCAAGCTTTAAAATAAAAATCTTAAGGATCACCTTATCTGTTAAAGAAATTGGGTGATCGAATATACGGGCACAAAATTCAGCGACCATATCTTGTGGATCGTGTCCATTGCTAAAGTCAAATTGTTGCAGATAGATCTCATGATCATTTCCAGTGTTAACTCGCTGAACCAACAGACCATCTAACTCAGCGAAGGAAGTTCGTAATATTTCGTGTCGATGGACGATTTCCTTCCAGGCATTCGCAATCACGAGTTCATCTGCCATCCCCCGGATATAGAAAGACAGACCTAAGGTCGATCTATCCTGGCGGTTAAGCTTACTCAAAATCCATAAACGTTGTTGTGATATAGAAGTGTCATAATGAAGGGAATCCGGCATTCGCCAAATTTCTGTTTTTGAAAGAGGAGTATTGTTTATGCGAAGGAAAAGCTTGTTAACAGTGTCATGATCAAATAGATCCCCAAGTACTAGATCAGTGCCATACTTCTTATTCAATGCAAAGATCACCTGTAAAGCATTGATACTACTTAAGCCCAAATTTGCGAAGCATTCGTCTGGATTGATTGCTGTTTTAAAAAAAGGCTGAAGATCCATGATGAGTGATTCAAGGTTCGTCTCGCGAGCCGAAATATTAGCTCGCCGATCACGATGGGTATTCCTATATTCCTCCCTCAATTTATAGTATTGAATCTTTCCACTCGTAGTTTTCGGCATTTTCTTAACGTAAACCACATCATACACGTATAAGTTAATTCTTTCGAGTATGGTAGATCGAATTAATTTATTCATTTCTGCTTTTTTGCTGCTCGGAATTTTAACGCTCAAAAAAACAATCAGTTTTTCTTCTTCATCAATCACTGATGAAACAATTGCAACTTTACCCATTTCAATTCCTGGCAGTTCATAAATAAATTTCTCCAGATCAGCAGGGTAATAATTCTGACCGTTAATAATGATTAAATTCTTAAATCTGCCCGTGACAACAAGATTACCGGCGTTAATAAAACCCAAGTCGCCCGTTTTTAGCCAACCGTCTTCAGTAAAGAGTTTTTTTGTAGCCTCAGCATTATTATGATAACCAGAAGTCACATTTCTGCCTTTTATCTGAATATGTCCTAGATACTGGTCAGGTAATTCAATGTCATGCTCATTTGTAATTCTGAGATGACAGGAGTCCATCGTTTTTCCCGTACTGACAACTCCCATACCTATTTGCGCAAACTGTACTCTCTGGCCTATCCTTAATGACGCTCGGTCTAGTAGATATTCGAGACGCTTATCTCCTTTATGCAACGTCACCGATACAGAAGCCTCCGCCAAGCCGTAAGCAGGCGTTATAACATGCCTCGGAAGTTTGTATTTTGCAAGGGTCATTTCAAATTGATCGCACAGACTGTTAGAGATTGGTTCGGCGCCATTATACATAAGTTGAAGACAACTTAAATCCCAGTTGTAATTGAATTTTTCTGAAATGGATGCCAACAAATAGCGATAGCCGAAATTAGGCGAATAAGAATGTGTTACCCGATACTTATTGATACTGTCCAACCATGTCAAAGGGCGCTTTATATATAATTCTGTTGGAAGAATAAATTGGTCAAGGTTTCCAAACACTGCGGTTAAATGAAAACCAATGAGCCCCATATCGTGAGTTAAGGGCATCCAATTAAGAAGCCTACTCTCATCAGTCATATTAGACCGAACGAAAATGTCGGCTGTGTTGGCTATTAAATTTTTGTGGGAAAGACTTACACCTTTAGGTAGTCCTGAACTTCCCGATGAGTATTGGATAAAAGCAATCAATCCTGATACTAATTCATTGGAGTCAGCCGTTTTAGTATTAATAAGTTCATCAACGGCTATCGGTTGAATCCTATCGGCCAAATCGCCAAAACCTAATTTAACCGCGCTATCTTTTAGCTTGCCTAAATTGAGTACATCATAAATAACTGTGTGATGTGATAATGTTCTCAGAACTTCAAGTAGTTTGAACGTACTTTCATCGTCTTCAGCGACAGACAATGGTATCGGCAAAAATCCCCTGAACAAGCAAGCCCAAAATGCCATAAGGAAACGGTGGGGATCTCTAATCTGTAGTACCACTTCCCGATTGTTATTATTGCCAACATATCTACCGAGACTATTGCCAATAGCAGCCGCTTCTCTGTATAAATCTCCGTAGGTAAGTTCGGCCGCTTCGTTAGTCCCGTTTACAAATAAAATTTTTCTGTTAGACTTTGTATTTTTACTCAAAAGCTCAATAAGCGTGGCAGACGAAGCTCTTTCTTCGAATTCGGCTTTATTCATCTACATGTCATTTTAACCAATAATATTTCACCCTGCCTTTCAAAAGCAAAAAAATTTTGAATTTTGCCTGGTATTCGCGTTTTTTAAGAAAAGATATAAAACAAACAAAAAAACAAGACCTTAAACTTATGATTTCTTTTCCATTTTAAAGATAGTTCGAATTAACTTTTCTTTTTTTTAAGTCGTAATCGAAGCTTTACTCCATAACCAATCTTCAATCAATTAATCTTAGCATTCCTTGAGGTCATTTATTAATTCTGCCATAAGCTTTGTATTTAATTTTTCATATGGAAAAATAGCGATTCCGATTTTTAAAGGTCTATTAAGACAAAAACGTTATACTCCTCCTACCTTATCATATGACTATAAAAAAGTCCTGGTTAATTTCCAAAAGCACGATTTTATCGGTCTAGGGGATGCAGTAATCTTTAGCAGTCTCTTTAAAATATTAAAATACCGCTTTCCAGAGGCTAAACTTTATCTACTTACCAATGCGCAGAATAAACATTTAAATATTATTTGGAAAGACCATACTTATGTTGATGAATTCCTAGTGCATCCCCCTCTTTCTCCTAGATACTTTTTCCATTGGTTAGCATTCTACTATAAGTTAACGAAGAGCGACTTCGATTTATCCATTATTCAAGCACACAAGTCTGTTGTTAACAAAGTGCGGGGATCATGGTTTCCTTTGGATCCCCTTTTGACGTATTTGTGCGGTATTAGGGAGATAATAGGATTCTATGACCGTTGGCCTCAGGATATCGTATTTTCAAAAATCATTGATCAATTCGGTTTAAGTGGGGGCAAAACATTAGACAACATTCCACACTGGAGCGATATTGCATTTGAATATGCAATGGCCATAAGTCTGAGACCCGAAGACCATTCGATTGCCTTGAAAAAGCACGTGAAGTTTGATTGGATGAAGCTACCCTACGATTCAAAAATAATGATTGCGATTAACCCTGGTGGTGATAAAAATTTTGATAGACGATGGCCTCTAGAAAAGTTTAAAGACTTATGCATCAGCTTATCGGCTAAATATGATCCGATAATCTTTCTTGTTGGTGGGCCCGATGAAACTGATATCAGAACTAACTTAGTTCAGGCTGTTCTTAATGAACGGGACAACGTAAAAATTCATAACATTATCGCTGGAAGTTTAAATGAGACCCTCAACTATATAGGTCAATCCAACGTCTTTATCGGAAATGATACCGGAACAACGCATCTTGCGGCTGCAATAGACGAACCAAATATCGTTGCTATATTTGGTCCAACCGATCCAACCTATTGGGGACCTGAAAATCTTAGTTCACGTCACCAAGTGATCGCGTTAGAAATACCTTGCAGACCCTGCGACCTCCTCTATGATCCTGTTGGTCATAAAGATTGTTATTTGACTACGAATAAGCACAAGTGTCTTCGCGACCTATCTACTGAAAAAGTTCTTCGTGCTGTTGAAAATTCACTTGGCCTTTCAGTAAAATGATTCATAAAGCAATTATCAAAATACAAAATGACAAAAATTAAGATTAACCTTCATCTATTACTAGTGCTGTTACTATCGAGCGGTGCTTGTTACTCACAAATTGAATTCCAAATCAATGTAGCACGAGACGTTTTAACTACCGACTCGGTCTCAGGAAAGCTATATATTATTCTGACGAAAGACCTGACGAAGAAACAGATCTTTTACACCTCTCCTATCAATAATGAAATATTGATTTCCTTGGATGTCACTTTAAAACCATCTACGCCACTGATCATTAATGATCGCTCAAAAGTAGCGAGTTTTCCGTGTGAGGTAAATAAAATACCTCCTGGTGTGTATCTCGTTTCCGCCGTGCTAGATATGAATGAGCAGCAGCGACACTTTGCCTATTCCGAAGGCAATCTATACAGTGCTAATCTAGTTGATACAATATCTGACACAGGACAAAACAAAATTCAGTTGATATTAAATAAGATTTACAAAAGAGATATACCACCAGAAACTCCGTTTATTAAAATCATAAAAATAGAGAGTGTCATGCTAAGTACGTTTTACCAACGGCCAACGTATCTGAACGCCGGAGTCGTGTTACCTCCGTCTTATTACAAGGATACTCAAAGAAAATTTGGGGTTGTATACGTGCTCCCCGAATTTGACAATAGTTATTTCGATGCATTTCATATTCAGGAATACTTGACAAGATATAAAGACAACGAAAAAGTATATATCGTCCTTGACCCACTCTGCGATTACGGCAACCACGTATTCGCCGATTCGGATAATAATGGACCAAGAGCAACATCCCTTGTGTCGGAATTAATACCATTTCTTGAGCGGAAGTTTCGCATTTTAAAAAACAAGGACGCTAGATTCCTGTTCGGCCATTCTTCAGGTGGATGGGCGGCATTATGGTTACAGATGAATTTTCCAGATTTCTTTGGAGGGGCATGGGCAACTTCGCCAGATCCAGTAGATTTCAGAAGCTTTTACAAAATAAATATTTATGATTCTACGGCAAACGTATTTTACAACGACGACGGGTCAGCAAGAGTATTTGAAAGGATTCCACTCGACCCATTTCCTCAATATAAATTATTTTCAGATTTCGAAAATGTAGTGAAAGGAGAACAACTCCGATCACACGAGTCTGTGTTTGGTGGTCATTTAGCAGGTGGACCGCAGCCCCTATGGAATCGGATGACAGGAAAGATTGATAGTAACACCTCTAACCAATGGAAAAGATATGATATCCAGCGCTTTATCCATGACAATGTAAACGACCTAAAACCTAAATTAGGTGGTAAAATTCATATATATAGCGGAGGCAAAGATGAATTCTATTTGGATGACGCGGTGAAGTTATTACAACAATCATTGCTTCAAATTGGCCTTAATGCGGAAATTAAGATTTATGAGGACCGTGGTCATTCCGATGTTTATGCCGATGATATCCTCGGTCTTATCGATTCAAGTATGAATGCCACATTACGGACGGTCAAGAAATAAGATCGTTTCCGTGGCCAACATCGTTGAGCAGAGTCATGATATTAAAGGATGCCGGATTTAACGGCATCTTTCTTTTTTCAATAATAACCGACACATTTTGTTTTACTTCCAAAAATAAGCGGTCAACAATTCAACGTTATCTTCAACAACCTATTTTGCGGAAATAGGTTGAATTGTAAAGTCCGTTATGCGCTTTCCTATGCAGAATCAAAACTTGGATGCTACGAAAGGTTTCAAATTGGATAATTTCCTCGTTCGCATCGGAAAAGAAAAACAAATTATTGAAAGCACTAAAAACGGTTTGCATGCCATTAAGCCTTATTAGTAGCAGCGACCGTTTCAATGAAACCTCAAGTTGTTCCCTACGATTGGTAACGGTAAAGAAACCGATGAATGGTTTGATCTCTTCTGGCCTGAAGATCAATTTACCTCTTGCCTTAGTTTTTTCCTTAAACCGTTTTATGAACTGGAAGTCAGAGAAGATATTTGCGTTTTTGTACAGTGGCCAATTGTCAAGATTTGACATGGAATAATTATGAAACCCGAATTGACCGTTCCATTTAAGTCCACTGCGGGGATTTCCTTCGAAACTAAATTTACGCGCGACGCATTCTGGGGCAAACTTCATTCCTTGCTGTTGTAAGATATCTCTGTACGTTCTGCATATATGAAAATCCTCTCCGTGAAATTGCGTTATGCGAGAGTCGTTCGCTAAGATCTCACAAAGCTTCTTGCTTCTTAAACTGAAGCCACCATTTCCCACATTCATTCCATCAGTATACCACCAAGGTGCACCGATGTAATCAAAAAGAAAAAACATATCAGACCATGCTGCTGGATTTAAAATATACCCATCGTGCTGAATGATGATCACATACTCGGTTGTGATATAATCCTTAAGGTTTTTTATGAGAAATTTGGAAATCTGCTCATATGACAAATGTGGAATTGTTACAATATTTTCGTCTTGGTGTTTTTGAGAACTGAAAATTTTAACGGCCCCAAATTTTATTTGTTTTTGGCAGATCTTCGAGACTTCAACCAGTCTTTGAACATCGACACAGTCCACACCAGCCAAGGTAACGTTAGTTAAATCCAATTTCATAGCAACCGCTCTTAATTAAAGAACAACTATCCCAAAGTACACAATACTCCAAAAAAATCGTATGCGTATCCCTCACTCTTTGCTGAATTTATAATCGTCAATCCTTCAGATCTTATGGCCCGTTTTAATTCATTTTCTGTCAAAAGTTCCCTATAACCGGTATTCAATTCAAAATTTACTTCGTAGAACGCCCTTGTTAATGGCGAGTCCAAGGGTATCATAATGACTATATAGCCGTTTGGATGCACATGCTTTTTATGTGCTTCAATTATGTCTTTTTTATTGATAAAGTGTTCTATCACACCGAAACTTCCTACCATGTCAAATTTTTTGGAACCAAAATCCAGGCGAAAGATGTCTTCCTTTACATACGTAAATAGATGTTGCTGTTCATAGTTGGCGGATAGAAAAGCTCGGTAGGCTTCTTTTGACCGGTCAACTAAAGTCGCATGTCCGCCAAATTTTTGGATGATCCATCTGGTTAAAAAACCAGTTGCAGCGCCAAGTTCAAGTATATTTGGATTTTGGGCAACCTCTACAGACTGGAAAAGACTGTGCATTACTTTGTGAAAGGCAAAGCCAAAAACACTCTCATTTTCTTTGAGATGCTTCCTGGTATCGGCAATTATAACTTGCAAGTCATTGATTTTATTTCGCTTATTATCATTTTTATTCAGGAAATACTCATCCCAATCAAAATTATCAGATCCAGTGTGTTCTGCTCCCTTAGTAAGGTACATGGTGAAGTTAATTTTTTACAATATAATAATCCTACTGCTATCATTGCCGCTTTATGGTATCATATTAAACAGAATTTTTTCATTTGCATACGCAACCTCAAAATGTATTGTAAGTCTTGACTTCGTCGGGTAAGACATCGCTGCTTCGCTCTGCTGTGTTCGATTTAATTGCAAAATTTCTAAATGCTGGAACTCGTTCCTCATTTAATAGAGGAAACTCTGATTTGGTTTTCAATGGCAGGTTTTATCATCTTAAAACCTTCATTTGAGTTATTGTCCGGAGACAATTTTGGGGATGAATTAATTAATACATATAATTATAAATCTAAAAACAGTCTATTTCAGTCCCAATGATGTATCGAGCTCACAAAAATATTATCCGCGCATCATATACTGGTATCACAATAACGTTTTCGTCAAAGGTTGCTCTGCTTTATTCGTGTCTAGTTTATTTCACTTCGGTTGCTTCAGCAGCACAAAAATTAAAAGATTTCTATATCCCGAGGTTGGCACAAGTCTCCATTGTTGCTGGAATGGGGACAAATGGAATTAGTAGTGGACAATATGCTAATTACTTTTCCTTAAATATCCTAACCGGATATTCAGGCGGGAATAATTTCTTTGAATTGGGCGGCATTTCCAATTTTGTCGAAGGTAACGTGAATGGATTGCAGATTGCTGGGATAGGCAATTTAATCGGCGGAAATGCGTTCAATAAATTTACACCAAAAGATAAACTGAAGTGGATAAAAGATGGTCTCACATCAAATGTATCAGGAATACAGATAGCCGGTATCGCCAATATTATTGGAGGTGATGAGTTACCCCGGTATAGTCACCAATCGGATGCGACAGGTCTTCAAATCTCAGGGTTAATTAATAAGGTCTCAGGTAACGTTACAGGCCTTCAACTTACCGGAGGAGTCAACTTTGTAGATAAAGACCTATTGGGAGTAGGAATCGCGGGTATTTCAAACCAATGTATTGACCAGCTATTTGGCTTCCAGTTCGCAGGAATTAGAAACTCTGCTACAAAAGGTATTGACGGTGGACAAATCTCACTGCTCGTTAATTCTACGCGAGAAACTTTAATTGGCTATCAGATAAGCTCCTTTAATTTTGCTGGAAAAATAAAGGGGCGCAGCCTTTTTTCAAAGTCAGAAACAGACTTCGGAGTGCAGGTGGGATTATTCAACAAATCAAAAGTAATGAACGGCTATCAGTTTGGATTATTAAATGCCGCAAAGGAAATGAACGGATTTCAATTTGGATTAATTAATATCTATAAATCAGGAAGTGGCATACCCGTTGGGTTATTAAATATTGGTTTTGGCGGTCATACAAGGTTTTATGCAAGTGACCTTTTCCTTTATAACATTGAAAAGGCGACAGGCAATTGTACGAATTGTGGAGTCTTTCCACGGAAGAACAATAAAAGACTAATACATACAATACATTTTGGATACAACCCGGACTTTTTTTTTAGTGGTCGGCCTAAATGGAGTATTGGATACGGCATTGGCCAGTCAGTTTACAATGTTGCGTTATTTCCTTATAACGAAGAATGGTTCTATGAATATGATATCCAAATTCTGCATTTGAACGCAGACGAGAAGTTCAAATTGCCAATTAATGCAATGTTCCGACTAAGGCTATCCGCTGGACACCGGATCAACGTTAAAATGCAGTCAGTCTACCTTTTTGGTGGCATTTCGATAAATTACAACAGATCGGTGGAAATTGAGTCATTCAGTAAAAATACGCGGCTTTGGCCGGGCGTACACGCAGGTCTTCACTTCCATTGATCCATAAGTCCAAATTCCTTTGATCAATTGGGTCCGGCTAATCAAACAACTTATAAATTCTCGTCGATTTCGTGCCATCTAAAATAATCCAATTGACTTAAAAAATGCTTACTGCCCAATATGTCACAAGATTTTTCCATCGAGTACTCATTTTTTACAATAGCTTTTATAATACTACTTGTTTCAGTTGAGAGCTTTTGAGATGCTCTAAATAACGCGTTGAAGTGATCGACGTTCCATGAGTTGGCTCCATGAAAATTATAAATATACAATGCTGGATAAATTATTGGTTTTAGTGCATTGTTTCGATTTAAATTTCTAAAAAAATGCAAATCTTCACTTAAATTCAATTGCGGGTATTTTATTGAATCGTCAATGATAGACTTTTTACACAGTATAGTGGCAGGAGGCATTAGGGGGTGTGAGAGGTAGGCTTCATTCCTAGTAGTGTCAAATAAGATACAATAAGCTAAAATGCTACCATTTTTCCCATCTTTCAAAATTGCATCCATTTGTTTTTCAAGCCGTTGGCAGTGATGCCAATCGTCATCATCCCATATACAAAAATATTCACCTAATGCGCTTTTTATTGACAGATTCCTCAGGTCGCCTAATGTTATCTCATCCGCTGATTCATGGGTAAAGTAGTTAATCGTCAAATTTGAAAACGATGGCAACCTAATTATTTCATCATAGTCCGGATTACGCGCGCGCGACACCAATACAAACTCTTTGTCACTATATGTTTGAAGTTTAAAATATTCAATTGCTTTGATTAGGTGATGTGGTCTATTTTCAGATACACACAAGCAGGATATTAGGTTGATATTATTCATAAATAATAGTCTGATGGGTTTGGAAACACCAAAGGCACAGATTCTAGCCTTGTCTTTGCATTTCTGGAGCCCAATTCTTAATCAATTCGGTATGCATATCGCTTAAGGCACTATTAATTCTCCAAAACCGTCTTGCTCAATTCATACCTTCTGGGAGTCTCCAATCAAGTAAACTTAATTGACGACATTAAGACTGCATCAAATTTATTAATGTTTATCATAGCACCAAACAACTTATTAAAATTACGCCCAATTGCACTTACTTAAAATAGCTAGTGATCCTTGATCGAATAATTTGATAATTTCGTCACTTAAGCGATGTTCCAAGGTAGGTTATAGAATATCGAATCAAGAATATCGAATCAAGAAGCACTTAAAACGAAATCCAGTTATTGGCTCGCTAGCGAAACTGTTACGTACGATTTATCGCTATGTAAATGGGAAGGGGGATCCTACACTGACTAATTTATTTAGAATAGCGGAGGCTTAAACGTTAGCCCAAAGGACTTACTAAATTGTCCTTAGACGCAAGCCACTTTAAAACAGAAAGCCTGTTCAAGGGATGAACAGGCTTGTACTGGGTAAATTAAATCGACAACTTTAAATTTTTGGATGTCTTCCTTGTCTTTCCAGGAAAACCCTCTTAGTTCTCCTCTAACTCAAAAACCATAAGATTGATATTATAAATTAACTCTTTACTCTTTTCACCGCGATAATATTTTTGCAGATCATGTAGTCAAAATTATACTCTGCATGGTCAGGTCTAAATATGGGATTGCGTCATGGTCGCTGAAATAATTCATTGGATTCTTTTATAGTATATTATAAAGTTACAGTAAGTGAATATTTCTGCTAGCTAATTTTTGCGCTTAGTACCGCTACAACGGTAAGCACAAAAGGTCGCGTTAGCTAATGATATTAAAGAAAAAGGCGGCTTGATTCCGCTATGATTCTTGATCAAGAATTATATGTTCTTTACTCAATGTTTTGTACAGCATTGCCTCCTTTAAAGGAACCGCTTTTATTTAATGTTGAAAAATTCTTACATTTGATTAAGCAGTTCATTGAATTTTCTACAGAACCACCAATACATTTCAGCACAAATAGGCAGAAAATATATGTGCCCCATAAGGTGTCCTAAAATTGAAGTCGCCTGGTAAGCAATTGAAATACAAGATATAAGAAAGGTGACTTCAAATCATCTCACCCCGACACAAGAGGACAATCTACCAAACAAAGCTGGCGGATTGTCCTTCTTTTTATGACATCTTCCGCCCTTGTTGGTGTTCTTCACCAACAAGCACGCTGCACTTTGAATTAAGCACAAAAGTGCTTAATTAATTAAACTTACAATGTATTCAAAAGAACACCCTGAATTTCTCACTGTAACATGTCTTGAATGGAAACACGTGTTAAAGCAAGACTTGTATAAAGATATTATAATTAACAGCTTAATTTTTTTAAGCAAGCAACACCCCCGCCCTTGTTGGTGTTCTTCACCAACAAGCACGCTGCACTTTGATTTGAGCACAGAAGTGCTTAATTAATTAAATGTATTCAAAAGAACACCCTGAATTTCTCATCGTAACACGTCTTGAATGGAAACACGTGTTAAAGCAAGACTTGTATAAAGATATTATAATTAACAGCTTAATTTTTTTAAGCAAGCAACGCATGCGCTTGTTGGTGAAGAACACCAACAAGGGCGTAGAGCACGCTGGGGCGTAGATATCATCCGCGATTTAAAACGAAAATTGCTTTTCTGATATTCTCATTTTGCCTCAGTGATATACTACTATTTTATGACAGCCTTGTTTTCCTTAGCATGCGTCTGATATATTAAAAAAACTTCAGTCTTCCGTAATCCATTTAATATCCGGATTGATCACATACCAGCCCCGTTGTATACGCCTGAAGAGATATTTGCAAAATGATTTATCGCTCTGGCTCACTTCATTGGTTGCTAACACTGCATTTATATAGGGTTTCCGCCCTTGTTGGTGTTCTTCACCAACAAGCACGCTGCACTTGATTTCGGCACAGAAGGTGCTTAATTAATTATAATTATATACCATAACAATCCTGTGAAGCTTAACTGTGTAAATATCCAGAAGCGTATAGATATTCCAGCGCAAAGTTTTATTTTAGTAATAGAAACGATTGAAAATTTTTAGTTCATCATGAAGGCTAAGTGCGTGCGCTTGTTGGTGAAGAACACCAACAAGGGTGTAGATATTCCAGCGCAAAGTTTTATTTTAGTAATAGAAACGATTGGAAATTTTTAGTTCATCATGAAGGCTGAGTGCGTGCGCTTGTTGGTGAAGAACACCAACAAGGGCGTAGGGGATTAGGCTTATTATATTATAGTACAACACGCGTCTTTTCTTTTATAACGTCAGTCTAAATTCAAAAAACTCTGCTGTCGACCGTTGACCGTGGACTGTCGACTATCATAACCATCTTCCGCCCTTGTTGGTGTTCTTCACCAACAAGCACGCTCGGGCGTAGATAGCATCCGTGATTTAAAACGACAATAGCTTTTCTGATATTCTCATTTTGCTCCAGTGATCTGCTACTATTTCTGACAGACATAATATATTAAAAAAACTTCAGTCTTCCGTAATCCATTTAATATCCGGATTGATCACATACCAGCCCCGTTGTATACGCCTGAAGAGATATTTGCAAAATGATTTATCGCTCTGGCTCACTTCATTGGTTGCTAACACCGCATTTATATAGGGTTTATTTTTACGATATTCAGGAAGTATCTCCTCAGGCATAAGGGCCGCAAAACTTGAAAAATCCGATACTTGGAATGCGCCAAGTCTTCTTTTTTGGGTTGCTTCTTTTAATGCATTAAACTCGATTTTATTGGGTTGAAAGTCTTGCATCGCCTGTATCAGTGTGATTAAATAATACTGCATGCTATGGCCATTCACCTGAAAGCGTCTGCCTGCGAATTCATACTTAATAACGGAAGGACGTATGGTGTGCCAGAACATTTTCAGGGTCTCTGGGCTTGTAGCCTGGTGTTGCTTGTGCAATACTTTTTTGTAATACCCCTGAAGCATAATAGAAGCGGCACTTTTCTCTTGATGATCTCTTTTAATTAGCGAAGCGCCTTGCTTAATCATTTCCGAAGCCAATGCTTTTTGATCATGATACAATGCCAACATTAATCCGCTCACACCTTCTTCATCTGTAAAATCAATACCGAATTTTTTTACAGTCACCATTGCTTCATGAACTCTGCCAAGCCTTACATTTTTTGCATATTCTTTTCTGTGCTGGCGAACTTCTTTCATGAAAACAACAGCGCGCTGAAGCTGGAGTTTCGCCAGTTGTTCTATCCAGTCAAACCGCTGATGATGAACTGCATATTCAAACAATTGCTTGCGTTCTTTTTTTACATCATTTTCTTTCTTAGCTGGATCCAATGCCACTTTGCAAATGCCTTCCAGCTGTTCTTCAGAAATATATTCATATCCCAGATACTTCGCCATGATTTGCTCTGCTTGTTCAAACTTGCCCTGCTCCCGGAGCCTGCGCGCTTCTTCCAGCCACTCTTCACGGCTGGAGGATGCCTGTGCCACGTGAGTCACGCTTTTTGATTCCGTAAGTCTGAGCAATGACAATATGGGGTGGTTGACATTACTTTCGAACAAGTAAATATTTTTAACGGCCCTGGTAATGGCTACATAAAATGAATTGATATAAAATTTATAGATCTCAGCATCCTTATCATGCTTATTTGCCGCGCGGCTGTAATGCAATTCATCCTTCTCTATTTCATCTTCCGTAACACCCCTTATAATTTCCCTGAACTCATTTTCATGATTGGAAATAAAGTTGGCCAGTATCACATTTTCATATTCAAGACCTTTCGCTTCCTGTATGCTAAAGACCAAAGGTGTCTTAAAATATTTGCGAACTTCATCTTTATAAAGGGTATCGGGTACGATCACGGCAAAATCTCTGCTGTCCTGCGTTCTGCGGTTTAGCTCCTGCTTCTTCTTTTCATCATTCGGATATAGCAAGACCTCTCCCTTGTTTGTGCTGATAGTATTGATGAGGTAAGTACTTTCTTTATCAATAGAACCAAAACGATTATTTTTTATCTTCAACAATCTATTACTCAGATCAACTACCTGCAAACTATTTCTGTAGTTGGTCTGAAGTATTTTCACTTTGGTGTCACGGTCTCCGGGGTCGTTTCCTGATACATAGAAATAACTCTTCACCTTTGACCATGAGAAGAAATTTGGATGAACGATCTGATTACTATCGCCAGTAAGGATAAAATTATTTTTATTCTGCAATGATTGCAATATGCTTTTAAGCTGAATGTTGGTGATATCCTGCACTTCATCTACAACAATAAACTGATAACATGGTGTTATATTTTTTAGTTGTTCAAAGCAAATAATGTTGCTGTCATATAAATTATTTTCCTTAAGCCACTGTAGGTATTTCAGAAATAGCGGATATAATTTCTCACGTTCTGTCAGCGAAAAAACAGATTGCTTTACGCCCAGCGCAAAATATTCTTCTGCGGTTAACCATGCTGTATGAACTGGAGAACCGGTAATCACGCCTTTAAATTCTTCAAAAACACGGTACGGTTCATTTATCTTCAAAGCCTGTGCATGCCGACTAAACCACTGTTCGAATAACCTGAAATGAACTTCCCTGCCTTCAGGTTTTCCCCAGGTTGCCAGGTAATCAGTCAAAGACAAAAAATCCACTTCCTGATCTTCATTTTCGTATCCCTGCGCGTAATACATTTTTGATGCGCTCTCTACTAAAAACTTGGATAACGAAATGTAAGCAACATTACCAGCAAGCAACTTAAGCTTTTCAAGAACGAGCGCGGTTTTTCCGCTACCTGCTGAGCCGATGATGATTAACGGAGGTTGAATGTTTATTACAGACTCCTGGATTTCGTCAAACGAAATGAATTTATTGAGAACATGAATACGATGAGCTGCAGGGTTGAGATACGAAAGATTAGCAATAGTAATATCGGTAAAATCAGGAACAGGAATTAATCGATCGTCAGGCGGCAGCAAGGCTCCACGCAAAAAACGGCTCCTGGCATAATTGTGATCTTTAATCCACTCGAGTAGCAGCAGATAGGTTTTGCCATTGTATTTAACCGGCTTAAAAAGCAAGCGGTCTTTGAGATTGAGGCGGGCTCTGTAATATTCTGTGTTGCCCATTTTACGCACATCAGCGCTTTTAAAATCTGCATCCTGTAATTGCCTGATAGTTTTTGAAAAATTCTTCTCAATGCCTTTAAAATCAATTTCATTGTGAAACAGGAGCTTGTACGCCATATTTTCTATTCGTAAGTAAAATTATCATGTGAAACAACAAGTAAGCCATTTTGCCTAATGCAAATGCGGATTCATTGCCCAATTTTACATCGATTAAAATTTACTAGCAATCTGGCTCAGAATAAATCGACAAAGAAATGGAATTTATCTCAATATTAGATTAACATTTATATCATGTCAGTCTCGCGCTAATTTACGGGGTGGGCTCTTCACTTCAATTTATTTTTCCTGTTAAAATGTAAATCGAAAGTTTATAAGATCAGTTTATTTGAAAGAAATAAAATATAATATGAGTATCCGCTTCCTGTCCTAAGTGGGCGGTGGTAAAGGCGCGGAAGTTAAGCGCATCACTTTCTACAAAAGTGTAGGCCGCGCTTAAACCCTGATTCATGAATAAATACGATAATGATTGGTTATGGCACGGGCCACAACCAATCATTATCTATGAACCATGCAAAGTGTGAATTTTGGTCTTAGGACTTCAAGCGGATACTCATAAAATAAAATAAAATAACCATGAAGTGTTCAGACTGTGTTACTAAAGCAACTCGGTTCCTGAATGAAGCGTTAGGTGAAGAAAATTGGGAGGCTATTGTAGTAAGCCTTTAGGAACCAGAATTGTAATATTAAAAGTGATAATAGTAATGCTATAATTAAGACAGATATAACGAAACATTAATTAATGAGATCGATAACTACACCAATGGTTGATCTAATAAAAATAGGATGCACAAGGCCCGACAGAGTATCCTGTCTCGGGGTCTCTGTTGGAACCAGAATGTTCGAATCACGAACCCGACTTTTTTTCTTCATCAGAACTTTAAGACATATACTTAGGCTTTAATTCTATAATTATATACTATATGAATGCAATACCGGATGCAATAATGCGGTACATAACAGCGTTCAAAGGGCAAATGTTAAAAGGTAGTACAACTTGTAACCTTGTAAAAAAGTAACTGTGTACCAATTGCTATGCATTTTTTTATATTTTTGCTACCGAGATGGAGGTTACTGAGCCAACTCCATTGAGATATTCGAATCAAAGTTGGTAAGTATCAATACGCCGAAATGAAAAAAGGTTTTTATTCTATTATCTATGTGCTTCTGGCCATATACTTTACAGGTTGCCAGGAAGGAGCAGGAACACTGAGTTTGAATGATGAATTAGGCAGCAATTACACGCTGGCCTTCACAGATACCGTTAAATTGATTAACTCAACAGTTTTGTTGGATTCTGTTCCTACAATTGATTATAGCGTATTGCTTATTGGTAAATACCGCGACGCTAAATTAGGATTGGTAGAGTCAAAGGCATATTTGCAATTAGTAAATGAAGTTGCGTGGAGTATTCCAACAGATGCTGAATATGATAAGGTAGAGCTTATCGCAGATTTCTCTTCACCGCAGGCCCAATTTAAAGGATATCATTACGGTGATCGCAACCTAACTCAATCTATTGAAGTCAGGGAGATCACCGGAAATTTTACAGCCTATAATCTTACAAAATATTGGATTGACTCGAAGTTGTTCTCATACTTCTCATCTAGTATTGGTAATCTTTATAACACGTCTAGTATTGCCGTTGGAGACCCACTAGGGCCAATTGCAGTGTTTAATCCGAATGCCGATTCGGCAATACATGTTCCACTCAATGAAGCTTTCGGACTTAAATTGATGAATTTAGGGAAGGGGGTAACTGCTGGAGAAAAAATAACAGGTTTTGCTGAAATTCTTAAATATTTTAAAGGCGTTGAAATTAGCGGTGGAAATGAATCCAATGTTGTTGCCTTGTTTACAAATAACAAATCAACAACCAATTTAAAAAGAACGTATATAAGGTTGTATTATCATGAGATAGGGGCTGGCGGAGTACCTGTGAATAAGTTTTATGACTTATCATTCAATAATACAATTAGTAAATTCTATAACTTTAGTCAGATTACAGAAGATCGTAGTGGAACTGTATTATCTAATTTAAACGCGACAAATAAAGAGATCCCAGCGAGCGAAACAAATAATCAAACCTATGTGCAGGGTGGCGTTAGTCTCGCTACAAAAATTACGTTTCCATCATTAAAAAATCTGATTAATATAGCTGGGTTTAAAAGAGTTAATGGTGCCCGTCTCATCATTGAACCGATTGGGGGTACCTATATGTATGATAGCCTGCCAATAAGTCTCATGCTGTTCCATAGTAATGTTACCAATTTACCGCTATTGCCTGTGCTCCCTGATTTTAGCTCAGTAGGATATCAGAGTTCAAAATTTCTTAAATACGATGCGACAGGCAAGAGCTATCAGTTTTCCATAACGCAGTATGTACAGAATTTAATCAATAGAGAGATAGCGGGAATACCAATTGATGACACTGCTTTAATGCTAACCGTTGATGCAAATGAGATCGGGCAAACTGTAAGTCGCGCTATTATTGGCAGTGGTGAAAGGGCTGACTACAGAGCAAGAATTGAAATTTTTTATTTAAAAGAGAAAGAATAATTTTTATTATTTATAAATAACTTAAATATAATTAGATGGTTTTTAATGGTGTTCTTTCAAGATTTAAAGTTGTATTAGCATGCCTGCTTTTGTCTACTTTATCAATCAGCTTTATTTCGTGTGGCGATGATGACAAAGAAAAGCAAAGCAACGAGATAACGGGAGAATGGACAGTTGAATCTTCAATTGATGCGGGTCGTAGATATCAAGCAGTTGTTTTTAAGATAAATGATCAGGTTTTTATTAGTACGGGGTATAATGCCAATTCAAATTTATTGCCTTTAAAAGATCTTTGGGTATACAATAGCGAAATACAAACATGGCAAAAAAAGACAGACTTTCCTGGCGAAGCACGTAGAGGGGCGGTTGCATTTATAGCGAATGGGAAGGCCTATGTAGGAATGGGGTCAAACGGCACCACATATTATAACGACTTTTATTCATATGACCCTTTGACCGATGAATGGGCGGCTGTTACATCCTATCCCGTTGAAGGACGTATGGGCGCAATAGCCTTTAGTATTGATAATAGAGGGTATGTTGGCACTGGACATAATAATGTAGTTGAGTTTAAGGATTTTTATCAATATGATCCCATTGCTAATGAATGGTATATCAAGCCAGCAGTTCCTAAAATAGAGCGAACAGGCGCTTTTTCATTTGTTATAAATGGAAAAGGTTATGTAGGTGGAGGTTCAAATAATGGTGTCATGGTTACCGTTGCTGATCTGTATGAGTATGATCCAATAGCTGGCACGGATGGATTAGGTATGTGGATTGAAAAAAATGATTTGAAAGATGATAAAATAGATGCCGATGAAAATGATGCAGGTTATACTATCGGGGCGGAGCAAGCGACAACCTTCGTAATAGGTGAAAAAGCATACGTTGTAAGTGGCAAAATTCAAACTGCAACCGGAACTGTTACAACCACTCAAAATTGGGAGTACAACCCAAGCACGGATACATGGAAAAAAATGAATGATTTGGAAAGTAGTGCAAGATATGGGGCAATAGGTTATTCAATAGGTAATATTGGTTATATCGGAACTGGCATTACAGCGTCTGGAACCTATTTAAATGATCTAATCTCATTTGATCCAACTTTACCAGACTTAAAAAATCCTAATTAATAATAAAGCAAGAAATTATGAAGCCACCTTTTAAGGTGGCTTTTTTTATAAGTATGTTCTGCCGATTTAGTATTGACCGGGCAAGCAATAATCCAGAAGATATCCCCCGTATTCATTACGATAATAAAAATACTTCGGAACGCTACGGTACTTTTAGAAGCAAGATATTCAACTGACCTAATCAGGCGTATCGATGCCAATAGTCTCCGAATTAGTCTCCTCAACAGAAACACGAAAACCATTCTCAAGCCACCGCAGTTGCTCAAGAGATTAGACACCCATTCTTCTAATGTTGCTATACAAAGAATTTCTTTAGCAGATGAATGAAAGTTTATGCAAAATCTCAGTATTAAGTGGGCGCGTCAAGCGCCACACTTAATACGCTCTTCGCCTATGAATGGCCCGGTGAGTGCCTTGCACCACCGGCCATTCAGAGTTATCATGCGCGCCTACAGTTATCAACGAAGCACTCAGTTTCTTACGCGCATCATCACTGAACTTTGATCGAAGGTATCCCTCGTAGAAGTTGTCGATAACAGTAAATCGACAGAACGCTCGTTATTTTTTAGAATCAAGATATTCGGCTGCCCTTACTAAATCTTCAGGCGTATCGATGCCAATAGTCTCCGTATTAGTCTCCTCAACAGAAACATGAAAACCATTCTCAAGCCACCGCAGTTGCTCAAGCGATTCTGCTTTTTCAAGCGATGAAATATTTAAGGCAATCAGTTGTTTTAAGATATCCGTTCTATACGCATACATTCCTATATGCTTATAAAAAGTATGTTTAGATACCCATTCTTCCTCAAAGCAATTTCTTATGTGTGGAATAGGCGACCGAGAAAAGTAAAGCGCCTCCTTTTGTCTGTTAATTACTGCCTTGACAATATTGGTATTAAAGAGCTGATCCATTTGATCTATGCTTTTAATCAACGTAGCAATCTCTGTAGAGCCGTTTAGATGTCTTCCTAATAGATCGATTTGTTCTGGTTGTATAAATGGTTCATCACCTTGTATGTTGATAACATAGTCAAAGGATTCATTTTGGAGCATGGCTGCTTCATAGCATCTATCAGTCCCGCTCACATGGCTTTCCTTCGTTAAGCAAACTTCACCACCAAAACTTTTTACATGGTTAAATATCTCCATGTTGTCGGTTGCTACTACAACTTTGCCGAGGCATGATGCTTTCATAGCTTGCTCATACACGCGTTGTATCATTGACTTACCACCAATATCGATAAGAGGCTTTGCAGGAAAACGTGTAGAAGCGTAGCGTGCAGGAATTATGCCAATGATGCGTGTCATATTAAAAGAGGTTAGGCTTTTTCAGCTTTGTAAATTAATTCACCTTTTGCTAATCCAAACTTTTTTCTTACTTCATCACTCAGCTCATTTACAAAGTGGTCTTCCATAGCAACTAAACCAGCTTGTTCTATTCTGTTTGTATAGTCGTGTCCATATTTGCGTACATGATCATTTTGTCCAAATAACTTTTCGCGCTCACGCGGATCTGTAATCGAATTATCTTCAAAAGTTGTAGCTGTCACAGGATTAAAAAACGGAACCTGTAAAATAGCAAATCCACCCGGTTTAAGCACGCGGTTTATCTCTTTCATAGCGCTTATATCATCACGAACATGTTCGAGCACATGATTACAAAATACGGCATCAAAAGTATTTTCCTGAAAAGGTATTTTATGGATATCCATTTTTACTTTTGCCAAAGGTGATTCAATATCTGCCGTAATATATTTGTCTCCATGTATTTTCTCAAAACGATTGATAAAGCACGCCTCTGGTGCGATATGTAATACATGCAATTTTGAATTAAAAAAGCTTGTCTTCTTCTTTAGGTATACCCAAATGAGCCTATGGCGTTCCAACGATAAACAATTTGGGCACAATGCATTCTCACGAGGCTTTATCCGCCCATACGGCAAAAATTTTCGAAAGCTTCTTTCACAGATTGGGCATGTTACGTTTCTACCAACATAAAAAACAGCCAATACCTTAAGACCAAATCCACCCATACGTTGCAGGTACTTACGAGGCACATACCTGATAATCCAAGAAATCAATTTTTTCATTGCGCGTAAAGATAGTGAAAGTCGATAGTCGATGGTCCGATGGTGCGGGGTTTTGTTTGGGTATGAAGTCTACGGTCGACGGTCCACAGACCACTGCAGTTTAGTTTAAACTTGACACGCTGGTCGCCTTGATCACGATGTCCAGCAAGTAATGCCGAGTACGTCAGTGGACTGTCGACCGTGGTCTGTGGACAAAAACTATCGACCGTCGTCTGTGGACCAACTAAATTTCACCAACCTTAAAACTATTTCCAATTACCCACCATCTTTATATCGGAACTGTAACTGTGATCTGTGACTGAAACTTTAGTAGATATTGCTATGATGCATTCTGATTCCCTTATTCATCGCGCGAAGCAAGGAGATCAAGGTGCACAGGGCAAGCTTGTACAACTTTGGTACAAGCGAATCTATAATTTTGGTTATAAGTTTTTTCTTGATCATGATCTGGCAATGGAGGTCACGCAAAGAACATTCATTTCGATGTGTCGGAATCTGGCAAGTTTGCAGGATGTAACTCGGTTCAAACCCTGGTTGTATAAAATTTCAGTAAACTATTGCCGAGAAGAAACGCGGAAAGTAAAAGGAAACCGGTCAATTCCTTTTGATCAAGTATGGAACATGGAAGCAGAGAATTCACCGCGGTGGGAGTCATCAACTCAAAGGTTTGATAATCCAGAAAGGCAACTTCAACAAAGTGAATTGTCAGATATATTACAAGAAGCCCTTATGGAATTAAGTGAAGAGCAACGCGTAGTAGTAATTATGAAAGAATACGAGGGTTTGAAGTTTAGAGAAATTGCTGAAGCCCTTAACGTCTCAGAAAACACAGTGAAGTCCCGAATGTATTATGGTCTTGATGGATTGCGCAAGATCCTTGATAGAAAAAACATCAACAAAGAAACTATTAGTTATGAGTTATAAACCGAACGAAAATGACTTCATGGCTTATCTCTATGGCGAGATGGATGAGCAGGACAAAGAGAGATTTACACAATATCTTTCTGCAAATATTGAAGCGCAGAGAGAGCTGCAAAGTCTTCGCGATGTCAGAAAGATGCTAGGCAATGTTACTGATAAAGAAGTTATAGCACCTCCTTTCTTTGTAGGCGAGCGCAGTCAAAGTCAATTCTTTAATTCACCACATTTTAAAATCATTCTAAGCATAGCTGCGTCTTTGGTGATCGTAATTTTGATAGGACGGTTTTCTGGTTTGCGTATAAGTTATTTTAACAGTGAACTAAAGATTGGCTTCGGAAAAGTTAATGAGCCCGTACCGCAAATGCCGCAGCCTGCTGTAACATCACTTACCTCTGAGCAAGTGCAGCAAATGATAAGAACTTCTATTCAACAGAGTAACACAGTAATGCAATCCAGTTTCCTAGAATCACAAGACAAACTAAATACTTCAATCCAAAATAATCTAGTGGCTAATTCCAATAAAATTGACAAGCTGGTACACGCAGCATCTGTAGCATCGCAGGAGCAAATACAAGGTTATGTGGCCAGTCTACAAAATCAAAATATGAAATTGGTTAAAGACTACTTTCAATTAACATCAACAGACCAGAAAAAATACATTGAAGATCTATTGGTTGATTTCGCAAAGTATCTACAACAGCAACGTACCAGCGATTTACAAGTAGTTCAAACACGTTTAAATAGCCTCGAGAAAAATACAGATATGTTTAAGCAGGAGACTGAACAAATATTGTCCAGTATTATAACCAATACAAGTAGTACATCTAAAGGAACAAATAATTAAAAATCTAAAATTCTGCTAATTCAAAATATATAGCGTATGAAAAATACTATTAAAATTATAGCTGTTGTTACTACGATTCTCATATCGTCAACAACATGGGCACAGAAAATAGATGAACCGCGCATGGAGCGCGACGTTGAAGTGGCAGAGAACGTTTTGAGCACACTGCTTCGCCAACAGTTCGATAAGCAAAGAATGTTTTTTCCATTAGAAGTCAGTGGGAACTATCAACCTGGCTATGGCGTAACATTCCGCCTTCCGGCAGATTTCACTACACCCATTGTTTTTTCTTTCGATCATCCTAATGAAGAGCTATTTATAAATCCTCCATTACCGCCAGACATTTCATTCTCCCAGGATTTTGAAGATAACAATGAAATAGAATATGATAATGAAAACGATAAAAAAGATGATGAGGAGGGAGAAAGGCTAAATGAAAAGCGTAACCATAACGAGGACCACGATAATGATAGAGACGACAAGGTCATCCACCGAAAGAAGGTAATTAAGTTAAGAGATCAAGATGTTAAACGTAGACATATTAAGCATAGGGTAGGGGATCTCGATAGCTTACGTGATACTTACAATGTAAAAATGATTGAAGCAGCTAAAAATTTCATTATTGACTATGGTGATTTGATTAGTCAGCTAGCCCCAGAAGAAAGAATTGTTATTACCAACCAAGGTGAGCAGCCACGCGTGTGGGTAGGTAAATTAGTGAATGCCCCTAATCGAACACATCTTTCAGTTGAAGCTTTGAAAAGTGATCTTTCGCAATACAAGCAAGGTAAATTAAATCGCAACCAACTAGATTCAAAAATTAAAGTTATAAATACTGAAACAATAGACAAAGTTGAACCTGATCTTGAACTACTAAGTACAATTTTCGATAGGTTATACCAACCTGACTTAGCGCGTACATACTTTACAGAAGACAGAATTTACTATGAACGCTTGAAGGATTATGGTGTGGTATATTATATGCAAGTGTTTAGCAGCAATCAGCAAGATAAAACACATTTTTCAATGCCCACCCTTAAATTGGAAGATGTCGATCAGACTACACGTGATAAAAAAGTAAAAGAGCTATATCCGGAATTTGTAAAGGAACTCAAGGAAAATATTTTAGAATATGGCCGCACAGTGAAAAGTCTAAAAGATAATGAGTCATTAGTCTTTAACGTACGACTAACCAAATGTAAGGGATGCACAATTCCATCTACGCTTGAGGTTTCAATAAAAGGTGATGTGCTTAAGGATTATGGAACGGGTAAGCTCGATAAAAACGCTGCCTCAAATAAAATTGAAATCAAAAAGGGAGTAGACCAATAAAAGTGAAGATTAGGATCCAGGCTCTCATAATAATAACCTGGATCCTTTTTATTTTTATATACCCGTATAGTTGAAAGGAGTAATTTCTTTCAATTTCTTTTTTACTTCATTGTTAACTTCAAGGTCTTCAATAAATTGTTGAATCGTTGATTGTGTTATTTTTTCATTCTTCCGTGTCAAATCCTTTAAAGCTTCATACGGATTTGGATAATTTTCCTTACGTAAAATAGTTTGAATAGCCTCAGCAACAACAGCCCAGTTGTCGGATAAGTCTTGATCAATAGCGGCTTTATTTAATTCAAGTTTTGATAACCCTTTTTGCAATGATTTAAGCGCAATTAAAGTATGCGCAAGCGGCACACCAATATTTCTTAAAACTGTAGAATCGGTAAGGTCTCGCTGTAGGCGAGAGATAGGAAGTTTGGCGGCAAGATGCTCAAATATGGCGTTAGCAAATCCTAGATTACCTTCTGCATTTTCAAAATCAATAGGGTTAATCTTATGTGGCATAGCGGATGAACCAATCTCACCTTGTTTAATTTTCTGCTTGAAATAATTCATGGCTACGTATTGCCATATGTCACGACTAAAGTCAATCAGAATAGTGTTGATGCGTTTGAGGTTATCAAATAAAGCAGCAAGATTATCATAGTGTTCTATTTGTGTTGTAGGGAAGCTCCTAACTAACCCCAATTGATGGCAAAAATCATCTGCGAATTTATTCCATTCCACCTCTGGGTAAGCAACGTGATGTGCATTTAAATTGCCTGTTGCGCCACCAAATTTTGCAGAGAAAGGTATTGACTTAAGAAGCGAAAGCTGGCGATCTACGCGCGTAGAGAATACTGAAATTTCTTTACCTAGCCGCGTTGGTGATGCGGGCTGTCCATGTGTATGTGCTAGCATCGGTACATCAGCCCATTCTTTAGATCGCGTGTTAATATCGCGAAGTAAATCTTGAAGGAGTGGTAGAAATTCCTTGTTAAGGAACTCTTTTATTGATAGTGGAATTGCCGTATTATTAATATCCTGAGAGGTTAGACCAAAGTGTATAAACTCTTTTATGTAATCGATTTTAAGAAAATCAAATTTTCGTTTAATGAAATATTCAACCGCCTTTACATCATGATTGGTGGTCTTCTCAATTTCCTTTATCTCTTGCGCATCAGCCTCAGAAAAAAGTTTATACATTTTTCTTAAATCGCCAATCAAGTGAACAGGAAATACTTCCAATTCAGTTAGAACTCCAGAAAGTGAAATAATATATTCCACTTCTATTTGAACCCTATATTTCATTAGGCCGAATTCAGAAAAATAAGGACTAAGTTGCCGAGTAGCCTCAAAATATCGGCCATCGATAGGGGAAATTGCGTTTAATGGGTTGAGCTGCACAGTTATTTAATTAGCGCGTAAAAATAACAAATTAATAATAAACTGGTTAGAGATGGTAGCTAGCGGCCGGCGCTAATTTTTTTCATGCTTTTATCACCAGAATTTATTTGAACAGTAAGGATCATATAGATTTGTTCGTTATACGTTATTCCTTAGTACTTTTGGGAAATATTTAGATTAAGATAAACAGTTAGCGCATTATAAACTAATAACAATGGCATTTGGATTTTTTAAAAAGAGCGAGAAAAAACAGGAGAGCCATTCAGGCCCAAAATATTATGACCTTAAAGTGAAGCAAATTGTTCACGAGACTAAGGATGCAATCTCTATTGTATTTGAACAAACCAAAGAAAAAATAACATATAAGTCAGGACAATTTTTAACACTTATAGTTCAGATTCAAGGGAAAGAGGTTCGAAGGGCATACTCTTTATGCACGTCTCCATTTGTAGATACAGATCTTGCTGTAACGATCAAAAGAGTTGAAAAGGGTTTGATGTCAAATTGGCTTCCAGATAATTTGAAAGCCGGTACTACCGTAAAGGTTATGGAGCCGATGGGCCAATTCACCACAGATCATAATGTTGTGAAAAGACACTTGGTCTTATTTGCCGGTGGTTCAGGCATTACACCGATGATGTCGATTATTAAAAGTACGCTTACACAAGAATTAGAAAGCATGGTTTCTCTGATCTATTGCAACCGTGATATAGACAGTATAATTTTTAAGGAACAGTTTGAAATACTTCAAACTACCTATGAAGGCCGGTTACAAGTAATACATATACTGGACCAGGCACCTATGAATTGGCAGGGGTATTCGGGTTTGTTAAACCATGATATGTTATCTAAGTTATTTGAACGTGTGCCTGATTGGGGAATTAAGGATACCACCTATCTTATGTGTGGGCCAGAAGGCATGATGAAAAACGTAGACACATTGCTGGAAGCACGTAACATTCCAAAAGATAAAATTTTTAAAGAGAGTTTCGTTCAAGGTATTCTTGATAAAGGCACAAAGGAGGATTCCACTGAAGAAGGTGCTCTGAAAGAACGTGAAGTTACCATCCGCTATGACGGCCAGGAATATAAAGTAATTGTTCCACCAAATAAAGCAATTCTTGAGACAGCATTAGATCAGGGAATTGATCTTCCTTACTCTTGCCAAAGCGGATTATGTACTGCTTGCCGTGGTAAATGTTTGTCAGGCAAGGTTAAACTTGATGAGGAGGAGGGCTTATCAAAATCCGAACGTGCGGAAGGATACGTGTTAACCTGTGTTGGCCATCCGCTTACAGATGATGTGGTGATTGAGATTGGGTAGATGAGATAGCGGGGGAAGAGCCAATAGTCCATGGTCCTTAGTTTGACGAGGCTATGGAAGCCTAATGCCCAATGCCTAGTTTGCCAATGCCTACTTTGCCGTGTGCTTAAGATGAGACTGTATGTTTTTGATCGTTGGAGATATTTGCGACACTCCAGATTATTTTCTTTTCCAACGCATGTTGCCTCACTGGGCAATCCATTTTATCGCATATTTTGCAGGAGAACTCAACGCAGCCATCAGAGTGAACAAAGAGCTCGAATGATTCACCAAATTCTTTACGAATAGCGTTACTTAGTATCTCAATTTCAATGTTGGCTTCATTTACATTGAGGTACCAGGGAACGGTTAAGTGGCAATCAAAATGGAGTACACTTCCATATTTTATGATGCGCAGGTTGTGCATATCAATCCAGTTGACACGGCGGCTGTCGTTTAATGTTTCAACTAACCTGGTGAGTAAGGCCGTGTCTACTTCATCCATAATTCCTGCTACAGAACGTCGTACAATTTTATATCCGGTATATAAAATAATAAGGCTAAAAATTATAGCAACTGCGCTATCGATCCAATTAAGGTTAGTGAAGAATATTAAAGCTAATCCAATCAATATACCGATTGTAGAATACGTGTCTGAAAGTAAATGTCTACCGCTTGCTTCAAGGGCAAGCGAATTATTTTTCTTGCCGGTTTTAATACATATTATTCCCAATATATAATTAGCAACTGCCGTTATGCTGATCAATATTATACCAATATCGAGTTGTTGTAGTACACTGGGGCGTAGCAAGCTGGTAACGGATTTATACAGAATAACAATTCCAGCAACGAAGATCATGCTTCCTTCAATTGAAGCAGAAAGAAACTCTACTTTACCATGGCCATAGGGATGATCAACATCGCGAGGTTTAGCGGATAGATACAGACTGTATAGTCCTATGAATCCGGCGACCACATTTACGATTCCTTCTAAGGCATCTGTTAGAATAGCCACAGAATGCGTCATATAAAAGGCAACTAACTTTATCAGTAACAATACGATGGAAAGGATGGCAACACCTTTTTGAATCTGGATATTTTGACTGGCGGTATTCAATAAGTGAGACGTTAATTAAAGCTTGCGTTTTTTAAGAACACCGATCACCGCCGGAATAGCAACGATTACCCATACAACATTTATAAACATATTTGGGAAAGCCTCTTTGTAAATTGAATATATAATCATACACATGCCGCCAATTAAATTAAGCATGTAATAAATTAATGAATCAGACTTTATTTTTTGATAACTATTTAACCCGTATGCACTTAAAATTAGAATGGAACCAAGCCATCCCAATATATCATAGACTAAATTCATTTTTTAATTTTTATAAATGCTACTTCCTTAATTTTATTCGTAACACATACATATCGGCTGTGATAAACAGTGTTTTGTCATCATCAGATAATGCACAGTTTGAGGTGGCCTCTTCAATTTTAATTTTACCTAGCACTTTTCCTTCTTTGTTAAATATCCAAATGCCACCAGGGCCAGTAGCAAAAATATTTCCTTGCTTATCAACTTTAAATCCATCAGGCACGCCCTTTTCATTTTTTGTATACGATGTGGCATCATAAAAAATCCTTGCGTTTATCACAGAATCATTTTCAGCAAGATCATACGCATACCAAGCTGCTTTAGCAGGATCAGAATTTGCGACTATAAATGTTTTTTCTCCAGGTAAAAATGCGATACCATTTGGCCGTGTAAGGGAATCGACCAACAATGAAACTTTACCATCCGAAGATACTTTGTACACACCTTGAAAAGATGTTTCCTTTGTCGAGTCATTTTCCTGATTGGGTAATCCATAAGGTGGATCTGTAAAGAACACATCGCCATTACCGCGAACAACTAAGTCATTGGGGCTACTTATTTTTTTACCATTATAGTTATTTGCAAGTGTAATAAAGTCAGGTTTAGGCGCGTCTAGCATGGCGTTCATCACTGCAATTTTTCTATCACCATGTTGGCACAGTAAAAGTTTGCCATCTTTTAAAGTCAACCCATTCGATCCCGGTTCTCTACTATAAGTTCCTGAGCCAGTATACCCGGATGGAGTAAGGTAAGTTTCTAATCCTTTTTCTTCTGTCCACTTATGAATAACATTGTTTGGAACATCTGAGAACAAAAGCATTTTATATTGATCAATCCATAACGGACCTTCAGACCATTCGAAGCCTTCTGCAATAATTTCAACTTCTGCATTTTTATCTATTATCGAAGTCAATTCAGGATCTATGAGATTAATAACACCCATGTTCTTACCTTCTTTGGTTTTGCAGGATGTAAGCATAGCAATCAGCGCTAAAATGCAAATTCTGATATTTCTCATAACAGGTCTTTAAAATGTCAAGGTGAAGGTAATAACATTATTACCGAAAGAAAATTTGTTAGTGTTAACGATAAGCTATCCCATGGTGAATTGTGAAGACATTATAGCCGTCAACCTAATAAAATCCCATAGGGATGAAATATCGGTAGGTGATATTATTATAACGAAAACAAGTGCCGTAGGTACGATATAATATACCGTCCCTACAGGCAATGTCATTAAGTTAAGTGCCTGAAAAAAACGTTATGTCATGTTAAGTTGTCTAAATCTAAAACCATCAAGGCCTGTGTCCTACGATAGCCGTATCTAACTGAATCCCGTAGGGATGATATATGGGTAGATATATTATTATAAAGAAAACAAGTGCCGTAGGTACGATATAATATACCATCCCTACAGGACTTATATCTCTATAAAATTTCATGCTACCAATATACCGTCCCTCCAGGCCGTCCGTTACTTTGTCATCTTAGTTGACGGCTATGGTGAAGAAAAAAACCATTTACCAGATAATGCAGTTATTTGTTTTCTATGTAAAGCCCTTATCTTTTTATAATTTGACACCAAAAGAATTAGAACTATGTCAACCGTGTTAGAAATACCGAACCGCCCCAAAAGAAATTTTATACCTGAAGATTTTGCAGTTACGTCTTGGACTGATTTGAAACCATATTTTGATGACTTGATAGATAGGGAATTAAATTCGGCAGAAGGGCTTAAAAAGTGGCTTCATGATCGCAGCGAGTTTGAATCAGCTATCTCTGAAGATATGGCTTGGCGTTATATAAAAATGACATGCTATACCGATAACAAAGAATTCTTAGCACATTATCAAGATTTCATCGAAAACATTCAACCTGAAATAGCACCCGTTTCTGATCAACTCAATAAAAAGGCCGCAGCTTCAACCTATCTTAATGACCTGGCTTCTCGACCAGGTTATGATATTATGATTCGTAACCTAAAAAAGGAAATTGAAATTTTCCGTGAAGACAATGTGCCGCTGTATACCGAGATTAATACCGAAACGCAAAAGTATGCACAAATCTCTGGTGCAATGACCGTAGAAGTTGATAATAAAGAGCTTACTCTTCAGCAGGCTGGTGTAATACTTATGTCTACTGACAGAGCGAAACGTGAAGCAGTATACCATAAAATATCTGAACGAAGATTAAAAGATAAAGAAGCCTTTAATGAATTATTTACGAAACTAATTCAGCTCAGAAACATAGTGGCTCTTAATGCAGGCTTTCCGAACTTTCGAGATTATATGTTTAAGTCCTTAGGAAGGTTTGATTATACCCCGCAAGACTGTTTTAATTTTCATGATGCCATTCAAAGTGAAGTAGTGCCTATTGTAGATCAAATGACACGTGAGCGTAAATCTGCTATGGAAGTTAAAGCACTTCGTCCGTGGGATAAAGCAGTAGATCCTGAAGGCCGTGCGGCGCTTAAGCCTTTTACTTCCGGTGCGGAACTAACAGATAAAACTATTCTTTGTTTTACAAAGCTCGATCCTTATTTGGGTCAATGCTTATCCATCATGAAAGAGATGGGACATCTTGATCTTGAGTCAAGAAAAGGTAAAGCACCTGGAGGATACAATTACCCGTTAGCAGAAATTGGTGTTCCTTTTATATTCATGAATGCCACTTCAACGCTTCGCGATTTAGTAACTATTATGCATGAGGGTGGCCATGCTATTCACAATTTTGTGACGCGTGATTTAGAGTTAAACGATTTCAAATCCACACCATCAGAAGTAGCGGAGCTTGCTTCTATGGCAATGGAACTTCTTACAATGGATCATTGGGATGTATTCTTCACTGACGAGATGGAATTGAAACGTGCTAAAAGAGAACACCTTGAAGATTTATTAGAAACCTTACCGTGGGTGGCCACTATTGATAAATTTCAACATTGGATTTACGAGAATCCGAATCACACTGAAGCGGATAGAAAGAAAGCCTGGAACAACATCTTTAATCAATTTACAGATACAGTAACTGATTGGGATGGTTTGCAAGAAGCGAAAGATTACCTATGGCAAAAACAATTGCATCTATATGAGGTTCCTTTCTATTACATCGAGTATGGCATGGCGCAGCTTGGCGCGATAGCTGTGTGGCGTAATTTTAGAAAAAATCCTGTTAAGGGTTTGGAAGGATATATGAATGCATTAAAGCTAGGTTATCTTCGCACCATTCCTGAAATTTATAAAGCCGCAGATATAAAATTTGATTTTAGTCAGGCTTACATAAAAGAACTAATGAGTTTTGTAAAGGAAGAACTGGATAAAATTTAGTCATGCGCCCCTTATTAAATCGGAACGAGTGCTTTCATAAGCTCTGAGGTAGCAAACAAATTATTATTATGCGCTAAGTGGCGTTTAGCTTTGTAGCTGATTTCTCTAAACAGTAGACTAACATTACAGCCTGAATTTAATAGCAAGTTGATAAAGTCCACTTTCGATCAGTAAATTATAGTGCTCTGATCGCTGCCGATCGAGCACTAATAATTTTATATACATGCCCTACGCTTTAGCAACGAAGTCCTTAAGAGATTTACATGTACGTCAGGAAAGTTAATGCTGTTAATAGCTACGATACAAAATGATATTATTAATTATCCACGCCCTTTATCCAACAGATCACTAAGTATAATCGCCTCCGCCTCTGTTAGATCAAGAATATTTTCCATTACTTTTTCTTGTTTGTCAATTTCATGAAGTAAGCTTATACCCACATCAGTAACAGACACATCAAAGGCACGTTTATCTTTCGAACAAACTGACTTTTGAATAAGTTTTTTGATTTCTAACCTGTCAAGCAATCGTGAAACATCTGAGTTTCGATCTAGCATGCGGGTCTTAATTTCTGTACCTGAAATACTTTTTGGGTGCTGCCCTCTTAAGATCCGGAGTATGTTGAATTGCTGGGCAGTTATACCGAATGGTTTTAGAAACTGCTGCTGTTTTGTAAAAATCCAGTTGGTGGTGAAGATGAGATTTATGATCGCCTTTTGATTGGCGTTCCTAAATTTACTTTGTTGGATTTCATCTTCTATATCCATCTCAATAAATAAAAATAAGCCTAAGAAGAAAATCTTAGGCTTATTAAGGTACAATTAATCTTTAACAAATTCTGCATTTGTATTGATGTTCACTTCGTCACTTAGCATAGCTGCTGGCGTTCCTGGACTAATGCCAAAATCAGTTCTCTTAATAACGCCTGTTATTTTAAAACCAGCTACTGTCTTCTTAGTGTATGGATGAACAGCCGTTCCATTGAATGTTACATCTAACGTAACACTTTTAGTTACACCATGTAGTGTTAAATCACCAACCAACTTATACTTTTTTCCTTCTACTTTCTTGAAAGATGTGCTTTTAAAAATAAGTTTTGGAAATTTTTCAGCATCAAAATAATCAGGAGATTTCAAATGTTTGTCGCGATCTTCATTGTCTGTATTGATGCTCGCTACTTCAGCAGTTAATTCAATAGTTGCATCTGATAAATCATCTTTAGATGAAGTTATTTTAGCATCAACATTTTTAAATGATCCATCAACTTCAGAAACCAATAAGTGAGTTAAATTGAATCCTAATTTTGAGTGCGTTTTGTCAAGCGACCATGTCTGCGCAAATGCACTGCCGGTCAAAATAAAAAGGGCAAAAAGAAAGTTAATTTTTTTCATATGATGTTTTTTTGTTTTGTAGTACAAGTATACGGAAGATTGAATTATATGTTTAAACATATAAATTATATTTTTTAAGCTATTGATTATCAGAATAATAAAATTTGTTAATACCGTATTTTTGAGGTGCAATCCAGGGCTTTAAAGAATCTATCCATAACATCTGACCAATCAGATATTGAGATAAAAGTCTTTGGTTAGCTGTTTATAAGCCTCACTCCATTTGTTGCTTGCATCATATAGAATCATTTCTCCTTCTTCTTTACCAGAGTTTTGATTAGAGAATTCCAGTAGCCATCTTTCAATTTGCTTCTCTTGTCTGGTACGCAAAGACCATTGGCGTGTGCAATACATCTTACTTTGTGTCGCAATATGTATAAACTCAAGGCCTTCTTGATAGGGGAGGATCACATTGAATGTGCCGTGGTGAGCAATCAATCTTTTAACGCTTACTATTAAATCAGTAAACGGAAGTAAAACGGTATGCCTAGTACTACCTCGTTTTGGATCTGGCGGTTTGAAACTATTTTGAAAATACGGTGGATTTGAAATGATCAAATCATATTTTTTGTCGGGATGGTAATTTTGAATTGCATCCTGATGCATTTTTATTCTTTGATACCATGGGGATTGTAAAATATTTTCTCGGGCTTGTTGCGCATCTTCTGTTTCAATTTCAACGGCATCAATTAAAATGGAGGGCGACGTGCGCTGTGCCAGCATAAGTGAAATAATACCTGAACCAGATCCGATGTCAAGAATATTGTCGGCAGCATCAACCTTTGCCCACGCGCCCAGTAAAACACCATCAGTCCCTACTTTCATGGTACAGCGATCATGATAGATAGTGAATTTTTTAAAATTAAAATGCGATTGCTGTCTGCGCATTACGGACTGTAGTTAATGGTTATGCGGCAAGGACTTAATAACGCCATTTACTAATTTATCAATGCTAAAATTTTTGTTATGTGTTACACCTAGCCGCACAACTACTAATTTTTGAGAAGGCACAATAACAATAAACTGATTTTCAAATCCGTCTGCAATAATTGATTCATTAGGAAGTCCAGGAAATTTAGAATTTTTTGGATTGTGTACATCACCTGCATTAAGCCACCACTGCGCTCCGTATTGTCGTAAAGGGGCTGAGGAGGCAGGTGTGAATGAGTAATCGACCCAACCTTCAGGAAGAATGCGTTCGCCATTGCATATACCATCATTAATGTATAGTAAACCAAACCTAGCCCAATCTCTGGCTGATGCAAAGCAATAAGATGAACCAACAAATGTTCCAGAAGCATCGGGCTCGAGAATCGCATTATTCATTCCGATCTTATAGAAAAGTTTTTCATAGGGTAGCCTGTAGTATGCACCGTCTCCTACAGCTTGACGTGCTATCATAGACAAAATATTAGTGCTGCCGCTGGAATATTGAAACACCTCACCTGGCTTATGTTTAAGTTTCATACGTATAGCATACGCGCCCTTATCATCGCTTTTAATAAACATATTATGAAAATGTGAGGTAGGCACAAAGTATGACTCAGACCACTCTAGTCCGCTACTTGCTTGAAGAAGATTATTTAATGTGATATGCCTTCTTTCGTCTTGTTGCCAGGAAGCAATGGGCGCAGGCGCATTCACTTTTAATTTTCCTTCATTGACTAAAATTCCAATAATAGCGTTGGTCACACTTTTTGCCATTGACCAACCCATCATTTTTGAATTGTAATCAAAGCCTTCAGCGTATTTCTCTCCGATAATCATTCCATTGTAAACCACTACTACGCCATTTGTGTAAACCTTACTCTCAGCATCAACGTCTATAAATGCATTGTTAATAGCTGTATTGAGGGTATCATAATCAATTCCCGCTATAACAGAATCAGGTTTTAAGTTACCCATTGGCCAGGCAAGAGAATCTTGAGGTGCCGGCGCTGAAGCTAAAATGAGTTTCTGACTTCGCACTTCATTTTCTGATTGTTCTGCTAACAGCGTGCATCCTAATCCTTTTCTAAAGATAGCCTTACTATTCACCCAGAAAATAGTTGCTGTTACCATAGAGTCTGCATTATTCATTTCAAGACCTGCACTTGAAAGTCCTGGAAAAACTTGAAGTTCTTTTTCTTTCACACTTTCGGGTGTGCGACCTGCTACGTAGACGCACGAGCAAACCGTTTTAGCAACCATGCCAGCCATTACAGTAGGGAAGGTTGTTATGACATAAACCAAAGCGACAATTAGTATTGTGAGAAGACCGATTGAAAATATTTTTATTATTTTTTTCATGGCAGTTTTTTAATAGCTAATAGATTTTAGCGAAAGGTTTTAGCTGTGTGTTGTAAGTATGGACGACAATTATTTAAAGATAAGTTTCTCTTCATTGTATTTACATCATAGCTTGCGTTGTGAAATTGAGTGGTAACAAGTTAAAATTTTATGAGCTGAAGGAATTCCTCGATCAGAAATCTGACCAATATAATCAAATTGGTTTTATAGATAATGATCCGATCTGTATTCCACACGCTTATTCCAAAAAGCAAGACATTGAGATTGCGGGCTTGTTCGCAGCAACGTTGGCATGGGGTAAGCGCGTAACGATAATTCGTAAATGCAAAGAGCTACTTGCCATGATGGATAATGATCCACATCAATTCATATTACATCATTCAGATAATGATCTGAAACCATTGCTTGATTTTAAGCATCGCACCTTCAATGCTACAGACACACTTTATTTTGTTGAATTTTTAAGGTGGTTTTATAGCAAGCACAAATCATTAGAGGAGGCATTCAAAATGCCTAAGGGTGAGGATTCAACTGAAAAGGGAATAATAAATTTTCATAATGTTTTTTTTAGTCTTGAAGATCATCCGCATAGAACAAAGAAACATGTATCAACACCACTAAGAAAATCTACCTGTAAGCGACTTAGCATGTATTTACGTTGGATGGTACGCGCTGACAAAAGAGGTGTTGACTTTGGAATCTGGAAAAAGATTTCGCCATCACAACTTGTTTGTCCGTGTGACTTACATGTAGATCGTGTATCACGCAAACTAAAGCTCATTAAGCGTCCACAAACAGATTGGCTTACCGCACTTGAGCTCACTCGTAATCTTCGCGAGTTTGATGCTATCGATCCCATCAAATATGATTTTGCCCTATTTGGCTTGGGAATAGATGAGGGATGGTCGAAGAAATAAATTAATTTAAGATTTAACATTTAACATTTAACATTTAAGATTTAACATTAACATTTAACATTTATAGACCATTACGTATTGGGGAGGTAGAGATTTGATATTATCGCAATAACAATCGGAGAACGTCCACATTATAGAATCTCCCATCTGCCATTGCTATTTTTAAAGTATGAGGCACCATTGCTCATAACATGTATCTCTCTGCCGTTGGCGTCTATAAAACTTTTTTGTTCATGTATGTTGATACCATTATTTTCTCTAATAAGAAAATGTGTAAGTGCTTTAAGGGTAGGAGCGACTTCGTCTAACCATTGATCATCACTTTCTTTTACAAATGCCTGGCTCATGTTTACGTGTTTAGCGTATAACACGGCAACTATAAATTTAATTCTATAGATCTTATATTTAGAATGAATTTAGGACTTCTCAATACGCCACAGATCTTTATAGAGCTATTATTTGAATGTTGAGTTAAAAGGTATTAAGCCGGTTAGCGTAATTGAAAGGCATATGGCGGAAATGCAACTGATAACAAATATCCCAAGCCTAACATCCTGAAAGTTAAATCCGAATCGAATGAAAACAACGATAACAATTATAGAGACAACAGCTATCCAATAATAAGGATTAGGTTTTGTTATTGTAGCAGCGTCTTTTTTTAAGCTGAAGATATAAGCCAGCAGTATAATAAGACCTATATATGTGCTTGTATATTGTAAAGCATACCATAACGGATAACGTGCGCCATTAATAGGAACAATTACGCCATCATAAAAGGAAAGCACATTAACAAAGTATCCATCATTATGGGTGAATGAATCCCAAAAGATATGAGATGATGCACCTATTAGAACTGAGCATATAAATATAAAATAATGTTGCTTAAAATACTTTCCGAAATCGAAATTATACAATTCATAAAATCTGGATTGTAAACACTCGGGTAAGTTTGTTATGAGGTTGTGCTTGACTATAAAATGAAACACAAAGGCAAGTAGACAGGAAACAGGCAAATCAAAATAAAATAAACCCGGCATTGTGTGCCCAAGTTTGGTATCTGTTGACATCTTTAAAAAGTATTCAAAGTCGGGTGCCATTGCCCCCACGATTAATCCAGTGGCTGAAAAATACTTTGAGCGAAACAGGGGAAGAATAATTGCTGTATGAGCAGGTGTAAAAGGCATAAACTAAAATAACAAAGATGTTTCGGTTTTACATCATTTGATACTCTAAAGCCCTCATTAATATTCGTGCAAATAATTTAATGCCGCTGTGAACTTATCCGCTCAACTACTTTCTAGGTAGACAATCATTCTTGTCAGGCTAAAAATTGAATAAGTTGTAAGGTTCCTTACAGGCTCGCAGAAACTTGCATAATGACAGCGAGATGCATGGAGAAGATAATGCTACTGCACGGAAATAAATTATGTGCACACATTAAAATTGCAGTCCTTGCAGAGAGAACATTGTATTGTTTTTGTAAATGGATGAAATATTTAGCTTACAGTAAATATTTCCCGATGAATTGTGGGCTGAGCAGGCTTACAATCTTATATGCTTAACGAAGAAGAAATTACGCTGGACTTCTAATAAATTTTTTGTTAGACTATGGATTTAGAAGTTTGCCTTAACGATCATAGTAACGTACGATAACTGATCCACAAGAAATAGCATGAGTTAAAATGTGTATAAGTTATGAGTTGCTAAACAGGGTCTACGTCAAATATGATACGTGTATGCCTGTAATCTTTATTTTTTGGCATTTCCGCAGCGATAAATTGGATTTTAGATTTAACAGTACTTAGTTCCCCACGGCCTCTAGCCATTTTAATCAGTATGTTCATCAAGTATTGATTTCTTATTTTCGAAATTAATGGTTCTCCCGGTCCCAATATTTTTACGTCTTTTAAATTGTCGCGTAGTTTGTCAGTAAGATATAATGCGGCCTCCCGACAATTCTTTTTATCAAGGTGTTTAATGGTGATTTCAATTAGCCTTGTAAACGGGGGGTAGTCATGTTGCTGTCGGTCAGTAAGCTGGGTTTTGTAAAACTCCGTTATGTTATTCTTAAGTATGAAATGGAGCACGGGGTGATCAGGGCTTGATGTTTGGATCACCACGTTGCCACCTTTTTCCCTTCTCCCCGCTCGTCCGCTTACTTGTGTAATAAGCTGGTAAGCATGTTCGTAAGATCGGAAATCAGGGAAGTGCATCATGCGATCAGCATTAAAAACACCAACCAAACTAACACGGTCAAAGTCTAATCCTTTGGTAACCATTTGTGTTCCTACCAGAATATCTGTTTCACCTTTTTCAAAACCACCTATAATGGTTTCGTACCCTGTTTTAGAGCGTGTCGTATCAAGATCCATTCGTTGAACTGATGCGTCAGGGAAATGCAACTTTAATTCTTCTTCTAATTTTTCTGTGCCATAGCCCACTGTTTTTACCCGTACTGAAGTACACTTTGGACAATTGTGAGTCAGCGATTCTTTGTATCCGCAATAATGACAAATAAGTGAATGCCTTGCCTGATGGTACGTAAGACTTACCGCACAGTTAACACATTTAGGAACCCATCCACAATCTTCACAATTAACCATCGGAGAATAGCCGCGACGGTTTTGAAAAATGATAACTTGTTCTTTTTCTTTGAGCGCATCGCCAACACTTTTTAATAAAAGGCCTGAGAATTCACCCTTTATAGTTTTCTGCTTGCGTTCACGCGACATATCTGCCAATATTAGTTTTGGTAGTTGCGCATTACCAAAACGTTTATCAAGCTTCACCATACCGTATTTGTTTTGTGAGGCATGATAATATGATTCTAATGACGGCGTAGCGGAACCCAATAAGACCTTTGCATGATGTAACTTCCCCATCACCAACGCCACATCACGGGCATGATATCGGGGCGACGGCTCTTGTTGTTTATACGATGAATCATGTTCTTCGTCAACGATAATAAGTCCTAAATTATCAAAGGGTAAAAAGATAGATGAGCGAACCCCTACAACAAATTTTAAGGTGCCATTTAACACGCCACTCCAAACCTCAACTCGCTCATTATCGGAAAATCGCGAATGATAAATGCCCATGTCAGAACCAAAAATCTTTTTAAGTCGCTTAACAATTTGGGTTGAGAGGGCAATCTCAGGAAGGAGGTATAAAACTTGTGCATCGCTCTCCAATGCTTTCTTAATCATGTTGACGTAGATCTCTGTCTTACCACTACCGGTAATACCATGTAGCAGTGTAGTATCATGTGTCTCAAAACTTTTAAGAATTTCAGCTTGCGCTTTCTCTTGTACTTCACTCAGTAACAAGACATGAGGTTCTAAACGTTGGTCTTCTTCAAAGCGTGGAATTATATTTTCGAATTCTTCAAAAATATTATTTTTTATAAGTGTATTAATGGCGGCTGGAGATATATCTCCTTCTAAGATCTTCTTTTTTGCTATGCCTGTTTTGTTTGCTTCTGCATGGTGCATAATAGGTACTTGTTGTAAATACTTTAACAAAACAGCTTCTTGCTTCGGCTTAGAAGCCAATAAATCAAAAAGTTCGCTCATGGCAGCATTGTTATTATATTTACGCTGTAACCTTATTTTCTTTTCAATCTTGGGTCTGTATTTTTCCCTAACCTTTTCAAATAAAATAATGGCTTCTTTGCTGACAAGTGTTTTAAGAAGTGAGTAAATATTTTTAACACCAATTAATTTTGATACATCGGTATAACTAATTGAATCTTGGTGCGCAAGTCGCTTGAGTAAGATAATTTCTTTTTCAGAGAAGGGAATATCGCTTTCATCCATTTTAAAGGCTGGGTGAATTTGTACCATAGATTCGCTCGATAACTTCAAACCTGACGGCATAGCTGCATTCAACACTTCACCCGGCGTACACATGTAATAATCAGCGATCCACTGAAAAAGCTTTAACTGTACATCATTAACGACGGGATATTCATCGAGAAGTTCTAAGATGGATTTAACTTCGTAATCTTTCGGTTTATCGTCAAGACTAATAATGATACCAGTCAAAATTTTGCGATCCCCGAATTGAACAATGGCGCGTTGGCCTACCTTAACTTGGTCATTTAGTTCAAACGGAATTCGATACGTAAAAAATTTAGGAATAGGGACAGGCAGTAGTAGCTCTGCAAAGAGTGTACTTCTTGATTCAGCTTGCTCAAAAATATCCACGCGGTAAAAATAGCATTATTCTGCAATTGGTGCCGTTTACTTATCGGCTTGTGCTAGTTTTTCCTTGTATTGCTCAAAGAGTTTATAAAATACCTCTGGCCTTCGTTGCTTATTGAATTCATTGCGAGATTTAAGTAGTATAATTAGCTCAATAATTTCGTCATCCGTCATCTTAGATACATCGGCATTGACAAGGTAATGATATAGTTCGGGGTGAATTACCTTTCGCAATTCCATGATACGTCTATTCATGCTGTAGTCGAAACAATTTTTCGGCGCAGAGAAATTTTCCATACCAAATCCAAACTCAATTTCTTCTAGTCGCCCACCCCAATGAATTTCATGAAGCTCCTCATTTTCCCTTCGTAATAAATCGTAAACCATGTCACAATAACAGTGCGGTTTTGAATCAAATGTGGCATGGCGAAATACGAAACGGTAAACGTAATTGAGAAATAATTGCTCGGTCATGGTTGCATTAACATGCCTCGGAAAAATTGATGTGTATACCCTTTTGAAATTATCAGGCATCGGCGAAACCTGCTCTATCTGTAGTGCAAACCTCGCCATCTGTTCGTTTGTAACATAAAGTCTCCAACGGGAGCTTATAAGTATATAACCCAAGGCAATTTCAAGGCTTAGTAGTATAAAACAGCTAATACCAAAATGCTTGAAAAAGCGCATGATACGTGCATTTCTCGTAGGCTTTACAATCATTTCGGGGGCAGTAGGCTCCTCTTTTGGAGACATTTTTTCCATAGGTAGATCAGCGATTGCTCATATTCATGTTAATATATTAAGTTTTTCTCTCACTTGCTGACAAATATTTTGAGAATGGTTAGCGTTCCTTTATAATGGATTCTAAGCTTTGCTGAATCAACTCCACGTCATTTGTAAATAACGCCCCGGTTATTGGTATCGGGTTTCGCATGGTTCCAATGTTTTCAAAAACCCCGATTATTCTACCATCAATAACTAGAACCAATTTGATTTTTGGAAGGGTAGCTGTTAAGGTATGCAGACGGCCAAAGCTAACATCAGTAATTTTTAGACTGGTGTATTTTGAGAAAGTTAACGTGTCGCGATAAATGAGGCTTACTGCCTCAAAATCTTGCGCAGTTACAAAAGGCCTTTCTGAAAGACAAAGTGGAATTTTTTGATTCAACTGCTTAAACTGATTCTTACAATTTTTATCTTCATTCAAAACAATATAAAATCCGGATGAATTTGATTGCGCGAATGTTTGCCCGGTCAAGAGACAAAGGAGTATTAAAATGTGGGTTAAGTAATTAAACATAACATTTATGATGACCTCTATATTATTTTGAGATCATAGTAAAGTTAAAGAATTGTTTGACCAATATGAGATGATTTAATTTTGCTTTAACGTTATTTAATTGGCCAATTCCATTTGTTTCAATGCATCAGCAACAGTTTGTACGGGTAGTTTGCATGTTTTATTGTAGCATACATAAATTGTATTTTTATCAGAAACTTCTTTGTCTTGCAGTAGCGGAAGCGAACTTTTTGAGGTGGTTCCCATAATAGTTGCAAAAGGTTCAAAATGCCTATGGAACTCTTTTCTCAAGGGTTCTATATTTTTTCCTGTCATTGCTATTTCAGCCATACCCTTTTGTATTTCTGTAAAAACAATGGCCCAGTTACACATATAATTCGGTTCTGACTTTATCATGTGACTTAGCGACATTGTCATGTCCTTGCCTATGGTTTTCCAATCCGCTCTATCAAGCAAGATGCCAAGCTGATAAAGATTTTGTGCCATAACAGAGTTAGATGATGGGATAACATTATCTAATATTTCTTTTCTACTCGTAATAAGTTTCTCAGCTTCTCTACTTGTGTAAAAGAAATAACCATCTTTATTATCAAAAAATTGAAGCAGCGTTTCTTCCACCACTAAACGCGCCTGATTTAACCATCGCTCATCGAACGTAGCTTGATATAATTTTATATTTGCCTGAATCACATAAGCATAATCATCAAGAAAGCCTTTTACATTAGATCTTTTACCCTTATGCGACCGATATAAGGTTCCTCCTTCAGTTAGCTCATTTTCAATAAAGAGCATGTTGGTAATTGCCGCTTTTATGAACTTATCTTCGGCAATTGCTTTATAAGTATCCACAAGACCACAAATCATCATGGCGTTCCATGAAGTAATAACTTTGTCATCTAAACCAGGACGAACACGTGTCTCACGTATTTCTAGTAATTGTTTTTTATATCCTTCCAATTGATAACGCCAGGTCTCTTCATCAAGTTGGTTTTCACTCAAGAATAACTCATCGGGTTTATTTTGGAAAAGGATATTATTTCCATCTTCCCAATTGCCTTCTTCGGTTACGTTATAATATTTTTCAAATACATGGGCTTCTTTACCCAGCGCCGCTGATAATTCATCTTTTTCCCATGCATAAAATTTTCCTTCTTCACCTTCGCTATCCGCATCTAGGGCCGAATAAAAACCACCTTTTTCATTGGTCATTTCTCTTTCTAGCCAATCAAAAGTTTCATGCAGCACAGATTTAAATCTTTGATCTTTAGTAATGGAATAGGCTTCTGCATATAAACTCATGAGTTGTGCATTATCATAAAGCATTTTTTCAAAATGAGGCGCAAACCATTTTCCGTCAACTGAATACCGTGCAAAGCCGCCACCAATCTGGTCATAGATACCGCCCATAGATATCCGCTTCAGCGTAAAAATTGTGTGCTCAAGCGCGCGTTGATTTTTGCTGATGTGGTAATAACGAAGCAACCATAACCAAATGGAGGGCATTATAAATTTAGGCGCCTTATCTAAGCCGCCCCAGGTTTTATCAAAGCGTTGTGCTAACTTTTTAAATATGGTTTCTAGATCTTTTGTAAGATCCGCTGGTGTAGCTTTTTGTTTAAATCGGTCAATGTCATTACGCGAAAGATGTTGTTTCAATTCCTCTGCGCTATCTTCTATTTCTGCTCTTCTTGTTTGATAGGCTTTGTGAATGTTTGTTAACACCTGTATCCAGTTTTCTGGTGGAAAATATGTACCACCGTAAAATGGTTTTTGATCATGCGTTAAAAATACATTTAACGGCCATCCTCCGTTTATACCCAAAGCCTGAACAGCTTCCATGTAAATTTGATCAATGTCTGGCCGCTCTTCACGATCTATCTTGATGCAGACAAAGTATTCGTTCATAACCTTTGCAATCGCTTCTATTTCGAAGCACTCGCGCTCCATAACGTGGCACCAATGACAAGAAGAATATCCAATGCTCACCAGTACTGGCTTGTCTTCATCCTTCGCCTTCTGCAAGGCCTCTTCGCCCCACTCAAACCAATCAACTGGGTTATAAGCATGCTGTAAGAGATAAGGGCTTGTTGCGTTTATAAGACGATTTGTGTTTCCAGATTTAACCATGCAGAAAATTATAATTTTGCGTTTTATGAAGCAACATTAAGCTTTGAGAATTGTTGAGTGGGTGGATGGTCGACGGTCCACGGTCCACAGTGCGTAGTGGTATAAGCCTTAATCAGTCATATCTTAAAGACAAAGCGATAATTGAGTACGCTCTTTGGCAGTGGTTTGTGGACTGTGGACCGTCGACCCAACTAAGTATTCAACAGTTGCTCTCTAATGTAATTTGCTTCTTGCCTAGTGTCAACGTGGGTTTGTAACAGCTGTAATTTTCTTAAAATCTCTTTTAGAAAATCTTGATGTGCTTTCGTCTGTGGATGGAACGGCTTATGTGCCATCGCGGTAAGTATCTCATTCCACCGAGGAAGAAAATCTTTTAAATCATGATCCGCATAGGTGCTTATAAACTTTTCCCATATATAATTCTCGGCTTCATCTGAGGGCGTAACATATCTGCCTTGTAAAACCGGTAATCTCGTAAATCATCCATCATGATTTCATATGCCGGAAAGTACATTATATCTTTAATGCTTGTAGATAATGTATGGCAAGCTAATCGTAATATAGATTTGCTGACACTGTTAAGTTCAAGGGTGTCTTTTATATGACGCACTGGACTAACGGTTAATATAATCTTAATTTCAGGGTTGAACACTTTTAATTGCTGATGCATTTCTTCAAACGACTCAATTATCTTATTTTGAGTAAGCAGCGATTTTGTAAACTGCTTCGCCGGCAACTTATGGCAATTGGCTACGATTTCACCGGTGTCGTTTCGTTGGTAAACCCAAGTTGTACCATACGTTATGATTAACCATTGTGTGGATTTTAAAAAATTATGGGTTGATTCCACAATTGCCTGCAGCTGCGTCTTTAAAGCTGACTGGGTTAAGAATGAAAACTCAGAATGAAAATCATAATTCAAGAATACCTCCCGATTTTGAACAAAGGTAGATTCAGGTATTAACGCGTTGTATACGGCAAGCTTTAACAACTTATGGATGCTATGCGGGTTGTATACAACCCCAAAAGGATTCGCCAAGGTGGAAATTTTATATGCCTTCAACCTTGAGCCCATAGCATCAGCAAAACAAGACCCTAAGGTTAAAACAGGCATTTTAATGCCTAATTGATGTAGCGATTGCGTAGGTAAAATAGAAGTTCTAAAGTGTGTCATAAAATTATGTTACCGCAAACAATGGAAAATTTCGCACCTTTTGCTAATTTTAACTTTCGATTACGCGGTCAAAACCAAAAAAAAATATGAATAATGATCTAACGGCTTTTGAAAAAGTCCCTGTTCAAATCTTCCAATCATCAAATAAAGGCTCTGAGTTTGTTGCCGAAGAAATAGCTTCCTTGATCAAGATAAGCCAAAAAGCAGGCAAACCTTGTGTTCTAGGACTTGCAACGGGGTCGACTCCTACACGAGTATATGCTGAGTTGGTAAAAATGCATAAGGAGGGGCTTAGCTTTAAGAATGTTCACACCTTTAATCTCGATGAATATTATCCAATGGAAGCAACCGCGCTACAAAGCTATGTGCGTTTTATGCGTGAACATTTATTTGATCACATCGATATTCCAAAAAACAACATTCATATACCCGATGGCACCTTGCCAAAGGAAAATGTTAATGAGTTTTGTAAAGCATACGAGCAAAAAATAGAAGAGCTTGGTGGAATTGATATTCAAATTTTAGGAATTGGTCGGACAGGACATATTGGTTTTAATGAGCCAGGGTCATCTGAGAAATCGCTTACTAGGTTAGTAACGCTAGATCAAGTAACGCGTATTGATGCGGCCAGCGATTTTTTTGGTGAAGAGAATGTGCCGAGAAAAGCAATAACCATGGGTGTAGGTTCCATCCTAAAAGCCAAGCGCGTTATAATGATGGCTTGGGGTGAAGGTAAAGCAGGCGTTATTAAGAAAGCAGTAGAAGGTCCAATCACGGATCAGATACCTTCATCGTTTATCCAAAAACATAATAATTGTTTAGTAATACTTGATGAAGCTGCCTCTTCTGCACTTGTGCGAATTAAAACGCCTTGGGTATTAGATAGCATAATGTGGAATGACCGTCTTATCCGTAAGGCCGTTGTTTGGTTGTGTCAAAAGATAAGAAAGCCAGTATTGAAACTTACCAACCATGATTACATGGAACACGGCATGGGTGATATCATTACTGAGTATGGATCAGCTTATAAAATAAATATCAAAGTATTTAATGATCTGCAACATACGATCACGGGATGGCCAGCTGGAAAACCAAATGCTGATGATACTCATAGACCGGAACGTGAAAAGCCGTTTCCTAAACGTGTGGTATTATTCTCACCACATCCTGATGACGATGTAATTTCAATGGGCGGTACATTTATACGCCTTGTAGATCAAGGACATGAAGTACATGTTGCTTATCAAACATCGGGTAACATAGCCGTATTTGATGATGATGCTATTCGTTTTGCCGATTTTGTTCGTGATTTCAATGATCAATTCGGTTTGAGCAAATCCGAAGGACATAAATTTTATAAGGAAGTAGTTGAGTCGCTTAATAGCAAAGGACCAGGACAAATTGATACACCCGAAGTGCTCAAGATTAAAGGCTTAATACGCCGAGGTGAAGCAAAAGCGGGTGCTCGCTATGTAGGCTTGCCTGATGAGCAAATGCATTTCCTTGATATGCCTTTTTATGAAACCGGCGCCGTAAAGAAAAAGCCGATAGGAGAAGAGGACGTGAAGATTATCATGGATATTCTTCAAAAAGTCAAACCACATCAAATATACGCAGCTGGCGATTTGTCCGATCCGCATGGCACACACCGTGTATGTCTAGCGGCCATTTTCGAAGCAGTTAAACGACTCAAGAATGAACCTTGGATGAAGGATTGCTGGATGTGGTTATACCGAGGCGCGTGGCAAGAATGGGATATTGATCAGATTGAAATGGCTGTACCGCTCAGTCCAGAAGAACTAATGCGTAAGCGTAGGGCGGTTTTCAAACATCAATCGCAAAAAGATAGTGCCATGTTCCCCGGCAGTGATAAACGAGAATTTTGGATGCGTGCAGAAGACCGCAATCATGCAACTGCAGAAGCGTATAACACGCTTGGATTAGCTGAGTATGAGGCCATGGAAGCTTTTGTAAGACATCATTTTTAGAAATAACACGTATTTGATTAATGCGTTCGGGCTATCATGAATTGATAGCCCGTTTTGCTTATGCAGTAGGCGTTAAGTAGTTTTACAACGATTGCAATCGGTATACAAACATTTGTTCGGAAGATTGTAAAAATCAAAATGATTTAGTAATTGTTAAATTTTTAAAATAGACCTACTTTAGTGCTTCGAACATGAAGAAATTTAATCCCTTTGTTAAGTGCAGTTATGAACCCGCGAATGGAGTGTGGTGTTGTATGCACTTTGCAGAGATGCAGGAGAGTTAAATACTTAATGAACTAAACATTATAAAAGTATACGAGCCTTTCCTGCTAATAACCAGGAAAGGCTCTTTTTTTAAACCCCGATAGACGATGCAAAGCTTTCGTACAGAACTTGAAGATTTAAACAACCCGGTAGTAGCGCGCGATATTCTTGATCTTGAAAAAAAGATCAGACTTTTTCGCGATGGAAAAATTGATGAGGAAAAATTCCGGAGTCTTCGTCTTGTAAGAGGTATTTATGGTCAGCGCCAGGCAGGCGTTCAAATGATACGTATTAAACTTCCATTTGGCCGCGTAACTACTAAACAGCTTCGTAGAATTGCAGATATCTCTGATGAGTACGCAAGTCATAACTTACACGCCACAACACGTCAAGATATTCAAATCCACTTTGTAAGTCTTGACAGAACGCCAGAATTGTGGGCTAAGTTAGAGCAAGATCAAATTACAACGCGTGAAGCTTGTGGTAACACAGTCCGTAATGTTACGGCATCACCAACAGCCGGCATTGATACAAAAGAATTATTTGATGTATCTCCCTATGCGTATGAGACCTTCCAATATTTCCTTCGCAATCCAATTTGCCAGGAAATGGGTAGAAAGTTTAAAATTGCTTTTTCAAATAATGAAGATGACACAGCCTATGCATTCATTCACGATCTAGGCTTCATTCCTAAAATAGTTGATAATAAACGAGGTTTTAAAGTTGTAATCGGTGGTGGACTAGGAGCCAATCCTTATTTAGCACTTACAGCTTATGAATTTTTACCAGAAGATCAAATCATTCCTTTCACAGAAAGTGTATTACGTGTCTTTGATCGCTACGGCGAACGTACACGCAGAATGAAAGCAAGACTTAAGTTCTTACTGAATGATGTTGGCCTTGAAAAGTTGATGGTGTTAGTGGAGGAAGAGAAGAAGGCATTGAAATACAAATCATATAGTATCAATCCCGATATACTTCCTAAAGATATATTACCCGCAGTCGTTACTTATTCACAACCTGCAAATATCGACGAGCAGAAGTACGAAAAGTGGCTCAAGACAAATGTGATCAAACAAAAACAAGAAGGATTTTCAGGGGTATATGTTAAAGTTGAATTAGGAAATCTTTCTTCCGATAAGTCACGTCAGTTCGCAGACATTGTTGATGCACATGCATCAAATGAAATGCGAGTAACGGTTAACCAAGGTTACTTAATACGATTTGTACGACCTGCAGCATTGCGTTCTTTATATGCTGCACTTGATACAATCGGCCTAGCAGAACCGGGCTTTGATAGCGTTGCAGATGTTACCGCTTGCCCTGGAACTGACTCTTGTAATCTAGGTATATCAAATAGTTACGGCATTAGCCTTGCCCTTGAAAAAGTTATTAAAGAAGAATATCCTGATCTTATTTATAACACGGATATCAAGATAAAAATCAGCGGATGCCCTAACTCCTGTGGACAGCACGGATTAGCAAGTATAGGTTTCCACGGAAGTACAATAAAGGATAAGAGCGGCAAAGTATTACCTGCGCTTGTTGTATTGTTAGGTGGCGGTAAACTTCAAAATGGCGATGGAATTATTTCAGATAAAATCATAAAGATTCCAAGCAAGCGAGGCCCTGCAGGTTTACGTATTTTATTAAATGATTATGAAACAAATGCCTTAGCTGGCGAGTACTATCATGATTATTTTCTTCGCATAGGTCGTAATCATTTTTACACCCTATTAAAACCGCTTGGAGATATTACCTCCGTTATTGCCTCTGATTATATTGATTGGGATGAAGATCATAATTTCATTCTACACACTGCCGTAGGTGAGTGTGCTGGTGTTATGATTGATCTTGTAGCAACCTTGTTATACGAATCTGATGAGAAATTGAATTGGTCAAAAGAAGCATTAGAGAACAACCAATATGCTGATTCAATTTATCATAGCTATAGTACGTTCATTAACACAGCAAAAGCTTTGTTGTTGACACAAGATGTTAGACCATCTACACAATATCAAACCATTAATGATTTCAATACCAAATTCGTAGAAACAGGATTGATCTCTCTTCCTTTAAATTTTAAGGAATATGTTTTTAGGATCAATAAGAATGAGCCATCAAAGGAATTTGCAGCTGAGTTTTTATCTGATGCAACAAGATTTGTAGCCGATGTAAGTACCTATAGAAATAATACAACAAAAGAACCTATAACGGTAGTTAAATGACCGAGTCACTCTTTCCAACGCACAAAAAACCCAAACTTACCTTAGTAGGTGCAGGACCTGGCGCCGCGGATCTTATAACCTTAAGAGGACTTAATGCATTGAAGACAGCCAGCATTGTGTTATATGATGCCTTGGTTTCAAAAGAGATTCTAGATTACTTACCTGCTGGCGTGCCTGTTGTATGTGTAGGAAAGCGTGCAGGTGCTCATTCACTTTCACAGACAGAAATAAACGAACTTATTGTACAGTCCGCTTTTCTTCACGGCAACGTAGTGAGATTAAAAGGAGGTGACCCTTTTGTTTTCGGCCGAGGTTATGAAGAGATTGAGTATGCCACAGCCCACGGAATAGAAACAGAGGTTGTTCCAGGAATAAGCAGCGCCTTGGCTGTACCTGCTAGTATTAATATTCCAATTACTTCAAGAAAAGTAAGTGAGAGCTTCTGGGTTGTAACAGGTACAACACAATCAGGCGCTATATCTGCGGATGTAGCACTTGCGGCAAAGTCATCAGCAACCATAGTTATTTTAATGGGCCTAAATAAGATCCATGAAATCATGGCACTCTTTCAACAAAATCAAAAAGGAGACACACTCGTTGCCGTAATTCAAAACGGCACCATGCATAACGAACGAAGCATACTTGGAACCGTGTCAACCATAGCAGATTTAGTCCAACACGAAATGATAGGCCCCCCCGCCATCATAATAATCGGCGAAGTAGTAAAATATGCCCACCTAGCACAAGCCTTCCAAAACCAAAAATGCAAAGCCTAACTACAGTATACTAAACCTAATACCTAATCCCCAATGCCCAATGCCTAACCCCAGTGCCTAATTGTATGAACAACCTCTTCCCCGTTTTTCTAAAGTTGCACATGCTAGAAACCCTCATCGTAGGCGGGGGCAATGTTGGTTTAGAGAAATTGAATGGGATCTTAAAGAACTCGCCAACTGCAAAAGTTACTTTGATAGCGCGCAACATTAGCGATGATATTAAAGCGCTTGCAGCAAAACATGCTACTGTAACACTTATTGAAAGAAATTTTAGGATATGGGACGCTTGGGATAAAGACCTTGTAATACTAGCGACCGATGACAGAAAACTTCATGAAAGCATACGCACCTTCACCCGTTCAAGAAATGTATTGATTAATGTGGCCGACACACCAGATCTTTGCGATTTTTATCTGGGTGCAGTAGTTACAAAGGGTAACTTAAAGATAGGTATATCCACCAATGGTAAATCACCAACCATAGCCAAGCGCATGCGTGAATACCTTGAAGAAGCATTACCTGAAGATACCAATGAGCTGCTAGAAAATATGCAAAAAATCCGTAATCAGCTAAAAGGAGATTTTACAGAAAAAGTAAAAACGCTAAATGAAGTAACCGGCTCCTGGCTTAAAGACGAAAGTAAGAAGGGTGAATAACAGTTCACGAATTAAACACGCTCGACTCAATACATATTACCTATATGTATAATATTTCGGACACTCTAAGTTTTTATGAACCGAAGCTATCTTATGTCGGTAATTGATCATGAACTCATGCGTTCCATTTGAGAATTTGTTGACACTAGATGTAGTCCAATCGTAAGAGTATCCAAAATGTATGTGCTCACTTATTTGAAGGTCAATAAATGTAATAAAAGAGTCTACACTTCTATAAGAAACACCCGCACTAAAAACATCATAAAAAATTAATGCTGTATTAAGATCCATACTAGCTGGTTGGCCTTCTTGTGCTCTTATTAAAATAGATGGATTGACAACAATGTTTTTATTCAAATCAAATTCAAATCCTGATCGTAAGAAATAATAACGTGCTTCTCTAATGCCACCGGCTAGGCTCTGTAAATTACCCGCTACCTCATTGTTAAGAATAAAAGGAACCGACAAGCCCAGAAAGAAGTTTTTTCTATTGTAGTAAATGCCTGCACCAAAGTTAGGTTTTACTTCATTAAGTACTTTTCCAAACGAAGGGTCGGCGCTGGGTCCGCCGGGTAATTTTAAGTCACTATAGTTAGCACCTAAAATATTAATACCCGCTTGTATTCCCATTGAAAACGTAGCTTTTGCGGTGTTTATCTTATAGGCGTAGTTAGCGTAGATATGTTCGTTTTTATAACTTCCTATTTCATCATGGTCTATTAATATGCCTAAGCCCATTTTTCTTTTCTTAAGTGCCGAGTGAGCACTTACATTGAACGTTTTAGGAGATCCTGGAAAATTAACCCATTGATTTCTATACATAGCAGTAAGGCTTAACTGTACCTGGCTGCCTGCATACGCTGGATTAATTACCAACTCATTGAAATAATATTGAGTAAACACAGGATACTGTTGAGCGTATCCTGTGCTATTGATAGCTATTAAACTAACAATTATTAGTATGAACTTTAATGGGCTTTTATGCATGTCAATTAATTAACAATTTCTAGATAGCCAGCCAATCTTTTTGACCCGTCTCGTTTATCGATGATATAGAAGTAGGTTCCATCGGGCAGGTTATTGCCTAACATGCTCACGCCCCTGTTTGCTCTTCCATCAAAGTAAACGTCAATGTTATTATAGTTTTCCGCTTCGTAAACCAATGTACCCGCACGATTATAGATTTTAACCATGTTGTTCTCAAAGCTATCAATACAGTTGATTAAGAATTTTTCATTCTTACCATCACCATTTCTTGATATACCATTGTATGGCTGAACCTCGGTTTTTACAGTGACTTGCGCTTGACTAGAGCAGCCCAGGTCAGTTGTAACAGTAACGATATAAGTACCAGATGGTATTTCTGAAAGAATAGGTCCTGTACCTAAGGTATTTCCTGCTATATCCGTCCAAGTAATATCGGCAATCTGTATTACTGAGTTGCCAATAAACACAGCAGCAAATCCATTGTCTTGATCTGTCGCATTTTCTTTACATGAAGCTGAGCCTACTGTTGTTTGTAACCTTGGAATGATGGGATCTGCTACAATTGGAGAATTGGCTTCAATAGCACATCCCGTTTCTCTATTAGTTACTTCCACAGTGTACTTAGGGTTTGGATATAAACTAGTAAGACGCATATCCGTAATATCTGTCCTATTGGTTATGCCGAGCCACAAGAAGCTGTAGTCGCCTGAATCATCATCCTTAACTGAGGCTAATAATTCACCATCAGGAACGGTGTCAAAACAAGTTGTGTACTCAGAAACAACTTCAATTTGAGGTATAAAATCCATCCTAGGCTCATAATCAAGTTTGAATGTTGCAGTTTTCAAGCAACCGGTTAATCTATTTGTTGCTAGTACGGTATACTCCGTATTATCTGGTGCAATAAAAGGTTTCAAATCGCTTGCTGCCGGACCAATATATATTTGACCAGGTGGTGGCGGGCTTAGCGGTAGGGCTGGCGTACCTTCGTACCAATGGAAAGTATAGTTGATGATATCATCATCTGCACCTACACTTACTGAGGCCATACCATTATATATTGTCGGATCGCAATTAGTTACTGGAATCTGATCAGTGGAAAGGCTAGGTATGGTTAAATCTTCATCAACTTCGATTGTTATAGGTAAAGAAACACAGGTAGCATCTAATTGATCTACTGCTTGAACTGTATAACTACCAGCTGGTTGATGTACCCCTCTATTTCCGGTAACAGTTGCACCTGTAGGTACATTACTCCACACGTAATTATATTTATTAGAAAGAAACACATCAGCCGGAACAAGTGATGGATCGGACGTATAAACAAGACTAATTACTGCTGCCTGAACCACGCCATCATCTATAACACTATTGTCTGCATTATCTACGCAGAATGTTCTCAGAATGCTGGAAGCCACAAGGTTGATTATTGCTGATTGTGTATTGATAGTATAAGTTTGAACCGCCTTACAGTTTGTTGTATTATTAACAACCTTAACGCTATAAGTTCCAGCAATAAGCGTATGAGCGCGCTCATTATTTGTTCCACTTACCTGAGCAGGGAGCAATGCAGGTGAGCTGTCATTTGCTCCATTATACCAGGTAGTAGTATACGCAGAGGTACTAGTTGCCAGCGTGGTTAAACTGCCAAACACATTAGGTTGTAAACACCTAGAGGGTTCAACAAAACTTACAAGATCGACGCCAACAGAATTTACAGTGTTGTCTTTAATGCTATAACCTGCAGTCAAATTACATTGGGTGGCAGGATTCTGAACGGTTACAAAATAATTACCAGGAGCCAAATTTGTTAAGCTGAATGCATTAGGATTATTTATTGTAGTTGTTCCATCCTCGTTCCTCCAATCAAATATATAACCTGTAAAAGGTGGTGGAACAGGTGATGGCGTTGGTGTGCCTACTAAGTTTATCCTCGTAAAAGCTATCGATCCAACATTTCCTGGCATATTTCCAGAGGCATCACAATTTGTAATATCGGTGGGAACTAAATCACCTGCGGGGCCGATATTGACATTAAGTTGTTGCTCGTTGTTAAGTATAGTAAAACTCCGTTCTGTAAAACATCCTTGGTTAACAGGGGTATTATACGTTGCTCGTACCTTATAATTTCCAGGTTTAAGACCAGTTGGGTTATTTGTATTAGATAACGTAGGTGTCCAAGTGTAGTCATAATCAGTAATAGCGCTTCCCATTGCAACTGTTATTTCTCCGCTACCCGTATTAGTACCGGTAAGTGTATTGCAATTAATATTATTAATAATAGAAGCTGCAGTCGCATTCGCATCAATTACTGGATCTGAAGTAATTCTTTTTATTTTAAAGGTAGCAGATGCACGGCAACCTTCAAATGCTCCACCTGGGGGATCAAGTGCAATAGCAACGACCGTATAATAGCTTGTTGTATCAAAACCAGCTTTAGAATAGCTGAAAGGCGCTGCCGCACTAGCGGTTGTCAGAATCAAGCCTCCGGCCGAGGCAGGCGTACCCGGATCAGCTGCTCCGGGAAAAACAGCAACATCGTAATTTGTATTGTTATAACCTGGTGATGGTTGTAAATCGGCCTGGATAGCTCCACCTATAGTAGCAATACAGTTATCTATGTTTGTTTGTGCGATGGTTATCAAGGCTTGCATGCTAACGATACCCAAAGTCACTGTTTGACTTTGCTTACATCCATTTCTGCCGTTTGTGATCTCAACCGTATAACTACCAGTTTTTAATTTTACTTTTTCATATGCATTTGGTGGTGTGATAACATCTAATGGATCGACTGACAATGGTACGCCAACAGCCGCACCTGCATTAAACCATCTGAATGTATGAACGTCTCCAGCTTGGGCTGGTGTAACAAGTGCCTGTATTCGCCCGGCAGATGTATTACAATCACTTGGATTTTGTGTCGTTATGTTAATACCAAAAGGAATAATGTTATTCAGAACTTGAACAGTGATAGCTGGCGTAACGCATGCAGTAGTTTTGTGAATTGCTTTTACTGTGTAAAAGCCAGCGGTGCGATTCAGTAAGTCGCTGGTATTATTACTCGGGTAATCCGAACTTGCTTTTTCTAAAGAACCGTTATACCACATAAAGTCATAATCCGTTGGAAATGCACCAGCGGTAACTGGTGAAATTGACGTCACATGAACAGCACCAGTTGCGGCTGCTGGAATACAAGAGACATTATCGTCTCTCGAAGTTGTAAGTGAAATAGGTACAATTTGATTATTTATCGTAACCTCTTTTTGATCTGAACATTTGGATACGTTATCAGTAACTCTTACCGTGTAAGTACCACTTGGTTTATTTATAAAGCTTGAAGAAGTTACATTTGAGTTTGTTTGAAGTAGCGAACCCACAGCTGTAGATTGTCCTTGGAACCACTCAAAAGTATACGTATGGCCTGCTATTATTGGCCCCACCATTCCAACAGATACAGCACCATTCGGAGTGGTTGCACATGTAGTTAGATGCGTAATTGTTGGTGCGGTTAATACTGGTTTCACCATTTGATTAACGCTAACCGTTTGTGGAAGAGATGCACATCCAGTAGTTTTATGCTCAACAACTAGCGTATAGTCGCCTTTAGGAGCAGGGTCGTAATTGGCAACTAAGATATCTGCGGTCGGTTTTATGGCAGGCCCGTTGTACCAAAAGAATTTATAGTTTGACGTGTTACCTGTAACATCTGAAGTAATTCTCCCGCCCACTCCACTGCAAGAAATATCTTCCGGAACAATGGTAGGTACAGGCTTTACAGAGTTATCTGCAACAGGTCTATTTGGTGAATCAGCACAGCCTGTGGCTTTGTGAGTAACTATAACACTATACGAGTTAGGAACAAGCCCAGTAGCAACGTCACTTACGTTAAGTACGCTACTGTTTCCAGGTGTTGCACCTAAATACCATTCATAACTAAAATCATTTACCACCCCGACGTTTGTGGTTACACGCAATGCGCCATTAGGCACTTTGCAATTTGTAAATAGTGTGGCGTCACTAATACTAGCTGTAAAATTAAAGTTATTAAGACCTACTGCTTGAGTAGGACTATTAGAACCGCAACCTGCTGTTTTATGAACGGCAAAGACAGAATAAGTCTGATCTACCAAGCCTGTGTATGTTGCACCAACATAATCGGCCGGTATGGGCAATGGAGTTGCAGCATTAGTCCAATAAAAATTAAATTGATTGCTTATATCCACCCCTAAAGTGTTAACAATTTTACCACTTACTGACCCGTTGGGTAAGATAGTAGTGTTAACACATTTTAAATTGTCCGTAGCTGAGGTTTGAATAGTTACCGGGATTGGGTTAACAGCTATACTTTTAGTGTTGTTGTAATTACATTCTAAAATTGCTGAATTGTTAGGGAAAACGATAGGTGGTGATGTTTTTCCTAAATCATTCAAAACTATAAAGAGCTGAAAGGCTGAACCATCACCTGTTACTGTTATGCTAACCGGCAGCGTCTTTCCCTCCCCGAAGTTAGCCAGCTTTACCATTGCTGTTTTTAATTTTATAGATCCGGCAACATTTGGATCACCTTTATAAAAACTGACAGGTAAATCTGTATTAATAGATGCTTCGCCATTATTAATGATACCAAAGTTTACAATAAAGTCTTTATCCGGGCATCGCGGTTCGATTACATCAAGCGCATAGGTAGGATTAGGATCAAAGTTTATATCAGCAGCAACGTATATGGGACAGCCATCTGCGTTAAGAAAAGGTGATTGATTTAAAAAGCTATTTAATGGCCTTATGTCTCTAATAGGGTCACCTGGTCTACAAGCACCGGTAGAAAGCTTTATATGGGATTGTTGTTGTTGTAAGGGTATCGAAAGGTCATCGTTTACATTAACATTGAAATAACCGTGTTGATTCCAAACCCTCCTAGCAGGTACCCAAGGCTCTGTCTTTGATTTATAGGCTCGAACTTCAGAATACTGCTGATTACCCCCTGTACCGTTATTGCAGAAATCAATAGCTGAAAGCCCATCATTGGAAGCACAGGTTACACAAATTTCAGTTGAGCCATCTGCATCCACATCAGCAACAACGGGATATTCTCTGTTAGTTCGTGAAACACATGCTACTGTGGCACTTGGTATGCCCGTAACACCATCTATAATATATAAATTTTTTTCATCACGATAAACCACCTCAGATTTTCCATCGCCATTAAAATCAAATAATGTACACCCTGTATACCCTGAAGTCTCTTCAAAAACGGGTTGTTTCCACGTTACTGTGGCAGAGAGATTTTCATCTAATGCATAAAGGTTTTTGCCAGATACAAATACGGCATTTAATTTACCATCACCATCAATATCAGCGATGTTAATTCTACCGGCTCCATTTCGCCACCCATACTTATAAAAAGTACCTGTAGAAGCTGCACCCGGTACCCCACCTTTACAGTCAAACACATCCACATTAGCAGAAAACGCATCAATATATTTTTTGATAGCACCTGTTTTACCATCCCAAAAGAATATGGTGGTGTTTTGATCGACGTTACAGGTTATGTCATTAATATTATTACTACACGTGCTAAAGGGATCTACAGTGAAATCAGAGCCTGTAGCTAAAATATCTAAGACATCATCTTGATTATAATCAGCTATACTCGTAGCGCTTGTGAATTTTCCCCTTACGCGATAGCCCTTATAGGAGTCTAGTAAGGTTAATGAACCGGCATCTTTAGTACGTGCACCTAGGTTCACACTATATATACTACAACCCGAAGCTAGTTCTAATGTTTTATTACCCCTCATATCAACCGCGATCGGGCTAGCAACATAATTGCTATTCTGACCTTTGACGATTCGAATTCCAGTATGGGCATCTACAATTTCATCTCTGTAGTAGAGTTCAACTTTTTTATCACCTGTCCATCCATCAAAATTGGCTAAGCTTAAGAATACAGGGTCAGCGGAGGGTTCTGAGCCGGCAGGCGTAGACCAAAGCAAATTTAAGTGACAGTCATAAGCATATATTGACCATTTTCCACCGTTGTCGCCATACGTAAAGATTTCACCACAACCATCGTCGTCAATATTCCCTATAACAATATCCCGCTCTAGGGTAAAGCCTACTTTTCTTGCTAAAAATTTATTAGTAACAGGATCGAATTTCACTTTTCCATTGGCGCCATCAAGAATATAAATAAAACCTGTTACAACATTTGCAGTAACAACTTCAGGTATTCCATCTCTGTCAAGGTCACCGATTGAAACACGATTATAGTGATTGGTAGTTTCGTTCGGCGATATCCAATCAACTTCCATAGTAAATTTATTAGAAGGAAGTACAGGCGGCTTACAATCAACGTCTACACCGATGTAACTGCCATCACAAAAGGTAGTGCTACCACACTCTGTACCATCTACACAATCGATTAAACAATCACCATCGTCGTCGATTCCGTTGCCACAAATTTCTCCCGTAGTGGTAGCAGGAAGACATTGACCAAAGGTAGGTAAGGTAAATGTCCAACATAAAGCGATAATAATTAACAGCCTTTTCATAGGACTATTGGGTTAGGATTTACTGTATTAGTATTCAAAGATGCCAATTAACAAACGTTATCATGTAGCCAATTTGAGTTGTACCTTAAGGATGTAGGGTTTATTAAACAAATACAAAAACAACTCCCAGTTAAAATCGTTATTGAATAATAAACCTAATTTTTAAGCAGTCACTATTTAAGCAATGTGATGCTTCCGCTGCGTGGATGGCTTTCCTCACCATCGCAACGTATTACATAGTAGTATACACCGTCAGGCAATTTCTTACCTTTATATGTACCATCCCAGTTATTAATGTAAGGCTTAGCTTCAAAAATCTTCACTCCTTTTATATCGTATATCGCAACTGTACAAGTTGGAAATTCAAGTATTTTCTCAATGTTCCAATGATCGTTTTTACCATTGCCGTCTGGTGAAATTATATTGCTAGGTTTGAGTTTATTCACAAGTGGTTCTCCCTTAACAAGCAATTCAAAAGTTGCTGAACCAGGGCATCCATCTAGGCCATGTCCTGTAATTGTGTATGTTGTTGTTACTATAGGCGAGGCTATTGGCGTAGCAATAATCGAATTAGATAAAGTTTCTGAAGGAATCCAATTATAATCAACTAACCCTGAAGCAGTGAGTTGTGAACTTTGCCCTTCATCAATCTTAGCAGGATCGGCACTTATTATAATTTCTGGATATGAAGCTTTTATTGTTTGCGCTGCATCCAAGGTGCACCCGCCGGTGGTAACTGTTACGGTGTAATTTCCACTTTCGCTTACATCAATCGATGCACCTGTTTTTCCATTGCTCCAGGTGTACGTATCAAATGAATTAGAAAGTGCAAGTGTTAATGTTTCTCCCTTGCAGAATTGGAATGTTGTATTTCCTGGACTTATTATTTGTGCAAGAGGTGCAGTTTTAACATCAATAGAAGAGGTGGATATTTTAGAGGCTTCACATACTCCGTTCGTGCTATAGGAGACTGTTAATTTTGGAGTTTTTGGTGTAGCACTTAAATATTTATGTGTTGGATTTCGTTCAGATGAGATTTCTCCATCACCGAACTCCCATTTATAAAATAGGTCAACTAATGGTGTAGCATTCGTAATAGTACTAGTAAAAATTATGTTTTGTCCTACGCATGCAGCGCTATGATCAAACGAAAAATCAACTGTTGGTTTTGTTACCACTGTTATTTTTAGAGGTTCAGTGTCTGGTGGTGAGCAACTCGGAGAGGATGCTTTAACAAAATAATCGCCTGATGACGTTACACTTAATGTAGTTCCACTTTTATTTAGATTGCCTAATGTTCTTTCATACCATGCATACGTAAAGCCCGCCGGTGTTGGTGAGACTGTTAATGTTTTAGGCGCATCACCGTTACATAACATATTTGATCCGCTTGACATAACTTTAAAACCTTCAAGGTCTATTACTTCAAATGTTTTTTCAAAGGTCTTCGCAAGGCAGGTGCCCATGATTATATCAACCCAATATTTTCCTGCATTTTGTGCTGAGAAATTGGGTATAGATCCCGTTGCTCCTTGATACGAATATCCGCCCGGCCCACCCCATTTATAAGTAGCACCAGCAATTGGACTTTCTAATTCAAGAGTGAGCGTTCCACCTGAGCAGATAGGGCCGACTGCTTTTATTTGATTTGTTGAGTTAGGTGGTGTGCCACTGCTAACAGTCACTGCTACTGATGGCGTTGAAGCTTCAGTGCAAACGATGTTGCCAGCTTGTGGAGTAATTAAAACAGTATAACTATTATTAGCTGATGCAACATTAGTCGGTACATCATAAAAAGGATTCCCTGTGTTAACACCTGTGTTTACTGGGACGTTGTTATTTAGCCATGTATAGGTTGCGCCTGGACTTTGCGTAGACGTTAACTTTAATGCATTACCAACACAAATATTCAATGGACCTTCATTAAAAATTTTCGGAATCATGCATGCCTTGTTTCGTAAAACAGAAACCTTAGAAGCAAGACCAACTAAAGCATCGTCAATACTAGCAAAGGTAATATCATGTTTTCCATCACCATCCACATCACCTATTTGAATGTGACGTGTTACTTTAAAGGTGGATATTTCTTCTATGTCAAAATTAAGCGTACCTGGTGTACTTTTATTATTTAGAATAGTAAGTCTATTTTCCTTTGTAGAAGAAATGACAATATCTGTCTTTCCATCCCCATCTAAATCACCCATGTCAAGTCCCCAAGGCCTTTCTCCTTTTGTGAATACATCTTTAAATGGTGCAAAGGTTATATTGGAGACGGTGCTTGTGTTTAAATAAATAGCAATGTTATTACTAAGCCATCGGGTTGCCACTATATCTGGTTTACCATCTCCATCAAGATCTCCAATTCTTATTCTTTTGACATTGTTAAGAAGCGGCTTATCAAGTGTTATGTCTTTTGCGTCACTGAAACTTACTGAACCTTGACTCGTATTTTTCAATATATACATGTGACTATTACCAACTTGGTATTTACTTGTGATAATTTCAGGAAGATGATCACCATTTAAATCTTCAATTGCGATAGCGTCCGAACTTTCGCCAGTAGCGGAGGTAATGAAATCGATTGGTGTTGTAGAAATAGATATGGTTGATGCCGTACTTTGATTAAGGAGTATGCCGATTTTATTGCTTGTCTGGTCTGTGAAGACAACTTCAGGTAATCCATCCAAATTCAAATCTGCTATAGCAGCAATAGATGGCGTACGGCCATCGAAGAAAAGAATGGACGGATCTCCAAATGAAAAGTCATCAATTCCAGTGCTTTTATTTTGATAAATATATATTTTATTAATTACAGTCGTTAATATAGTTGTTTTGGTGGTAACAATTAGATCTGGCTTACCGTCTCCATTAAGATCGCCACAAGTTGTATTTAATGATGTGCCTTCTATTGTTAGGTTATTTTTACTTACATAATTTATAGTTCCAGGGCTGCTGGAATTACCGTGAATGATGACTGATTTTTTGTTTATAGACTCTCCAACTGAAGCTATATCATTTTTTTTATCTCCATCGAAATCACACATGCAGAGATCATATAATCCACTTGCCGCTGGAAAGTCTTGTTGTGTATCAAATTTTGATGGGTCTATGTCATACTTTCCATTAAAATTCAGCAAGAACTGCACATCAGAATATCCTGTTAAGCCCGGCCCTGATGCCTGCTTTCTTGTTACTGATATATTATTATAAGTGGCACCAGTTGGAACCTCAACTTCAATTAATTGATCGGTAGCTGACTTTATAAACCCCTTAGTAGCGCCAAAGAAAACCTGGAGGTCTGTTTTAACAATACCGAAATTGCTTCCACTAATGGATACGATCTCTCCTGCAGTTGCTGTAGTTTTATCGATAGAGGTCACAATTGGCTGTTGTGCCACGGCGACGATGGATGTAAACGACAGTATTAAAACTGTCGAAAGTAAGATAATCCACCTTTTAAGACATTTAATAGGGTTACGCATAGCTATAGATAGTGAATCAGGTAATTAATGTAACCAATAGATTACCAAAAGCATCGATAGAATACCGAAAAGGGGGATAAACTACTTTTATTTAGGATTTGTTACCATTAGCACCCGCGCATCTTTAATTTTAGTTAGTTTTTTAAGGGCTTTAACCTCCTCATTGGCTTCACTTTGCTTGGCGCTTTCTAATACGTGTACGTAGTACTTTTTATCCTTTTCGTAATAGAAGATATTGGCCCCGAATTTTTGCTCTATTAGTTTCTTTTTAAATTGATCTGCCCCATTAAAATCAGAGAAGGCTTTAACCACAACATAATACTTCTTTTTATCTTCTTCTTCCTCATCAACATGCTCAGTGTCATCAACTGATTGCTGGAAACGCGCGATGTGTTGCTCATTTGTTTTCTTAATGGTTGACCTCAAGGTAGGTTTTGGCTTATAGAGCTTTTTAATTTTACCTAAGCGCAGGCCCATTTGAACCTCATGGGTACCAGTTGATACACCAGCTGCAGGTTGGCTACCAAGCTCATAGGAGTAGCCTAGCAAGAATCTTTTGATGTTGACCCCTATAATGCCACCGTATCCGTAACCTTGTCTATATAAGCCGCCTAGCCATAAATTTTCTGATAGGTTTAGTTTACATAAAGCCTCGAATTGACTATTGCCTATTTTGGCGTATTTATAGGTGAGATAGAGTTCTAGTGGAGCACTTTTTTCGTTACTCATTACTTTTGCGCGAACACCTTTCTTCTTACCAGCCACAAGTTTACCGGCAATTTTACGATTATAGTATGCCGTAATTATAACCTGATCAAAGGGGGAAAAGGCGGTGCTCTCAAAATTAGCTAGCGAGTTATATTTTGGCGCTATCAATTGAGGAAGAGACACACCAAGATTGATTCCCGAAGATGCGCGGTAGAGTAGACCAAAATTAGCTGTGGCCTGCATGTTATTTTCTAGATAGCCGGCAACTGCAGGATCATCTGGATCACTAATTTTATTTACATCAATGCTACTCGTTATTGCGCCACCCGAAAGGCCAAAGAAGAAAGTGTTTTTTTCGCGTACATTGATCCCGTAAGCATAGGTTAAAGAAGCATCTGTTGTATTTAGTAATCCCCTTTTAAATGAAGACACTTTAGCACCCACTCCAGCATGGCGATCTTTAAGTAAGGTATTAAAATTAATTGTTGACACTATGGGTGCACCCTCAACACCTAACCACTGTTGTCTATAGTTAACTAATATGTAGGTATACTCAGTTGCGGCTTCTGCTGGATTATATAAATAGGGATTCACATAATAGCTGTTGTAAACAGGGTAGTTCTGCGCTAGGCTCCTGTAGCAACTAATATGCAATGCCACTAAAAATATAAAATGTAAATATTTACTCATTCACATGCATTAATATTGACAAAAGCACAAAGGTCACTTTTAATTTGCCTTTACTTCTAAAAAATGTCATTTTGGTAGTTTGAAGGAATGACCAAGTTCATCTACCCTTAAAAAGTTTATTCATTCAAATTATACTAATATACTGCTTTTTTGGTTTTGTGCTCGCATTTCTACGAGTGACTTCGCGTAGTAAATTTAATTTGCTATCTTAGAATAGATAAACAACTATTTTGAACTCTGTGAAGCTAAACGTCTTACTAATTGTTTTATTCTTCGGCGTTGCGCTGCCATCTTCCGCGCAGTTATTAATTGGTCCAACTGGCGGACTCAATTATTCATGGGTTAGATATGATGATGTAGAGGAAAGGTCGCGATACAAGGTTACCCCTGTATTAAGTTATCATGCAGGCTTTAATGTTTCGTTTAGGGTGCAGAAGAGATTTTTTCTTCACACGTCACTTATATATTCAAAAAAAGGTAAAATTATAGAGAATAAGGTCGATGATCAGTCTCTAAGAAATGAGGTGGTATACAACTACATAGAACTACCCATTCTATATACTGTGGAATATAAGATTAAAGCAAAAGGTAATAAAGAATTTAAAATGTATTTTGGAATGGGCCCTAATATAAGCTATTGGCTTGGAGGCAAAGGTACCTTCTATAATAGCGAATTAAGAGATGATCTATTTGAACAACCTCGCGGCTACAAAATAGTTTTTGGAAAAGATCCAGAGAAGGTGGGCCAAAATGAAATGGTGATTCAAAGCGCAAATCGGTTGCAGTTAGGGATAAATTTTTCTGCAGGTTTTGTTTTCGAACCTATTCACCTTCGTCAGGTTATGCTTACATTAAGATATGAATTAGGGCACAGTTATTTGAGCCGTACAAGTCAAGGTGCTTTTTCTAATGTGCTTTTATATCAAGATAATTTGCAAGTCCGCAATCAGGGTTTTCGCATCAGCTTAGCCTATCTTATTGACTTAAGAACAAGTCATAGAAAGAAAGGTAAAAGTACATTTGATAAGAGTAGATAGACAATCATTAATAATGAAGTAACTCACTTTTTCCAATTGGCGGGATCCACACGCCATGCCTTTAATGAAATAAGCTCGGTTTCATTAACATATTTCTGTTCAAGGGCATAGCGTAGCAAAAAGCTATAATCACTTAAGCTGATTAGCGAAACATTAGCATCCTGAAAATTTCTAGCAGCGAGGTCGAAGCCATAATTGAAAATTGATACCATACCCAATACATCAAAGCCAGCTTCTTTAAGTTCTTGGGCGGCTTTCAATGAGCTTCCACCTGTTGACACCAGATCTTCAATAACCACAACTTTTTGACCTTTTGTAATCTTTCCTTCAATGAGATTTCCCATGCCATGGTCTTTGGCTTTTGGCCTTACATAAAGAAATGGAAGATCCATTTTTTCTGCTACTAACGCGCCTTGCGCAATGCCTGCAGTGGCAACACCAGCAATTGCTTCGGCGTTGGAAAAGTTTTGTTTAATGGCTGCCACGAGTCCGCTACATATAGCCTTGCGTATCTCGGGGTAGGAGAGAGATAAACGATTATCGCAATAGATTGGAGACTTCCATCCTGAACTCCATGTAAATGGCTTATCAGTATTTAATTTTATTGCTTGTATTTTGAGAAGCATAGCCGCGACACTGGCTGCAGTCTCTTCTTGAACCTTTATGATTATCATGATAGAGCTTTAAGCGTGCAAATATGTGTTAAAAATGATTGGCTTTCAATTGGTTTTATTACATGGGCTGTATAAATACTTTTCCAAAAAAGTGCCAATCTGCTTGTCTGCATCCAAATTATTTATTCTTTTGCGAACATGGACAAGGTGAAACTGAATAAAGGATGATCATTTTTATTAACGACATCCCGGTGAGGATATTGAAGACCAGTGAGCAACCTCATTCAGGTCATATAAATCATGTTATTGATGCCGCAGTCGAGCCAGTTACGCAAGCAGGATTAATACATCATGTTTGGGTTAGAAACGTGAAAGAGAAAGATTTAGATCTTTTGCTGGGATTCCTTACTTCAAAAGTTCCTACAAATCTTCTTTCGTTATTTATAACCGCTGAAAACTATAAGCTGGTCAAGACTTATTTAAAAAGCAAGTTTAAAATAGTTAAAGCAGCAGGTGGTGTAATCCGAAAAAAAGATAAGTTCTTGATGATTTATCGGATGAAGAAGTGGGATTTACCAAAGGGTAAAAAAGAAAAGAAAGAGAAGTATAATCAAACAGCCGTACGTGAAGTTGCTGAAGAATGCAATGTTTCAGTTAAGCTCGGAAAGAAGATATGCACTACTTGGCATACTTATACCATGAATAAAAACGCTATGTTAAAAAAGACACGCTGGTATATCATGGACCTAGTTGATGATTCGAAAATGAAACCTTGTCTTGAAGAAGATATAGAAGAGGTTCGTTGGATGAGTCAGAAGGAAGTGTATCATGCCTTAGAGCATTCTTATAAATCCATCAGTTATGTGTTTGAAAAATATTATGATTTCATGGAGATAAAGTCGTAGCATCGAATTAGAGTATGGCCATAAAATAAAAAAAAATTGAAACAATTTTCAATTTCCTTTTTCTCGATCTAAGTAATTATTAATCCTTCAATGAATTAGGCCATATGTCACCAACCATTTTTGTCTATTAAATCGGAATTAAAAAGCTGACCAGAATTAGCAATACATTCCTAATAAAAGTAGTCTCAGGCAGGTATTATGCAAAGATACGGTTACCCGTTAAAGTTTATAGGGCAGAAATTCCGAAACATCACCCTCGTATTTATGTACTTCCCGAATAATGGTAGAACTAATGGAAGCTAGTTGGGGCGATGTTATTAAAAAGACGGATTCTAACTCGGCGTTTAGATATCGGTTTACTTGTGCAATACTGTTTTCGTATTCAAAGTCAGTAGTGTTACGAAGTCCTCGTAATAGATAACGCGCACCGTTCTTTCTTGCAAACTCAGCAGTTAATTCCGAAAACGTTACGACCCTAATGTTTGGGTGCTTTACAAACGCTGATTTAATACACTCCACCATAAATTCAATCTCAAAGTAACGGGTGTTCTTCTTACTATTGAAGCCTATTGCAATAATGATTTCATCGAAGAGTTTTAGACCACGTAACACAATGTCTTCATGTCCTTTGGTGAATGGATCAAAGGAACCTGGGAAAAGGGCAATTTTTTTTGTCATTTGGATGCTAGGAATTATCCTTTATCAGTTACAGTGATTTGGTGTTAATAATCAATTATAACCAATTAACATGTACTGCTTATTTGAATAAATGAATGCTATATGTATCGAAGAAATGATGCTCCTGTACCTCGTCAAACATATAACTAAAGTTAATAAAATCTGGCCTGGCTCCGAACGTTACATTGTTGATGTACTTATAAAATTCTTGATAATGTGGTGAGTTCTTACCTATATATCCCCACAATAGAACTTTACTTGTACGTTGGTCTAAATTAAGAGAATTCATTACTAACATTATATACTTTACATAGTCTGAGAACTGCTTAATCCCAAATTGATTGTAGTACATTAATTTGCCATTCGAGCAAGATACAATGTGAAGTTTAAAACGATCTACGTAAATATAAAGTGGGTTGTCTTTACGTTGCTTTGCGAACCTTAAAATGCCTTCAATAAGTACGGCTGATTGATGGAGAAACACAGGCGGATTATTGGGATAAATTCCAGTGAGCCATTCTTTCAGGTCTTTATTAATTGCAAAAACCGTCATGGCATCTGCAAGATCATTTGGTACTGCTAAGAAATCCTCTGAAAGGGTATCTATGGGGGCATTAAATTTTAAATATTCTCCTATGACTTCCTTGTCAAATAAAGCCGTAGGCACCTGAACAAACTTTTGATTTTTTATAGATATTTTGATCTTCTTCCAGAATGCGGCTCTTAAAAAAGGGTGCGCATCAAAAAGTTGCTCAAGTAATTGTAATAACTCTTTATTAGAGTTTACAGCCGGTAGCACATAATCCTCTAAAAAAAGGATTCGATTATCTTCGGGATTGATAATTATGGTTTGAAAATCACGTGTACCTATATTGATAAGAAGGTGATATTGATGAATGAGTTCTTCATCAAAACGCTCGTCTTTGATCTTCTTAATTAGCTTATACGTTATCGCTGCGGTTTGCAAAGTTGTTCCCAGTTAGATGAAGTACTCATTGTACCACCAATTTATGGTAAGCTTTTAGATTACAATAATAAATATTTTAAGTGTAATTCACACTAACTAAGTCTTATAGATTCATTTAAATCGGCCAATAACCGCTTAATTTAATAAGATTTGCAGGTTCTGGACATAATTTAAATACACCATGGATTTCATTTTGGGGCAAAGCTTTTATTTCTTCTGATGTCATCCACTTAACTTCAGTGATTATCTGTTTATTCTCTCGCATTTCAGGATCGAATCCCGTTATTAGTGCTCCAGATTCATATTCCACAAGAAAAAATAATTCTACCGAATGCAACGGATCATTTATGTATTCACAGCCAAATCTGAATTCTCCGGGCTTCACTTTGATCCCTGCTTCCTCACTAAACTCCCTAATAAGGGTTTGATAGGCGGTTTGCCCTAATTCCACTCCGCCACCCGGCGGTGCCCAGAAATTTCTTAACCCTAACCCTTGGTGATTGACCATGAGCAGCTTTGAATTATATAAGCATAACCCACAGATGCGAAGCCTAACTTGGTTGCCGTAAAGTTGGGCCACACTTAGATCCATAATTTATGTTAACTTTATTGAGCATTTACTTAATCACAACGTAAGTCATAATTTTTATAATTCTGGCAGAATTATTGATTAAAGGTTACTAAATTTGAAAAAAAATTCAACGTATGAAAAAGATTTTGTTTTTAATCATAATGTGTGGCGTTGTAGCAATCCACGCATCTGGACAGGCTGTTCAACCAACAGGGCCAGTTATTACCTTCGAAAAGAACACCCATGATTTTGGGGATATTGTACAAGGAGATAAAGTAGAAAAAGTTTTTTTCTTTACTAACACTGGAAAAGAAGCTCTAATAATCACCAACATTCAAATTTCTTGTGGATGTACTACACCAGAATGGCCACGTGATCCAATTCCCCCAGGAGGAAAAGGTCAAATATCAATTGGCTTTAACAGTGCTGGAAAGATGGGAAAACAGAATAAGGTTCTTCCTATAATATCAAATGCCGTTAACACTGAAGAGGCTAAGATCACCTTTACAACTAACGTCCTTGAAAAGAAAGTTCAATAACACTTAAGAATTCTATTCTGAAAAAAAGGGCCTTGGCCCTTTTTTTATGCCGGTTAACTATTTTATTAAGCGGGCATATTTATACATACTATCAAGTAAGGCTCGGATACTGTTCACATTCTCAATCATCATTTCAAAGAATGGCTTGTTCTCTGCGGTATATATTCCGATTCTACACTTTGCTTCGCTCTGTGCAATTAAATTCATAATAAATGGATTGGGTTTCATATCCAAATAGAATAAGAAATCAAATGGTTTGCTTTTAAAAGAAGCTACGCTGTTAGAGTTAATATTTCCCCAAAAAGATAGATCGCCTTCAGAAAAAAAGTCAAAAAGGAATTGGTGATTCTCCTTATCCTTAGGTAAGAATGCAAGCGTCTTTACTTTCTTACCATCTTGTTCCAGCGATTTGATAAAGTCTTTAATTAGATCGTGTTTGGGCTTGTCTTCGACGGTGAATATAATACCTACATTAAGGCTTTGACCGTAGGGGAGATTTCGACGAAGTGCCTTATTCGTTTTAAGAGTTGACCTGGTGTTTAATTTTAGGAGACTAAGTTTTATCATAATTCAGTAGAACGCCCTATCCCTTTAAAAGCATTTCAAAATCTTGTTCGGTAATAATTTTAACACCCAGCTTTTCGGCTTTTTCACGCTTTGCTGGTCCCATGTTTTCGCCCGCAACCAGAAAATCTAATTTACCAGATACGCCAGATAAAATTCGACCGCCATTTTTAATAATTAAATCTTGTAATTGTTCACGTTCGTAATTTTTAAAGACCCCTGAAATCACAAACGACTTGTTATTCAGCATGTCACTCTCTTTCTCGGGCGCTTTCTGTGTGCTTTGAAATTGTAACCCAGCATTTTTTAGCCTTTCAATCTCGTGTTGGTTTTCCTCACTTTTAAAAAAATTAACGACACTTTGGGCGATCTTCTCACCAACCTCAGGTGTGTTTACTAACTCATCATACGCTGCTTTTGCTAAGGTATCTATGTTTTTGAAATGATTTGCTAATTTCTCTGCAACTGTTTTACCAACGTATCTGATTCCTATAGCGAAAAGTACGTTTTCAAATGGAATAGTTTTAGATCGGTCTATTCCTGTAAGTAAATTTTTAGTTGAAAGGTCTTTGAATCCTTCGAGCTTTAGAATGTCTTCTCGTTTTAAATCATATAAATCTGCAGGACTTTTTACAAGGTTTAACGCATGAAGTTGTGCGATGGTCTTTTCACCTAATGAATCAATGTCCATAGCCTTACGCTGAATAAAATGCTCTATCCTTCCTTTAATCTGCGGAGGACAACCTGTAATGTTAGGGCAATAGTGTGATGCCTCACCTTCTTGACGAACTAGTTGCGAATTGCACTCCGGACATTTGTCAATATATTGTATGGGTTCGGAATCTGGTTTGCGTCTAGTGCTATCAACCGCGGTCACTTTTGGAATGATCTCCCCGCCTTTCTCAACAAAAACGAAATCACCGAGCCTTAAATCGAGTCTTTGTATTTCATTTGCGTTGTGTAACGATGCGCGCTTTACTGTTGTACCCGCAAGTAAGATGGGTTCCAGTTCAGCAACAGGTGTAATAGCTCCTGTTCTTCCGACCTGGTAGGTTATACCTTTAAGATGGGTGCTAAGGCTTTCAGCTTTGTATTTGTAGGCAATGGCCCACCTCGGGCTTTTTGCTGTAAATCCCAAATGTGCTTGTTGTTCGAGGCTGTTTACTTTGATAACCACACCATCGGTCTCGAGTGGTAATTCGTGGCGTTTGTGCTCCCAAATATTGATGTACGCTAAAACTTCAGTAATGCTTTTACATTTCTTATAGGTTGGTGAAACATGGAAGCCCCAGGTTTCTAAATTATGGATACTTTCTTCATGTGTTTCAGTTTCTGTCCCCAGCAAAGAATACACAAAGCAATTGAGTTTGCGTTTGGCAACCTCTGCAGAGTCTTGCATTTTCAAGGTGCCTGATGTGGTATTGCGTGCGTTAGCGTACCGCTCTTCACCGACATCGTCACGTTCCTTATTTAGTTTTACAAACGTCTCCTTAGGCATAAAGACTTCACCGCGAACTTCAAATGATGCAGGGACTTTTTTGTTGTTTATTTTTAGCGGAATGCCGCGAATGGTTTTTACGTTGGACGTAACATCGTCGCCCCGCATGCCGTCACCCCGTGTTACACCGCGATGAAGAAATCCATTCTCATAAAGCAGGCTAATGGATACGCCATCGAATTTCAGCTCACAAAAATATTCATAAGCTTCACCATCTAATCCTCTTGACACACGTCCATCGAAATCCTCTAACTCTTGTTGAGAGTACGTATTGCCCAACGATAGCATCGGGTATTTATGATAGACGGTTTCAAAGGATTTTGTGATGGTTCCTCCAACACGTTGAGTAGGGGAATCAGGGAGCTTAAGTTGAGGAAATTGTTGTTCAAGGTTGATTAGCCTTTCAAGAAGTTTATCAAACTCGTAATCATCTATCTCAACCCTGTTTTGCTGATAGTAAAGATCGTTGTGGTAATTAATCTTATCTATCAGTTCTAATATTTCTTTTTTAGCTAGATCAGCGGTCATGCAAATCAAAAATTTGACCTTAAAGGTATAAATTAGTTAATCGTTATCCGTTAATTGTTATCAGCTAATTCAATGTAATAACAGATCTGGATAATTATTATTATTTGATATGCTTCCATTAAAAATCATGATACCATCTATGTAATGAGTTATAAATACGCTATCTCACTTGCCTTTTATAAGCCTTTAGGCCACGAGAAATATCCAATACATTGTTCTTACGATCAATATCTGCCATGCGAAGGGAAGGGTCAATTTCGAGTGTAGCAATATCCTCGGCTTTATGATTTATCTTGAGTGCATAAGAAGGGTTTACCCATGGCCACTCCTCTAAATCCTGGCGTTGCATGTTTTGATCTTCTACTGGTTTACTTCCTAGGGTTTCGTTTAGTGGAATGTAGTATAACTCCTTTGTACCATCTTTAAGGGTTACTACCAAATCAATGGGCATTGGAAATTCTCCCAGGCGTTCTAACATGACATATGTTGCGCCTTCATTTTCAATAAGTGTTTTAATGCTATAATCAATTCGTTTGGTAGTATTTATCCAGTAGTTTAAATACCACTTTAATTCAAGCCCAGAGGTTTTTTCCATTATCCTAATAAAATCATTTGGCGTGGGGTGTTTAAACTTCCAGGTATTGTAATATCTACGCATCCCTTTATAAAAATTTTCGTCGCCAATTATATATTTTAATTGGTTCAATAAGATAGCGCCCATGTTGTATGCTACTGTGCCATAAGTTTTGTTGGTATTGTAATGATCTGAATGCTCACTAGCAGGCTCTTGTAATCCGCTTTTTACGAGTGAAAAATAACCCACATAACTTCCTAATTGTGTGATTTTATCGTCAAACATGATACCCATTGACTCATTACTTGTAAAATCTGTAAAGCCTTCATCCAGCCAAGGATAAAGTGCTTCATTAGAGGCGAGTACACCCTGAAACCAGCTGTGAGATATTTCATGCGTCATTGTTCCAGTTAAACTACCGAGGCTACGCTCTCCCGTGATAAGTGTACACATAGGATACTCCATACCTCCATCTCCGCCCTGAATTACGGAGTAACTTTCATAGGGATATTTACCATATGTTTTGTTCATGAACTGAAAATGTTTCACCGCATATTCTTGAATTTTCTTCCAGTTCGCAGTTGTCTTGTCGCCTTTTTGATAGAAAAAATGAAGTGTGGGTCCTTCCGGAACTAGCGCATAGTCATGTACATAATCAGGATCGGCAGCCCACGCAAAATCAATTACATTTTTTGCTATAAAGTGCCAGGTCAATTCTCCTTCCGGACGCTGAACTTTAACACCTTCTTTTTCATAACCATAGCCAATCTTCTCTGGGTTTTGCAGTTTGCCTGTGCCGGCAACTACAAAGTATGGATCTAAAGTAATTTGAACATCAAAGTCTCCCCACACGCTGTGAAATTCGCGGGCTACATATTGATAGGCATGCCAACCTTGATGATCATACTCAGCCATTTTAGGGTACCACTGAGTCATTGAATAGGCAATCCCTTCTTTACTGTTTCTGCCAGACCGCCTGATTTGAATGGGGATTTGTGATTCGAATTTCATGTCAAAGACTGCTTTTGAACCTGGTAAAATGGCCTTGGCTAGGTTAACTTCAAGTACTGTACCTTCTATCGAATAACTGATGTCTTTACCATCTTGTTTTAAATTAAGGATATGCTGATAACCGATTTCATCGTCTTTCAATTTCGAGATGCGATCAGCAACCCGTGGATCAGGATCGGCAATATTCCTAGAACGAATATCCATCATACTGCCCGGTTGAAATGCATTAAAATACAAATGATAAAAAACTCTAGTGAGCGTATCTTTGGAGTTGTTATAATAAATAAGTTTTTGTGTTCCGTTTACTTTGCTGGTCTTTACATCCAAGTGTACGTTCATGGTGTACTCTGCACGTTGTTGCCACCGATAATCCTGCGCGGAAACAATTTGTATAAGCAATAAAAAGCAGGAAAGTAATTTTATTTTTACCATGAAGGTGGAAGTAAGACTATGCAAAATATCTAAACCGGTTAATTTTCACAAGGCTTTTAATTTTTCCGATGCAGACTTACATCAGTATTCAAAAGTAATGGAAAGTGGATATATCAAACGATGCATGAATTTACACAATAATTTGGCAATGCTTTTTGAATCTTAACCTTGATAACGCTGTAAGCTATCAACCAATAATTCATATTGTTCTTTTGAGTGCGTTGGGAAATTTGCAAAACGCAATTGTGTTTTTTTAGACACGCCGTAGCCATCTCCCGGTTGCATGCCTTTTGATATGAGGTAGTCTGTAATCTTGGCAGTATGATCGCCACAATCAGCTACAATCACAGTTTTTGATTGAAATGCTTTATCCGATACAAATGGTTTAATTAACGCATGTTGTTGAAGTTCTTGATAAAGTATAGCTGCCTTATATTCTGTTTCTTTGCGAATGGTTTGAATGCCACGCCTTAGCATGTCTTGAACTACTTTGGCAAGCAGATAGATGCCTAATACATTGGGCGTTTCTGGTGTTTGATTTTTTAAAGCGTGTGAATGCAAACTCGGAATATTATGATAAGACCCAATGGAAATTCCTTTAGATGCTAATTGATCAGCTTTAGCAATACATCTGTCATTGACCATCCAAACGCCCAGCCCTGCAGGAAGGCCAAATCCTTTTTGAACAGAGAAAAATACGGAATCAAATTTCGAATAATCAAAATCTGGATAAGGGAGAGAAGATACTGCATCTAGCGCAATAAGCGCATCTGGGTTTTTGTGTTTGAAGGAGTGAAGAAAGTCAATCGGTGAAGCAATTCCGGTACTGGTTTCATTGTGCGTTAAGGCAATAAGCTCGGTGCCAGCTGGAACCTGAATATTTGAATCGAAGCCTTTTCCAATTTCCGCCTCGACTTTTTTTGGTAATTTATTTAATAATCCCGCAATCTCATAGAAACGTTTAGAGAATGCACCGTTCACAAGATGGAAAGATTTTTCTTCCACTAAATTTTGAATTACACGTTCCCAAATTTCATTCGCTGAACCTGTAAAGTACAGATGAAAACCTGCGGGGATGTTTAGTAATTCACGTAAACCATCTGTAGCTTCTTTTGATATTTTTTCAAAAGCTTTACTGCGATGTGATAAAGAGGGAATCCCATCCTTAAATGCTTGTCGAACGTGGCTTTCTACAGTAAAATACAATTGAGAAGGTCCGGGTGTAAAATTAATGCTGGGTGTCATAAGTTTTTTGCACCGCAAAGCTAATTTTTTTACTTGAAGAGAGTACCATGTAGAGGCTTAGGCAGTTAAGTTTTTCTAATAATTCAAGTTGATTTTAAGTTTTTTAGGGAGAATTTTTATTTATCTTGCATTTAGAAATCCATTTGGATTTGGGACACGTTTGCTGAACCTAACATTCATAAACAATTCCGAGTAAAGCTGACATACAAAACCAGGCCTCAATCCGTTGTAAGACGGACCTCGCCCGAAAAGCAGGATAACAGTGGAAGGTTGCGGATGAAGGCAGCTCAAATCTTGTCTTCTTGGGGTTCAGAAACACCTCTCCAGATCCGATGGATTTTTTTTATACTTGCCTTCTAAGCCTTAATCATCAGAAGGCAAATAGTTATTAAAATTATCGAAGATCAATTTTAGTAAAATAATGTTGTTGACGTCAATATTGTTTTTCGCCTGATTATTAAAACGGAAGGCGATCATGTTTAAATAGCCAACCTCTAATCTTAAATCATCTCTAAATTTCCATCCTACACTCAAGTTAATTCTATACTGGTCTAGCAAATTTTCATTTTTAACATTCTTGCCAATTCTCAATAATATTTCTGTGTTGGCCATTAGATAGTATGTTCCTTTTTCAATGGCTTTTGTATTGAGTGGAACGCTTGCTTTAAACATGTAGCGCGCACGTCCTTGGCGATTTGACTGTGGAAAGCTGTAACTTGAGCCGATGCCAAAGGGGCTCCTTGTGTCATCAATTACTTTTGTACCAAAAAATCGTAGCTCATAGCGATATCTATTACTAATAACTATTCTTCCAATAGTATGATTTAATGTTACCTGAAAACTTGTTCTAAACTCAGGTTGAAAATATGTAACCGCATTCACAGGCGAGCTCCATGTTCCAAACCAACACAGCGGTGACACAGCAAATATTGCATTTTGATTGAGTTGATATAAAAGCCATGGACGGAAAGCTAACTGATATGGATTTTTGACGAAATTGTAGCGGCCTTTACCGATTTGTGTATTGGTATCTGCAGCATGTTCTGGATCTGATTGTCTTCGATATTCTAGATCAAATTGATAATATAATTTATTTTTTATTTTTCCTTGAAGTCCAAGGCTTCCCCAAACCATGTTATTATTAATGTAATCGCGCTTAGGAATGGATTGCGTTTGTGAAAGACTATCTACCGTAGCAGTTAGAACAATGGTAATTGATAAGATTAAGATTTTATCCGGGTAGGAAGATATCATTGAGAAATCGTTATGGTGGTAACGGGTTTAAAAAAAAAGAGATCAAAACTAGAAAATAGCATTGATCTCTTTTTCTACTTATAAGTCTTAAATTAATATAATAAAACTTAAATTAATATAACACTCTAAACTTAATAGTTTGGTCAATGGCTCTTAATTTAGCTATAACATCTTTATCATATTCTTTATTGATGTCTGTTATTACATAGCCAATCAGCTCGTTGGTTTTAAGATACTGTCCTACAATATTGATTCCATGGTCAGCTAAGATTTGGTTAATCTTAGCAAGAATACCGGGCACGTTATGATGTATATGGATCAAGCGGTGCGCATCATGTAAAATGGGTAGGGTTATATTTGGAAAGTTTACACTAATTGAAGTACTACCTGTATTGATATAATCCATCATTTTAGCGGGAACAAAGTTTCCAATGTTCTCTTGTGCTTCAAGTGTACTACCACCAATGTGAGGTGTTAGTATTGTATTCGATAAACCTCTTAGTTCAGATTGAAATTCTTCATCATTGCTTACGGGTTCGTATGGAAATACATCAATGGCACATCCTGCCACTTTTCCATTTTGAATATTTTCACGAAGTGCTTTAATATCGACAACATGACCCCGGCTTAGATTGATAAAGATTACGCCTTTTTTCATTAAACTGAATTCCTTTTCACTTATAAGATTTTCGTTCGACTTACGACCATCTACGTGCATGGAAATGACATCGGCTTTTTCTAGAACCTCTTTCATGGTTTTGCACTTTACTGCATTGCCTAATGAAAGTTTCTCTTCCGTATCGTAATAGAAAACTTTCATACCGATAGACTCCGCAAGAACAGAAAGTTGGGTTCCAATATTTCCATAACCTATAAGGCCAAGCTTTTTACCACGAATTTCAAAACTCCCCTTAGCTGATTTATCCCATTCGCCCTTATGCATCTTAGATGATTTATCCACGATGTTGCGCATGAGTATAATCATCTGTGCAATCGCTAATTCCACAACTGAACGTGTGTTACTAAATGGCGCATTGAAAACAGCAATACCTTTCTTGGTTGCTGATTTTAGATCGATCTGGTTTGTACCAATACAGAACGCACCGATGGCCATCAATCTGTTGGCATGCTCTAGAACTTTGGCTGTTACTTGTGTTTTAGAGCGGATACCCAATACAGAAACATTTTTAATGCGTTGACAGAGTTCTTCTTCGGTCATAGCGGCATGGTATGTTTCTACATTAAAGCCTTCACCTTTCAGTAACTCGACAGCTACAGGGTGAACGTTCTCTAATAAAAGAACATTGATTCGATTCTTTGGATACGATATAGCGGTGTTAAGTTTATTTAAGTATAGAAATTCATCTAAGCTTGGTGTAATATGGTCTGCTTTGCTTTTCACGCTTTCTCGTTCTACATTTTCTGTAAAGGCATAAAACTTATTGGCAAGGCCACCAAGTTTTATTTCGTAGTCTGTATAGCCATCACCAATAACGTATACATCGCCAGGTAAGTTTAGGCGTTTTAGTTGCTCCACTTTTCCATTGTTAGCAGACAATGGATTCTCTGTATCAAAACCAATAACCTTACCATCTGCATCAAATCTAAATTCATTTGCTAAGATGTTTAATGGTTTAATGCCATACTCGGTCACGATGGGCTCAATGAATTCGCGAAAGCCATTTGAGACGATATAGATATTATCTGCATACGTAAGAAAAAACTCACGATTACGTTTAAATGATTCAGAAACTTTTTCTTTTAACACATTGACTAATATAGGCAAGTGTTGTCTAGATGGAGCAAGCAAATTAAGTCTTTTCTCAAGCGATTCACGAAAGGAAATAGATCCATCCATTCCTCTGTTTGTGATTTCAATAATTTGTTTTTTTCGTTGTTCTTTATCGGGGTGGTCACTCAGAGAGATATCAGCGAGTTCATCAAAGGCTTCAACTTTTGTGAAGGTGCTGTCGAAATCGATTACAAAGTACTTGTTCAGTTTCATCGGTTCTTTTAATAAACCGCAAATGTAATTTGGATTTACGAGTTACAATTTATTAGAAGCATTTTTATTTGGTGTTGGCTAACACGTGCTAGTTAGTGCGCAACCTTCTAATCTTCTAATTTTAAAAACATACAGGCTGCTGATGTTGAACATACGGAAGAAAATTCTGATGATGCCTTTACGCCATTTGGCACTTGATCGCGCATCACGTCTTTAAATCCTTTTAGTAAGAAAAAACCACGCGCTGTTTCAGTAAGCAAATAGATGCCTTTCAATTTTTTTTCTTTGGCTTGTACAATTAAGTTTTTTGTTATTGCTGATCCAAGTGACATGCCTTGTGCGCCAACTCTTACTGCTAACGATCTGAGCAAGGCATACCCATCATAGATTTCTAAACCACCTGTGCCTGCAAGTTCTTCACCTTGATAGTAGCCCACCAATATATGATCCTTATAGTTAAGATCTTCATAAGGAAGATTAGATGATTTTAACAGGGTACGAAAAGCTTCTAGCGATTCTACATTATTAACAATTTTAGGCTGTAATTCCATAGGTTTTTGATCCCGGTAAGCTTCCGCGATCAATATATCAATTATTTACAGCACTCTGGTCCGCAGCACGATTCTTTCTTTTCCGTCGCTACACCCTGCAGTGGTTTATCTGCGTAAAGTGTAATGCTTAAGATTTTTGTGTCTGATGTATGAAATTTTATTATCTCCTTTTCAGGGATGTATTGTTTTAGAATTTCATCGGGAATTGTTATGGTCTTCTCTTTTTGAATTTGAATATTAGAAAAACCAGTTTCTTGAACAATCTTTAAATATTCATCCTTTTGGATTGCACCTGTTATACATCCGGCATACAGCTCAACTATTTTTTTAAAATTCGGAGGAAGCTCGCCCTGTAGTACGATATCGGATACGCTGAAATGTCCGCCTTTTTTTAGGATGCGAAATGTTTCTCGAAAGGCCCTTCGTTTATCTGGCACCAAATTCAATACGCAATTACTAACTACAACGTCAGCTACATCATCACTTACTTGGCATTTGTTCAATATCACCAAGTCTGAATTCAATATTGTTATACCCTAACTTTTCCGAATTTGTACGCGCTTTGGTAATCATTTTTTCAGTGAAATCAATACCGATGACGCTACCCGCTGGGCCGGTTATAGAGCGCGCAACAAAAGCATCGTTACCGGCACCAGATCCGAGATCAATTACGGTGTCTCCTTCTTTTATTTGTGCAAACTCTGTAGGAAGCCCACAGCCCAAACCCAGATCTGCATCTGCAGCATAACCAGATAGATTTGTGTAATCTTCAGCCATGATTGCAGCATCTATGGTTGAGCATCCACATGTACTTCCACAACAGCTTCCTGCATTTTGGTCGCGACTTTGGTCAGCTATCTCGCCATATTGGGCTTTTACAATTTGTTTTAGTTGTTCTGATGATGTCTCGAGTTTCATAATTGTATAATTTAGTTAATCGTAATATTGCGATTGATTAGTATAAAAAATTTAGCAGCAGTTTGGTCTAATGTCCTTCAATAAATCACCTAATGCCTTTTGTGCTTTGAGCCATGTTTTTTCATTAATACAATAACATACGCTGGGGCCTTCTATTTCTCCTTGAATTAAACCTACGTTTTTAAGCTCTTTCAAATGTTGTGATACGGTTGATTGTGACAGCGGCAATTTATCAACAATGTCGCCACAAACACATGTCTTTTGCTGAGCAAGAAACTGAAGAATTGCGATACGGGCCGGATGCCCTAATGCTTTGGCTAGTGCTGCAAGTTCAATCTGCGATTTTGTAAAGCCTTCTGTTTTTGTTAAGCCCATATGTTTATAATCGTAATATTACGATTTAAGTTGCTGTTTGGGGATTATATTTTCAAATAAAAGAGGGATGACTAGCATCCCTCTTTTTAACATTTCTTATTTTAACATTTCTTAAATTCTATTCTTATTTTCTCTTAATGACTTTTTCAGCTGCTGCAACGATGTTTTCTGGACCTAGGCCATATTTCTTAAGAAGCTCGGTCGGTGTTCCACTTTCACCAAAACTATCATTTACCGCCACCATTTCAATTGGGCTGGGGCGGAAGCGTGCAAGTACTTGTGCTACACTGTCACCTAATCCACCATTCATTTGATGTTCTTCACAGGTTACTACGCAGCCGGTTTTTTCAACAGATCTTAAGATGGCTTCAACATCTAATGGTTTAATAGTATGTATGTTGATTATTTCGGCACTGATACCTTTTTCTGCCAATGCAGCCTCAGCTTCAATTGCATTCCACACTATATGACCACACGCAAAGATTGATACATCTTTACCTTCTATAAGCTTATCAGCCTTACCAATTTCAAACGGTCTGTCAACGGCATTGAACATGGGCCAACTTGGTCTACCAAAACGTAGATAAACTGGGCCTATATGATCACCTAGAGCCATTGTAGCTGCTTTGGTTTGATTATAGTCGCTAGGCACAATAACGGTCATTCCAGGAAGCATCTTCATCATACCGATGTCTTCTAGTATCTGATGGGTTGCTCCATCTTCGCCCAAAGTAAGTCCAGCATGTGATGCGCATATTTTTACATTCTTGTCAGAATAAGCAACAGATTGTCTGATCTGATCATATACACGACCTGTAGAAAAGTTGGCAAAAGTACCCGTAAAAGGGATTTTTCCACCTATCGTCATACCAGCGGCAATTCCGATCATATTTGCCTCAGCAATTCCAATTTGAAAAAAGCGCTCTGGAAACTCCTTTTTGAATGCATCCATTTTAAGCGAACCTGTTAAGTCGGCACAAAGGGCTACTACATTCGGATTTTTACGGCCGAGTTCATGCAATCCGGCGCCAAAGCCAGAACGGGTATCTTTCTTTTCAGTAAAAGTGATTTTAGTCATTTGGTAGTATCAGATTTTGCAGGTGCGAAAGTCGTAAATATTTTCTTTCTTCCATAGTTCTCCTCCGAACTGTTCCTGTTTGGGTATAATAAAAAGATGTAAGTCTACGATTAACTCTTCCAGCCATCTTCTCCAAGCAGTGGAACGAAGGCGAAATAGTCAAATTCATCTTTAATTAATTGGCCGTCTTTTTTGCGAATTCTCACCATCATTTGTTTTTCTCGCCCTCCAACAGGGATAATAAGGATTCCTCCCTCGGCTAATTGATCAGTCAATGAGGTTGGTATAACAGGAGCGCCCGCGGTAACAATTATTTTGTGATAAGGTGCTTTAACAGGTAATCCTTTCGATCCATCTCCAAAAAAGAAAAATGGCTTGTATCCGATTGATGGGAGAAAATGCTTCGTCCTTTCGAAAAGTTTACGGTTATATTCAATGGTATAAACTTTGGCTCCGAGCTCAAGTAAAATACACGCTTGGTAGCCCGAACCCGTTCCAATTTCGAGAATCTTCTCACCCGATTTTATTTCTAGTTTGTCAGATTGGAATGCAACAGTATAAGGCTGAGAGATAGTTTGACCTTCTCCAATGGGAAATGCTTTGTCTTGATAGGCGTGTTGTAATAGCGCATCATCAAAAAAAACATGTCGCGGCACCTTGCCAATTGCTGCTAAAACGCGCTCGTCTTTTATCCCTTTTTCACTAAGTTTCTTTACTAATTTGTTGCGTAATCCGCGTTGTATATAATTGTCCTCCAGCATTATTTTCGAAGATTGCCTTATGCTATAAAATTAAAAGGTATTTGGTTAAATAGGTGATTATCAGTTATCTATAAATACTGTGGAGGTAAAATTACGTTAAAAAACACATTTGCAACATGAAGAATTGTCACTTTCAAGTTTAATTGCAATTATTAAAAAGCCAATTTTTCATGCAAATTAAAGTTTCTTAAAAAGTTTAGGAAAATTGAAAGTAAGTGTCTTACTTTAAAGTCTCTCCACAAGGAAAAACCTTTTTTGCCATAGCGTTGACCTTGTGATAACCTGCTCCTTCAGTAGTTGTGGTTCGACCACAGACTACTGTATGGGCGGGGGAGAGTTCTCAAAACGGTGATAGATTCTCTTCATCGCCATAAACCCCAAATTTGTAATCAGGATTCGTAATGGCCTAGAGAGTTAAAATCTTGTGAGGCTATTAAATAAATGGCAATGAAGTTTCCTAAGCAACTATTCAAAGAAATGTTAGGCAGTTATTTAGAAACTGCCTTTTCAAAACTTTTACCTGACATTATTAAAGAAGCGGTAAGGGCGAATGATTTACTTATAGGTCAGGACTTGGTTTCTATTAAAGAGGCAATCAGGCGTTATAACCTATGCAGGAAAACAATCTACAATTATCACAATAAGCAATACATTACACTGCGTAGTTCTGAAGGGAAGACCTTCGTTTCAATAAATGAATTGGAGGCACATATTAAAAGAAACCCGTTGCCACGGAAGTCTAGCTAACATTTTCATATTTCTAATTGTTCTACCTCAAGCCGAGCTATCTACTTCCTTATTTACATCGACGTATCTAGTACATCGTTCTTTAAATAACGTATCAAACAACGGCCAATTTAGATTTACTGGTAGTGCGCACCTTTGATAGGTTTTATCAAAAAATATAATTTTTATTTGTAATGTTTATTTTAAGAACGAAATACTAGTAATAAGCGCGAAGGTTTTGTGTCCGACTCTTTCATCATATTCCAGAATGTATTTCATTTTATCTCCCCACTCAAGAAGCTTTGCGATCTCCGTATTTATCTGTTGGTTACTAGACAGCAAATTCTACTCAAGGGAAAATTAGTTTAATGAGGCCGCTGGTCGTCCTTCCATTGCTCCAGAGACTAGCGTGCTAATGAATATGGCGAAAGGTTCAATATTTTGTCCTGCACTTGCACTTTCCAATGCTTGCATGTATTCATTGCGTTGCTGCACAGGGATAACAGTCCAAGGAAATCCGCCCGAAGCAAGCATTGCATTCATTAGAAATCTGCCCATTCGGCCGTTGCCATCCATGTATGGATGGATATAGACAAAGATGAAATGCCCAAGGACAGCCCGAACCGAGGCTTCCGGCTCGGAAGCTAATAATTCGAAAAGAACGGGCATCGTGTCTCTTACAGCATCAACATTTACCGGGACGTGCTTCGAGCCTCCAATATAAACCTGACCGTTCCGATAACCAGCAAGATCTTCTGGCCTAAGTATACCCGCTGTTACGCTCGGGCTAAAAAGCTCAAGGTACCATCGGCCATGATCCAGATCAGTAACAGTTCCTGCGTTTTCCCCATTTAGAATCCTTATAATACTTTCCTTCACCTGAACAAAGGTCTGCCAATATCCTCTTGCGGCCATGGCATCGCGCTGGTTTCTGTCCTCGTCTCGGTTGGTACTATCCCATTGACCACTACGGACTCTTTCAATAAGCTCGGGGCTTACGCGGTATCGTTCAATAGACAATGAATGGTATGCATCGGTGACATAAACTTCGTCTACTGCTTTTAAGTATGCTTCATGATCCGCCGTAAGGCCTGGAGCCGCTGGAAAATTTCTTATTACTACTTCCCTCATGTGCTGCCACATTAACCTTATTCTGTTTGCATATGGAGAGCGTTCTCTTGGCAAGTTTATATCCACACGATTTTCAAACGGATCTATTTCTCTTATATCATATCCTGCACCTCTCATAGTTGCAATAATTTCATCGGCAATCCGCTCTTTACCTATATTTCGAAATGCACCGGCAAGTCTACCGGCGTAGGTACTATGGCCGCCTGCCAAAAGCACCCTTAGTATTTCTGATGAATCGCGAATCATAGCCAGAGTTATTCGGGCGTCGATAGAGTTTTGAACAAATGTATTAGCACTGCAAAAAACAAGAGCAGCCGGCAGGGTGTATAATCGTAAGCTTCTTACTGTCGCCACCAACTCAGCCGGTGGTAGACCGATTTTCATGGAAAATAAGGAAGTACTGTGCGGCAAATCTGTGCCATAATTAGTCGCCATTGGCGACTTGACCAACAATTGTGTTGGGACTGACCAGTTTCCGGCATGTAGTAAGAGGGATTGTTCCGCAGAAATTATCCAGTCATTGCCATATTTTTCTGCCAGAAACCGAACGCAAAAATCCCAATAGGAACTGTACCACGAGGTAGTATCTCCATCATTTTGATCAGGTCTTGATGGTATATACCAACCCCTGGTCACCTCTTTAATAAACCCGTTCTTGATCAGGCGCTCCTTATTTACCCTACTTATTTCACTGGACTTTATGGCTACAACTCCCTTCTCTTGAAGGGATTGAAGGACCTCTAGTGCCTGGGCTAGTTTTTCTGCTGGTAATGCCATTTCTAAGTGCTTTTTGCGGTTTATCTATAATAGGATGATGTATCAAATATATAATATATTGATGTAATAAAAATATAATATATAGTTGCATCAAATATATAACAAACTGCAAATATACCTTTTAAGATATTTTACGAACTATTGGAACTCCGAATGAACTATATTTGTTAAACACCATTATACAGATATTATACAGAAATGAGCGAAAATAATTTGAGTCTCAAGGCACGAGAGGCCATGCGCCATATTAGAAATAAGATCATGCATACCGGAAAATTTCCTTCTGTAAGGGACCTAATGGATGCCATGAGCTATAAATCTCCACGATCAGCCATGCTTCTCTTTCAAGAATTGGAGGAGAATGGATTTTTGGAAAAGAAGTCTGATGGAGGTTACAGATTTTTAAAGGATTTGGAAAATAGTAACGCTGTTCGAACAGTTAGCATTCCATTAGTAGGTACGGTAACGTGCGGGGTTCCTATCCTGGCACAAGAGAATATCGAGGCGATGATTCCGGTTGCCACAAACCTAGCCAAGCCGGGTTCGAAATATTTTCTCTTGAGAGCAAAAGGTAATTCAATGAACGAGGCAGGGATTAATGACGGCGATCTCATTTTAGCAAAACAACAAAACTACGCAGAAAACGGCCAACGCGTTATCGCCCTCATCGATGATGAAGCCACTGTTAAAGAATATTACAATTCAGGCGATGTTGTTAGGCTAATGCCACGGTCGACAGATAAAGCGCACCAACAAATTATCGTTACCCATGACTTTCAGATTCAGGGCATTGTCGTGGCCGCAATTCCTCAAGAGAATAATAAATCATAACCTGATGAAAGCATTTAAAAACGACGACAGTAGCTGTCAAAACATTATGCGATTTTACGGCAGGTTAGGTGGATCAATCTTTAAAAGATAACCGGTTATGGGAAGAAATGTAGTAGCTAGGCAGGATGGCGACGATTACCAGTCCAAATTTTTTTGGTTAAAGGCTTGCGGCCTTAACTTGTCTCACACGAAAACGTCAGAAGTGGCGTGGGAGGCAGATTCCACCTTTGGCTTTGATGATGTGACAGTGACTTATGATCCTGCAATTATAGAATCGGGCTCCGAAGTAATAAAAGAATATTACCAAGTCAAATTTCACGTTGATCACCGCAAGGGATTTACATGCCAAGCATTTATCGACCCGGAATTCATTGGAGCGACAAAGGAATCCTTGCTCCAGCGATTGTATAAAATAGGGTCTATGTGGAATACTGTGGGTAATCGAATTTAAGTTTTCCGGCTACAAAG
>CAXSCR010000004.1:0-176558 GCA_964235605.1 uncultured Cyclobacteriaceae bacterium | reverse complement strand
ACGGTCTGATAATCAAATACAATTAACGTCTTTTTTTTGTCGCTGAATCGCTGAATAATAGTGTGCAGATGGTAGTGCTGAATCGTTTCATAGTATATGTCTACCAACTGCTAGCAATACATATACCAGCCAAATACACACTTTATATCATATCATTCAAAATATTCTACACTTTGTTGAACAAAACCACAATTCATCTTAAAGAGCTATGATTTAAGCATTTTAAATTTGGCATTGTCTTTTCTTAAGGTAGCGTATGGTCAAAGAGGCTTTATATTTTTTTACATCCAAACCAATAACAAAAGACTTTGTTAATTGCTGCCTTCGTTACATCTTATCTCAACCTATTGAATTAGATATAACAATTGTCGGATTTTTCATGCTTCAATATATTGGGGGTCCTCAGTTATTTAAATTTCTATCTCAGGATGAAACAACGTATTGCGTGGCTTCTGATGAAGCAATACCGCAAGTAAACCACTTTTAAGTTTAATATTAAAATTATATCTTCTGGCTGCTAGCTTTGAACTACTCTATTTTAAGTTTGTGCAGGTGATTAAATGTCGTCCCATGTTAAGGAGTTGAAGCCCATGTCTCCAGGGAAATCTTGTAATATTGGAAGTTGAGCCAATCCAGTTTATAAAGCATTATTAATTGGTTAGTTCCAATAAAACAAACAATTCTTTTTTTTATCAATCGTTAGTAAAATGACTCTTAACATATTTAACTATAATTGTTTTTATAAACACGGCAATCCCATTTAATTTCACTAATTGATGATACGTATTGAATTGCTTAACTTCCAATGAGTGAAACAACAATTACAACTACTTAGCGTTATTGCTAAAGCATTTATAACCCCTGCATGAACAAATTAGTGTGCTTCATTTATCTTGTTCTACACTCCTTTACCGCTTTTAGTCAGCGTGAAATACGTAGCTACTACGACAAATCTAAGGAGCACATCCAAGAAATCTATATAATTTCTAATCAGGATAATGAAACTTTTATAGGGCCCTATAAGCGGTTCTATGAGAACGGAAACCCTATGCTCGAGGGTAAGTTCAATAATGGCATGAAATCAGGTTTATTTATAGAATATCATGAAAACGGAAAAATAGCTAGAAAAATAATTTATGTAAATGGGATGCGAGATGGTAAAGTTGAGATCTTTAACGAAGAAGGTAAGCCTGTAGAAAGCGCATACTATAAAAACGATATCCTGGTTGATAGTGTTAACATCTACCACGACAACGGCAATAGAAAAGGAGAAACTTTCTTTGTAGATGGTAAGCAAGAAGGCATCGTTAAAGAATACTACAAAAATGGAAATCTAAAAAAAGAAATAGAATATAAGAAGGGAAAACCAAATGGCCAAGCCCGCACTTTTTTTGATAATGGCGCTTTACAATCCGAATGCAATTATAAAAACGGAATACTTACTGGTCAATCTAAGACCTACTATAATAATGGTAAGCTAGAAACTACTTCTATCATGACCGATGGCTCAAAAAATGGACAGTTTAAAACGTATGATTCAGAAGGCAATCTAATAACGGAAGGATTATTTCGATATGGAAAACTGCACGGGCTTAATACAGGCTACTTCGCAAATAAAGCAATCAGCCATAATTTCAATTATAAAGATGGCAAGAAGGTAGGTTTGAACATAGAATATTTCCCTAATGGAAAGGTGAAAGTAAAGGAACAGGGATCTGCCAATGGCCTTGACCTAAGCCAGCAGAACTTTAACCAAAACAATATCCTTCTTTCTGAAAAGAAATTTAGAAACGCGAAACCCCACGGTATAACTATATATTACTTTGAAGATGGAAAAACACCACACATTAAGGAAACGTACGAGGCAGGCAAACTTATGGGAATTCGTACAATCTACCATCCTAATGGAAAAACGGCAAAAATTGAAACTTATAAATTCAATCTTATAACAGGCCTAGTAAAAACCTATTTTGAAAATGGAAACATTGAATCAACTTGTAATTATTTTTCAAGTCGCAAGCAGGGCCTTTTTACTGCCTATTACAGTAATGGAAAGGTTAAAGAACAGGGAAATTATGCAGGTAATAAAAAACAAGGTGCATGGAAAGAGTATGATGAGAAAGGAAAATTGCTGAGAACCATTAATTTTAAGGCCGGAATACTGATGGAACCCAGTAAGGCCAAAAAATAATGCAAGCAATTAAAGAAACAAAATTCAAATTTCCCGGGCAAACCGGCTTCTACAGTGGCAAAGTTCGCGATGTATACTACTTTGGCGAACTCATGGCCATGGTAGCATCTGATCGCATTTCAGCGTTTGATGTAATTCTACCCCAGGCAATTCCCGATAAAGGGAGGGTTCTTAATCAAATTGCCGCGTATAATCTTCAAGAGACAAAATCATTGGTACCAAACTGGGTTATTGCAACGCCCGATCCAAACGTGACAGTAGGGTTTAAATGTGAACCTTTTGCTGTTGAGATGGTAGTAAGGGGTTATTTGGCTGGCCATGCTTGGCGTGAGTACAAATCTGGCAAGCGCACGATATGTGGTGTATCCTTGCCAGAAGGCTTGAAAGAGAATGATAAACTTCTCTACCCCATTATCACACCTACCACCAAAGCTATGGTAGGCCATGATGAAGACATTTCAAAAGAAGAAATTCTTAAACAAAAGATTGTAACTGCACCTGATTACGAAATCTTAGAAGATTATACATTTAAGTTATTTGCTAAGGGTACTGAATTAGCTGCTAGTCGCGGCCTCATACTGGTAGATACAAAATACGAATTCGGAAAGCACAAAGACACCATTTACTTAATTGACGAAGTTCACACGCCTGATTCTTCACGCTATTTTCACAAAGAAGGGTACGAGCAGAGACAGCGCACAGGTCAACCTCAAAAACAATTATCAAAAGAATTTGTACGCCAGTGGTTAATCGAGAATGGTTTTCAAGGCAAAGATGGACAGCAGGTTCCAGAAATGACACCTGAAATTGTTGCCTCTATCTCAACTCGCTATAAAGAACTATATCAACTTGTAAGGGGCGAAACATTAGAACAGGTCGATTATACATCCATAAACAAGCGAATAGAGCAGAGCATTCTGAATTCCATAAAATCAATTACCTTAGCGAAATAATAAGCCACGATTAGCTAGAAAAATTATTCCAAGGCTTTATTTTAAAACTTTTATACAATGAAATACACCATCGATAAGCAGGAAAAATACAGTTTGTTAAGATTGCACGAAGACAAACTTGACTCAGCTATAGCACCGAACCTGAAATCAGAATTAATTACCCTTCATGCTGAAGGTGTTAAAAACATCATACTCGACTTAAATGAAGTGAAATATACAGATTCATCTGGCTTAAGCGCACTGTTGGTTGGCAATCGCATTGTGCAAGAAGATGGCGGCATTTTCGTACTAACTTCCCTTTCAGAACATACAACTAAGCTTATCAAAATCAGTCAGCTTGATAGCGTTCTAAATATATTCCCAAAGGTTGAGGAGGCTATTGATGCTGTCTTCATGCATGAAATTGAGAAGGACCTAAAAGGAGAATAAGAACACCTTATTCATTTTTAATAAACATTATCATTTTATTGCCTGGATTTGTATTTTGAGACGCTAAGTAAAATATCTTGTCGTTTAACATAACTATTCTAGGTTCAAGTGGTGCAATGCCTTCTTATGGAAGACATCCTTCTGCGCAATTGGTAGAGATAGCGAGTCGGTTCTTTCTTGTTGATTGTGGAGAAGGTGTGCAAATGCAACTCATGCGCTTTCAGGCAAATTACCATCGCATCAATCACATATTTATAAGCCACCTTCATGGGGACCACTATTTGGGTCTAATGGGGCTTATATTTACGATGCATCTTCAACGTAGAGCAAGCGATCTTCATATTTACAGCCACCGGGGTTTGGATGAGATCATTACCGTACAATTACGTTATTCACGATCGTGGCCGAACTTTAAAATTGTATTTCATCGGTTAGAAAAAGATGTAAGAGAAGTTATTTTTGAAGATGATGCTATAACTGTTGAAACCATTCCGTTAACACATAAAATAAGATGCTCAGGCTTTTTATTTCGCGAAAAGATTAAGCCCCGTCGTATTGATAAAACAAGTCTTCCAGCCACTTTACTAATTCAGCAAATTGTCGCCTTAAAGAAAGGTGAAGATGTAAAAGATCAAACAGGAAAAATCATTTACAAAAATGAGGATTTGACTTTACCACCAAAACCATCAAGAAGCTATGCGTATTGTTCTGATACCGCTTATAAGGAATCACTGCTAGAACAAATCACGGGAGTAGATCTATTATATCACGAAGCAACCTTCGCCGAGGAAGATCAACTCAAAGCCTTAGAGACACAGCATAGCACTGCCAAGCAAGCCGCTGAGATTGCTAGACAGGCAAAAGTGGCAAAACTACTTATTGGACATTTCTCTGCACGGTATCGAGATCTACAGCCATTACTTGAAGAGGCACAAAGCATATTCCCAGAAACTACTTTAGCAGAAGAAGGCCAAACTTTTACAATTAATTTATAATTAATTATGGAGTAATGGTTAATTATTAAACTGATGGAATTACCCCTTGAACAAAAAAGGAATAACGTATTTATAATCCTCTGTGGAATATTTATTACGAATGCAATTTTAGCAGAGATGATTGGCGTAAAAATATTTTCTGCCGAAGCGACACTTGGCGTTAATCCTGCCCATCTTAATATTCTAGGTTTTGTAATGGACTTCAATTTAACGGCAGGTGTAGTGATCTGGCCAATCGTTTTTATTACTACCGATTTGATTAATGAATACTTTGGACATAAAGGTGTAAGACGTATTAGTTACATTACTGCTGGCTTAATTGCGTATGCCTTCATAATTATTTTTCTAACTATTAAATTGCCTCCAGCCGGTTGGTGGCTAGATGCCAATAACAAAGATGCCAATGGTAATTACTTCGACATTAATTTTGCTTTTGGAAAACTGTTTGGTCAAGGACAGCGCATCATCATAGGATCCCTAACAGCATTCTTAATTGGACAGTTAGTAGACGTCTATGTATTTCAAAAACTGAAGCACTTTACCGGCGGAAAAATGCTTTGGCTTAGAGCTACCGGCTCAACATTGGTTTCTCAATTCATTGATAGTTTTTTAGTTCTTTTTATAGCATTCTCAGGTATTTTTTCAAATAAGCAGATACTGGCGATTGGTATCACCAATTATATATATAAATTTTTAGTAGCTGTTGCGCTTACACCAATCGTTTACCTAGGACATTCACTGATTGATAAATACTTAGACAAAGAAAAGGTTAGCGTTTAAATATCATTCCCGCTTAGATATTTCATTAGTGATATTGAAATTTTGAATCATCTCCCCCACTGCTCTATAGCATTTTATTCAAAATGCTTTGTTTCTGGCCAAAGCTTATCAGCTAGGATTTTTAATTTATGACAGACGAAGATGGGCACATTATTTTTGTAAGTCATACAATAGCGCGTATATACTGTGCTAACTTTTTTTACTTCCCAAATCGCCTAGATAGATCTTCGACATCGCCACCAAGTATAACCATGACCTCACCCGAAGCATTTCTGGGTCCCCAAATCCAATAATTATTGTGTGATCCGATGGCATCTGGCAAATCTAATTGGGTACCGAAAAAATCAATTGCCCCACATATAACTGGAAGCGGCCAATTTAAGGATTTCAAACGCGTTCATGGAATAGAACTTGTTAGCGAAATTGAGTCAAAGAAAGGAAGATATACCGGCAGGAACTGTGCAAAATTTCCCGCTAGTTTCTTTGTTATAAGTCAAGTTAAAAAAACGGTTTATGCCAGGTTAAGTAGGTAAATCCAATTGCGAATAATAATCACCAAATATGTAAATACTTATTTTCAATAGAAAACCGAGAGGGGAGGATGATCCACATAACCAAATGCCAAGTAGTAGGTACAGCATATAATAAGCTCATCTCGAATACCCATAGCACAAACTAGTTCGCAATCATGTGCATAAGAGCTTCAAGAAACACTACATAAAAGGGCACTGACAAATGACAATGTATTAATCGATGATCATCTTTAACGTTCTGTCAAATTATTTATGCTATAAGGATAAGATAATATCTGTTTTTTTAGTCCAATAGCAGGTTTTCAAACTTTTTATAAAAATATCGGATAATGCATAAGGTGTGGCATGGCTTTTTTACTCAAGTGATTGAAACTTAATAATCCGTCAATATTATGAAACTAAAATACTTAATTGTTTTTCTTGTAACAATCCTTTCTGCTTGCCATAAGGATGAAATAAAAGATAGAGGAAAAGAAGAACATGAAGAAACCCCTGAATTGATAGCGCCATCTAAGCCATGTTCAACACTGTATATGAGCATTATGGATATGTTTTTTGAACATAAAAATAATCAAACAGAATATCCACAGCTATTTACTGCAGAAGCTCAAAAGAATATTGTGCTAACACATGATAGTAAAGTGTTTATAACCTTTATTTCTGAAGGTGCCGGTTTTGAAAATTCCTTAGGTTATTACACCTATAATGAAAAAGATGGCGCTCCATCTAATAGTGGATCGTTAAAGTTGAATGTATTATTTCCTAACGTTTCTGAACCTATATTAAAAGAAGGAGATATGCTTCAATTGGGAACTGAAGAGTTTAAGGCCGGAACCGTAATCGGATTCTTTTTGGTTATTCGCGGTTGGGAATATCCATATGTGAATTTTAAAAAGACAATAAATTTTACAGATCCAAGCTATAATTTAAACGGACTTCAACAACATATCTTATTTAAAGAAGGTAAATGTGCTGATATTGTAATGGCCTTTGAAGATAAACCTTTACTGGGTGGTGTTAGCGGTACTGGATCACCAAGTGATTACGATTTTAACGACGTTATCTTTACTATTTCTGACAACAATAAGCAACTTGAAACAGTAAACTTCAATCTGTCAACGATGGTAACTTTTGATAATGCAAAAAATCCATCTTAGTTAGTTTTTAGTTTTATAAGGAAGGCCAGTCACAAATTTGTGGCCGGCCTTTTTAATGTTGTTGTTTAAGCTGATCAATATTGAATATTAGGTAAAACCATGGTAGTCCGTTTACCTTGGCAATAGAATCTTGCTACTATAGATCGGGCTTAATTGAGCACGATTAAAGTATCTAAAAAATATTTTTGCTTGACCTTAATTTATAGCGAAAATCAACAAAAGACACGATATATGGTGCGCACTTTGATGAATGCAGACACTGAAGTATTAAATTAAGAACCAGTTTCGGGCAATTCATTGGTTAGGCGAACCTCACCTGCATTCAAGCTATCGTGGGTAACTACTTTAATGTCTTTGTATGAAGTTACTAATACATCTACTGAATGGCCGTCCATTCTTCTGATCTCGCCATATAATGCATCTGCATCTTCCGTAGAAACAATTAAATATAAAGGCATTTGTCCTTTATATTCTTCTTGATATTTACTTATTTTCTCATCAATTCGTTGGATTATAGAAAAACTCATAGCGATATTAGGTATACCTGGTTATATTAAAAACCATTCCATGAGTGTACGATGATTTGATTGAAGGGCTTCAAAACATGACTGATTGTAGCAGTTGGTTAATTTAAATTAATGTGATTCATGGATTTAGCTACATTACTAATAACTTTCTGATCTATCCTAACAATTTTATCTTGGAGACGTTTAAGATTTAATTCCCAAACCTCAACTCTTTTACAAAGATCGAGTATCAATTTTTTTTCTTCTGATGTTAGACCATTAAAATTCATAAGGCGAATGTTTGTTTATGGATTCCTCAAATATAATCGTAGGTAACCTCTCCCCTTTACCTAAGAAAACTGTTTTATTACATCAATTATATTTTTATCACTAATAATTCAAATCAATTTTCATATTTTTAAAAAATGACACCAGTCTAAAACTTCTAAACTGGTGCCAATGGGGAACTTGAAATATGAATAATGTTTTTTAAGACATTTTATTTATATAATTAATTGAGATTCAAATCTGTCATATTCCTAGCCAAATCAGAGGGCAATACGCGATCTATCTTTACAAGATTAGATTGAAGTCTTTTCAAATGTGATTCTAACATCTCGATCCTTTTACTTAGATCGAAAATCAGTCTCTTTTGTTCTGGAGATAAACCATCAAAGTTCATGTGGCTTTTCATTGTTTTTTATATTACAAACATAGGATATGCCCTCTGATCAACTTTACCATAAAGTCTCAAATTCTTACATAGCTTATTTTATAATACTGTACCTATTATTTCCTTTAAGCGGCAATTGCGTATTGTGAGAACAGGGAGTACAAATAATGGAGGTTAGCTATATACCTTATTATAATATCGCTTTGATAGTGTCCACACCAATAGAAAAATCAATTGAGAGATCAGATGAAGCTTACTCTTATGAAATCAAGTGAACTTATGCCCGGGAATCTTACAGCCTTAAAAAACGAAACAACATTTACGTGGGCTCATTAATAAATCCACTGCTTATCAGTCGGTTTTGTATGCTTCTATTTTTTTCTCTTCTTGTTTGGTGATTATTCTTTCTTTCTTTATATCTACGCGAAGAAACGCATATAAACTCATATAGATATTGGCAATCCATACAAGCGCAAAACCTGCAATTAGATAACCGCGCCAGCCAGGCAATAATAATTTATATTCAGTAATAAACAACATCAAAACTGTTACGTAATGACTAAAGCAATACTCACACGTAAAAAGGTAGAAGAACTTTCTAGTTAATAGCCTTTTGCTATTTTTTGATTTGTCAAGGCAGAAATTTCTTGGTTCAGAAAATATTTCTTCGTGTGTAACAGTCCATGCTATGCTAGCAATTGGAATAGCTAAAGTAAAGAGCCAGACCAATTGATTATTCATAGTTATACTGTTTAAATATGGGATGTGAATAAAAACTCATGCCTAAAAAATCATAGCCTGATATAAAATTAGTTAGTTTTTACTTATACTATCAAATTCACTTACTAGACTTTGGATGATATCCTTTATGGGTCTGATACTTTCAACATATTCGATCGATGGGCCTGCGCACCACACGGTTTTATAAGTAGCGCCAAATGCAGCACGTTCAACTTTTTTCATTCCACGCATTGCTATGATCATCTTGGCGTATTTTTTTAGTGTTTTATTATTATTTAAAATCCACTCTAACAAATTGGCTTTCGTACCCAGTTGTTGAACGTAGGGCGTGTTAATTACAGTAAGTGGAGATCCTGATAATTTATTAGTCATCACAATATCCTTTTCACCATAATCTACCATGGCTTGTTTGTATTCTGCCGATATATCAGCTTCTTTGCATGCTATGAAGATAGTGCCTATCGAGGCGCCAGAAGCACCCCAGTTTAAAGCATCTCTAAGATCTGCACCCTTTGCAATACCTCCTGCAGAGATGATAGGTAGCCTGCAATTAGCCTTTAACAACGTAATTAAATCTTTCGGTGACAAATTACCTGCGTGCCCGCCTGCTCTTGAATTAACTGCTATAAGGGCATCTGCACCTAATGCTTCCACCTTTAGCGCATACTTCAAGTCTACCACATCACAAAATACTTTTATACCCAAAGGCTTACATTTTTCAATAACCTCTTTAGGACTTCCTAACGAAGTTATAATGTATGCCACTTTTAATTCCAATAAGGTTTTAAGTTGAGTTTTATAGCGTGGGTTTGATTGGTTTACAATCAAGTTAACGCCGAAGGGCTTATTTGAGAAAGACTTTATTTCAGTAATCGCTTCACGCAACTCCAAATCAGTTCGATAATTCAACGCCGGAAACGCAGCGGATATACCATTTGCTAATGCAGCCTTAACCATTTTTGTATTTGAAATCAAAAACATAGGAGCCATCATTATTGGATAATCAATACCCAATAATTGGTCAAGTGTTTGGTTAGTCATATCATCAGTCGGGATTAAAAGGCGTTGTCAATCAAAAGACCTACAGTCAAAATAACCAACTAGTTCCTAATTGCAATTTTGAATTTACCTGACCGATTCTTCTGTGTGACGTGCATCACATATAAACCATCATTTAATTTTTCAGAAGTTTTTAATATAACACCTTGATTTAGGTCATAGGCGCTGAAAATTCCATCTAAAACAATTTTGCCAATGCTGTCTAGTATAATAATGTGCAATGGGTCACTCTCATCTACTGGAATCTTTAAATTTATGTTATTACCTGTTGTAGGATTGGGATAAACCATAAAATAAAGGGACTTATCGTCTTGAACTGGTTTAACACCACTAGTTAAAGCATCATCGGGAATATCAATCCAAACATTGTTAGTATCCGGTCCTTTGTACTTTACTTTAATAGACTCTGGTCCCGTGTACTCAAAGAAAGTAACCGTAATTCTTTTAGGTCCTGAAGTTAATACTTGACTTGTCCCGTCAACTTCTACATCATCATGCATTCCATTATTATTAACTACCATAACATCATCAAGCATCACGCGACTACCATCACTTGATATGGTACTGAATACGTATGCACCGGCTGTGGTGATATTGAGGTACCCATCGAATTTGAAATTAAAGTAATCATCTTGAGTTTTAGGGTCAAGTGAAAAGTTATCTATAAAACCTGTAAACTCGGCTAAAGTCCAATCTACTTCATCGAGATCATTCCATACACCGGTAGTATGCTCATAATATAACCCATGCAAATAGGTATCCGCTGTTGCAGTGTTGCTCTCATTGCTAAGGTTATCACCGAAGTCTTCGGCCACAACCACCACATGATAAATGGTATTCATAGTCAGGTTAAATAAAGTATGTGTACGTTCTGTTGCATTAAGCGTCACCGTATTTCCGTTATAAAGAATTTTATACTGTTTAATTTCCATAGAATCAAGTGGAGCATCCCACGAAAGTGATATGGTATTAATGGCAATTGTTTTAGCCTCTAGATTTCTCGGTGCCCTTGGTTTAATTTGATCAACAGGTGTTGTTACGACAAGATATTCGTCTTCATCAGCAGGTGTATAGTTAGACCGGCCTGAATCACTGACAGCACGAATTTTATATTGATATGTTACGAGTGGTTCAAGTTCTGTATCGGTATAGGTTGTTAGGTTGGCCTCTGTTAAAATTCTCAACTGCCATGGTGAATAATTATTTTCACCCATAATCTTACGGCTCCAAATCTCGAAGCCATCTTCATTATTTGCATTATCTATCCATGTTAACTTGTTACCACCTTTAGATAAGGCTTGACCTGAAAAATCAGAAGGGGCTGATATATTAACCGGAGCTTCATTGCTAAAGAAAAGATGTTTTATAACAGAAACAGGACTAGGGCAATTATCGTAGGCTGCTGTAACTACTGTATAGTTACCACTGCCTGTTGATGGTTTTAAAATTACAGACTGGAGTGTGTCAGCTTGATCCCCAGCAAATTCTAACAACGACTCATTTTTATACCAATAGTAATGTGCATATTTTTCTTTTACATTTAAAACTGCATCGTTGTTTCCATTCAGATCTGGAAGCAAAACTGTTCCTTGTTGTGTCAAGCTTGCTTGTGCTGGCGTCTGTTGCGTTACAAGAACAGGTGTAGCCCACGGTGTCCATTCGTTACTAGCAGGCATTGGCACTCGGCTAAAGCGTGCGGCATAAGTACCGGGTTCAGTTGCAACATAAGTTGCTTCCGTAGCATTTGTTATTACGACACCATTTTTTTGCCATTGATAGTTAAAAAAACCAGTCGCTAATTCAAGTTTTACGCCCTCACTATTGGTTAAACAGATGGCATCGTTACCTGCGTAGGTGTGTATCTCTGCTTTATTTCTATTCAATATCCAACTAAAAAAATCAGGTTCTTTATAAGCCGTATTCCAAGTGCCATGGCCAAGGTTAGGATACAAGCTATAACGCACGCTAGCCCCTGCTTCGCGCAGTGCCTTTATAGTACGTTCCGTTTGTCTTGGTGTAGGACCGGTATCTTTTCCACCTTGAAAAATCCACAAAGGTATATGTGCAATATTTGGAGCCTGACCTTGGCTCACAACAAAAGCATCGCTTATTGGTGACATTGTAAGTGCAGCACAAAAGAGCCAAGGGGCTTGCTTTAGTGCTTCAAACGCTCCTCCGCCTCCATTAGAAATTCCTTGAATGATAATTCTGTTAAGATCGATATTATATTTTTTAACTAATAATCTTATTAGGCGAATTGCGTCTGCTACTGAATTAGAATTCCATCCGTTAAGATTTTGTGGAACCAGTACAAATCCTGGAAATGCACGAGCAGGCAAAGCTGTATTATTAGGAAGCATTGCACCTGCTAAATTTCTGGCATCAAGATATACACGCCCTCCATTTAACAGGGGTAACTCATTATTTAATAAAAGATTATCGGCGTTTGCTGGTGCAGATGGCGAGTTACTATTTGCGTTCCAGTCTCTTTCACCATGGTAACATTTATTGTCCCAACAGTTACCTCGTTCTGCCAATCCATGCAACATAATTATTAATGGATAACCGGGGTTATAGCTTGGCGTATAATTTACAGGTGATAAGAGGCGATAATTCATTACAAAATTATCGTTGCTTCCAGACTTTTCTCGCAGATTACCTTCTTTATAATCATTTGAGTTCCAGTTTGTCAAATGAAGAAAAGTGTTTGTTTTTACTCCTGGCGCGCTCTCCCTGAAACTAATAGTTCTATTTTCGTCCAAATAATAATATTGCGTGGCTGATTTTGCGAGACGAATATCTAAAGTTCCAAACGGCGTTCCTGTTTTATAAACGTGTGCTGTGTCCACTTGGGAAAATAAAGTGCTGCTTATTGAAACAAGAAAAAAAACGCTGACTATTAATTGTCTCATCTGCATAATTGTTTAATACCCTGAATAATTTCGAATGGGGATGGAACGCTTAATACAATAGTTACAATTCCATACTAATTTTAAATATTTAAAAATTTATTCCATAAATAGAAAAACATCATTTATACTAGCCGATCGAGCATATTTCTCTTCAAACGTCATTTGTCCGGTATTATTCTAGCGAGATGATTGGATTGCCCGTTATGAACAATCATGAATAAAAAAAGGCCTTGAGAATCTCAAGGCCTTTTTTTTTAACGAATACCAAATCAATTTTTAATTGAAATAGTATGCTGTTGTGAAAACTTGTTCTGATTCACTAGCAATATATACATGCCATCTACAAGGGCTTCGTTAGATACTATTTGCACCCCTTCACGAATTTGCTTTGCATCATATATTCGGTTTATAATAGCCTTGCCAGCTAAATCGATTAACCTAACATACACTGGTGAATCGTCTTTGGTACTTAGTTTTACATAAACGTTATGGCCTGGTGCAGGGTTAGGATAAACGATGCTATTGAATACTCTTTGATCAGTACTATTTTCTGCTCCAGCGGCCAAACGTGCAGCAACTGCAGGCAAAGGTTCCGTACCACTTTGTAAGGCAGCATCTGGAATAGTTACCCAAAGATTCCCAGTATCAGGGCCTTTGTATCTTACACTTAATGTTTGGCTCGCAGTATATTCAAAATACCGAACTACAATTGCTTTTGGTCCCGATGTTAAGGTTTGAATAGCACCAGTTACAGTTTTATTTTCGTGAACGCCATCATTGTCTACTACCACTACGCTATCTAATTCAACTCTACTTCCGTCATCTGATACGGTTCTGAACTGGTAACTTCCACCTGTTGTGATGTATAAATACCCTTCGAATTTAAAATTGAAAAAGTCTTCCTGCGTTCTTGGGGTTAGGGAAAAATTATTAATGGTACCCGCAAACTCATAATTTGACCAGTCTATTAAATCAATACCACCCCATGCTCCCGTGCTGTGTTCCCAATAAAGTCCCTTTACAAAAGTATCGGCCGATGCTGAATTACTAGACGCACTTAAATTCCCTCCTAGATCCTCAGCTCTAACAGTAAATGTATAATTCATATTCAAATCAAGACCACTTAGCTCTATTATTGTTTGCGATGAGGTCGTCGTAATAATAGTAGAACCATAATAAATCTTATATCTCTTAATTCGTGTATTATCGGTAGATGCGGACCACGTCAATGTAATGGTTTTTATGCCCGTTGTTTTAGCAACAAGATTTAAAGGTATCGAAGGTACTTCTTCATCTTTTGTGGTTGTAAGAACTAAATATTGTGTTGCAACCGCCGGAGTATATTCGGATCTTCCACCATTACTTACCGCCCTTATTTTATAATTATATGTTGATGATGGCTCAAGGCCTGTGTCCGTAAAAGTCTCCATGTTTACATCAGTTAATGTTCTCATCGTCCACGATGTATAAGAAGAAGTTCCAAATTTTCTTCTACTCCATATCTCATATCCTTTTTCATTGGTGGCATTATCAGACCATGTCAACTTGATAGTCCCTGGAGAAAAAATAGTTCCTGCAAAATTTGTGGGAGCCGTTATATCGATTGGCGCCTGATTATTAAAGTAGATATTTATTGGATCCGACGGCATGCTTGGACAATTCTCATAGCCTGCCGTTACCAAGGTGTAGACGCCATTACCCGTGCATTCTCCTGTACATGTTCCAGCCTTAATTATCGGATTTTGAATTGTATCGTCTTGCGTTCCAGGCAAATCCAGTAGTACGCCATCCTTATACCAATAATAATGTACAAACTCACCAACAGCCTTTAACTTTGCATCTACCCCATTATTGAGATCTTTTAACAATACGGTACCGATTGGTTGTACCACCGCTTGCGCAGGATTTGCTTCTGTAATGGTTACATTATCTGACCAAATATTCCATTGTGCCTCAGTTGGATTAAGAACGCGACTGAACCTTGCGCGATATACGCCAGGAGTTTCTGCTGTATAGGTAGCGCCGGTTGCACCGGATATAGTAACGCCATTACGTTGCCATTGATATTTTAGAAATCCTTGTGCTAATTCCATTCTAACACCTTGACCGTTGGTAAGACAAATCGCTGTGGTGCCTGAAAAGGTGTGAATTTTCGCTTTATTTTTTGATAGCATCCACATGAAGAAATCAGGTTCTCTATAAGCTGTATTCCATGTACCATGTCCAAGGTTTGGATATACTGTATACTTTACCACTGCGCCCGCTTCACGAAATGCCTTTACGTAGCCATTCGTTCTTCCAGGTGAAGGTGATGTATCTTTCGCCCCTTGAAATATCCATAATGGAATGTGAGAAATTTGAGGTGTTTGTTCTCCCGCAATGATACCTCCTTCACTTATTGCAGACATTGGTAATGCTGCAGTAAAGAGCCATGGCGCACGTTTAAGCGCATCATATACCCCTGCACCTCCATTAGAAAGTCCATGGATATAAATTCTATTTTCATCAACATTGTATTTCTTTGCAACCAAACGAATTAAGCGTATAGCATCATGGACAGATGACGAATTCCAGCCATTTAAATTTTGGGGAAATAAAACAAATCCCGGAAAACCACGCGTTGGCAATGTAGGATCATTGGGTAACTTCGAACCTGCAAGATTACGTGCATCCATATGCGGCCCGCCGCCCTGCGTTAAATTATGATCGTTATTTAATAACTCAAATGTCGCTGCCGTCGGCGCCGCGGGATTATTTGTTATCGGGCTCCAGCCAGTAGTGCCATGATAACATTTTCCGTCCCAACAATTACCACGTTCGGCTGCACCATGCATCATTATAATAATTGGATAACCTGGTGAATAAGCTGGTTTGTAAGAAACAGGAAATAATAAGCGGTAATTCATAACGAATACATCCTTGCTACCATTTATTTCCCGCATATTACCTTGCGTATAAGGCGCGGAGTTCCATGAAGTCATATCTTTATAAGTGTCTGTCTTTACGCCAGGCGCACTTTCGCGATAGCTAAAAGTTTTATTTTCCTGTAAATAGTAGTATTGGGTAGCTGATTTCGCTATACGTATATCTAAAACACCATAAGGGGTATTAGGGTTATAGAGATAGGTAGTATCAACTTGTGCAAACGAACTATAAAAACAGAATAGGACAAAGATGAATACGGTAGAGATTATTTTCATATCAGAAACGGTTTAACAGCTATTTAACGATAGATGACTCGCTTTAACGAATATTATAAAACTTGTGCCTGCAAAAATAACTGTTCTAAATACCTTATTTATAAGATGTGGATATTTATTTCTACATAAACAAAATATAACTCCAATTGGCTGTTATTCAATACCTTACTATTCCGATAAAGTTTCTAAGTGTTTTAAATCGCTAACGATTGCGGTGTCCTTGGCGTGGGATGCTAACAACATTTTTAATTTCCGTTTATAGAGTTTTTCGAGAAAAGAGTCTTCTTTTTTTTGAGCCAAGGTATCAGCATGTATGAGGGAATCTTTCTGCCATATCGTTTTTTCAATGCTGGTCCATAAGGTAGGGTCTATTTCATAGAGGTCGCAATTTAACTCCTCTTGTAAATCCCGCGGTAGTACTGGAAATTTTGCTTGTGAGATTTCTTTAAAGGTTTTATCATTATTAACCTGTTCCATAAAATAGCCAAACATCGGTAAGGCGGTATTTGAACCCTGTCCTAACTCGGTATTCCGGAAATGGATTCGGGGATCATCTGCCCCTACCCATGTACCTACCACAAGTTTTGGTGTCATGGCCATAAACCAACCATCGGCATTAGACTGTGTTGTTCCAGTTTTACCGGCTACATCATTGTAGACGCCATATTTCCAACGAAGTCGTGATGCTGTTCCTTCTTGAACCACGGTCTGAAGCATGTTTACAACCAGTTTAGACGTCTCTTTAGTAATTGCTCTTTTACCAGATTCTTTATTTTTAAAGTTGTTATAAGCTTTTCCTTCCATATCATAGATCGCTTCAATATAATACGCGTTTGATGCCACACCTTCATTCGCAATACAAGCATATGCTGATGTCATTTCAATAAGTGATACCGATGGCGAACCTAACGCAACCGAGGGCACGTTCTTCATCTCGCTAACTATTCCCATTCTACGAGCTAAAGCAACAGTATTATCAACACCAGCCAGTTGTATTAATTTTACAGCTACCGTATTTACTGAATAAGCAAGAGCACCCCGCATGCTATAGCGAACCTGATAATCATTTTGCGTATTACGAGGTGTCCACTTCACACCTTCATCGTCAATATAAGTTTGGCGACTGGCCGAGACAAGATCACAAGGCGCAATACCATTTTCAATAGCCATGGCATACACGATGGGTTTGAAGATAGACCCTACCTGTCTTTTAGTTGAAGCCTTTACGTGATCATATTGAAAGAAATCATGTTCTATACCCCCGACCCATGCTTTCACTTTACCCGTTTGAGGTTCTAACGCCAAAAATCCAGCATTTAGATATTGCAGATGATGAATGATTGAATCAAAGGCACTCATCTCAGCATCTTTCTCACCCTGCCAGGTAAACAACCTCACATTTTCTTTCTTTTTTAATGCTTCTAAAATCTTCTCTTCTGATAAACCCTGTTCCTTAAGTTTATTATAGCGTGGTGAGTTACGAATAGCATTGTTTACAATATCGTAATTATCCTTCCATGGCTTTTCCTTTCCCAGATGATTAAAAAATTGCTTTTGGACTTCGGTCATTTGTTGTGTCATTGCTTTCTCTGCATAACCCTGTAATGTTGCATCTAGTGTTGTATAAATTTTTAGTCCGTCAGTATAAATGTTATAGGGAGAGCCATCTTCCTTAACGTTATTTTTACACCAGGTTAAGAGTTCCGTTTTTAAATATTCCCGAAAGTAGGGAGCCAGTCCCTGATGAAATGATACTCTGTTATAGTTTAAATTCAATGGTAAAGCCTGTATAGAATCCAGTTTTTTTTCGGGAAGAAGTTTATACTTTTCCATTTTTGCCAATACGACATTTCTCCGAGTCATTGAACGCTCAGGGTATAACCGTGGATTGTAGGTATGAGTTGCTTTTAACATACCGATAATAACAGCTGCCTGATCAACTGTAAGTTTTTTTGCTGTTGAGGAAAAAAATCTTTTAGCAGCCGCTTCGATTCCAAAAGTTTGATCAGCAAAAGGAACTGTGTTCAAATACATAGTAATCAAGTCTTCCTTTTTATAGATATCTTCAAGACGCAATGCGGTGACGACTTCACGGAGTTTATTCATTGGCATAGAAAAGAACCAGTAATTTCTTCTGGGATATAAATTTTTAGCAAGCTGTTGCGTTAAAGTACTACCTCCGCCAGCAGACTCCTCCTGAAGAAAAATCGATTTGATTAGTACACGCCCTAAGCTCGTATAGTCGATACCACTGTGATCATAAAACCGAATGTCTTCAGTAGCTATAAGCGCGTTAATAACCACAGGAGCTATATCTTGATAAGCAACTTCTGTACGGTCCTGAATATAATACCTGCCTAATAAAACGCTATCTGCACTGTAAACTTCTGAGGCCACTTGATTCTGAATATTACGAAGCGCTTTCTTACTTGGAATTTCAATCCAAACAATCAATAAAATAATTAGTGGTGGCCCCAAGGCTATTGCCCATATAATTGTATTTCTTTTTGCTCTTGGATGTGTCTTATAGTAAAGATTAATTTGACGATATCGGGCGTTAAGACTAAAAGAAATTAAGTGCAGCTTGCTAATGCATAAGGTAATTACACGGTGTATTAAACGCTTTAAATTTTCCATTATTATTTACTTGTTCGAACGACTAGCCATTAAGTGGGAAGTTAATTACCACTTAATTACTGCGCAACAAAAGTACGCGGACTTATTTACACACGCCCATTATAGCACGTATGGTGGTGTATTTCAAAACTATACAGGCACGATTTTTACCGAACTATTAAAAATTAGCACCACGAAGTCTGAAAATTGTAAAAATTACTGAATGGAGTGTTCATGGAATCGACGGCTAATTATAGGAATCAATATGTCTTAAATAACTGGCGCTACAAGTGGGTTGGGCTAGAGTTTTCTAAATTATTTGCACAAAATGGCTATAACTTAATACTCGTGGCCAATCAGCAGATAAACTGCAGGACGTTGGGAAAGCATCACAGTGGCTTATAAAATTAAGGTAATATCTCTGGTGAAAGATCTTTATTTACCCAGCTCCGCTTAAACAGATTTACGAATTTATTAAACCATTGGATATAAAGGTTGACATTTTGGTGAATTATTCCGGCGAAGGTGAATACGCGAAGTTCATTGAATATGACATAGATCGGGATATTGATATCATTAAATATAACCTCGCTAGTATCCCTTACTAAATTTTTCTTGAATGATATGATTGCCAGAAATAAAGGAAAAATACTTCAAGTCTCTTCATTTCTAGGACAGTATCCGACCCCTGTATATGCTTCTACAAAGCGTTTGTGTTGTCATTTACTAAAGCCCTAATTAACGAGTTAAAAGACACCAACATTACCCTTATCGCGCTGTTACCAGGCGCCCCTTCGACTGATTTCTTTTATAACTTACTAGCAAAACCTGATATTGAAATGTTCCGGAAAGAAAACCTTACTGTTCCTGAAGAAGTAGTAAAAAAGGGTATAATGTATTAATGCAAGGTGCCAGTAAGATCATCTCCGGGCTTGGAAACCATCACCCTATTTTACCTCCTTTTAATCAAGGTAAAAAAAATTACATTAATTATGATGAAGTATATTTTTTACGCAGTAGCTGTTGATGGCCTTCTTCCAAGTTCGCGCAACAGTTTTGCATGACCTGCCAGAGCATCAACAAAGGTACTAGCGCTTTTATATGGAATGCCATATTCGAAAGCAGTTTCTTTTACAATCTTAGATATCTTTCTATAGTGCACATGACAAATATTAGGAAACAAATGATGTTCTACTTGAAAGTTTAGTCCACCAACATACCATGTAAACCACACGCTCTTATTTGCAAAGTTGGTTGTAGTATGTAGTTGATGTATAGCCCAATTATTCTCTAATTCATTATCTTCGTCAGGTAATGGAAATTCTGTACCATCGATAACGTGAGCAGGCTGGAAAATTATTGCAAGCGTAAAACCTGCTATATAATGCATCATTATAATACCTATAAGAATTTGCCACCAACTAAAGTCCGTGAATACTAGCGGTAGAATGAAAATGTAACTTACGTACACAACTTTAGTAACAATAAGAATCAACCATTCTTTAATGATATTAGCTTGTTGTTTTTTAACCATACCATTTTTTTGGTACTTTACTATACGGACAAAATCTTTAAACACCATCCATACTATTGTCATTAATCCATATAGAAACCATGCATAAACAAATTGAAATTTATGAAAATATTTCCACTCCGAATGTGGTGTCATTCTAATTACACCACGTGGGCTTATATCCTCATCATGATCATGCACATTGGTGTACGTGTGATGGAGAACGTTATGTTGAACTTTCCAATTAAACGAATTCGCACCAACCATGTTTAAAGAGTAACCTAAAAGTGTATTTATCCATGGTTTCTTGGAATAAGCACCATGGTTTGCATCGTGCATAATAGACAGGCCAATTCCCGCTAACCCAGCGCTCATAATTAATACCGAAATAAAAGCGACCCAATTGTTTAACACTACACCACTTATAATTAAAGCATAAGGAATAAAATATAGGCTAAACATAACGATGGTTTTAATTACCATTTCTGCATTTGCATGTTTGCTTATATCATTACTTTTAAAATAATCTTGAACACGTTTATTAAGGGTTGTGGAGAAATCCCTCTGAGTAGAGGCGAATTTTATTTGAAAGGTTTCTATTTGTTTGGCCTGACTCATGAATTATAGTTTACAATTAATTTACTGATTACTCCTGCTAAGCTGTCAACAATAAGATTGAATTATTAGTTGCAGTCTTATAATCAGTATTTGGACGCATGATACATAATCTTTTTTTAAAAAAATATTGATTAATGTACCATTATGTACACGCATGCTCTTTAAAATAAAAGGGCTTTAAGTTATAATCAAGATCCGTATTAGATCACTGATTGTATAACTTAACGCCCTTTTTTGCTTCAGCAATTTGTTAATAGCTGTAGCTCTTTTTGCGCTCTTTTTTGCGTTCCGGTTGTGCGCTAGTTTCATTAACTACAGTATTTTCTTTTTGATTTACACCGGGATCTGTTTTGTCATGGCCTTCAAGCTTTACTAGTTTGTTATAAATTCCAAAGAGTAAAAAGGGTGCAACCCATTGGCCTACAAATAACGCTAGGTGGTCCTTTTTAAGAACTTTTAATGTTAGTGACCCAGCCATAGCACCTAATGCTGTCCATAAAAATACATCAGAAGGCAACTTTGCTGTTTGTTGTTCAATTGATTTAGCTATCGGCCCTTCCTTATGCTCTGGATTAATATTTTCCGTCATGTTCTTAAGATCGTTTGCTACTGTTTTTAAATCCGTAACCATAGTTTTAATATTTAGTTAAAAAAAATACTTTACAATCAGATCCATATCATGCACAACGGTGTATAATATCTACCTAATTTATGTATAGTATTAAATTTCCATGCCTTGATATTATTAATCGATACGGTATATTTGAAGTGAATTTTCCACATCTATTGAGTAATTATAACACGCACGTTACAATCGCATTTGTTTATAGAATATGGATGGGGAAGATTATAAGTTCTAATCAATTAGTATACAGCAAGATGATGACGCCGGGAAGTATTACGGACCGAATCCGCTTTAACTTTTTTGAGGTTGGAATTTAACTTTTTAAAATTCCTTTTAATGTTTTCCTTAATTGATTTTGGCATATACCTTTTAGAGCCAAGCTTAGGACAATCCCATTCCTCCACAGAGATATTGCTGATTGACTTGCTCTCGGCGCGAAGATATCTTTTTTGGTTATTTACTGAGCCTTGTGTGTCATTGGCTTCGGCGGTCAAAGATTCCCGTTGTAGAAGATGATGTTTTTGGAACGAGCTCCTCTTAATTTGAGCAGTTTTAACCTTGGGGCACGGAATCAAGCCAGATTGACAAGCTGTGCAAAGTATCAGAACTAACATAACCAATTTAACCATGCTTATTAATATAGCTTATTCCCTATTAAATGGAGCAATTCAATCGTGTAACAATTTTTATTGCATTTTATTAATAAAAGTAATCGTAATTGGTATTGACTATTAAGACAAACGTATAAACGTGTGTATATTGCAATCTTTTAAAAAGAACTCTATAATTGATTTTTTATAATTGTTAGTAAGCGCCCGGAGTAATTACTCTACAAGATAAGAGAGATTTGCTATTAACAATAATACGTGTTATAAAAATGTTTCATATAATAATCTAAATGATGGTCCTGCTAGAATCGAATCCTTATGTATCGTTGTGGAATAAATACCGCCCCGTTATTCTACAATTAATGACAACCGCTGCTAATGGGCCTCAGCAGTATAAGTTATATGCTCATGAGTTTAAAGCGGTGGGAGAAAAAGAGAAGTCCGGCTATCATTTCATTTTACAAGCGTCGAAGGGTAAAGCAACTAATAACATCAAAACTTCTACCGTGGCCCGAAACTTACTTCATGTTCTTCAGCAATCTAAAACAGCTACACAGCTTTTAGATGAGTCACCTTATGAGTTAAGTATGGATAAGCATTTTGTATTACATGTTAGCCGCAAAGAGGAACCGAAAATAGTAGAAATAGCTGCCGCGGTGGCAGAGGACGTAGTTTAGTAGCATTACTAACTATCCATTAAAATAAGTCATTAGAATTTCAAAGGGCTTTTTTGTTTAAGTATAGAGCAACAACTCTCCGCTTAGAAATTTCAGTCTTGAATCTTAGAATAGTCTCGTAGTCTCTAAGTTTAAACAAAAAAGTCTCCCATTACAAGGAGACTTTTTCGCTAATATTTGGAAAATATTTATTGATACTGATACACTTTAATATAATCAACATACATTTTTTGCGGGAACACAGTTGTTTCATTGGGACTTCCAGGCCAATTTCCACCAACCGCAACGTTAAATATGAGAAAGAACTTTTGACGGAATTCACTCAATTCAGCCGGGCTAATGTCTATAACATGAAATTGAACATCATTCAGGTACCACTTGATATACGTCTCATCCCAGGTAATAGAGAATACATGAAAGTCATCTGCAAATATACCAGAACTTAATGTAGTGTTTCCGCCATACGAAGCATTATTCCCGGCATTACTCCAATGGGGAGTTCCATAAACCTTATTATCTCTTCCGTCTCCCTCACTTCTATCCAACTGCCCTCCTACCATTTCCATGATATCGATTTCCCCACATGATGGCCAAACGGCTTCTGGGAACGCTGCACCTAGCATCCATAAGGCTGGCCATATACCTTGTCCTTTAGGAAGCTTTGCTCGAATGTCAATACGTCCATATTTAAACTCCCTCTTACCTTGTGTTATAATTCTTGATGATGTATAAGCTTTTCCACCAACATTTTCTTTTTTAGCTTCTATTACAAGATTTCCATCAACTACTGAAGTATTGCCTGGTTGATAATATTGTAACTCATTATTTCCCCATCCACTTCCCCCTATTTCATGCGTCCAATCTTCGGTGTTTAAGGCCATGCCATCGAAATCATCTTTCCACACCAGGGTCAAAACGGGCTCATCTACCTCAATGTTAATACTCTTAGTCGCGCTTAAAGAAAGAAAATCTGCAGAATAGGCCGTTACTTTTATATCATGAGTACCTGATTGTTTGTAGGTATATTCAGCATTACCAGTGGTCGTTGTTACTGGACTACCACCTACCTCATCAAAATTGATAATGAAACTCGCAGCGTTCTCAGCAGTAGCATGTATAGTAACTAAGCCTGAACCATCTGTGCTAACCGTACTTTCAATGTTAAGATTGGAAGGTGCTATTTTCGGTTGTTCTTCATTACCACCTCCGCATCCTATTAATGCAACCCAGCAACTTAACACCAACATTGAATGAATTATACTCTTCATAAGACGTGAATTAGGATTAATTGTTTGAAAGATAATATTAGTGAATTGGCATTCGGGCAATCTCGGTGTTTTAACACGACAACAGCCTTTAAAGTTGTTAATAATCTATACAAAATTTTAGTAACCATGCCCAATCAATTCATATGTGACATTCGGATTGAAATCGTATAATTTAAAATCAAATATAATCTATTAACTACTAGATGGGACCTTATTGGGTACAACAAAACTACATCAAACATAGCACATCAAGTTTTAAGTCGTCCAGGCGTTCCAGGGCTTATTATTCGCCATAAATATACTAATTTAATAAATCTTTTGATGCGGTTAGCAACATCTGCCACATCGCCTTCACCTCATTGCTTTCCAAACCTTGAAAAATGGGATCATAAAATTTTGCATGCTTATGATAGCAGGATTGCATCGTTAATTAAGTAATCACGATTTTGGAAAGCTGTGTAAAAACGTATAATAATTTCTTCTTGATGGCTCGACATAGATAAATTCATTGTTTATTACAAATGAAGTAACCTTTGCACCTTTGCCAGCTTCTGAGCAAATGGGCACGCCTGCTTCCATCCACGCTTTTACATCACGATACACGGTACGTAAGCTAATTTCAAACCGACTCGGCAATTCTTCCGTTTTCACTATGCGCTTCGACTGAAGTTGTATGAGGATAGCTGTTAATCGGTCAATGCGATTCATATATTATGTAGAATACGTGTTCTTAATTATAATTAGCTTTCCACTTCCCGCTGATAAATTAATAGATCTACTTCGTTTTCACTTTTAGCTATAATCACTGTTGCTACTGTATTACCAATAAGGTTTGTAATGCTACGTGCTTCGCTCATAAAACGGTCGATACCAATTAGTAAAGCAAGACCTTCGATTGGGATAGCGGGTATCATACTTAATGTAGATGCTAAAACAATGAATCCACCCCCCGTAATAGCAGCCGCACCTTTGCTTGTTAACATCAAGATGCCAAGAATTGCAAGCTGATCTACCATTGAAAGGGACACTTGAAATACTTGGGCTAAAAACAATATGGCCATGCTAAGATAAATAGCCGTCCCGTCCAGGTTAAATGCATATCCTGTTGGTATGATTAATCCAACAACACTTTGTTTAATGCCAGCATGCTGAAGCTTACGCATGATGACTGGCAAGACACTTTCGCTTGAAGACGTACCTAAGACGATTAACAATTCATCTTTTATATAAACTAACAGTTTCCACAAGCTAAATCCATAGGCACGGATGACAAGATTGAGAACGATAAAAACAAACAAGAACATGGTTGTATAAACACAAAACATGAGTTTACCCAATGGAAGAAGAGCCGACAATCCATATTTCCCAATTGTATAAGCCATTCCTGCGAACGCACCAATAGGTGCCATTTTCATAATGCCTTCCATGATGGCAAAAAATATAACTGAGATTTTTTCTAAGCCTGCATATATGCTTTGACCAACTGTACCTGTACGGGTTAAGGTTAGACCGAAAATAATACTGAAAAATAAAATTTGAAGGATATTACTCTCAGCAAAAGCTTTAAAGATATTGGCAGGAACAATGTTAAAAAAAAATACACCCCAATCGTGTTGTTTGGCTGACTGTGTGTACCCAGCAATTTCTTTTATGTCAAGATTATCATGCGCAACGCCTAGTCCTGGTTGAATCCAGTTGGCGACAAGTAAACCGATGAACAACGCTAGGGTAGAAACAATCTCGAAATATAAAATTCCTTTACCTCCTACCCTGCCTACTTTTTTTAGATCACCAACACCTGCAATTCCAAGAACAACCGTAACAAAGATAATAGGCGCGATTACCATCTTAATTAAGTTGATAAAAGCATCACTGAGTAACTTAGCTGCAATGGTAAAACCTGGAAATAAAATACCTACTATAACACCTAAAAGAATTCCAAGAAGTACTTGGATATAGGGAGTTCGTAGGTATTTCATTTGATGGTTTTACCAGAACACAATATATAGTGCCGAAAGGATGCCACAAACTATTACAGCACCTACTGCAAATGCACCTTGGGGTTTAAACATACTAGCATCAATTTCGAGTCCCTTTTTATTGTCTTTACTCTTGGTGTCTAACACAGTTATCAAGACCATAATGGCAACGCATATTATAAATACAAAGCCCATTCTATCTAAAAAGGGAATTTCATATAAACCTGACTCCTTGTTTAGGGAAGAAAAACCGCTACCACTTAAGAAAGATAAATCCACGTATGTGGGTAAAAATTTAAATAGAATAGACAATGGAAAAGTTATGATTGCTGCTGTCATTGCTGCGGCAGAAGTTGTACGCTTCCAGAAAAAGCCTAATATAAAAATTGCAAAAATGCCCGGCGATACGAATCCTGTATACTCCTGAATGAATTGAAAACCACCTTTCTTATCAATACCTAAGAAGGGTGAGATAACAACAGCTATCATCACGGCAACTAACACCGCTATTCTACCAGTAAAAACCAATTCTTTTTCTGATGCTTTTGTATTGAAAAACTTCTTGTATATATCAAGTGTGAAAATTGTAGATATGCTATTGGCTTTACCGGCCAAAGAGGCAACTATCGCAGCAGTCAAAGCGGCGAAGGCTAAACCTTTTAAACCAGATGGTAGAAGATTTAGTAATACCGGATACGCACGATCTGGATTTAATTCTCCATTGGCCAACATGTCTTGTTGGAACAAACCTTCTTGATATAAAACATAAGCAGCTATGCCAGGTAATACTACAATGACAGGCATAAGAAGTTTAAGAAAAGCCGCAAACAAAATACCATTACGCGCCGTGGGAAGATCAGCCCCTAATGCACGCTGCGTAATGTATTGATTACATCCCCAGTAATTAAGATTGACAATCCACATACCGCCTAACAAAATAGTAAGACCAGGTAATTCAAGATAACTCGGATTTTCTTGGTGGAGGACCATATGAAAATGATCATTTGCTTTGTCCATCAAAAATCCCAGACCTTCTCCTATGCCCGTTGTGTTAAAATGTTCGGACACCAGATTAACAGCCAAGTAAGTTGTTGCAAGCCCACCTAAAATCAAAAAGAACACCTGGATTACATCAGTATAGCCAATTACTTTCATACCACCTAGTGTAATGATGACGGCAAAAATAGCAAGGCCACTCATGCACACATAGAAATTTATACCTGATATGGTACTAATTGCGAGGGCACCTAGATACAGAATGGAAGTAAGGTTTACGACTACATAAAGCAATAGCCAAAACACAGCCATTGTTGTACTAACCGTTGCGTTATAGCGCTTGGTAAGAAACTGCGGCATGGTGTATATTTTGTTTTTAAGATAGATAGGCATGAAAAATATTCCGACAACCAACAAAGTTGCTGCGGCCAGCCATTCGTAGGTAGCAATTGCCAAACCCATTTTAAAACCTGAGCCTGACATACCAATAAATTGCTCTGCAGAAATATTGGATGCAATAAGTGATGCTCCGATAGCCCACCAGGTTAATGAACCTTCAGCAAGAAAGAAATCTTTAGAATCTGTCTCCTTTTTCTTTTTTCGATTATAAATCCAGTAGCCATAACTTGCTACAATAATAAAATATACTAGAAATACAATATAATCTAAAGCATGAAGTTGCTGGCGCATCAGGTTATTGTTTAGGGTTTTAGTTTGGTAGAATCAGTTCGTATTAATCTTGGCGGAAACTTAAGATTTCTAAAGGAATAAAAAAACTCATTCTTGGTAGATTATCATCAATGGCTGGTGTAGTTTGAGTTGACATTGGTTAACGAGGAATTATTTACAATAGATTATTTAAAAAAAGACACTACTTGATTATTAGTAATGGCTTATGATATTAATTGGATAACTAGCCTTCTATTTCTCCCTTCACTCTCATATCATGTGATGAACATCCAAACTGGATAATGAATTTACCATGCTCTAACACGAATTTTTTCTTCGCTACTCATAGTACCGAAAAGCATTTTTATCAAGCGTTAATTCAATTTCTTTAGACGCCTCCTTGAATTTTTTAGATTCATTTCTCAATTTAATAAATGCTGTATCTGGTCATTACACCTCTAACAAATTCAGCTGATATATTCGGTTAGTCGGTTAGTTATCTGATTGATTAAGTTACTATCAAAATATAACTTGTACTTGTTGCTTCACCCAAACCTTTATCTGGTGCAATTTGTAATTTAAGAATTTGCCATTGTATGGTCCATAGAGACGATGTGCAAATGGCAGTAACTGAATCTGAACACCAATTTTAGCGTAGATTGCATATCTAAGTGGGCGCTCATTCAGCTTTATAAGCTATCTAGTTAGAAGGATGAACGTAGTGTCTCAACTACCCTATCTAGTTCTTTTAGAGTCATGTTAGAACCTGATGGAAGACAAAGTCCACTGCCAAAAAGCTGCTCAGAAACACCGTTAGTATATGCAGGAAAACTTTTGAATACCGGCTGAAGATGCATGGGTTTCCAAAGCGGTCTGCTTTCAATGTTCTCGCTTTCAAGCGCAAGACGTGCTTTTTCACGTGAACCGAATAAAGGATTGATGGTTATAGTGGTAAGCCACCGGTTTGAAAAGAATCCCTTAGGTTCCTCTAAGAATTCAATTGCCTTAACTTCCTTCAACTGAGTTTTATAATAATCAAAATTTTTCCTACGCTGTGCAATCCGCTCTTCAAGTACCATCAATTGTCCACGCCCAATGCCCGCTAAAACATTACTTAGCCTGTAATTATATCCGATATGGCTATGCTCATAATGCGGTGCCGAATCACGTGCTTGTGTTGCCAAAAACTTCGACTTTTCTATCCAGGTTAAATTATCAGACACTAGCGCACCGCCTCCTGATGTGGTTATGATTTTGTTACCATTAAAGGAATAAATACCCAAATCACCAAATGTCCCCAATTTCTTACCATTATAACTAGAACCCAGTGCTTCAGCAGCGTCTTCTATTAAAGCAATCTCATACTTTTTTGCTATGGCTACAATTTCTTGGATCTTCGCAGGCATGCCATAAAGATGCACCAAGATTATGGCCTTTGGCTTCTTCCCTTTTTTTAAACGCTCTAAAATTGCCTCTTCGAGTAGGTGCGGATCCATATTCCACGTGTCGCGTTCTGAGTCTACAAAAACAGGCGTAGCACCCTGATAACGGATAGGATTGCATGAAGCTGAGAACGTAAAAGACGAACAGATAACTTCATCATCCTGTTGTACCCCAAGTATGATCAATGCCAAATGAATTGCCGACGTTCCGGAAGCAAGACCCGCACATCCTTTTATTGAATTATAATTAGCCAATTCAGTTTCAAAAGCACTGATATTCGGACCGACGGTCGATATCCAATTGGTATCAAAGGCTTCTTTAACAAACGCAAATTCATGTTGCCCCATATGAGGTGATGAAAGGTAAATTTTATCTTTATTTTCCATAAATTGAGACAAGGGAATGTATGTTAAAAATTACAATTTACTTTTGGGACTCATTCTGTAAGATATTAGCTAATCGCATTTATGCTATAAAACTAAGGGATAACGTGTCTTATAGGTTACCCTACAAAGAATGACACAAAATCATCTTTGAATAGAAAATATGATTAACAAATTTGATCCAAGATAAAAAAATAAATTCGGTATCAATTATCGTTAATGATGGAAGATTGGACACGGTTATTGCATATCTAAAATTTCGAATCGGGAGTAGTTACTTTTAAACTCAGGTACGATTTCTTTCATTAAAGCAACCATTTTTAGTTCATTTTTATCCTCCATGAGGTCTTCAAGCAAACCGAGGTACCTCGCTATTTCTTCGTAATGATATTGCTGTACCTTGGCCTTTAGAATCTTTTCATGGTGGGTGGGAATTGTATTTTCTCTGTTGTTCAGAAGCTCTTCAAATAGCTTCTCACCTTCTCGAAGACCCGTAAAAACAATTTCAATATCACGGCCCAATTCTTTATCGGAAAGCTTAATCATTTTCTTTGCTAGATCATGAATACGCACAGGTTTACCCATGTCGAAAATAAATATCTCTCCTCCCTGTGCCATGACACCAGCCTCAATGACCAGCTGACATGCCTCAGGGATTGTCATAAAATATCTGGTAATGTCAGGGTGAGTAACGGTAATGGGGCCGCCGTTTTCAATTTGGCTTTTAAATATGGGAATAACAGATCCATTTGATCCTAGCACATTACCGAAGCGCGTTGTAACAAATGTGGTCTCTCCGATGCCAATTCGTTCAATGTAATTGTTTAAAGCCTGTACGTAGATCTCTGCGATACGCTTGGTGCAGCCCATAACGTTGGTTGGATTAACAGCCTTGTCTGTAGAAATCATCACAAACTTTTTAACCTTATAATCTTTAGCGAGATCAGCGAGTCTCCTGGTGCCCATAATATTCACAAAGACAGCCTCTACCGGATTGGTTTCCATGAGTGGCACGTGCTTATAGGCCGCAGCGTGAAAAATAATCTCAGGCTTGTCGCTTTCAAAGATATGACGCATTCGTTGTTCATTGCATATATCGGCTACATAGGTAATGACATCGCCTGTTCGACTTGAAGATACCAACTCACGCTGTAGAAAATAAAGTGGTGATTCAGCCTGATCAATTAAAATCAATTTCCTTGGGTTGTATTGAATTACTTGTCTTGCCAACTCGCTACCAATAGATCCTGCAGCACCGGTAATACAAATTGATTTACCCATCAATTCATGTTGCAGTGATTCATTCACAATCAAAATAGTATCGCGTCCCAATAGATCTTCAATTTTTATTTCACGGATCTGTGATGCTTTTAATTCACCTTTCACCCACTTTTCTACAGGTGGAACAGAGCGTACCTTAACATGGTATTTTAGGCATTCATCAACAATATCATTTTTTCGTTCAAAGGGTAAATCAATAACCGAAATAATAACCTCCTGGATATTGAAATCCTGGAGAAGTACAGATAGTTTTTTTGCAGCTAAAATAGGCGCGCCATTAATCATTTTACCGATTTTCTTTGGGTCGTCATCAACAAAAGCAACCACTTTATAACTCTTAAGATAATCAGAATCCAAAACTTGTTTGGTTACACTGCCTGACTGGCCGGCGCCGAAGATCAATACCCGCCGTTCATTTACATGTTGGGTTTTGTAATAAGAAAACAAGCTTTTAACGAGTAATCGATAATAAAATAATCCCAAATAAGATATGAAGAAAAAGATTAGAAGAACAGAGTATGGAATTAAGTTTCTACCGGTGTTGTAGAAGTATACTAGATTAACAAAACATAATAGAAGCAGGCTGATAAAATTAGTGCGCAAAACACGGAAACCATCATCCATGCCGGTGTAACGGACAATACCCGCATAACTTTTGGTGATGAGTGTGGAAAGTAAAAAGCATCCTGAGATGATGATCGTTCCAGCGGTAGCATGAAAGCGCCGCACCTGAAGTATTTCGAAATTGAACCGGAGTAAATACCCCAATAAACCCGCTCCGTATACAACAAGAATATCAATAACGATAATTACCCAACGGGGTAAAATTGTAAGCTTATTAACAAGCTTGGAAATCACTATTGTAACTTTTTTTGATTACCAATTATTTTTTTTAACCCAAGAATTAGGCCACCTGCAATGAGGTATATAATACCAGGAATAGGAACTGCGTTATCGGGATCACCTAAAGCTGGATCTCCAGGCTGAGCTAAAACTACAGTTGAAATCGAAATTATGTATAATATGATAATTAATGTATTTAATAATTTATTCATAACGAGGCTAGCGCAGAACGACTATGGTTTTACTTCTTAATAATTTTATAGGTCTGTTTAACACCGTCCTTCAACAAACTCAAAGTATAAACACCAGAAGTAAATCCCTTCAAATCAAGGACGATTACGTCACCATCTCGATCAAAACCAGTTGATATCACTTTGCCTAGATTATCGGAAATTGTAATATTTTCAAGATTGGTGTTATGTCCATTTATGTTAACAAATCTATCTACCGGATTCGGATAAATTAAATTCAAATTGCTAAATGAATTTTCAGTATTTGGTATGAGTCTGATTTTAAATCTATCCTTTCTAAAAGAAGCAGGATTACTATCAATGATAAAAGCATAAGGATCGGTAAAAGGTTTGCTAATGTGTTTATAATTATCAATCAATTCATAACTATAGGTTTTAAAATCACCACTATAATTTTCTAATGATAGCGTATAGGTTTTTTGTTCCAGATCCTGAATACCTAATTGGATAATTGTTGTATTATCCAATGATTTCCGTGAATCAATCGCCATTGCAATTCCATCCTGGCTTACTGCATACAAGTCAAAAACATCATTGTTAATTTTTGGAGCATCCCAATCATCTAAGGTATCCTCAGATTGTGATCTAAGTTTTACAAAAGCCTTGTCTTTTATTTTTCCGTCACTTAATGAAATTGTTAAAAAATCAACAGCCTCTGTTTGAGGTTTTCTATAGAACTCAGCAGATTGATTAGGTGCGGTTGACTTTGCATTCTCTGTAACCCTAAGAATCGGCGCGGCTGCCGTAGCTCTAACCCAGAATGCCTGACCAGGTGCAATATGTCCATTTGCTATTCCACCTGCTGTACCGTCCCAATACAGCATCATACCGGCATTGCCATTGTCACGTATAGAGATAACAGGTGAGATTCTTGTTTTTGTCCACCCGCTCAAATCCCAATCGATAGAACATGGGAATGGATTTCCAATTAAGTTATATCCATCAGCTGTTGCATCACCATTATTAGTATAAGTAACAGGGAAGGTAATTGTACCCTGATTTATAGGTCCGGTAACATCCACCACCGTTGGTGCATCACAGTTTCTAACAAATGCCGCGTACCCTTTGCCTACCTGTAGGCTATTAGTCGCTGCTGTTCCCGATGTAGGATACGCAATATAACCAGCCTCAACATCACCTGGGGTAGCTTCATTATAGTAAAAGAGTGAAGGAACATTGGGTTTAATATTCATTCCACATACTAACCCCGTACTATTACTATGCCCTGTAAATCTCCCTGTTATTGGAAAATCATCCTGCCAGGAAGCCACCGTTGCATTTGTAACCGGAGAAGATAGATATCGGTAAATTCTTCCCTCACCACTCATATATCGTTGTACCGTTACATCTCCTGTTACAGTGTTTCCACTAAGTAACCTGTATATTTGAGCAGTACCCGAACCTGCCGCATCGCTTGCAGAAACCAATGTAAGGAATCCATTGGATTGAAGCGTACAATTTTTAGTTGGTGTGGCAAATCGAAACAAACCGGTCAATCCCGTGTTACTGGTCAATTGCACATTGCCACTGGTTTTTGAAATATCTAAATTGAAAAAATTAGCGCCATTTGCAGAAATGGTTTGAAGGGTGGTCCCATTTAAAGTTACAGTGTAGATAGACGGATCAAAATTACTTGTTGCCTGGAAATCAACATTACCTGAGAAATTTGTATTTCTGCCAAGGGTTAGTGAGTTACCGGAGGTCAACTGTACATTTGAAAAGAATGCCACACTACTTCCAAAGATAGTAGTATTTCCGCTGAATTTTACTGAACCAGACCCGGCGATAAAATTTCCAGAATTATCAGCCCATGTATTTCCACGCATTGTTATGTTAAAGGTATTGGAAAGCAATTTACCAGCACTCAATGTTACATCACCATTAATAACAATATCATAAGGCAATTGAACTATATCTGCAGCTAAAGCAGTACGAATAGTTAAATTGTTAAGTGCCAGTGCATCTGCAGTGGTTGGCAATTCCAATCCCATTAAAAAATTAACAGCAACACCACCCGATGTACGATATATCAAGTCATAAAGATCTCCAACATTGTGATTTAATCTATTACCGAGCAGCGAAGCAGTGGCGTATCTGGTAACAACGGCTCCATCTGCTACAGTCAACTGCGAATTATTGTTAAATGATCCGTTGGTTAAATTGAGCTTCGAATCAACGGTAAGTGAGTTGATTAGTGTTACTGAACTGTTTGCCCCTGTTCGATTTAAAGTAAGCGTACCTAAAGCATTCTTCGACGGGTCAAAATTTAGATTACCAAAGTCTCCCCCGGCCGTTCCTCCTATTGCTAGTACGGAGGTGGTATTACCACCAAGGATACCTGTATTATAAGTAATCGCTCCATTTAAATTAAGCGTATTGCCATTGATGAAAAACATTCCGCTCTTCAATTGGAGTGTACCATTGATAGTTACCGGAGACGCAACCTGGGTTACACCGGCACTGTTATCCAAAATGGTAGTGACACCCGCTGTTGATGGTTGACCGTTGCCCATAGACTGGGCACTTGTTCCTCTGTAAATGACTGTAGAGCCCGAAGAATAAACACGCAACGGAAAATAGGTTCTGATGTTACCTAACGTTGTAGAATTTATTATAGCTCCTGTTGGCTCCAATGAGCCACATATAATAGTTCCATCAAGTCTGAAAGCACTATTTGTACCGGACATTATTCCATAGGTTGATAAATCCAAAATAACTGTTGATGCAATGAAATAATTTATTCGGTTAATCACTGTTCCCGTATTTACATAGGAAAAAGTACCATTTCCAACAAAACGTATATTACCATTAGCCGTGCTTGAACCAGACTCGCTAATTTGCCCGGATGTCAGGGTAAAGTTTCGATATAAATTCAATGTACTTATACCCGTACCGCCGAGTGCACCGGCCATAAATAAGCGGCCATTTCCTGCGTTCATAAAGAAATCGCCTGCAATATTTACTGTATAGCTGCCGGTATTCGTTAGGTATGAGCCAAGAGAACTTATTGTGGTGTAGGTTAAATTACCAGTTAAATTCATAATACCGCCTGTTCCATTAACGGAGAAATTAACGCGGGATGTGCCTGATATGGTTAAATTACCACCTACAGAAATTGTTCGATTATTTTCGCTATCTGTGAGTTGTAAAACATTAGTGCCTGTACCTTGAACCAAAAAATTACGCTGTATATTTGTAATTAATCCATTAACGTTCAACAAATTTCGTTGGCCTGTGCAGTTATAAATAAAATTGCCATACGATTGGGTCCATTGAGACGATGTTAAATCAATTGCGGAACTACTGGTATAACCCTCCAAATAAAAATTGGAAGTTGCACTCCACGTAGCTAAAGGGGGTATTCCCTCAGTGGTTGTATATCGATGGCGATAAATTGATGCCGCTTCGAAACTCATTGAAGACCCCGCGACCTGATTTAATGTAGATAAATTATTGCGAATAAGTTCACCATTTACAGTAATAGATGAACCACTGCTGATCGTAAGATCTACACCCGTACCATCAGTTAAAGTTACCACGCCACCGGTAGATATTACAAGAGAAGAATTTAAAGTAACCTGATCTATTGTAACGCTATATCCCGAGGGTATTGTGACAGCATGATTAATCGTGATAGAGCCAGAACTCGAATTAGGAGGGGTTCCCATATTCCATATCGCACCGTTATTCCAATCGCCCGATCCCGTTGTAATAAACTGAGCATTAGCAGAATAAGTAAAAAAGAGAAATAACAGCAGTACAATTCTCATACTTTCTTTATTTAGACATAAATATACATTAATTCATAAATTTCCAGATTGTAACCTACATTGAATTCAACGACTTTTCAAGTTGTGCCAGAGATGTTGGATGCCTTACTAAATTGCAAGCTAAGCTATGTAATTACATCATGATATGTCAAATAGTTCATCGCGCATTATTTATCATCAATAAACAGTTAGCATTTATTAAATATGTAAATGATTACAATAGACTTATTCGTCGTTGAAAATAAAAGGCGGGAATCAGCAATAAAATCAAGGTTGGGTTTAAAATGAGGCGATGCAAAAACGAAATTAATGGCCCGTTGTAAGTGGGGAAATATAATTTCAAAACGAAATAGGGAAGCAGAAGAAATAATAAGCCGAAGATCTGAACCCAAAGCGAAAAAATAACATACTTTTTTTCTTCAAACAATGCATAAATCAATCCTATTGCAAACATATCGTTAAGTAAAAATCTGATTGATCTGTTAACAATAAACCGTACGATATAACTATCAGTTGTATACATGCCTACAGTGTAGTCTATTCGCTGAAACAAAAAGATTAAAAATAAGCCTAACGCTGAAAAAACTCCTACAATAATCCGATACCTCAATGGCTCATTCATTTTTTCTGAATGAAAATTTTTCCACCCACCCTATCCAAAGAAAAAAAATGATGATATATAAGATCGCCGTAAAGAAATATTTGTGCGTGTAATACATCCATTCGGGACGATGGGTAACAACAAAAAAGAGCAAAATGATACGCACCAAATTTGACAGATGGATTATAAACAATCCCATAGGGACAAACCAAAGGATGCACTTGGTAATCGGACTAAAAGCAAAAATAAATGCAATGAAAATAATAACAATATTTATCCCATTACATCCTTCATAAACTGCTAAAATGGCTTTGTCTTCATAAACAAGATTGCTGGTAGGTTTTCTAATGCTGCTTTGAACGTCGGTGTCCCATCCGCTTACAGACAACACAGTAGATACCTGGGTTGTTACCCACCGGGTAACCGGATCAGGACTCGGCTCATAGGCGGTGATGTATAGGCCGTAGATCAAATTACCAATTAGGTAGATGCCTAGAAATTTAGCAAGGAATAAAATTGTAGGTTTAAATTCTTTTAACGTAACTATTGTCATAACCGTATTGGTTTAGCGGGTACACCTGCAACTGTTATCCCGGCAGCTACATTACGTATTACCACAGCCCCCATACCAACACGTGCGCTATGTTTTATATCAACATGATTAATTATGTTAGCACCAGAGCCAATGAGAACACAATCATCTATGGTGACGCCTCCGGCGATATTTACACCAGGCATGATAGAGCAACAATTTCCGATCTTCGTATCGTGCCCTATAGTAGCATTAATGTTAATTAGTACATGATTCCCAATTTTGATATTCGTTGTGAGTACACAACCTGCTGTAATAATGCTTCCTTCGCCTACCTCTATCGTTGATATATCCTGCAAAATCGCCCGGGGATGAATCAATGTTGGGTATAAAATATTACCAATAATCATTTTAACAATGTTTGCTTTTGATAACGGATCTCCAATGGCAATGATAAGATGAGATCCAGAAGGGAGTAACGATACAATTTCACTTCCACCTAATATAGGGATGCCGTTTACAAGTACGTCTTTCATTACGCCATCATCAATAAAACCAACAGGTTCCCACTCTGGTAAGATGCGAATTAAAGATAGCACCTCCCGACCTAATCCTCCTGCACCATATATATATAACGGCATCTTCATATGCTATTATACTTAATGATTCTTGCTGGATTTCCCACCACGACAGCAAAATCAGGAACATCACTTATAACAATCGCGCCTGCGCCAACAATTGCCCATGCACCAATTTTCTTTCCAGGCGTTATAATTGCGCCTGCTCCTACCAATGCTCCCTCCCCCACAGAAACGTTTCCACATAACACTCCGCGTGGTGCAATATGTACATAGTCGTTTATTATACAGTCATGATCTATCTGCGCACCTGTGTTAATTATTATATGATTGCCTAAAGAAGAAGAAGCCTGAATAACCGCCCGATGAAGAATCATATTGCCTGCACCAATTTGTGCAAAAGTTGAAATAATCACAGAAGGATGAATGGCATTTATAAAATCTCCGACAAGCTCCAGACTAATTTTTTTCCTTATCCTGTTATCACCTATGGCAATTATATGTAAAGCCGGTTCTGCGCTTATTTTATATTGCGAAATACCTAAAAGACTCCCCGCATTTTTTGAATCAACAAAACCGAGCACCTTTTTTCCTTGCGCCAGTAAGCAATCTGCCACTACTTTGGCATGACCTCCTCCACCTTGTATGATTACGTTATCTATTTCCACGAAATTTCTCTGTTGTAATCGAAGTTTCACTACTGATACCTTCAGCTTTAAATACTTTTATAACAGTCAAAAATAAGATTTTTAGATCTAACTGAAAGGAAATATGATCTACATACCAAACATCATACGCAAATTTCTCATCCCATGAAATGGCATTTCTCCCATTCACCTGCGCCCATCCTGTTATACCGGGCGTAACATTGTGACGACGCCTTTGTTCTTCATTATATAACGGCAAATACTCAACAAGCAAGGGGCGCGGACCAACTATTGACATATGACCTGCTAAAACATTACAAAGCTGTGGCAATTCATCCATCGATGTTTTTCGAAGGAGCGTACCAATGGCCGTTAATCTTTTATCATCGCCAAGCAAATTCCCTTGCACATCACGATCATCGGTCATAGTTTTAAATTTTATTACTTTAAATATTTTTCCATTCTTACCTGGGCGCTCCTGTATAAACCATATTTTACCCCTGTTTGCGATAGCTAATAAAGTTACCGCGATAAGTAAAAATGGCAGCGCCAAAAGGAGCACCACAAATGAAATAATTTTATCAAAAAAAGGCTTAATAAAAGCAGTGTACATAGAATAAATCTGTGCTAGTCGAAGTATCGTAACATAATTATGAGGCAAAACCGATCAACTTGTAATACTCTTGTTTCAATTGATGCCATATATATTGCTGATCAAAATTTTCAACTACATACCGTCGCGCCGCTTCACCAAAAATACGCTGCTTTTCCTTATCAGCCGCTAGAACCGACATTGCATTTAGTAATGAGGTCGAATCCTTAGGATTTACAATTAATCCCGTGTTGCCCGTCTGAATAATTTCATTACATCCGTTAATATCAGATACGATTGATGGAATTTTCAGACAGGAAGCCTGCATTACAACGTTTGGAAATCCTTCACGATAGCTGGGAAAAACAAAAACATCGGAAGCCAATAAGTAAGGTCTTATATCGTTTTGAAAACCTGTCAATATTACATCCGAACTATTGTGCAGATACGCATAAACTTCATTCGAAAGTGGATTGAGCAGCTGTTCAAAAGAACCAACCAAAAGAAGTATTTTTTTTTGAGATGCAGATGGCAAGCTTAACCCTTTAAATGCTTCAACCAACTCCTCGATACCCTTGTCTTTTACAAGACGTCCGACAAAGGAAAAAACAACATCTGTTGAAGATATACCATATTTACTACGTAGTTGTTTTGCCTGATCGACAAGTTCACTAGTAGTATCGAAATATGCTGTATTAATTCCATTGCTGCTTCCTTTTCCAATAATACTTAAGTTCACAGAGGAGTATGTCTCAATATATTTTTTAAGCCCTTCCGAATTCGGATAGACCCGTGTAGCCGCGGCATAAGTAATTTGCTCTGTTAATATTAATATTTGTTTCACCAGGCCTATCTTCTCCATCAATGGCAATCCGGCAACAGTATGCATTCGCACAGGTACATGACATATCCAGGCGGCGATCATTCCCAATAATCCCGCTTTAGGTGTATGGGTATGAACTATATCTGGCTTGAACTTTAAAATAACACGTATAAGATTAATTAGACTGATAAGATCTCTAGCAGGCGTTATCTTTCTTGTCATTTCAACTACATGATGAGGTATGCCTTCGACGCCTAAGGCAGAAACCTCAGGTCCATCTGCACTCACAGCCAGTACCTCGAACCCATTGCTGCTAAAAAACGTAAGTTGACCGTGAAGTAAAATTTTCAGCGAGATTGGTACCGTAGTGATTCGAAGTAATTTTATTTTCTTCATTACTTTGGAAGTTGTTGATATTTTCAAGATGGACAACTTAACTTACCCTGTTGGAAGAGATGATCCTTGACGAACGTCAGCAATTTCACCCATATTCAAACTAGTCATATTCCATTTGTCTCTGCAATAAGCATAATGTTGTAATATGCCTTGTAATGCTTCTAAGTTCTGTTGCGGATACCTACCGAAATTATGTGGATGCCACCATAAATGGTAGATTTCTTGTTGCTCTGCCGCGCGGCTCATTTCTGCTTTAATCCGCTGGACTTTAAATTTGTTTAAAAATAATTCTTTGGGATTATAAGGCCGTAATAACCTGCTGGCAGGAATGCATATTGGAAAACCATCACGTAGCGTTAATGAAGTGATATCATAGGTATTTTTCATCCCTATATGAAAGTACGCATCAAGACCACGGTTTAATCTCTTCCACTTGGACTCATGCTGTGTACTTTCAATATTCCAGAACCAATCAAGCGGGTTGGACCGCACCGATGTTATGCCTTCTTCAAAACATACTTTCAGGTATTGATCATTGAATTGGTTCCGGGGGAATACCAACGATTTAAGTCGTTTGCCATAGGCTCTTGCAGCACGCTGGGCAGCTTTAATATCCTCTCTAAACTCGTCAATCGACTGACCTTTTTCATTGCAATAAAAATGAGCAAACGTGTGGGATGCAATTTCCTGATGCGGTGTAGCAATAATATGTTCTATGAGTCCTGCTGCAAAATGAAAAGGATCAACCGTTTCATCTTCACCTATACCTAAATTACTTATGTAATGGTAGGCAGAAAGTTCTTTTACATCATACATTGGCTTTAGAACAGGCGCATTCCTAAGCAATTCCTCACGGGTTTTGTGAAACAACATTCCCACCGTTGCCCATGTAACGTGTATTTCGTACTGCTTGAAAAGTGATAGCAGCTCAGGTATTACATCCCTGGTATTCTTGAAATAAACTTCGTAATCAATAATTTTTTCTCCCTTCGATCCTCGTTCATCGTTCCTCGTTCCTTCTAAACGCCATTTTTCAAAACCACCCCAATGGAGTTCAAAGTCTAAAGAAATAACAAATATACCCTTGTTAATCATATCTTTTCATCTTCAAGACTTACCTGTTTAAGTTTACGCAGTCGCTTAGCCGTTGCATCCTGATAAGCCTTTAGTTTTTGTTTATCTAAAAACGATATAATAACAAACAAAAACAGAATCATTACCTGGCTTTTCTGCCTGATCGCAAGGCCCAAATTTCCAGAAATTTGCGCCAGTGCAATTGATATCGTTATAAAGCTCAGGAAAGCAGCTTTTATCAAAAAATTTCCAGTAAAAATAAATCCAACACCTTTTAAACTAAAGATTCTAAAAGTCATAAGTAAATAGAAAACATTTTCGACTGATACGATGACACCTAACAATCCTGGTGCATCAAAAAAAAGCGGGCGATAAAGAAATGCAAACACCTGCTCAGGTAATGAATAATTTGCAAGATCAATACCCGATGTAGCTTTAGAAAGCTCTTTGACCCGATGCGAAAAATCTACGCCTTCGTTAACAAACTCTTCCTCATCAATTCCTACTAAACTTAAAACATCCTGATATATATAGAAGAAAGCAATTGAAGCACAAACCAAGAATACCACACGAATTGCAACACTAATTCCCTTTGATGAGAATATAAAACCCATTGCACTTGATACCAGAATAACCAGCATGATATGCGGCCGGACATGATAAATAATTATCCCCCCCAATAGAATGTAAAGCCACCTGGACTGCACTTTGCTTATTCCAAAAAAAAATATACCAATACCTAAGAAAATAATTGAACCTTTTCCTAGAGAGCCTGACCAGAAATGAAGGTTGGGTAAGAAAAAGAAAAGGGCCATTAAATCAACGCCTAAGAACTTATGATTGAACTGAATGTTTTCTCTAAAAAAAATATACATAAAAACGAAACCCAGATAACCAAAAAACGCAAAAAGCGCCATGCATGAATCATAATTAAAACCTAGGAATTTGATAAATGGAAAGGCGAGGAATTCAATGAACGTGGTGCTGGTTCCATAGTAATCAAACCAGTTATCACCCCGAAATCCGTTCAGGACTTTAAAATAATAATTACGGGAATCAGATCGATTAAAGACGGCATAGAGATAATACACAAAAGAAAGGAAGGCATGATAATAAAATATACGATGAAGAAAGTTGATATCAATATAAGTGTATCTATCTCGCAGTAGCGAGACAATATAAAATGCCAGGAAGCCTGTGATAATAAGTGTAATTATACCCAGCATTTTCTAAAATAATTCTAAGTCCCCTAATGATGGCTTCCAGTATTGAAAATCATGCAAATCTAAAAAGTTTTGAAATTGTAAATCACGAATTGTAACAATGGGGCCCCTTTCTATGTTAAGACCGGCCTGAATCCTATCTTTTGAACCAGTAAATGTTAGGTAAGTTGCTCCTACTCTATTGGCGGTTCTACGAAGTTTTTTTAGCATCAGTGAAGAAATGTCATTACAGTTACCATAGAAATCAGTAACACGAAATTCTGTTGCCAGTTTACTTTTCTTTAATCTGTAGATTAGCATTTCGTGGTTATTCCCCATATCTAAATGAATATAGTGGTAGTCATTTACGGGAACCTTACAATATCGCCAAATTAAATATGTTGGGCTATAATTGGTTACCATTTGTTTTTGCGTAATTATCTGATCCGCTTTCAATAGATTATTCATAGCCAAATTTCCAAATAACGCCTCCATCTCATTTGAATTCTTTAACTCGGCAGAATTTCTGTTAAACATTCCCAGAATCGGGTTTGCGAAAAATATACGAATAGGAAGTTTACCTGCTACTTCCCATCCCATTTTTAAATATCCCGGACGACTTTGAGAATTGGGAGTATTAAAAATAAATTGAACATCCTCTTTCTGACATGCCTCAATCAATTGAAGCGTTAACTTTTTGAATATTCCCTTTCCCTGATATGCGGGGTGCGTTGCTGTGTCAACGGCACGAACCGATTTATATATTTGATTACCATCTGTCCACTCCCATCGCATAAATGCCCTTACTCCGACCAACTTCCCTGCATCCTCAGCCACCAAAACAGGAGATCGACCAAAAGGGTTATCGATATGCTTCCAACGCCAATAGGCTTCAGATTTAGGCACAAGGCTTTCTCCCAAACTCATTTTAAGAAGTTCAACGATCTGCGGAATATCGTGATCAATAGCATTGCGAATTACCATCCTCTATTGTGTACTGAATTTCAGATACAAAGTCTCCAATTGCTCTACCATGCTTACCAAACTAAAGGAAACAACAACCCGTTCTCTTGCCTTAGCAGCAAAGTTAAGACGAATTTTTCTATCTTTTAGCTTTCCAATCAATTCAGGCAAGTGGCTCCAGTCAGTCACGTCTACCAATAGTCCATCTTGGTCATTTCGAATTACTTCTTTTATTCCCCCTGCATTGGTTGTTACAATCGCACATTTCATGCTCATGGCTTCTAAAAGTGCTATCGGCAGCCCTTCGAATATCGAGCACATCATATAAATGTCCATAGCAGACATCCATGGCTTTACTTCAGTGATTAACCCCGGCATCAAAATCCTATCCTCAAGATTCAACGACTTTCTTTTATTGTATATCTCCTCTTTAAGCGGCCCGTCCCCCACAATGATCCCGTATACATTTGGGTCCTTCTGGCAAACCTCCTTCATTACCTCAAGCCATTCAATTAAACGCTTTTGGAATCTGAACACGGCAGCTGTTCCAATAACTAACGCGTCTTTAGGTATACCGTGTGATTGCTTTAATAATTCACCTGCTTTCTCGTCCCTTTGAAAGCTGTCCGTATTGACTCCATTCAATATGGTTTGAACCGGAATGACAGGCTTAATGTTATTGCAAATCGATTCATTAACATCTTCTGAAACAGCTACCGCAAGTGTTTGCCAGTTAAATGTTAGTTTATTTAAAAAAAAAGTCACACCATGATATCTCTCCTGCCTATTATGTTCAGTATAAATAACAGGAATACGAATTAGTTTATGAATAAGCCTGCTTAAAAAGCCCGCCCATGGAAGATGAGCATGAATAATTTCAATATTATTTTCTTTGATATAACATATTATCTTACGGCACTTCAGTATGATTTGAATATTATTGTTTGCACTAAAGCAACTTACTATGCCACCGGCGTGTGCAAGTGCAGAAACCATTTGATCTTTCCAGGGAAGAAAATAAATGTAATGAAATTCAAATCTATCCTGATTATGAATGGCAAGTGTTTCTGGCAGTAACATTTCCGCACCACCTCTGCCCAGCGATTTAATTATATGAAGAACTTTTATTTTTGATGACATGATAACACTTATCAATTTTTATTAAACCAGCAGACTAATCCATTTTTCTATAACTTGACCTAATTCAAATTCAGCAATGCTTGTTCGCGCATTTTCCTTGAACTTTGTTAACACCTTATCATCTTCAGCAATGCGATCTAAAATATTAATCAGGGCAGGAACATTATCCGTTTTAACTAAAAACCCGTTAACGTTATTCTTAATCATATCAGCTGGGCCATAGTCACAATCTGTAGCGATAACCGGGAGTGAAAGTGCTAATCCTTCCAGAATAACATTGCAAAAACTTTCATTACGCGAGCTATTTACTAGCAGCTGAGCTTGCTTAACTATGGGGTAAGGATTACTCATAAAACCCGGAAAAAAGACATCCGGTTTTATACCTAAATCACTAACTAGTGTTTCTAGTCTATTTCGGAGTTTGCCATCTCCTATAATCACCAATTTATAATGCTTACGGATATTACTGTTATGGTAAGCATTAATCAATAATTCAAAATTCTTATCATAACTCAACCGACCCATGGCACAGATAAACTTAAAATCGAACTGAAAGTCAGTTCGCTGCTGAGAAAGTGCAATAACATTAGTGACATCAATAGTATTTGGAATAATAATAAGCTTATCTTTCTTATTAGGTTTTAATGCCGATATGGCTTTGTACATCCCGTTTGATGGTACAACTATTTTCTTTACGAAGGGCCATGCAAAAATACAATTGGCATAACGATGCTGTTTTTTGCTTAACCTATATGGGTTAGCGTCAAACCGCGCAATAACGCGTCGACATAATGTGAAACAGGCCAGGAAGCTGCTCAATCTACTGAACCCAATTACAATTTTTGGCTTGACTTTAAGACCAACCAGGAAAATGCCAACAAATAAAGCATACACCTTATATAATTTGCTTTGAGAGTTTGATTTGCGCAGTATGAATATTTTATCCTTTGCTATATTGTTTGGAAGTTCAATGACGTTTCTTTGAAGGGCATAATATACATCAAACCCCCTCCTTTGAAGCTCAGCACCCGTGTTAATTGTAACCCGCTCAGCACCCCCAGTCTTTAACGATCCTATAATTAAAAGTATCCTGTTATTCATTATCGAAAATTAACTAAACGCTTTAGTGAATGCAGAAAATGTATATTTAGAATATTAAGCCTAATGAGCGATGAAATAATTTGGTATTGAGTACCTATCCCCTTTAAAGGGTGGATGACCAATGTACGGTAATAACCCATCCCTTCTTTATCATTTCTTATCGCTGATTTGTAGAGCATTTTTAGCTCAAATAAAAAGATGGCATCAGCAGAAACCTTATCCTTATTCTTCCCAATGAAGTATTTTGTAGAGTCATGTTGAAGTGAAGAACTTATGCGATCATTATCAGAGATGTGAAGGATTACATCACAAAGATTAGTAAAACCTGTTTTATATTGATAGTCAATATTGATAAACAGATCCCAGTCTTGATGTTTTTTAAGTCTCTCATCAAAAGAAATATTTTCAAGCACAGACCGTTTTACTAAAAAAGTGGAGGTTCTGGTATCAAATGGAGAATTTAATAATAACTGATCCCTTAATGTTTTCTTTGTATCAACATGGAAATGAAATGGTTTATATATTCCATTCTTTTCAATTGCAAAAGAACCTACAACAAGATCAAGGTTCTCATGAATCATTTTAGTGACTTTGTTCATTAAACAATTCCGCTCCATCTCGTCATCACTATCCAGAAAAGAGATTAGCTCCGTTGTAGCATGTTTCCAACCTTTATTTCTTGCATTCGGCGCTCCCATGGAAGAATCATTTCTTAAACATACCACCCGAGGATGCGCTGCATTAACATAACTTGAAAGAATATCATCTGACCCATCATCGACTACAATGATTTCTTTAACTGGATAACTCTGATTTATTACCGAAGCAATCGCCCTCATGAGGCTTTCCTTTCTGTTCTTTGTCGGTATAATGACGCTTATGCCTGGAGTGCTATTTGTCATTGATGAAGTTTTCTAAAACATTTATCCTATTTTCGTTTCTATTAAGCACGTGCGTTTTTCCTGAAGTTATGCTTTGAATTACATCCATCACATTATCGTTAGGGTAGCAATAAATCAAATCATCTTGTAAGTAATCGGAGTAATGAGATAAACCAACCTCATTTAAAAAATAGGTTGGTATATTATAATAACTAGCTTCAATAACAACGCTCGAAAAATAAGTTATATGTAGTACGGTTGATTCCAATAATGTTGTAAGCGATGTAACAGAAGCCTCCTTTATATTAACCTTTCCCATTAAGCCAGCGTCAAAGAAAATTTTCTCTATGCGATTCATCTCTGGCATCTGCCTTGGATGTAATCTGATATACCACTTTCTATCCCCGCTGTAAACCCTGATCATTTCAATTAAATAATCAGGGAGAAAATTATCGATAGGTTGAAGTGTTACCAATATAATATTATTTCCTACTTTATTTACCCTATCCAAAATCCAGTTATTACTACCGAGCAGAATCTTGCTTCCTTCATTTTTCCAATACTGAATCGTTTTGTAGGAGTTATCATCCCATACGTAAAAATGGGTTGGCAATAACTTGGTTGACTTTATAATTTCTTGTGGCCATAACGCATACGCTAAGTGCTTTTTTCCCTGCACACCATGCTGCAGATCAATGGAACTAATCCCTAACCGATTTGTCGCAAGTAACACGCTGAAACATTTAACATCATAGTAGCAAACCATAAACACATGTTTCACATCATGCGTCTTAATAGCGCTTTGAAAAAATTCTGCCTGAAAAAAAATCGTTTCGAGCTTACCCATGAAACTCTTATTCACACTGAACTTAATATCATTTTCCTTTAACAAATTATTAAGATGAGACACATTACCCATCAGAATATCTCTTTTAATAAAAGGGCGACCTAATTTCCTTAAGAATGACAGGAAGTAAATTTCCTGCTGTATTGGTCTTAAAAAGCTATTGTAACTTATATGCTTATCATATTTAAATTTTCCTGTGAACTCCCAAACAGAAAACTTCATATCTATTTTCTTTAAATACTGAATTACAGGATCAATGATTTTATCAAAAGTTTTACCATTCTCCTGTACTTTATAATGGCTCGTTGTTACTAAAACAGCATCATATTTTGAACGTGTGACTGCATTGATAATGCCTCGTGATAGAAACTGCCAAACACCTCCCAATAAAAACCGGAAAGATTTTAGTACTGATATACCTGCTGATGAAGATTTGGTTGAGCTGAGATAAATAGAAATTCTGATAATGGGCCACACATTTTCGCCTTTAAACCTGTAACTTTCAAGATCAATTTGCTTTTCAATGGCTAATATTTTATCGCTGATAGATGTCATTGTTTATTCTGCAAGGGCTAAATGGCTGTCCAACCACCATCTACTATTAAGTTGTGACCGGTAATGTAGGCAGCATCGTCTGAAATAGAAACGCTACTGCTGGACTTATATCCTCTGGCTTTCCCATATGTTGCAATGGAACCTTGCGTTCATAATTGGAAATAAAAACTTGATTTTGATTGTTCTCTATGCCATCTGGCGATACACAATTAACCCGCACCTGGTGTGGGCCCAGATAGGATGCGAGGTATCTTGAAAAATTAATAAGACCACCTTTAATCGGTGAGTAGGCAGCCGGGCTGGTCATATTGGTTCCTTCATAAACTGTAAAATCGTTTCCTACAACACCATATATCGATGCTATGTTCACAATGCTTCCGGTTTTGGCCGACGACATAATGACTGAAATTTTTTGGGTAATGTAAAAAACCGCATTCAATTGCATATCAACATTCTGACGCCATGCATCAAGCGTAACGCTTTCCCACTTGTTACCCCAATCTGCAGTGCGAGGATAAGCATTGTTCACAAGTCCGTGGATGGCTCCGAACCGATGATGTATTTCTTCTATTAGTTTATCTATTGAAACAGGATCAGTTACATCTGCCTTTACTATGCCAGCAGTCCAATCTGTTTCAACATTGATATCAACATTTATTACTCTTGCTTGTTCTTCCTGAAGTCTCGTAACAATGGCCTGACCGAGCAGTCCATTACCTCCTGTAACGATTATAACTTTATCTTTCAGTCCTTTCATGATAAGGCAAGTTTTAAAATATGATAAGCTTCATTAGCATCATTCATCAATGACTTTGAATTATTCTTTAAAAAATAATTCATTGCTGTGTTCAAGGTAAGTATCGGCAACTTTATATTCAGGTGCGTGAAAAAGCACAGTGTTAGTAAGGGTGTCTGTTACCGTTGCTTTAATTAAATCAATCAACAATATACTCGTCTCACTAACTACTTCTATAGTTCGTCTGGTCTCTTTACGGAAGTAATTCAATGACAAAGGGACAGAAAAATCATTATAGCCCAACAGATAACGGGCTGAATCAATACTATTAATATTCAAGGATGATTTGTTTTTTTTCAGTGATTTAACAACGTCTGGTTGACCAAATAAAAAATACAGGTAATCAAGCTCATGAATCAAATCCAAATGTACACCACCTCCCTTTTCAGCATCTGTACTATAGCTTACTTTGAAATCGGTTCCCGGGCGCCATGAAGGCAAATAAGAACCACAATACACACTTACCTCATCGACTTTAATAGCCTGCGTTTCCAAAAAGGTTTTCAAAAACTTTATAGCTGGATGAAACCTCAAATTGCATGCAACATACGTTGGAATGTTCGAAGCAGTCAGTTTTCGAACAAGTGTCTCTTCTTCAAGCCCTGCCTTGTGAAAAATAGGTTTCTCAATAAATAACGGACAGTTTAAACTTAATACGTTTTCAATAGTCTCACGATGAAAGGCAGTGGGGTTACTAATAATTATAAAATCAGGTTTGGTCACATCTCTAATACTAAAAATATTCTGCACACCATGTATTGGAACGCCAACATTGCCTGGGTCTGACCGAAGCGCCTGTAATTGAATATCGGGAATAAGCTGTTGCAAAGCATGAATATGCTTTTTTGCTATTGACCCCAAACCATTTAATAATACGTTCATCTTAATAATTAAAGTCAAAGTCCAGCTTTCTATTTTGAAGAAGGTAAGTCATAAACTCGAAATCGATAGGCTCATCCAGATCAAAACAGATATGCTCCATTTTATAGGCCAGCGATCTATCTGTGATAGCGCCTCTATAGCTTTGTTCAAAAAAAGCATTTCTATAAATGTAAAAGGAGCCATTTAAATCGTATACCTCAGGACTTTCCTGTCTTGTTTTAAAAGCGCCCTTTTTTATCAGGTGAAAAAATCCGTTATCACCTTTTTCAACCATATTGAAGTAAGGATTACGATGCGCTTTGGAAACTGAAAAAAGATTAATGGCTTCTGGATTATTATTCAAAATTTCCATTCCAGCAGTAACATCTTCAAGCGAGCGCAACGGTGATGTAATATCAAGATCAATTAAAAAATTAAATTTTTTCTGATGTGTTGATTCAGCATAATTTAATATGGCGTCCAATACATCAATCTTACCCATTGTATCGGTAGCCAAATGTTTGGGACGTATATAATTGGAAGGTAAACCATACTGTCTGGCAACTGCTCTGATCTCCTCGCTGTCGGTTGATAGCTCTACGGTACCATTAAGCAATTTACTTAACTGGAGTGCTTGTTCTATCGAATAGGCTATTAATGGCTTACCGTTAATAGATTTAATATTTTTACCGGGAATTCCTTTCGATCCGCCACGTGCGCAAAGTGTTATTAGTGTATGCTCATTCATCTGATCTCAATATTAAAACTTTATGTGTTCGATATCTTCCATGGCCCTTTTATAGTCTTCAGGTTTTCCAACATCAAGCCAATAGCCATACATGGGATACGAAATCACTTTTTCCTTTGCTAAAATTAACTGCTCCATCAAATCCGTTGCATTGAAAAAAGAACCTTTGGGTATCCTGGATAAGATTTCCCTTCTGATCAAATAGATGCCACCATTTGAGTAATATGTATAATTCGGTTTCTCTTTGAAACTAACAACATGTCCATTCGATGTCTCTAGCACCGCGTATGGAATATTCACCGTGTAGGGTATCGTAACTACAGACAGGGCTGCATCTTTTTTAATAAAGTCGATAAAAAAATCTTCATAGTCCAGGTTCGTTAAGAGATCTGAATTAGATACCAGCACATAGGGGTGATTAAAACTCTCGATCTCACGAACAGCGCCTATTGTACCCAATGGAATATCTTCATGAACGTATTGAATGCGCGCTCCAAATTTACTTCCATCTTCCAGGTATTTTTCTATCTGTTCTCCCAAATACCGAACAGAAATCCAAATATCATCAACGCCAAAACTAATCAATCGATCAAGGTTATATTGGATGATGGGTTTATCACCCAAAGGAAGCATCGGCTTTGGTGTAGTTTCAGTCATGGGCTTGAGCCTTTCTCCTCTTCCTCCAGCCATGATTACCGCATCAACGGGTAAGTAAGATTTTGAAATTCTGAAATTAACAACTGTAATAACTCTCAAATTTTCATCTAATACCGGAAGAATTTTAAAATTCTTACCACGATATTCAATCACCTTATCAATTGAATAGTTATCACGTTGAAGATATTTAGGATTTGGCTGAATAAAATCGTTTACGGGAGTTTCAAAATTCAAACCACGCAATAGCCCTCTTCGTACATCACCGTCAGTGAGTGATCCCTTAAGTCTCATTTCCTCATCAACAACAAAAAGTATAGCATCAGCTGCAAGGTCGTTTAGTTTCTGCAATGCTTCCTTAAGCGACGCATCCTGGTGGATTAAATGTTGTTGATAATTATACATTATATTTACTTATTTAAGATCTTTCTTTCATTCGTCTGGAAATCCGTTCAGAAAAATGATCAACTCCTGATTTATTCAGATGCGAAGCATCCATAAAATATTTATTAGCATATAGCAAGGTATCTATTACTACATTCTCTTTAAACTTTAATTTAATCAGATCCTGATAATGACTAAAGTACAACGCATCCGGCCGCTTAGAATTAACCGGTACTGGCATAATTACATAGTACAAACTAATGTGATGTTGTTTGCCTAGATTAAGCAACGAATCAAGATACATCATATTAATCGCTGATGCATCAAGATCTTTGCTTCTATAGACAAATTCTGGTGTCTCCATAAGAACTGTATCACTAATCTGCTTTTTGGATTTATCAATCAGGCAATAACCATTTTCAAATTGTGATAAACATACCGCCTTATTGGCTTCATAATTTAACGCATTCTGCAGCCCAAATTTCAAAAAGTCAAAAAAGCGCTGGCTATATATAGCGATGGATAGATTTCCTATATTTCCGTATACAGATTTGAATCTCTGAAGCCTTGTAATTTCTGCATAATTTGAATCCTTTATCTCCCTAGACAAATTTATGATTTGGTTCAGATCTCGCTTACTTATCATTTCGTAATAAACCGCATAGGGATAAAATGTATCCTGGTGATACAAATGATGAGCGCCGTATGAAACATAAATAGTATCGATTTCTGCATTTCGCTTTAAAAGATTTTGCAATAAAAAGAAACCCTCTACAGGTGTTGTTCCTGATAAAGAATAGTTAACCGAATTTAATACCTTAGCATTAAGACCAAATTGACTTTTTGAATCGCCTATTAGAACATTTATGGCCCCCTTCTTCACGGCATCAATTTCTTGATTCTCCTTAAAAATTTTCATCCAGGTGATGTAATTACCACCTTGATAAAATTCTCTTGGTATGATAATAAGACACACCGGAAACAAGAGAAAAAACAAACCAAATATTACAAATCGCTTTGTAAATAACTTCATCTCACCCATTTCAGAATTGAAAATATATAAACTGTTGTTCCGTTCCAGAAAAAAAGAATATCGTATAGATGATGCAATAATAAAAAGTCCACCTCAGTGCCCTGGGCCATTTTAACCCAAGATTTGCAATAGCGTATTGCTGATGTCTTCCTATCCATTCAACACACATGAACAAGCTCGCCAAAATCAAAGTTATCACAGCCATTTTCATATCCGGGAATTTAGGGATTGATAAAGTTGAAGTCGAAAAGATTTCTCCAATATAAGATAACGCGTGGCTAATAGTTTCTGACCTGAAAAAGACCCATGCTATAACCGTTAAGCTGAAAGTAACTATCATAGAGATAAACTCCTTAATTGAAGGGATCCACTTTCCCTGCGCAACTGTATCAAGATTATTTCGATTAGTACCAATTAAAATGGATGGCATAATAAAAAGGGCATTCAAAAACCCCCAGGCAATAAATGTCCAATTTGCTCCGTGCCAGAATCCGCTAACCAAAAAAATAATAAAAGTATTTCTGACTTTCATCCATGTTCCACCTTTACTTCCGCCCAGTGGTATATATAAGTAATCTCTAAACCATGTGGATAATGAAATGTGCCAACGCCTCCAAAATTCAGCTATATCTCGTGAGAAATATGGAAAAGCAAAATTCCTTAATAATTCAATTCCAAAAAGGCGCGCTGTTCCCAGCGCTATATCAGAATAGCCTGAAAAATCACAATAGATTTGAAATGTAAAGAACAATGCGCCAAGGATTAGGGTGCTTCCCGAATATTCTGATGAATTATTAAAAATCAAATCTGCATACACAGCACAATTGTCGGCAATTACCACTTTCTTAAATAGACCACATAAGATTTGTCTTAAGCCATCAACCATTTTATTATAATCAATGCAGCGGTGTTGTTTTATCTGTGGTAAAAGATGTGTTGCACGTTCGATAGGCCCGGCGACCAGCAAGGGAAAAAAACTGACAAATAATGCATAGTCAATAAATTGTCTCTCCGGCGTAATTCTATTTTTATAAATATCAATTACGTATGATAGGCCATGAAATGTATAAAATGATATGCCTACAGGTAAAATTACGTTTAAGGTCCAAAAATTTGCTTGCAAACCAAGAAGTGAAAGACCTTCACCAAAAGATTCTGCAAAAAAATTGTAATACTTAAAAATACCCAAGAAGCCAAGATTGATACCAACACTCAACCAAAACCAAAATTTCTTCTCGCTTGTTCTTTGCGCTCCAAATATCCTTAGACCGGTGTAATAATCAAGAAGGGTAGAAAATATTAACAAAAAAAGAAATCGATAATCCCAGCAAGCATAAAAGAAATAGCTTGACACCAAAAGCAGTATATTCTGAAACCGTAAACTTTTATTAGCGACAAACCAATACAGAAAAAAAACTATTGGCAAGAATAACGCAAACCCGATAGAATTAAAAAGCATGCTCTATTTAAAGTTATATTCTTTTAAGGCATTTATTATAATGGGTAAGGCACCACCTTTGTAGTACCTATTCTCACCTTTATATGCACCAGACTGTTCAACTCTTTGTACAGCTCTTAAAATATCTTTTGAGGAGAAAGGAACATTTATCACATTGTCGCTGGAAGTTCTACCTTTCTGCCTATCTCCAACATTAATTGCATACTTCCCGAAAGAAGCTGCTTCAATTATTCCGCTTGATGTATTGCCCAGTAAAAAAGCACTCTTGGCAATACACGTAAAATAGCTTTGCGTTCCAAAATTCTCTATGGCAAAAGCACGGCCATTATTTTGATCAGCAATATTTAGAAAAAGATTTCGCCAAATACTTCCGGCAGTATCTGCGTTAGGCATGGTAAAAATTAGTTGGTATCGGTCAATTAAATTTTGCAATACTACTTCAACCTCCCTAACATATACCTGGTTTCTTTCTGCGTGTACTGTCTCTGGATGTATGGTAATAAGAACATTCGGTTTGGATAAATCAATAGACCATTTCTGAAGAAAGGATTCTACTGAAAGCATTTTAATTTCATGAAGGTTATCAATACTCAACGAGCCGCATACATATACACCTTCGTCATGACCCAATAAAGATTTTACGCGATTAGCATGAACATCAGCAGAAGTAAAATGTAATAATGAAGCATGGGTAATGCTATGACGATAAACATTATCAATAGCACCTAACGTTGTTTCACCACCGTGCAGATGGGCAAACCTTATTCCGAATGGAATACCCGCACTTACAGCAGCAAACATTTCATAACGATCGCCGAGGCAAAAGACAAGGTCAAAATCGGCGCCATGTTCTTTCCAAAAATCAGCAAACTTCAACGCAGTCAAAGCAGTAGCACTGGCAATAGTATTAGCGTCATCGCCCAGAAGCATAGAACTAATGGTATACTTTACTTCAAATCCATCTTCTATTATACGGTCTATCGTTTTACCAAAATTTGAAGATAGATGTGTACCAAAGGCTATAATGTTACAATCAAAGAATGGATCATCCTTCAAGGCCTTAAGTAAAGGTCTGTAAATGCCGTAATCAGCTCTTGAACTTGTAAGTACGCCGATTCTCATGATTGCAAATCAGTCCAAAATAATTTATGCCCCAGCTTTAAATCTGTTAGTATTTTCTTACCGATGATCTTATCCATTTCCATTGGAGATATGCCATCGCCAGGCCGTTGCATGATCAGATGATTTGCTGTTAAGGTCTCGCCTTTATCAAGGTCAGAATTAATATGAATGCTCTTTCGGGCAATTATAATATTTTTTGCCTCAGAGGCGCTGGGCTCTTTAACACCATTTCCCTGAATTGCTTTTTCAATATTTCGGATACCAGCGACCATAGCCTTTAATTCATGCGGTTCCAATGACGCCTTATGATCTGGCCCTGGTAATGTACGGTCGAGGGTAAAATGTTTTTCAATAACAACCGCTCCAAGGGCTACGGCAGCGATAGGCACTTCAATACCTGTTGTATGGTCTGAATAACCATATGACACGCCAAATTCACTACCGATGGTTAACATGGCCTTTAAATTCACATCTTCAAAAGGCGTTGGGTACTCCGTGTTACAGTGCAAAATGATGATCTTCTCTTTCTGCACACCATGATTGGAGAGTACGGTGACAGCGTCCTGAATTTCCTTCATGTACGCCATACCGGTAGAAAGAATAACCGGTTTTTCCGTTTTCGCTATGCGAACCAGGTAAGGATAATTTGTTATTTCTCCGGATGGTATTTTGAAGGTATCAATTCCTAGCGTTTCAAGAAAGTCAATACTATCCAAGTCAAAAGCAGTAGAAAGAAATTTTATCTTTTTCACTGTAGCATATTTACTGAGCCTGTAGTGATCTTCTTCACTGAGCTCTAATTTTTTTAACATGGCATGTTGGGTAGAATCACCATCATTCATGTTCATTTGCTGATAACTTGCTTTTGGTGCGGACTTACTTACAAGTTTATCAGCTTTGAAAGTTTGAAACTTTACATAGTCTGCACCGGCGGCGGCGGCGGCATCAATCAGACGCTCGGCTTTTATAATATCACCATTATGATTAATACCTGCTTCTGCAATAATAATTACCGGCATATCAAATAATTGTTAAATGATACATTGAGCGCGATCCATACATAAACTATCTTCTTACAAATTATAAATATCGGACTTATATGATTTAAGGTTCTCTGGGTTTTTAAACCAAGCAATGGTTTCCTGTAGCCCTTTATAAAGGGTATATTTTGGACTCCATGATGTTAATTCTTTTAATTTTTCATTTGAACCAAACAAGCGGAATACTTCACTTTTCTCAGGCCTTAAGCGAATATCATCGCTTATAATTTTTGCTTCTGGATTGATATTCCTAATCAGGGTTTCGGCAAGATCTTTTACTGATATCTCTGATGATGTTGCAATATTTACATCCTCACCTATCAGTTTATCAGCCTTTGCAATTGCTAAAAATCCTTCCACTGTATCTTTTACATACAACAGGTCTCTGGTTGGAGTTAAGTCACCCAGCTTAATCTCCTTTGCTCCATTCAGTAGCTGACTAATTATAGTTGGGATAACCGCACGTGCCGATTGTCTCGGCCCAAAAGTATTGAACGGCCTCACTATTGTTACGGGTAATTCGAAACTTCTGTAAAATGATTCGGCAATACAATCAGCACCTATTTTTGATGCCGAATAAGGTGACTGCGGTTGTCGTGGATGCTTTTCATCAATGGGAACATACATCGCTGTTCCGTACACTTCAGAAGTAGAAGTTACCAAAACTCTTTTAACGTTGAGGTCTCTTGCAGCTTGAACTACATTAAGGGTGCCCTTTACATTGGTATCAATGTAGCTATCAGGAGAGTGATAACTGAATGGTATGGCAATTAACGCAGCCAAATGAAAAACAATATCTATGTCTTTCATTGCGGTACGTACGCCGTTGGGATCTCTGATGTCACCAGCAAAGATCTCAATCTGACTTAACTTTTCCTTTGGCAGTGTATCCAGCCAACCCCAGGAATTAAATGAATTATAGTATACAAATGCTTTGACCTGATATCCGTCATCCACCAACCGCTCTGTTAAATGACTACCAATGAACCCATCAGCACCTGTAACCAATACTTTTTTGTTCAGACTCATCCTTTCAAACTGGCTTAAACTTTCTAAAAATATATTTAAGGAAAAAATAAACTAAGTTTCTACCTGTTTCAATGACAGAGAGATTGTGACTCATTTGTCCCTTTTGTACCAATGCCGCAAAGTTATCAAATCCATGTTCTGTCTCCGAAAAGATTTTGCTTAATATCGGATGCTGCTGGTTATATAAATTGTCAATTCCTCCCCTTGTTACAGGTAAAACTTCCTGAAGCGCTTCGCGTGAATTTACATTTTTAGTCAATTCCAACAGGCTATAGAATGATACTAGAGCACCATCTCTTTCTACGGTTTGGCTAAAAGGGGTATGAAAACGATGAAACTCGATAGAAGGAATGCCCATCGCCAGTGAATCAGTTACTGCAGAAGACCAAAAGGATAAGTTTAAATCAGACAGGTGTGATAGTACAAAGGTATTATTGTAGTTGATCGTGTACCGTGCCTTATCAAAACCTGAAAGAAATTGATTCAGTTTTTTTATATCCTGACGTGGATGTGGTTTTATTATGACAAAGTATTCGGTGTGCTTAAACAGAACTTCAAGAGCTGACTGAAATAAGTAGTTAAAGTTCTCTTCATTCAAATATAACTTATGTACATCGCGAAGGGTAAATAAAACGACAAGGCGATTTTCCTGAATCTTAACATTCAGTTTTGCCTGATTGTCCTTGACATAAAATGCTACTTCATCTGACCACCAACGGGAGTAACCCAATGCCCCGGCAAAAAGTAATTTATTTGCTGCATACCTTTGAGTAAGCGTTGCCCGATCAAATGAATGCACGTATAAAACGTTATCAACATACCGGTCTTCTATTGCTGATGTTACTCCCTTCTTAATACTTTCTTCTTGATATCCCAGCATGGCATACGCATGCGGGAATAAAGCTAATGTAGCAGAAGGGCATAGTTTCTTAATTCTTATGACTATATTTTTTGGTGTTAGCGGTGTCGTGTCCTTCAAGATGATACTGACACGCTTTCTATGTTGCAATAGAAAACCAAAAATATCATTGGGCTTTAAAGTTGTACCGTGCTCAACAATCTGATCATAATAAAAAGGATCATCTACTGCCTTATTATAGATTTTTGCGTTAATGAAATAGAAATAAATATCTGAATTGACGACAGACTTTAATTTGCGTAAATACGGCAATACAAAATGAATTTCACCAAGAGAATTATTTAATAGAACTAACACAGCCCGCTTTTGCATCTATAGTTTATTAAAGGAAGTGATGTAGTTGTGCGAGATACTTTTTAATGCAATGTTATTATATCCATAGAATGCTATGTCATTGGCAACCGCGGCATCATAATCATTAACCGAGTCACCAATAAGAACACAATCCTTGGGGTTGTTATTGATGAGAATATTTTTCACCAGTTCCTTTTTAGGTGTAGGTGATCCTTGAATGGATTGGAAGTAATGGGCAATGTTTAACTCTTTGCACAGGTAATTAAGCTCCTGACCATCTGAACCTGAAACAATGTGCATAGAATGTTTTAAATCGTGTCTCATTACAAAAGACATTGAATCTTCAATAAGCAATGCGTGGTTTGTTAACTCCTTTCGCATAACCACAGAAAATTCTGCAGCAAGATTATTAACTAATTCTTCTGTTATGGTTTCCTTCCTAATCACTTCGAAGAAATGTCTAAATTTTACATATCTGGATAAGCCACCATTCTTCCTATGGTAAATCATTAACTGAGCTACCTGATCAGAAGGGTATTGTTTTAATACCAACTCAAATCCTTTATCCCGCACGGGCATGGAATCCATTAAGACACCATCAAAATCCCAAAGAATAACTTTATACTTTGAAAAGTTTATCATAGATCGCTTCAGCTATTAAAAAATCATCCTCCCAATCAATATCAAAAGACTTTATTTTATCTTGTTCATACAGGAATGGTTTGGCCCCTACCCTGTTTTTGTCTTTTAAATAAATTGACCTGGACGTTATAAACATAGCGTGATTTACCTCGTATAGTATGGGCAAATCTTGTGTCCTCGGCCACCGGTTTTCACCCGCATCATAATTGAATACGTTTGCATTTTTATCCAACAAAAAGTTTTGCAAAGGCATTACACTAATCAATGAGTCATAACCCATTTCAAGCTCCTGGAAATATTTTTCAATTCCCGTATCATAATCTTCACCCGTAATAAACGGCGTGGTGGTATGACCCCAAATAATATGTTCTTCATTTATAATTTTAGGAACATAAGCAATAAGTTCGGTAAGAATGGTTGTATCAAGACAAAGGTGATTAGGCCGCTCAATTACTTTAATGCGTGTATGACTAGGATCTATCCGTGCAGCAATTTCCATTGACAATTCGTCATTGGTAGAAAGCACGATGCTGCTTAACGATTTGCAAGATAGCAGCTGCCTGAGTTTTACCTCCAAAATGCCACCTGAAATACCAGCAAACGTCCGCGTATTCTTTGACTTTACACGTTGACTTCCTTTACGCGTTGGAAGAAAGAAACAAATATCTTTTTTCATCTACAGATGTGATTATACGAGATAAGAATAAACAGATGTTACTGGTAAGCTCTTGTAGTTTGTTGGTGTTAGAGACCGTAAACAATCCTTCACATATGATTTAAAGGCACTGAACAAAAATTCATTTTCGTCAGACAAATCCTTTTCTAACTGTGTAATGGTCTGCTCCTGGTAACCGTCATAGCCCACCAGCATAATATCTTTCGCACCCAAATCCAATGCAGTTTGCAATGCCAGGGCAGTATGAGAATCTTTTAAGCTATCCGTAAATTCAATTCGCCCCAACTCAAAACTTTTATCCAAAATGGCGGGTGGTATATAAGTTCCCATTTTCCGCGGAAACGGAGGAAGTACACAATGGCCTTTAAAATGATTTAAATTTTTAAACACAGTTTCAAGCCTGTGCCCTTCTGTTCCGACAAGACAAAAATATTGGTCAACGTTAATGTCTTCGTAGTGCGCTGCATTTTTTGAGCTGGCATGTATCATGCAAGTATCGTTACCTGCTCGCTTAATATATTCGCGAATAGCTTGCCTATGAAGATGTGCGTTAGGCCCTCCACCTATTATGACTGCCTTTGAATATTTTTTATCAGGCGTAAAGACATTAAGTTTCTCATTATCCTGAACTTTTTCTTTCTGATTATGCAAAGCGCGGATAATGCTATTGAATGAATAAAATCTTCTTGTTACCCATTCCATAACATCTTTCTGCGGCAAGGAATTAGCACCTGATACCATGTATGGTAGATTTGTTCCCCAGCCATGGTGAGTCTGTAATTTTTGAAAAGCATCTACCGCATTACCCAACGCATTGAAATCAACTTTCAAACCTTGTTTGGCATTAAGTGCAGTAAGTAATAATTCTGTTTTTAAATTTCCAGCACCACGCCCCATACCAGTAACTGTTGCATCAATGATGGAAGCACCATGTTCATGTGCTGTTAGTGAATTGATAAGTCCTAGTTCAAGGTTGTTATGTCCATGAAAACCAATCTTGCAGGTAACACTTTGTTTTACAATGCCGATGATCTCTTTCACATCTTCCGGATAAACACCGCCATAAGAATCAACCATGTAGAAATAATCTACAATGGAATTGACCTGCTTGATTTCGCTTAGAAATGTCTTATCCTGTTTCCATTTTGACATATACATGATGTTGAAACCAACTTCAAAGCCCAAAGATTTGATGGCTTCGGCCAATTTCAAACCCCTGGTAAGCTGCTGCGGATCAAGCGCTATTCTGACCATCGTGATTATTCCCCTGCACGGCTCAAGCAGATTTTTAACATTCTCTACGCGCACATCTTTCTCATCCAGAATGATGACCAATTTCTTATTGGACAATGCTTTAGTCTCTTCCAGAACATAGGTCGGACAATAGAAATACTCTCCGAGATATTGTTTCATCGGATTACTTCTGTAACCAATCTCCAAGTAATCAACAGGGAGCTCGTTGAAAGACTTAAAATAAGTTTGAACGAGATTTTTGTTGAAATCCCAATTGGTATAATAGCCTCCATCGCGGAGTGTACAGTCGAGTATTTGCATGGTTTTCAAGAAGGGCGAATTTACCCATTATCTAAGACCTTTTGCAAGATAAATGCTTAGGTATTAATTAAATAAAGCCATATAAAACAGATTCTGCTTTTGATTAAAAGCCTTTATCCATCAAATAAATACAATTACCTTCGGCCGCATGAAAATTCCCTTTACCCGGAAAACTGAACCTTTGCCGTCCACATCATTAGATACCACCAACAGACTACACAACCTGGATTATTTGCGTGGTCTTGCAGCTTTTGGTATTATGATATATCATTATTTCAGCTGGACGCTCGGCAAGTTCCCTGCTGAAACCTTTATGGGCAGAGTTGGCGTTTACGGGGTTTCTATTTTCTACGTGCTTAGCGGCCTCACACTTTTCTATGTGTATCATCATAAAATGCTGCCATCAAAGAATGATCTTATCGTATTTGCTAAGAAGAGATTTTTTAGAATTTTCCCCCTGCTATGGTTAGCTACTATTACCGCCATTCTTCTTTCCAGAAGAATACCAAGTGCTGAAAAACTATTTATCAATCTGACTGGCTTATTCGGCTTTGTTAATTGGAATGCTTACATCGCTACAGGCGCATGGTCGATTGGTAATGAACTGGTTTTCTATATCTTCTTTCCTGCTTTTATTTTTCTTTCCAGGAAAAATAAGATTGCACTTACAATCCTGTCTTTAATTATTTTGCTTGTCTACATCTATTTTGCTTTCCATATTTTAGATCCGGAAAAATCACTGGGAGATAAAGTCCAGTGGCGGAATTATGTTAATCCGCTAAATCAGGTTTTGCTTTTTCTTGGTGGTTTTATTATTGGTTTGATCTTTAAAGATAAACGCATCCACATCGTTATTAATCTCATCATCCTGATCTCAGGTTTAGTACTATTCATTTTCTACCCTGCAGAAGGCGATACCATTCACCTTGTAACAGGAGTAAACAGACTGATCTTCACACTCTGTTGCTTTATGATTTGTATGAGCTTTTACAAAGTAAGGGTTGACCTACCAGCGATTATAAACAAGCCATTAAAACTTTTGGGCGAAGCGAGCTATTCGGTTTACCTATTGCATCCACTTGCTTATTCTGTTGTTGGAAAAGTGGTGACGCTGGCAGGGAAGCGTAATTTTCTTGTTTCCGATGGAATTAAAATACCCGCGTCCATTATCATAACACTAGTGACAAGCTATCTGGTGTATGAGTACTTTGAAAAGTATTTTATGCGGATGGGAAGGCCAATGAAAACAGCGTAACTATATCAATGCATAACTACTACAATGCAAAAATAAATTATTGAAGATGTATATTCTTAAAATTAACATCTTCTAAGAATAGTCCCTTATTCTGTAAAATTTTATCAATCTGCCACTCCCACCATTGCAACTTCAAGAGCTGTTCAACGACATCCGGAGTAAATCTATACTTAATAACCCGTGCTGGATTCCCACCAACAATCGCATAAGGCGGAACATCTTTGGTAACAATGCTTCCCGCTGCAACGATAGCACCATGGCCAATGGTAACACCAGAAAGTATAACGCTTTTGGTTCCGATCCATACATCACTTCCAATTGTAATGGCGCCTTTGCTTGCGACATCATTTATGCTTTTACCACCGAAAATATGCTTTTCAAAATTATAGGTAGAAAGCCTGTCAACCTTGTGATTGTATTCCTGAATGGTTACATCTTTGGCAATGGAGCAAAAACTTCCAATTTGTACAGCGTTTACTTTGGAAAGGATTTGAACATTAGGGCCATTAATGGTTGTATAATTTCCAATTTTAACCTTGCCAATAATTTCAACGAATTTGATAATGCAATGATCACCGATGCTTACAGCACCGCGGATGTTCACACCTTTTATGTGCACATCGCGTCCCACTGAACCGCCCTTAATCTGAACTACGTTCTGGTTTAACAGAAAGTTGTAAAGTTTTTTTATGATCATGGATAAATTCATTGAATATAAATTTAAGCTTGCGCAGTTATGGCCTCATAATCTACAAACCTATTATCATAAACCCCTTGTTCTATTTTACCAGATTGTACTTTGTCTGCAGACGAAGCTTCGTTAATGAATGCAACCAGCGTTTCTTCTTTTTTCTCAGGCAACAATTTAACCTGGCCCGATTGAATATATTGTTCATAATACTTGATACCAGGCGAAGGAAGCATGATGGGTGTAACGCCCGCCTGTATAGCTTCGATCACAGAGCCTGAAGAATTTGAAATAAATATAGAGCAGGCTAAAATTGAGTCATTCAATAATACCTGTGTTGAATCTTCCACCGTGGCAAGCTTAGCAATACCATAATCGACCAATTGTTGATCCAAGATATTTCTTTGCCTCACCATTCTTGGATGCATTCGGAACACCCAACGCTTACCCGCTCCCAAATGTTGAACTGTTTTGAGTATGTAATCTTCAACCATTACATCAGTCATAATTACGAGAATGTAACCATTCCTCGCTACCAATCTTCCAACCTGATCTGCATAGTCATTTCGCCAGGGTGTGCCCATCGGGATTGCTTTATGAAACCTGGTATTAACTGCCCATGAGTTAACCAAATCAGCACTATGACTATCCCATGTCCAGAAAAACCGCGGCAATAATTTGTAGCCACCCGCTGGCGCGTTAACCCAACTATCGTACGACCAATGGCCTTTACCCATACCACCATGCTGCACATCTGATGTGCGAATGCGAAGTTCATTGAACGCGGCCATTAGTGGATAATAGAGGGATGAATAATAACAAAGAAAGTAAGCACTCTTAACCTGAGATTCTTTAAACAGACGTTTTAAATATTCCTTCCTGTCATGAAAAACCCGCATGGATCTTTGAATGGACTTCATATTAAAATTGGCCTTTAGATACCCTGGGTTCTCAAAATTCTCCAGCAGATAATTATAGAACTCTTCGTAGCCTTGGAGTTCAAATCTATAAGGATTAGCTTTTTCAATCTTTAACCTTCTTAGAAATTCATAATAAATGTAAACAGAAGGAAGACTGAACCAGTATTCATTATTGGGATATAGAGATTTGTTTAATGAGGTTCCACGATCCAGTATGAGTGACGTATCATTGTTCTTATTGAAGTCAGAAATTGCTACATCAAAATAGCGGTTAACTTTTATTCCGTTAACAAGCACCCGATGAGTAGCTGCACCGATAAATATCCGCTTAGCATCTTTCAGTTTGCGCTTTAGTTGCCAAACATGAAACGGTACACGGGCGATAAGTTTTCCGTATCTTTTCAGTAAATCTTTATAGATACTCACACGGCTTTTAGCCTTTTTAGGCTTAATGATCTTTCGTTGTGTATAGGCAAGTGACGTTCTAATAAAAGGCCAAAATTCAACACCATTGATTCTCCACTGTTGTACAGGAAATTTCTTTTCAATCTCAACTATCTTATTTAATGTCCGTTCGGGATCATGCTCAAATTCTGCCATATCGTGTGTGTTACCTTGTTAAAACTCCTGAAGCTCAACCATTCGTTTAAAAGTTGGCGAAGAATTTTTCAATGAATCAAATGTTCCCTCTTTATCAATCTTGCCACCCTTCAGCAAAACAATTCTGTCAGCGTTCTTAATAGTAGACAGGCGATGCGCTATAATAAGTATGGTATATTTTCCTTTAAGCCTTTCAACATTTTCCTGGATTACACTTTCTGTCTCAGAGTCGAGGGCAGATGTTGCCTCATCCATAAAAAGAAAATCAACTTCTTTATACAACTCACGTGCTATAGAGATACGTTGCTTTTGACCACCGCTTACCATGATACCATTGTTACCCAGCATGGCATTTTCCTTATCGCGTAAGCCCATTACAAAATCGTAGATGAAGGCCATCTTTAGTGCATTTTCGAAACGACTTTTGTTCTCCTGAGTGGGTTCATCCCAGAAAGTAACGTTGTTAAAAATTGTGTCTGTAAAAATAACCGGCTCCTGTGTTATATATCCTATTTTACTTTGGAGAGACTTGAGATCAATGGTGGAAATATCTTTTCCATCTATAAAAAACATTCCCCTCTCTGCCGGCAGCAATCCACACAGTACATTCATCAATGTGGTTTTACCAGACCCACTCTCTCCTACCAATGCTAACGTTTCATTTTTTCTGATGGTCAGCGATATATCCAACAGAATTTTGTCTTCACCATAAGAAAAATTCAATCCTTTTAATTGAATTGAATCATGAAGATGCGCTATGATTTCATGGCCTGGCTTTTCCTGGCTAACAGAAAGCTCTTTTGTAAATTCAGTCATATTCTCTAGCGAACCTGAAACTGCTAAGAAGGTATTCCATGCATTTTGCAGTGCCATCAAATACGTAAGTGATCTATGGAAAAACATTAAGCTAAGAATAAGCAGACCCAAATTTTGGGAAAAGAATTTTATTTGAATGAGTAATGCACCTACTATAACAAGCATTACCAGTGGTTCACGCATGGCATTCAGTGAGGTACCTAAAATTCCAAGCCTTCTTTGCTGAGCTTCCATGTTCCGTATTGAACGTTTCAGCTTATCTGCAAAAGTATAAATCAATGCCGACGCTTTCAAATATTTAAAATTCGCTACTTTCTGAATGAGCAGTCCCTGAAAAATATGAGTCTCTTTCGTGAGCACTTTAGAAAGCTCTTTCGTTTTTTTATTGGTTCTGCTGAAGATCATGTTAGTAAGGAGCCCGCCAATAAATACCAGAACCGCGAATTGTGTGTTCGACATAAGGGCAAATGATATGTAAACACATACCAGTACTCCTTGCTGAAAAGAAAGAAAATAAAAACGATAACCATTCAATACTTTCTCTACCTCACCGCTGAACGTGTTTTGTATTCTTCCGGAATCACTTGTAACAAATGATTTGTATTGAAAACCTGAGAGCAAATTGATATTTGAAAAGCGTATTTGCCGTATAAAGTGCTGTTGTAAAAGTACCTTATAGTAACCTTCAGCAAACTTGACTAATCCTTTTAAGGTAAAGAATGTAAGAATGACAAGAAGTATAGTTTGTAAATTGAGTTGAAGCCCGATCACCTTCAATCCATCAACCAGAAAAGATAGGTTACCCATTTCATTTGACTCCACTGCCGCATTTGTATCCTGTACCATTTGCAGCAAGGGCAAAAACATAGCAAGCCCAAAACCATCAAGTACACCAACAAGCAAAGCCAGTCCAACAGCAACGAAAATTCTATGCTTCAGATAAGAATAGAAATAAGCAAAGTGCTCAAAATATTTTTTAACGAATTGCTTTAATTTATTCACGTTCTAATGTTAATCGAATTTATTTCAGTTCAAATTCTACTATATGCGCAGATTAAAACAGTATTAATTAATTAATCAATCACGCTTCTCACTATGTAAAACGCCTCGGCATACTTTTGCCCTACCACAACACCCCAGCGCTGCGCCTGAATCGTTAAAGCTTCAGGAGACCTTGGGTGCGGATAAGCCCTTCTCTCAAATTCATAACTTTCCATTCCATCAATCTTGGTTTTCAAATTGTGTTCTGAAACACCAAAAAATAAATTCGGAATGAAGTGCCTTGGATCTGAAGATGCTCTCCATTCAGTGCCGGATGGTGTTTCAAAAGTTATAATGGTCTTTACACCTTCCGATTCCATGGGCCTGCAGGCGGTAATAACAGCTTCAAAGGTGCGTTGATGATCAATATTTACATCACCACCATGATGCGTAAAGATTACATCCGGAAGAAAATCCTTCTTTTCTTTTTCTATAATCTTGACGATATCTATTAATGCCACAGTGTCAAAACGGTTATCAGGAAACTCATGAATCGAAACAGAATGATACCCTATAGATCGTTGTGCTGCATAAATGTTTTTATGATGTATTTCAAGTTCATGTTTCCATTTGTCAGTATCACGTACATCACTGCGTGAGGTTATACCCTCACCCAAAATAATGACATGAGTTTTAACACCAAGCTCGTGTATTAACCTATTCATGGTAGCACCTAAGCCTAAAAGTTCATCGTCAGGATGAGCTACCACAATCATTATTTTTTTTCCTTTAAATAATTTATCCATGGTCATACGTTAAATTTCCTTAGCTCAAGCAGGTTAGCATAAACCTTAAATCCACAAGATTGAAACAGTGAAAGACTTGCAAAATTACTGCTTACAATGTTTGCATAAACAATATCGACACCGTACTGTTTAAACTGATTAAGGGAAGCTTTTAACAAAATACTTCCTATTCCCAATCCGTGATGTTTTTTACTGACGGCAATCAAATTTACAAATCCTGACACATATGAAGGGATGTCATTTAACCTATCTATTAAAGAGAAACCCAAAGTGCTATTATCGCTACGAATTAAGGTAATACTATTTGCATTTTTTAATACCTCCTTCTGAACCCAGTTCTCATATAACCCGACCGACTTATTATGGTCCAGATGTTGATCTAGCACAAACCGATTCTCATTAAAATTGTCAGTTGTTATCGAAAGCAACTCCTTCATGTTAACATCCTTCACACCCTTTAGCAACGTATATTGACTATTTGCCAAAGGATTCCAAGGGTTACTAATATCACATCTTAGCATCAGCTTGCCAGTAATAAATTCAAAACCCTGAGACATTAAAAAGTTAATGCCTGTGCGATTACGCAAATCTAAACGAACTGAGATATGCTTTACTTGGTTCTTTTCAATCCACTGACAAAGCTCATTATACATGGCTTGTACAAGTTCTTTGCCATCAAAGTAAAAATGCTCTATTCTTGCCATTGTGAATCCAAAATATTCAGTATCCCATTTAAGTATCCGGGCGTGTATGAATCCTTTTTCAGACAATTTGATAAAGTCCTGCTCTCGATCAATGATGCTTTCCAGGTACCGTGCTTTCAATGCAGGCTGAATATTTTCCAATGCAAACTGTCCGTCATAAAAATACGGATAGTTAGATAGTAAAGTATTCAATTTTAATGTCATGATGTTGTAAGGGATCGTTTCACTATATTATTTCCTTGCAAAATATTCAATGTATTTCTGCCCTCTCTCATAAGCAGATCGATAATCGATAAATGGGATGCAAATTCAGCACGCCCCTGTTCGTATAACGGATGTTTATAGTCCTGAAAATAGGGTATTATACCACTTGCCTGAAGTGTTGCCTCATCAGCATAATCTCTGCCTAATGCACCAAATACAAAAACATCACCATTAAGCTTCTTTGTTAGCTCAATGACGTAATCCAGTTTTTTTGATATTACAGAATAGTCGGTTGCAAAATGAATCGGAACTTCTATTCCGAGATACTTAATTATATCGAAAAAAATAGCATTCGTATAATCAATCAAATATGTTGAATCCTGCGTTAGGGTCTTTTCGATGAAGGGAAAGATCTCATTGAAAAAATTATGTTTCTTGTATGACTGCTCAATGGTGCGAAGATGTTTTATTTTCCACCGCTGATCAGCCAGTTCGATATCTTTAATTCTCTTTTGCGTATAGTCTTTCGTGTTAATCGGTATGGTTAAAATAACAGGATTGCCATTGGCAAGCACCTTATTTCTGTTGGTAAATGAGTTCTTTTCAAACTGAACATCGTCCATGATAACGAATTCGTCCGATAATAAAATTTTGTGAAAATATCCCAGCCATGGTATGTATGCAGGCTGGTGCGCTGAAATAATCTTCATGATTTGATATCCTCTTTTTTTAATCCCGTCCAGGCATCTACACTTTTGTTTAGCACCTTACCTAGAAAAAATTCGAAATCACAAACATCAGCACCGATTGCCGGACGAACAACTGAAATATCTTCTTCAAGAATCTGATCGCCGGCATTCTTATTTTTATTCAGGTGCAAGCTTCTTCTATACTTGAACTTATTCTCAGATTCAGATGCACTTCTTACCAACTGTTTTCTACCCATACCTTTTTCAACATTTCGTATGGCTTTTACCATGTCTGCAAAATCATTGGGCTCAAGTGCAAAATGGTGCTCCGCTTTTTCCGCTGCCTGGCGCGAATACGTAATGTGTTTCTCTACAATTCTTCCCCCCAGCACGACGGACCCTACTGCAAATTCATTGGTAAGTGCATGATCAGAAAACCCTGAGATGACATTATACTTCTCCGCGAGGTATGGAATAGAAAGCAAGTTTACGTTTTCTGGTTGCGTTGGATAATCACTCACACAATGCAATACCGCCAATTCATTATGCCTGAAAATTTCAACCGCTTTTCCAACTTCATCTTCATTGGTCATCCCTGTAGACATGATTACCGGTTTACCAGTTGCAGCAACCTTTTTAAGCAATGGTATATTCGTTACATCCATAGATGCAACTTTATATATTTCATTACCGATCGATTCTAAAAAGTCAACTATCTGTACAGAGGTGGGTGTAGAAAATGGTATTAATCCTTTGCTATAAGCATACGCATAAACTTCTTTATGATCTTCTAACGGTAGTGCGATAGTATCCAGAAACTCGTGCCAATAAGTAAAACCTTTTACATCCCATCCTTTGTATTCATCTGCCCGTACCTTTGGGGAAACAATATCTAATCCTGTAAAGGTTTGAAATTTAACAGCATCTACACCAGCTGCTGCGGCCATATTAATAAGCTCTATCGCAGTTTGCTTAGAGCCATTATGATTATTACCGATTTCAGCTATTATAAAAACTTTGTCTCTTAATATGTTCAGTAAACTTTTCATAACATCTTTTTAATCATAGCAATATGCGATGGGCTATCGCCCAAATATTCCCGCGGATCTCTTTGTTTGTAATTTATATACGCTGTTAGCGCTGAGCCCGCAAGTTTCCGAAATCCGCGTGCATTATATAATTTTAAAGCAACGCTATTCTTATTGATCAAATCCACGGAACATGTCTTCACGCCATCATCCTTCAGTAATTTAAGCTGAAAGTCAAGCAATGCCGACCCGTATCCTTTACCTGCAACTGACACAACGGCTAATCGTGAAATGTGCGCATAATTTGCATCAATTTCATAGGCTATTGAAAATCCTTGCATATGATCATTATTAATTGCTGCACAACTAAATCTATCTTTGCCATCTCTCTTTGCCAGAAATTCCTTTTCTGTCCAAGCTTTTGTATCGTAAAGATCACCATACTTATGAATAGTTTGATTTTCAATTTCAAGAATCTCAGAAATTCTATCCTGAATAAGACTATAATTAAGAACGCTATGTATCATAAATTACAAAAGTATTCTCTTAAACGTATTCCTGATCGTCCATCAAATATTTTAACCGGGCGCGACTGAAGAAGCATCGCAGCTTTAACAGACTTGTTAATTTCCTGATCTTGAAAATTACCAGCGCTTATGAATCTTCCTGCACTTTTAAAGCGCTCAAAAAGAATCTGCTGATTATCGACGTATATGCCTGATATTACAATACACCCGCTCACAAAAGCCTCGAGTAACATACCGCTTGCAGGAACAATTGCCAACTCAGCTTCACTCATAATAGTCAGCATTTCTTTCTCATCAACTGAATGGTGATGTGTAATACGAGTGTCGTTTTCAACAACCCCATTCAATAATTCTATATAAGTATAGGCTGCTCCAGTTACAACATGTATCTGTTCAAATTCCTTAAACTTAGAAACAATCTGTAGGGTGGAAGTGGTTAGATTTCTGGAATCTGATCCACCAAAACCTATAAACACATTTTTAACTTTCTTGATTTCCCTAGCCTTATTCGCTTGTGCTAAAAATGCTGGTCGTAACAGTGCATAATCTGGCCCTAATGCATATTTTGTATAGGGCTGTGCTCTGTAGTTTGCAGGATTAACTCCTGGTGCATGGTTTATAATAAGATCTGCTAAAAATTCTTTGTCATGTAAATCATCTATGCAAACAAGTTTTGCGCCTGTCCGTTTTATGGTGTGTTGGTATTCAATGTCAAAATCATAACTATCCAATACAACAATGTCACCTGCCTGAATGGCACTAAGAAATTCATTTTCTTCATTCACTTTCACAAGCAATGACGGAATGGATTCTATCTCACGTAAAATTTTTTCTGGAATTGTCTTACAAAAGAAAACTATTCTGAAATCATCTTTTAACATGTGTGCTAACGCAATACAACGGATCAGGTGTCCCAAACCAATCTGTGGATTTCCATCAGCTCGTATGTAAACATTCCGCTGCAAATTAACTCAGTTTAATCTTTTGAATCCGGCATGGCAAACAGGTCCTTTTAACAAAGAATTGATGTCAATTTCTCCTTGCTCGCATTGATTAATAAGTGCAAAAATTTTATCGAGTTCTACAAAGTAACCATCCAGCACTTCTTTAGTGTGCGTTGTACTTACATATATTCCTGTACCCGCGAGGTAGCCATTATTTAACATCTCTTGTGTAATTAATGTTTTATAAGCAAGGGCATTAGCACTTTTAAATGCGAACGATATTAACGCCGGTAAACCAAATATTGTAATCGGAAGATTGTATTGTGCAGCCATTTCCTTCCACGTCTTTGCGATCGTGTTACCTGTGGCTGTAATGGTTTCCCAGGATTTTTCGCGCTCCATAACCTCAAGCGTTTTAAGTGCAGCTGTAGGGCCAATTCGCTCGGTCCAAAATGTACTGCTTATAAACGTTTTTTGAGCGGCTTCCATCACTGATCTCTTTCCCACGACAGCTGTTATGGCATAGCCGTTACCCAATGCCTTACCGAACATAGCAATGTCTGGTTCTACACCATACATTTTGTGCAATCCTCCAAAAGTCTGTCTGAAACCCGAAGTACACTCATCAAAAATAAGAACGATGTTTCTGTCATTCGCTAGCTTTCTTACTTTCTGTAAAAAGTTATCTTCAGGCCCCATATTCCTGGAGACTTCCATTTTGATTACGCCGATATCATGTGTATTGACAAGCGTTTCCAGTGCCTGATAGTTATTATAGTTAAATGGAAAAACAGTATTCTTTAAATTTTTAGGAACACCCGTTGGATCCAGGCCAGGAAGCAGATGGCCTGATAGATTTTCATCATCGCTGAGGTTGGCAGACAGATACCAGTCATGCCAGCCATGATAACCACATATAGCCACTTTATCTTTGCCTGATGCAGCGCGCGAAATACGTATAGCAATAGCATTAGCTTCACCACCGCTTCTCGCAAAACGAACCATATCGGCCCATGGATGCAGCTCAACCAGCCGCTCTGCAAGGTAGACTTCCTCAGGGCAGTTTAAGGTTGTCATATTTCCATTTTGTACGGTCTTCATCACTGCGGCATCAACTTCATCCTGGCCATAACCAAGAATATTAGTACCGATTCCCATGATAAAAACATCCTTGTATTCCTTTCCATCCAGATCCCATACTTTACAACCTTTCGCCTTCGAAAAGTATGCTGGCCATTGTTCAGGTAAAAACATTTCTGGCCTTTTGGAGAGTAGCATTGTACCACCCGGAATAAGTGCTTTAGCCTTCTTATAAAGTTCTTGACCTTTTCCCATTATACTTTGCTATTTAAATATTTTACTAATGCCTCATTACGTATAATTCCACCATTAACAGAACTTAGATCATTATCGAGAATGTGGAGCGTATACTCTTTCCATGTTCTGTCCGTACCAAGATCATTTACTAATCTTTCAATCAATTCAAAATCCTTTGGTTCATCTACAGTCATTCTGATTTTTGAAAAATCTGCATCACATAAATAGTTTATTGAAGTAAATAACTTCCCACCCAACAAATCTGAATTATTGCGGATGTATGGTGTTACATGCTCACGATTAAAAGTTTCCTTTGCTTCATGCCATGCTCGCTCTAATGACGCGAATGTAAATACTTCCACATCCTGGCCATCTGGAAAAAGTTCTTTTATGACGTTGGTTCCATAATCAACCTTGTTCGTTTGCGTATAGCTTATCACTTCGTCAACGAGTTTAGGATCTAACAATGGACAATCTGAAGTGACCCGCACTACCCACTCTGGTTGAAAAGGTTTAGCAGCCTGATAATATCGATCCAGCACATCATTTTCTGATCCCTTGTACGATTTATAACCCCATTCAATAGCTTTATCATAAATAAATTGATCAGCAGGACTAGTCGTAGTTGCGACAATAATATCTGACACCCGCTTGCAATTCTTAAGTCTTTCCAAATGAATCTGAAGCAGGGTTTTACCTTGGATGGTTTTGAGAACTTTACCCGGAAGCCGTGTGCTTCCTGTTCTTGCCTGGGTGATGAGGATGGTTTTCAATTCCATAATGCTGGATTTAAAGAATCTATGTTTTTTGTTTTAATATTATTTATGCGCTCAATAGTCTCTGTATCCAATTGATAGGCGGTAGCTTCAATATTGCTTTTCAGATGCTCCGATGAGTCAACACCCAGTATTACCTGATCAATATTTTGCTGTTGCAGGCAATAGCCAAGTGCTAATTCAATTAAAGATATATTTTTCTCGTTAGCGAGGTTATGAATTTGTATTAATTGATTTTTCAGAAGCTGCACAACCTTATGGTTATCTAAAGGATCTTTAAAAAATAATCCTTGTAAAAAGACGGACCTCGTATGAATAATTTTATTTCTCGATTTTGCCTCTTGTAACAGCTCACCTCGTAAGGAAATGTTGTCAAGCAAGTTGAACGGTAATTGAATTACATCAATATTACTATCTTCAATCAAAGTTTCAATTTCAACATTCGTATAAATCGATACCCCCAGGTAGCGAAAGCGTTGCTCATCTTTCAGCCGTTGTAAAACCGGAATAGCAGACTGATAAGCTTTGTAACTTCCAAAGGAATGAAACATTAATACTTCCAGTTGATCAACTCCAAGATCCTTCAAATACTGATTTATTTTACTTTCAATATCTGACGCAGTCTCATTTGATGAAAGTTTCGTAATAACCTGAAACTTCGATTCCGGATTCACTTGGTGATACCTTCCAATTACGTGGTGGGCATTTCCATAAGCTTCAGCTGTATCCAAAAATCGAATACCAGCCTTATGCGCCTCTGTTAGTATAAGTTGACTCTCCTGTTCGGAAATTTTTCCTATGTTGTTATTAACGCCGTAGTTCAGACCCATCTGAACGGTACCGAGTATAATCTTGCTATTCATAAGAAAACTCAGGATTGAATAATGCCATCCTTATTACATCACACAACTTGCCTTCATACTTACCATGATTTTTATAGATTCCTTCAACAGCAAATCCCAAATTTTTATAAAGATTTACCGCAGCTGTATTGTCGGCTACTACACCCAATGTCAACTTACGAAGCTTAACAATGTTAAAGCAATAGTTAATTATAGTAGTAGACGCTTCTTTAGCATACTTTTTACCCCACTCACTTTTCCTACCCATGAGAATTCCATACTCTCCTACACCATGTCTTTCATTTATGGGATCAATCTTAATATTACCGATATGTAGATCAGATGATTTTATGTGAATCGCCCAGAACAGTATCTGTTTCTCTTGATGATAACGAAGAAATTCCTCCAGCTTTTGAATGGTGTAATTTCCACCTGATTCCAGGTACTTGTACACGTCTCCGTCATTCAACCAATCGACGTAGTCCTGTGAAAGGTGGGCTAAAGAAACAGGCCGGTATGTCAGTCTTTCGGATTCAAGAACTGGAGCCTTCATTGTTAACTATAAAAATTGTTAATCTTATCAATTACATATTGCTGCTCCTCATCAGATAACGTAGGATACATGGGCAGGCTAATACAATGGTCGTAATATTTTTCAGCTGCGAGCATGTCCCCTGGCCTCCATCCTAACCTCCTGTAATAAGGCATCAAATGACAAGGTATATAATGGATCTGTGCGAATATCTTATGTTCTCGAAGGTAATTATAAAGTCCAAGTCGGTTTTCAATTTCCAGTATATATAGATGATAAGCGTGTCCATCAACTAACCTGGATTGACCTTTGACGAAAGCTTTCCCCGAAAATGCTTTTTCATATGCTGCAGCGATTTTTCGCCGCCTTATTATACCTTCATCAGCCCGACTCATTTGGCTTAATCCTAACGCAGCCTGGAAATCTGTTATTCGATAGTTATAACCTAGCTCCTGCATTTCCATATACCACAAAGGCCATGTTGTATCTGCTGGTAATACATCCATGCCAGTAGCAATATCAACCGCGTTTTGATAAGCAGTACTTTCCTTCGTGATTCCATGCGTTCTTAGCATCAGAAGCTTTTTATATAGTGCTTCATCATTTGTGGTAATCATGCCACCCTCTCCGGCAGCAATATGTTTAACAGGATGAAATGAAAAAATAGCCAACTCAGCGAAATTGCCATTGCCACAGAGCTGCTGACTATTATTCTTGTCTGTAAAATATCCACCAGGTGCATGGCAAGCGTCTTCAATAATCCACAAGCCATATTGATTGGCTAATGCTCTGAATGCTTCAAGATCAATGGGTCTGCCCGCAAAGTCAACCGGTATAATTCCTTTATAACTTCCTTTTGAAGAAGATTCTAAAAGCTTCCTGACCTTATTGATGTCTAAAAGATACGTTTGTGGATCAATATCCGAAAACACTACTTCACCACCACAATAACGAATGCAGTTTGCTGAAGCAGCAAAGGTTATTGGTGTGGTGATAACCTTGTCGCCTTCCTTAACACCAAGCGCCAGTGTACATAAATGCAAAGCAGCAGTTCCATTAGCAACTGCCACAGCATATTTACTCCCAACATATTTTGCAAATGCAGTTTCAAATTCTGCAATCTTTGGCCCTTGGGTAAGATAATCAGATTTCAGGGTATCAACGACTGCCTGAATGTCTTGATTCGTGATGTGTTGCCTTCCATATGGAATGGACTTATTCATAATTATACTTCAAATGTTGGATCAACGTGTTCTTTAATTAGCTTTCTTAAATCTGCTATAGTATCCCACTCTGTATTTTCCGCAGAGTTGTAGCGGAAACCCTGCTCCACTTTTTTCGCCTTAAAATGACCTATATAATCTTCTAGTTTCCATTTGTGTGAGGAAGGAAGAATAGCATAATAACGACCTAGATCATACGTATAAAAAGAATCAGAAGTAGTAATCATCTCTTCGTGAATCTTCTCTCCTGCACGAATACCTACTACGGGCTTTTCACATTCAGGCCCAATAGCCTCTGCCACATCCGTAATGCGGTAAGACGGAATTTTAGGCACAAGAATTTCACCACCCCAAGCATGCTCCAATGCGTTCATAACCATGTCTACTCCGGCCTGAAGGGAAATATTAAAACGTGTCATGGTAGGATCAGTAATGGGAAGAACGCCTTCTTTTTTCTTTTTCAGAAAAAAAGGTATTACAGAACCATTTGACCCCATTACATTACCATAGCGGACAACACTAAACTTAATTTTATTCCAACCTGTAATATTATTTGCCGCCACAAATAATTTATCCGACGCTAGTTTGGTAGCGCCGTAAAGATTGATAGGTGCCGCAGCTTTATCGGTTGAAAGGGCAACCACGCTTTCAACACTAGTCTCCAATGCTGCGTTAATTACATTCTCAGCCCCCATAATATTTGTTTTTACACATTCCATCGGATTGTACTCTGCGATAGGGACATGTTTCATAGCGGCTGCGTGAATCACATAATTAATTCCCTGAAAGGCACGCTTTAATCTCTCATGATCACGAACGTCTCCAATAAAAAAACGAATCTGTGGATATTTGGTGACGGGGTATTCCTGAGCCATCTCAAATTGTTTTTGCTCATCTCTCGAAAATATCACCAACCTTTTAATGTTGGGAAATTTTGTAAGAACGTGCTTTGTCAGTGCTTTACCTAAAGACCCGGTGCCCCCGGTTATTAAAAGTGCTTTATTATCTAACATATTTTTATAACATCATTTTGAAATCAGCTACCTAATTTCCTTACAAATACAATATTGAGCTTATTAGTCCGTGTAATATCCCCCACCAATGGTTTTCTTCTTCTTGCTGTATCCGTAGCCGTATTCGTAGCCATAGCCATAGCCATAGCCATAGCCGCCATAACCATACCCCCATCCTGACTTTCGCAAATCATTAAAAAGTATACTAACTTTTGTTAATTTACCTGTCGTATAAAACTCATCAAGATGTTGAAGAGCAGCCTTTGGCGTAAAGTCCTGGCGAACTACAAAAAGGGTATGGTCAGCTAAGTTTGATAAAACAAATGCATCTGTAACAAACGTAAGTGGCGGTGTGTCCATTACAATAAAATCAAAACGCTCCTTTAACTGTTCTATTAACCGACCCATATCAGGTCTAATCAATAACTCACTGGGATTAGGCGGCATTGGTCCGCCGGCTATTAGAAACAAATTTTCTATCTCACTAACCTGAATAACTTCATCAAGTTTGACCATCCCGGATAAGTACTGACTCAGGCCGACATTATTGTGAAGATTCAGATCATCAAATAATTTTGGCTTGCGCAAATCTGCTCCAAGGATCACGGTACGCTTTCCGGCCAAAGCTAACACCGTAGCAATATTCAAAGTTGTAAAAGACTTACCTTCTCCAGGAAGAGATGAGGTAATCATAAATACTTGCTTTCCCTTGTTCCCCGTAAAATAGTTAAGGTTCGACCGCAACGCTCGAAATGATTCAGCCATAGCGGAACGTGGTTTTCTAAATACAATAAGCGGATCAACTGTTTGATTATGACCAACACCTCCAATTAGAGGAACATTGGTAATGTTTTCAATGTCCTCCCTTGACTGAATTCTGGTATTGAGTACCTCTAATAAGATAAAAATCAAAAATGGCAAGAAAATACCAAGCCCCAGCGCTATACCGTAATTTTGCATTACTTTTGGTGTCATTGATCCGCTTGCCATTGGTGGGTTCACGACAACAATATCAGACGTCGTAGAAGCTTTTGACAACCCTGCCTCTGTCCTTTTCTGTAATAAATACACATACAGATTTTCCTTCAATGTATAATCGCGTTGAATACCAACCAACTCGCGTTCAGTACGAGGCAATTTTGCTAATTGATCATCAACAACTTTCATCTGATCATTAATAAACTGAATATTGATTTGTTGAGTCTTACGGCTATTTTCTATACTTTGTTGAATATCCTTTTTCAGGTAGTTGATACGATATATCTTTTCAATTAGACGTGGGTTATCTGCGACATTTTCTACGCCCCGTTCTGCATTATTTTTATACATCTTCACTTGCGTTTCGAGTCCGATTAACTCAGTAATCAATGTCGAAATTACACCATCTGTAACGCCCACGCTATTCGGTGTAAACATACCATCGTACTGATCACTTTTTAACGCTTGAACTATGTATTTAAAATAATTATCTGTTAGTCGATATTGAAATTTCTGCTCTTCGTAGCCTTGCAGTTTCGAATATAGTCGGTTAGTTTCGTCGCCAAGATTCGTTATAATATTTCTCCTTTTAAAATTCTCAACCTGATCTTCATCAGTCTTTAAAGAATCACCGATAAGTATCAGCTGGGCATCCAAAAAACGCATTGCCATAGTAGCGGCTTTATTCTTTTTTTCTACGTCATAATACTGATAGCGTTCAATAAATTTATTAAGGAAGTCAATCTCCTTCTGGGGCACAGGACCGCTAATCTCCAAATTCACTACAGCCGCTCCTTGCTGAGCCCATGTAGCACTGAGGCGCGTAGAGTATTGCTTCGCAAGTGCCAAGGGATTGTTAAAGTGTATCGTAAATTTCTTTCCTTTGATATCCGCTATCGGGCTTTTCTTTAATATTTTCAATACATACCCATTTACATGAATCGTATCGTTATAATGAAGTGCTGTAAACTCTTTACCATCTTTATGTTCAGTAACATATTGCAACGAAAATTCTTGTTCATCGATCGCCGTAAAATACAATGACTTTCCGTATAGGTCTTTACTACTTGATAGTACATGAAATTCCAACGGAAAATTATGATCGTAGTATTCCGTAGTCATAATATCGCCTTCACGATAAATTGAAATATCAAATCTCAAGCTCTCCAGTACCTCTTGTAAAAGAGGATAAGATTTCATAATGTAAATTTCGTTGTAGAAATTTCTGTAGGGATTCAATAATTCATTGTTATAGAGAAATTTCGCCCCAACGTTTTCATCGTTTTCCTTAATAATAATTGCAGCCTTAACAGGATAAATTCGTTTACTATATCTATTGACTACATAAGCAGTGCAAAGAGAAATTAACAGAGATAGTGCAATTAGATACCAGAATCTAATCGCGCGTGCGGCTATCCGTTTAAAATTGATCTGAAAACCAGCCGGCTCTTTAACAGCACCTAAATCTGGTAGGTCAGGTGAGGAATTGCTTGTATTCAATTTTGGGTGAGTGTTACAATTAATAAAGTAAATGATATAGCTGTAGTAATATAACCTAGATTACTTACAAAATATTTTCTAAAGGTACGCTGCTTAAGCGGTGGCACTATAATCACATCGTTCTGTTGTACAAAATAATACGGTGACTCCAGAAATTTTTCCTCCAGCAAGTTGACGTAGTAAATTTCCGTTTGGTCGCCCTTTTGTCTGATTACCTTTACGTTGCTTCTATCTGCTAGCTCTCCAAGACCACCGCCAAGACCAATCGCTTCCATCATTGTAAGTCGTGTATTAGCCGAACTCACGGTTCCTTCGCCGTTAACTTCACCGAGCATTGTAAATCTAAAATTCAGCATGCGTACTCTTACTACTACATCAGGTAGATATTTAGAAGCTATCGAATGAATGAGATCCTGCGCTTCGAAAATTGTTAATCCAGCAACTTTTATTTTACCCATAACAGCATATTGGATTTCGCCCTGCACATCTACCAAAATACCACTGGCAGTTATAGATCCGGAGGCTCCCCCACCTCCACCTCTTGCTTGACTTTGAGGTGAAAGCTTTGATAAGAAGTCAAATGCATCATTCTCTTCCCCTATCGTCTCAAAATTTATAGTAAGAAGATCTAATGGTTGAATGCGATATTCACGAATTTTAAGCGTGTGCGTCCTTAATACAGTGTCTTTAGGTATTCTATCACGATGATTTAAATCATCATTTTGTAAATAGATCAACTTTTTAACAGGTACACAAGAAGTGAGAAACAGCAAAGAAATCACAAAAAACAGCCAAATACGCGTCATTTTATACTTTTTTCAACTTGAAGGTCTAAATATACAGTAAGTCGGGAATTATAAGGCAGGGTGCTATTCATGCTTAACTTTAATTCAACAAAATAAAACGTTACCATATTGCTAATTGCTAATTTCCAATATACCATTGATATATTCTTTCTAATCCATCTTTAAAAAGTACCTTGGGAGTATAACCCAACCGCTGCTTGATCTTACTGATATCAGCCTTTGAGTGCTTCACATCACCTACTCGCTCCGGACCATAACTAGCTTCAATGCTTTTGCCCGAAATATTTTTTAGTAACTCCACCATTTCATTCAACGTAGTTTGCTCACCACATGCCATGTTATAAATTTGATTCAATGCTTCCTTCTTATCTGTAAATAAAGCAAGCAAATTGGCCTGAACTGCATTATCAACATACGTGAAATCCCTTGAGGTATTTCCATCACCATTAATAGTCGGTGCTGCACCCTCAATAAAAGCTTTGCAGAACAAAGGTATAACAGCCGCATACGCATTATCCGAACTTTGCTTAGGCCCAAAAACGTTGAAGTAGCGCAACCCAACATAATTTAATCCATATGTTTTTTGAAAAACATCGGCATATAATTCTATGGCATATTTGGTAATCGCATAGGGGCTTAAGGGCTTCCCAATTACCTCTTCTTTTTTAGGTAGTGTCGGGCTGTCTCCGTACGTACTTGACGAACAAGCCATCACCACGCGATCAATTTTATTTTGAACAGCAGCAAAAAGAATATTTAAGGTACCCGATACATTAACTTCATTAGTTCTGATAGGATCCTTAATAGAGCGAGGTACTGAACCTAAGGCCGCTTGATGTGAAATTAAATCATAACCTTTTGTTAATTCTAACATCGCCTCATAATGGCAAATATCTTCCTTAACAAACTCAAATTTGGGATTACTTTCAAACTCCTGGATATTAGTATAATAGCCATTAGAGAGATCATCAATAACACGTACGTAAGCAACGCGTGAATCTTTCAACAAAGCCTCTACTAGATTTGAACCAATAAACCCAGCGCCGCCAGTAACAATTACTTTTTTAGTCATGAAAAATCAAAGCTTGAAATAATGCAGATGCTAATATACATTAATTGATGGAACGTTGCAGCGGCTACAAAACAGAATCAAGGTTTTAAACTTAACTAGTATCTTGTAGCGATAATTTAGGTATTAATAACCAATGAAGTACTTCAAACACTGCGCAAATGTCTTCAATAAAATACGATCATCGACGTATTCATACGGAAAGAGTAGGCTTACTCTATGTTATTTAAAATTAATTATTCATTCAATTGTGTACCATAAGTTCACATTCAAAATAAAACCAGATACTTCCATTAAACATAAAAAGTTGTTGGGATTCGATATTGCATTCTTCTCCTATCAACAAATAATTAATCTTTTTGAAGAGATTTTCATATTTCAAGTTTATGATTTTAAAAATTCAAAAGCAGCTCCCATTATTATAGACTGCGGTAGCAATATCGGCTTGTCGTTGCTGTACTTTAAAAAACTATATCCTTCTTGCAGTATAATAGCTTTTGAACCAGAGCATGAAACTTTCCAGTTATTACATAGGAATATAATAAATAATAATCTTTCAGACATCACTTTATTCAATGTAGCGGTAAGTGATACAGTTGAAAAAATGAACCTTTTCAAAAAGAAGCAAGAACCGGGATCTTTAAATATGAGTCTTATCCGAACTGAAGATAGACCCTATAACGAGTTGGTCTCTACGGGAAAAATTTCTGACTACATTAAAACTACAGTCGATCTGCTCAAAATTGATGTAGAGGGTGCAGAATTAAATATTCTTAACGATCTAATTATGAATGATAAAATAAATTTAATTTCCAATATGATTATAGAGTACCACCCAATTCTTACAAACAAATCAATTGAAGAATTTACATCAGTTATAAAATCAAATAACTTTTCATGTAGGTATGAGAAGGATCAATTACACCCAGGCGCGACTGAGTCGGTAATCTATTGTACAAATTATCTACATTGACGCAATAAATCAAAAGAAGTTATGCCTTCGCGTTAAGAACAACCCTACTTCTATTTGACTAAATCAGAAGCTCTTAAAAATTTAAGGTTATTAGCTTTCGCTGTCTTTAATATCGTAGTTAAAAATGAGACGTCAAATGTTGAATTTGGCTCGTGTCCATATAACATGAGTACTTCCTTATGACTCATAATTCTATGAATTGCCCTTTGCAACGATAACGAATCTAGATTACCTTTTCTGTCTATAGCTATCGCATAGAGTAGTCTGCTACCATCATATTTATAAAATATATCATCGAGTTCGGTTATATCATCTCCTTTATGATACGGCACTTCACTCCGGATGACGTAAAAATATTTAAGCAGCTCCTTATCGGTACCCCAATATTTAGCACTGTATGGATACGCAAAAGATGTTGGATAAAAACCAGAATCATTCATTGAATTGACCCCGGCAACAATTTCATTCTTGATATATTCTTCTAATGAATGATCTTTTATGTAATACTCTGATAACACATGCTTTGCCCCGTGAAATCCAATTTCATGTCCATCATTTTGGAGGATTTTAAGTTTTTCTATCTGCTTGGCGGTAAGGGTGTCAAATCTTGTTACAAAGAACGTAACGCGGGCATCATACTTCAGGAAGAGTTCACGCAACTTAAACCATTCATCAACGGGGTAATCATCAAAGGATAGGCAGATCGCCGCTTCAGGAGGCTTGTGATAGTAATAATGGTCGGATTTTGTGCATGCCAGTATTATGGCTGTTAAAAGAAATAAAATATAATACTTCTTATCCACACTCAGAATTAAGGCCGTAATCTACAACTTCTAACCAATTTCATCTCGTTCTTCGCTTTTGGCCATCTGATTTTATACAGCTAACTAAAAGCAATAAAAACACTTCGATTCGAACTAACGTGGAGCCACTACCCTACTTGCAATTTAATTTTTCTAAAATCAATAAACTACCTCCCCATCCCAATCAGTTTTTTTCTCTTCTTAATTACATAGTCAAAGCCAAGGCGAACATTGATCTTGTTCATAGCCGGGAGGCTACCATTATAATCTACTCGGTAGAGCCCGAGAACACTGCCCATTATTTTGCTGGAAACTTTAAACTTGTTACCCAGGCCAAAGTAGCTGCCGTAGATTTTTGTAGTTGTTGATTCTTGTGTTTGATTTTGATAGACCTTGTTGGGATTTATATTTAGCACTTCAAATTCTCCGTGTGCAAAAATTCCTTTGTGGACTTTAAAGTCTACGTAGGCACGGCCGCCATAAACGCCTTGGGCAGATGCAAAGTATTTATAATTTTTACTGAATCCGGTGCGATAAATAAAACCTATCCCTCCTATTAGCTTAGGCGAAAAACGATAACCAAGTTGCGTGGCTAGGTCGATAGACACCTGCTTATTGTTGTAAATCTGAAAAGTAACGCCAGGGACTAGGCGCTGGTAGAACTTCTTATTCTCTAATTCATCTGACTGCCTTTTGAAAACATCTTTAACACTTTTAATCTTTGTAAATCCACTTTTCGATTTGGCAAGCTGAGCTTGGGCGCTTTTAACTGCTATTGGGTTTTGTGCTAAGTAATCATTAGCAATATGAGTTGCCTTACGGGTAATTTCTTCTTGCAGCATTTTTTTGTTTTGATAGCGTTGTATCAGAGCTTCCTGTTCGGACTGAAAAGATTTTGCTTTGTTTATCTCTGAGTTAACGCCTTTCATCTGATCCATATTTTTAAACTGCGCCTCGGCTTCTTCTGGTAGCTTCTCCAGCTCTTCACCACTTTTTAACTTTTGAAGGTCTGCTTCGTACTTTTCTACTTCACCCAGCTTACCATCTAGTTTGTTTACCTCGCCTGATACATCTTTAATTTTATCCAAAGACTCTGTTTGGGGAAGCTTAATGTCAGACAATCCGTTTTTAACATCTGGTACACCTGCAGGGAGATTAACATCGACCTTTGGAATATCCGTGCCTAAGCTTTGCGACCCGTTTCCCGCATTAACAACCGGGAGCTTTTGATCGATGGTAGGAAGTGATGTATTTGGCAAATCAATTCCTGTTGTCTTAAGATCTGGTAAGTTTGATTTTGGAAGTACAAGTTCCTCCTGCCCTGGTATTTTTACATTTTCAGGATTTAATTTATTGAGATTGCTTTGCAGTTCATCCTGTGCTTTATCTATGGGTGCGTTGACTTTGTTTTGGAGCGCATCTGCTTTACCCTGGACTTGTTGTTGCGCATTGGTAACTTTTGATTCAAGGTTGTTTACTTTACCCTGTAGGCTATCTGCTTTTTGTTGGACGCCATCTGGAAGTTTTAACTTATGATTGAGATGGCTCGCAAGTTTGTTAACCGTATCATACGGCACGGTAAGTTTATTTTGAATTAATGCGACTGACCGATTAACACTATCTGTTTTGTGATCGAGCTTTGTACCAATAGTGGGCGATTGTAAGGAATCAATTTTATGCGTTGAGTTTTTTGATAATGAATCTAGCTTTTGTGTTTTAGGCGATACGATTGTATCTTTTTGTAAAAGAGTTGACAAACTTAATTTTGACTTTGTGTCCTTTAGTTTTTCTCTAACGCGAGACACATAACCTTTCTTCACGGTATCACTTTTTATAGTCAACGTATCTTGCTGAGCAAAAGCATTTGCACTTACGATGAGCAGAAATATGATGGGCCAGTTTTTCAATATAGTTTAACTCTAAGTACACATGCTTAATACCACAACGCTCCTCCTTTAATGATGCTGAATAAAAAATAATTATTCTCTATTGTATTTTTGAATGGCCTTTATAAACTTCTTCTTCTCAATCAGCTTCATTAAATCTTCATCTTCTCCCATAATGGCTGTAAGCGTTTCCTTGTTCATGGGTACAATGGGGTCGCTACCGCTTTGAATGGCTATTACAAAACTTAAATCTTCTTCTTCTGAAAGAAAGGAGTACATATTAATTTTACCTGACTTCACGTTAAACAACCAACAAGTATCTGCGGGTATTCCAATTAATTTGCGGCCTTCATAGTTGATGCGATAAATGGACTTGGTCTCAGCTGGTCTGATTTCCCTTTTTTCTTTCTTGTTTTTGACTATCAAAAAATCTTCTTTCTTATCGAGATTTATTCTGGTTCTGGTTGTAATTGAGCTGTCATTCTTTAGCTCAATGGTGAACTTATATTTTACGCTGGGGTTGCCTTGCCCATAATTATAATTATACCTTGGCCCTGGAACGTAGTAGGTATAGGGTACATTACCGTAGGGTGTACGCATGGTTGTTGTTACTGGTATGTTATATTGCGTGTAACCGGTGAGGCAACAGAAGAACATCAACAAAACAAGTATATAATTTCTTTTCATAGTCAACTAGATTAAAGAAGCATCAGAGTCCTCTTCGAGCTCTTCGAGTGACTCTGATGGGGATGAATAGGATCTGTTACATATTTTAAATAGTAACTCAACAATACTTACTCTCCTTCTCAGCTCTGGAGGAGTCTCCTACCAAGACTTAGGTAGTAATCTTCGCTCGGCAAGATGCCGAGTTTATTATCACTAGGCAAAGCCGAGCGGACTGATTAGTGAAACTACAACTATCTAATTTTTTTAAATTCGTATCTGTCGTCTAAATCAGGATCACCTTTCTGAACAAATAATCTTTTTATCTCCGATCCATTGCCAAAATCACCAGTCCTAGATATAAGTAATTCAATAGCTATCCCCTTGCTTTGCAATTCGGGTATATACCTATCGCCCTCTGCCGAAATCTGAACGCTCCACCAGCGGTCTCTTGGATCTTTCGTAATTTTCCATTCACCGGTTCCACGCAAAAGCCCTTTGTAACTCGAATTGTTTATATTAAGAGGGTAGTCCATAATGTGAACGGAGTCGTTAGAATAAAACTCAATAGTAGAGCCATCTGAACTTTTCCATAACCCTACAATTTCATCTGTAGTTGGTTTTGCTTGAGAACAACTAAATAAAATTAAAGCGACAGAAAAATATTTTAAACATTTATAAGACATATTAATACTTTATTGTTGAAGACCAATTTATAGATTGTGATTTAGGAGACAATGGCCCTGTTTGAAAAGCGTTGCCAATCCACCGCCCTGGGCCCTCTGTCCACGCTGGTTCATATCCAATAATAGGAGGTCTGAAAGCAGATTGGGCAGTTGAATTATTTTCTACAGTAAAGTGAATACGCAAGGTTCTTCTTACTACATCTACATCTGAAATCCTATAATTTAAGGAATAACTACCAAGATATGTAACAGCGAGATTCCCTGTCTTTCCTGCAGTCAATAACGTTGAGTAATCCTTTAAATATTTGCCAACACCTTCGACACCATTTAGTCTATAGCGATGTACACCTAATAAAGTTTCGTTATTTGCAAACTTTCTGGCAATAATCTCTTCTGTTTGCTTAACATGGCTATGAGTTTTGACCATTTCAGTAAAGGTATCCCCTGGAAAAAAATCTCTGTGTGGAGGTCCAAGACCTGTGAGCCACTCCTTACCAACATCAACAGGTGTCATTTCGTTAACTCCAGTATATGCATCATCTCCAATAGTCGCGCCGTCGCCATTAACCCAGCCCATCCCTGTAAGAGTCAATTCTCCAAGATCAGGATGCATAAATTTGTCCCCAAGTTTACCATTATTAGGACAATCGGTACATCCGCCGTCGGGGTCAGTCCCACTTATCGGATTATTACCCATACCAACATAAGGACTCCAATATTGCCTGTAAGGATCTTTTGCATTCCACCTTCCAATCACTGCATCATACTCTCTCAGTTCGAAGTGATTCAACCCTGTTTCTTCATCCTTCTCCGCGAACTGGCCTTGGTAGCCATAACGGTATTTTTGTTGGGTAGTAATAACATTGTCGTTAGTTTCTACATCTTTTTTGTCTTTCAGTAATTGTATTTCATCTAGGGTTAGTGGCCGGTCAAAAATATGTACTTCATCTATGGAACCTTTAAATGGTAAAACAGTATTACCGTTTACATCATTGTTTGCACCTATTACAGTGGGCCATGTTGAGTTACCGGAGCTGAAAACAGTTATGGATGTTGAATTTCCATCCTGAACACCGTCAACATAGAATGTTATTTTTTGTCCGTCCCCAACTACCACTATATGATGCCAACCTGTATCATTAATCTTATAGCCAGCTCCCTTAGCAATATTAGCAGAACCTGAGGATCCATTTGTAGAAGTAAATCTCAGCTGATGAATGCCGTACTGCGCATCGTAGTTTTCATACATCAACGCAAAACCACGATTTGTGGTAGTTGAAGCTGAGGCTATGATCACACTACGTGAGGTCAAGTTATCTAACTTTACGTATGCGGATATAGTGAATACCCCTGTATTTTGTATGAATGAAAAGTCGTCTTCAGTTCCCAATAGCGTGATTTTATCATCAACGCCATCAAAGCTATAAGCTGAATTGAGATTGCCATCGCTGTCTGTAGTGAGTGTCGCCCCATTTACAGTACCGTGTAAACCTCGGCCGCTCAAATCTTGAGCACTTGAATTGAAAAGGTATTGTGCTACCAAGTTCTTTTTAAGTGAAGTGGTATTATCAGATTGAACGGGTGAGCTAACTTGCCTCATCACATCACCCCATACCCCAAAGTCTGTGGCTTGCGTCACAATACCCTGTGTATGGCTAATGGTAAGGTCATCAAAATAGACTTTTACCCCTGGTGTTTCATTGCTCACATAAATATAAATATAGCCGCCCTGCTCAGCTTTGGTTTGAAAGGTGAGTTCATCAAAAACAACATCCTGGTTAGGTTCGAAACCGGCTTCATCGCTAACGCGATCAGCATATGAACTTACATAGTTAAAATTGTGATCAAATAAAATGTAATTAAGAAAAGCACGTGGCCGGTCTGTTGCACTGCCACCATAAGCTCCCATGGCCAAAACGCCATCGGTAAAGGTTTGGCTGGCTATTGAAATACTTTCGAGTCCGGATGTAAATGCATATACTCATACGACAGATGGCAAAGGCATAATGACTTAACTGAAAAATGCTATGAAAGCGGCTTAACGTTGTTTAAAATATCTATGATAAATGACAGGTCTACTAAAACACTTGACTAGGCTCAATCTTCAAACCCATTACAAGAATATCATCGGTTTGATGGGTGGTGCCTTTCCAGTCTTCTATTGTTGTGTTGAGAATGTTCATTTGCTCCGGCATGGGTAGCTGGTGAATCTCTAATAAAAGCTGATTCAATTTCTTTGACATGAATTTTGTATTCTTTTTTCCACCAAACTGATCTCCATATCCGTCTGAGAAAAGGTAGATCATTGTAGGCTTGTCGATTGCAACTTCGTGTTTCTTGAATAGAAACTCTTGCTTATGCCTTTTACTTCCTCCTATGGAATGAACATCGCCCTTGATTTGAACCAGTTGTTTGTCTTGTATATATACGAGGGGAAGTTTAGCACCAGTGAACTCTATAATTTTTTTACTTTGACGATAGATGCAAAGTGCTGCATCCATGCCGTCGTTATTTCCTGAGCTTTCCTGACGTAGTGCGGTACTTATTTCATGATCAAGGGAGTCTAACATAATATTGGTATCGGTAACGCCTCTATTGATGAGACCATTTAAAGCGTTAATGCCAATCATAGACATAAAAGCACCAGGTACACCGTGGCCTGTACAGTCTACTACGGCGAAGGCGATATCATTTCCTTTACTTGACTTAATTTCAGATAACCAATAGAAATCGCCGCTTACCGTATCGCGTGGTTTAAACAAAATAAAAGAATTTTCTAATACACCACGATGTTGATCTACTCTTGGAAGCATTGCCTCTTGAATGCGCTTGGCGTAATTGATACTACTTTTAATATTTTTATTTTGCTGTTCTATTTTTCTATTCGACTTTATCTTTCTGCGATAGCCAATAACTAATACTATTATCAATGCCACTGAAAGCAAACTACCCACAATTATAAAATTGAGTATTAGTGCTTCGTTTTGAATTCTTGTCTCCTGTTCTTTAATCTTGACTGAAGCTAGTTCTTTATCTTTCTGAAGCAGATTGATTTCCATTTCTCTATTCTTACTTATTGCTTCAACCGCCCTTAAAGAATCTGATTTCATGCGTAATGAACCTTCCATAGATCGCAATGCATCGTTGGTCTGATGCAGTATTTTCGTCTGCTGGGATAACTGCGACTGGGTGGCTAATTTTTCCGATCCTACCTTATCTATGTATTTTTTTAATTTATTAAGTTCATGTTTCTCAAGCTCTGCATTTTGCTGCGCTTTTATGATCATGTTATAGTGCGCCAGGTATTCAATAGATTTGTTCTTATTACCTAGTATGTCGTAGTAATTTGCTAATAACTGATAACATTTTAATTCTAACGCCGTATCCTTTTGTGTTATAGCCAATGATAAAGCCTCCTCTGCATACTCAATAGACTTCTTGTATTTTTCGATATAAGCATAGTTGTTAGCTACATTCAATAACTCTTGCTTTATGAGCAAATCATCCTTTGATTTTCGGGCTGCAATTAAGGCCTCTTGAAAACCTTCTATAGCCTTTGGATACTTCTTGATTTCCATGTTATACATACCGAGCTGGTGATGTATTGTATATATCATGGATTGGTCATCAGATTTTTTAAGATGTACCAATGCATGATTTAAATAATCAATGCCTTTCGTCACATCTTTAGACTCATGATATAATTTTGCAATTGTATAGGCAGATTGTGAGGCCTTATTATGGTCTTTATTCTTTACGGCCTGCTCATAAAGCTCGAGTTCTTGTTTTAATGGGGTAGATGATTGACCGCTGACGAGGTGCGTAGCAAAAAAAAGTAAAAGACTAAATACACTAAATTTAATATGAAGCGAGACATGTATATTTTTCAATGATGGATAGTTTATTGCAATTTTAAGTTAGCAAATTTTTAGCCACCTTGAAACTATAAGACCAAGTTTTAAAAAAGAGCGTTTAGCTGCTAGTTGGTTAGTAGCGAGACCGGGGCGTTAGAAAGATTGTGTATAGTTTATTCCCAAATAGGGGCGTAAAGGAAGTTTCTGGCTGCTAGCTTTGAGCTTCTAGCTGGGAGGTTTTATAATTTGACGTTTATGTATTGAAAATGGAAAGTAGAAAATTGACAAATCGCGACACTTATAATCTAATATTGGAAATTAAATAATGTAAAACCTTACGAATCAGCAACAAAGGAAATAGGGATTCATTAAATTCTCTTTATTGTAGACTAGTTCTTCTTTGCTGTTCATTTGGAATACACTTATGCCTGCTGCGTTTACAATGGCATGGGCTGCAGCGGTATCCCACTCCATGGTAGGGGCATAGCGCGGATAAACATCGGCCTTGTCGTTTATCAGTAACATAAACTTGAGACTACTGCCTGAGGAGACAAGGCTAGGCTCTTTTAAGGTATCAATAAAATTTTGGGTGTCTTCATTCATGTGTGACCGTGAAGCTACTACACGAAGTCCCGATGCTTGTAAGTCGGCAGGCTTTGCAGCAAGTTTAATTTCTGCACCGTCTTGTTTAAGATAGGCACCAAAATCTTGTGCACCGTAAAAAACCTCACCTGTTATGGGTACAGCAACTATACCCATTACCGGTTTATTTCTGTATATCAATGCAATGTTTACAGTGAACTCTCCATTGCGCTTTAAAAATTCCTTGGTGCCGTCAAGCGGATCAACCATCCAGAAGTATTCCCAATCCTTACGATCTTCATAAGGGATTGTCTTTCCTTCCTCACTTAGCAAAGGAAGGTCCGTTGATTGAAGTATATCTACAATACGATTATGCGCCTTCTTATCAGCCAACGTAAGCGGCGAATTATCCCCCTTTACCTCGGCCTGAAAATCATTCGAATTATACACTGTAAGAATTTCCTTACAAGCTTGTTCAGCAGCGTTGATGGCAATTGGTAGAAGAGAATCTAGTTTCATATTACGTGTGTTTGTATTTAAAAGCTTCTAGCCGCTAGCCACGAGCTTGTAGCTTGATGTTTTAAGATAACAAGTTTTATCTATTAGTGCTAAGGTCTAATTCATAATCCACAATAAGCTAATGGCCTTAAGTTGTATAAATCGTCGAGTTCACCGCTGCTAAATCTCATTTATGTTCTCTGGACTTTATATGCGATTTATAAACTAACGTCTTACTTTAAAACATCAAGCTAGAAGCTCGTAGCTATAAGCTCGTAGCTCTTTCAAACTATCATTCCCGCTGCAACAGTCTCATTCGTAGCTTCATCTACAAGAATCAAGCTGCCCGTAATTCTGTTCTTTCTGTAGTTATCAAAAAACAAAGGTTGTGCAGTTCTGATTTTTACACGGGCAATATCATTCATTGTTAGTTGCTGCGCATTCTCTATGCGATGCAAAGAGTTAATATCTAGTTTGTATTGAATCTCTTTGAGAACACCACGAACTTCTTTTGTAGTGTGCTTAATGAAAAATTTGGAGTTCAAATTAATCGGACGTTGATTCATCCAGCAAAGCATTACATCAACATCTTGTTCAGATTGCGGCTGGTTGTTTGGCTTAGCGATTATATCACCACGGCTTATATCAATCTCATCCGCCAAGGTCATGGTAACAGACATTGGCGCGAAAGCCTCTTCTAATTTTGTATCACCCAACTGTATCGTTTTAATCTTCGATGTAAACCCTGAAGGCAACACCAACACTTCATCGCCTGGTCGAAAAATTCCACCTGCTACCCTACCCGCGTAGCCTCTGAAATCATGATATTCTTTAGATTGCGGACGAATTACATATTGTACAGGGAAACGACTATCGATGTGATTATAATCGCTTTCGATGTGCACGTTCTCTAACATGTGAAGCAGTGTAGCACCTTTATACCAATCCATGTTCTCTGAACGGTTCACAACATTGTCTCCCAATAATGCACTGATAGGCACAAACTGAATATCAGAGATCTCAAGTTTGGAGGAGAATGCTTTATAGTCTTCAACTATTTTTTCATAAACTGCTTCATCGTAATTCACCAGATCCATTTTGTTAATACAAACAATAATGTGTGGAATCTTAAGTAAAGAAGCAATGTAAGAGTGGCGGTAGGTTTGCTCGATCAACCCTTTACGGGCATCGATTAGAATCAAAGCAAGATTGGCTGTCGATGCACCCGTTACCATATTACGTGTATACTGAATATGACCTGGTGTATCTGCGATAATGAATTTTCTTTTTGGTGTCGCAAAGTATCGGTACGCTACATCAATGGTAATACCTTGTTCACGTTCTGATTTTAATCCATCCGTAAGCAATGAAAGATCCACATAATCAAATCCCTTCTTCGCACTTGACGCCTCTACCGCTTCCAACTGATCTTCAAAAATAGATTTACTATCGTAAAGCAAACGCCCAATAAGGGTACTCTTCCCATCATCCACACTCCCAGCAGTTGTGAAACGTAGTAGTTGATTATTTGTATATGCACTCATTTGATTGAAGATTTTAGATTGATGATTGTTGATTAAATAATACACCTGCTTAATACCTAGTCCCTAATGCCCAATGCCATTTGATTGAAGATTTTAGATTGATGATTGTTGATTAAATAATACACCTGCCTAATGCCCAATGCATAATACCCAATGCATAATTTAAAAATACCCCGCCTTCTTCCTGTCTTCCATAGCGGTTTCGGAGCGTTTATCATCGGCACGGGTGCCACGTTCTGTTTTGCGTGATGAGGCTACTTCTTCTATAATTTTTTCGATGGTATCGGCATCCGATTCTACGGCACCGGTTATGGGCATGTCACCACAAGTTCTAAAGCGAACGATTTTTTTCTCTACTACTTCGCCCGATCTCAGTTTCAACCAAGGTGAAGTGGAGAGTAATGCACCGTCACGTTTCACCACTTCACGTTCATGTGAAAGGTATAGCGATGGGATAGGAATGTTTTCTGTATAAATGTATTGCCATACATCCATTTCTGTCCAGTTAGAAATTGGGAATACACGGAAATGTTCTCCCTGGCTTTTGCGTCCATTGAATATATTCCATAACTCTGGTCGTTGGTTCTTAGGATCCCACTGACCAAATTCATCACGATGTGAAAAGAATCTTTCTTTAGCACGTGCCTTTTCTTCATCACGACGCGCACCGCCCATGGCGGCATCATATTTATTTTTTTCTATTGTGTCTAGAAGCGTAATAGTTTGAAGGGCATTGCGACTGGCATTTAAGCCCGTCTCTTCTTTTGCCTTTCCTGAATCGATACTTTCTTGCACTGACCCGACAATTAACTTAACACCAAGTTCATTCACCAGCCAATCACGGTACACCATGGTTTCTGGAAAATTATGACCTGTATCAATGTGAACTAATGGGAATGGTATACGCGCAGGACTAAATGCTTTTTTTGATAAATAGGCGAGCACAATAGAATCTTTTCCCCCTGAAAATAACAAGGCGGGATTTTCAAATTGAGCCACGACTTCGCGTATTACGAATATGGCTTCTGATTCTAATTCTTTTAGGTGACTTAAATAATATTGACTCATATCGTTCTTGACTATGTCATTAGTTTAACCTAACAAGCATTTGGTGGATAATTAGTCCAGAATAATTCTGGGTTTTATAAAATTGATCAGCAAATCTAATGAATCACTAACACTCATTTCATTAGTGGGTACCACAACATCTGCTTTTTCTGGCTTTTCGTAGGGGGAATCGATTCCAGTGAAGTTTTTTATTTCTCCCGCGCGGGCTTTTTTATATAATCCCTTTACATCACGTTGCTCGCATATCTCAAGCGGCGTATCCACGAATACCTCAATATAATTTGCTGCACCAACTATGTTTTTTACTTGTGTCCTGTCGGATTTAAAAGGGGAGATAAATGATGAGAGGACGATGACGCCTGAATCGAGCATAAGTTTAGCAACCTCCCCTATTCTACGAATGTTCTCAACGCGGCCTTCATCCGTAAAACTCAGATCTTTATTTATGCCCGATCTTATGTTATCACCATCTAATAAATAAGTTTTATAACCAAGTGCATAAAGCTGCGCCTCCAATTGAACAGCCAAAGTAGACTTTCCAGATCCCGAAAGGCCCGTAAACCAAATCAACGTTGCACGCTGCTGTATAAGCGTCTCACGCTGTGCCTTGCTTACTTGCGTTTGAATGGGATAAATGTTATTCATAATTACTAAAAGTTAAGTTACGAGCTTCGAGCTTTGAGCCTTGAGCTAGAGAATGTACCCAAACTCGTAACTCAACGCTAAGGGCTCGAAACTAAATTTTAAGTTAGTTCATAAAACCACGAAATAAATCCTACACAAACGGCAATATAAATTACAGTAAGCATCCATCCCACCTTAATAAAATCTTTGAACGTATATCCTCCGGGCCCATATACCATGAGATTGGTTTGGTAGCCAATTGGTGTCATAAAATCTCCTGATGCTGCAAATGCAATGGCTATAAAAAACGGTGTATAAGGTAAATGTAATTGTTGCGCAATTGCCATAGCGATAGGAAATACAATTGATACCGTTGCCGTATTGCTAATTACTGCTGTTAGAAACGTGGTCACTACAAACAAAGAAAAAAGAACAGCTACGGGGCCTAACGATTTACTGGCACCGATTATACCTGAAGCCAGGAGTGAGGCTGTACCAGACTTTTCAAGTCCTACGCCCAACGCAAGCGAACATACCAACACCATTAGCAAACTAAAATCAAGCTCGCGTTTTATCTCTGTGATGTTTAGGATACCGACTAGGACTAATCCCAGTATAATTGAAAGACATACGTTGAAAAGTGGGAATACATCTACAATACCCAATATAAGCAAGGTGAATGAAGCCGCACCTGCCCATCTTAGCCAAGGCGCTTTCTTTGAAATTACTTTTTGAGGTGCAGATACAAAAAAGAGTTCTTTTTCATAATCATTGTTTTGCGATTTCTCGCTCGCTAACAAAAGCAAAAAATCTCCACCTGCCAAACTCATTTCACCGACCTTACCAGAAACTTGTTTGCCATTTCTGTGAATAGCAATGATAGAAGCATTGTACTTCTTACGAAAGTCTGATTCTTTTATTCTAACACCAATAAGATTAGAGTTTGCGGGTATAACCGCCTCCACAAAATTAAACTGACCTTCTATTTCAAGCTTATCTTGCTTAGGTATTCTTAACCCATTATCCTCTTTTATAAGATTATATATTGCGTCTGTATTTCCTGAGAAAAACAACAGGTCATCGGCTTCTAAAACTTCTTCAGGTGCAACAGGTGATATAATTTTTTCATTGCGTATAATTTCGACAAGAAACACATCATGTAGATTACGTAGCCCTGCGTCTTTTACAGATTTACCTATCAAATGGGAAGTTGGCGGTATTTCAGTTTCTAGTATATATTCTTTAAGGTTTTCACGAAGTTCTTCTATCTTATTTGTATTGAAAGGTAAAAGATTATATCCTATAAAATATAAATAAGCCCAGCCCATAACCGTTACCATCAAACCCAAGTACAAGAAGTCTTGATACGCTAAACTGGGCAGCTTATACTCAGCTATTAAGCCGGCGAGCACAAGGTTCGTTGATGTACCAATTACGGTTATCATGCCACCTAATACGGTAGCAAATGAAAGTGGTATCAAAAATTTCGATGCGGGGTTTCCGGTCTTCTTTGCCCAATCCTTTACATACGGAATCATGAAGGCAACAATGGGTGTGTTATTAAGAAAAGCTGATATCGATGACACGGTAAGCATCATCCGTAATAAAAAAGCTTTAGGCTTAAGGCCTGCATGAAATAATTTGCTAAACATCTCCGTGCCAAAAATCAACCGGATACCGGCGGTTACTAAAACCAATAAAAAAATAATGATGATTTGTTTGTTGGAAAGTCCTTTTATTAATTCTTCTGGTGTGATTACACCGGGCAGCAATAAAGCTACAGCACAAATAAAGAAAGTAAATGCAGGGTTAAAAGTTTCTTTGTAAAGCGCGTACACCAGGAAAATAACAACCACTAATACGTAGCCCTGTGTATAAGTATAAACCATTAATTATTTAGAAATTTGGCCAAAGATAAGTAATTCGTACCCATACAATCGTTGGATATAACCTAAATATCAGTTGTGACAGGGACCTCGGCTTGAGTTTGAACAGAAACAGACGGCGAAACTTTAAATATTCTACCCCACTTAATTTTAGCCCACACCCTTTCGTGTAAATAATACAAGGCTATTTTTGAAAACACCTCAAGACCACCGATTTTCAAAGCACTTAAAGGTTGCCCTGTAACTAAAAAGGCTATAAACATTGTATCCATTGTTCCAACCATTCTCCACGAAACTCCTTTAACAAGGCTTCTTAAATGAGTAGGACCTTTAGCCTGGATTCTTCCGAATGCGATAGAATTCCAGATGCGTTCATGTAAATAATACAGGAAAATCTTGGTACCGATTTCAATAAGCCCAATTTTAATCGCATTTTCCAAATGTCCGGTGATGATAAAAGCCATCACCATGGTATCAATTGTGCCTGTAATTCTCCAAGTTATGCCCTTAACAACACTTCTTGGATGGGAGTCTTCAATGATTATCGGATTTTCCATAATGCAAATTAAGCAATTTATACTATTATCTATATGCGTGATAGATAATATATACAATGCATTTAAATTTTAGCAGATCTTTCACTTGAATACGGGATAAAAATCAATAATAAATACTCCGGCCGAGCATCCAATACTTTTTTATCATAATTAAAAAGGTCTCCATTTCATGCAATGGAATCATATTTGGACCGTCACTTAAAGCAATTTCGGGATTAGGATGGGTTTCTATAAAAAAGCCATCGACCCCCGTGGCGGCAGCTGCACGAGCAAGGAATGGTGCAAATTCACGCTGCCCACCAGACGAACCACCTTTACCGCCAGGCTGTTGAACGGAATGCGTAACATCAAATATTACAGGTGTGTATTGACGCATAATGGGCAATGATCGCATATCAACAACCAATGTGTGATATCCAAAGCTTGCACCACGCTCGGTGAGAAACACATTATTGTTTCCTTCGCCACGCACCTTTGCAACAGCGTACTGCATGTCTTCCGGTGCCATAAACTGGCCTTTCTTAACTTTCACTGCTTTGCCGGTTTTTGCTGCAGCAATAAGCAGATCTGTCTGGCGACAAAGAAACGCGGGTATCTGTAACACATCAGCAACTTCAGCAACCTCTGCGCATTGGTACGACTCATGTACATCGGTTACGATGGGTACATTCAATTCTTTTTTTACGCGTGCTAATATTTCTAAACCACCTTCTTTTGATGGCCCACGATAAGAACCAGAGGAAGTACGATTTGCTTTGTCGAAGGATGATTTAAAGATATAGTCAATGTCAAGCTTTTCACAAATCGCTTTTACTTTAGTGCCAGTCTCCATGCACAGGTCAAAACTCTCCGCAGCGCATGGTCCGGAAAATAAAACAAGGCGATCTCCGCCTAATGTAATTTTGTCTGTAATCTTAACTTTATCTTTAAAAATATTCATGTGTGTAATTTCCTTATTAGGTTAGGTAAATCAGATCGTAACTATTTTAAAATATTTTCCATTTCTCCTCTGGCAGAAAGCACAAGATCAGCCACTTCACGCAAAACTCCAGCACCGCCTTTTGTATGTGTAACAAGGTCTACCCTATCCTTAACATAACTCATGGCATCTGCTGGACAAACTGTAAAGCCTGCTAATTTAAATATGGGAAAGTCATTAATATCATCTCCAATAAATACAACCTCTTTATGTTTGAGATTATAATGTTTAACCAGCTTTTCAAATACAACGCCCTTATCAAGAATTCCCTGATGGCAAAAATCTAATTTCAATTCTACCATGCGCTTGGTTACGGTAGCAGTCTCGCGACCGGAAATGGCACCTGTAATAATACCGGCTTTCTTTAAATAACTAATAATTTGGCCGTCTTTAACGTTGAATTGTTTAATCTCTTTGCCGGTGTCATCATAAATGATTCTGCCGTTTGTAAGCACACCATCCACATCGAAAAAGATGGCTTTAATGATTTCGGCTTTTTTTACCTGCTCTTTGGTATACCGGGCTAGAATTTGTTTCAATCGGTTGAATAAAAGTGTTTACTTCAATATTATTCCGAAAATTAGGAAAAGCTTTTTACATTATAAGCGTAAACATGTTGTGTTATGAAAGTTGTGTCATTATGGAGTTCTTTTTTTATCACATTAATCTTGATATTGTTGTTGGATAACAGTTGGGTGATTAAAGGAAACAGGCTTCCTCCGTTAGGAAAATTTCTTGATCCTTTCCATGGCTTTTGGAATAATATCGAACCCGGTAACGCCAGTGAAAATTCAGAACTACACATTCCCGGGTTGAAGGATGTGGTAACGGTTGTCTATGATAGCATTTTAATCCCACACATTTTTGCCAATAATGATGAGGACCTTTATCTCGCACAGGGTTTTGTTACGGCTACACATCGCTTGTGGCAGATGGAGTTTCAGACTTATGCTGCCGCCGGCCGTGTGACGGAGATTACAGGACCTGGCAAAGATGGCGCTATACTAAACTATGATCGAGGTCAACGCAGGCTGGGTATGGTCTATGGCGCAGAGCGAGCATTACAAGCCATGATGAAAGATCCAACTTCAAAAATGCTTATCGAAAAATATTCAGAAGGCGTCAATCAATACATTGCTTCATTGTCGTATGAAGATTTACCTTTTGAATATAAGCTACTTGATTACAAGCCGGAGCCTTGGAAACATTTAAACGTAGCCTACTTGCTTCAAACCATGGCTCAATCTTTAAACATGAGTGATAAGGACATGGAAATGACCAATGCCCTAAAATTATTTGGTAAGGATGTAGTTGACTTACTTTATCCAGATCAAGAACAAGTGGGTGATCCCATTGTTAGCAATCCGGCCCGGTGGAAATTCAAACCCACAACATTGGATTCAGTACCGCTCGCCTATCCAGATGAATTAATCATAACACAAAAACTTCCGCAAGTTGATCCGACCACGGGTAGCAATAACTGGGCAGTAAGCGGTAGTAAAACATCAACCGGATCACCCATGCTTTGTAGCGATCCTCATTTAAATTTAAGTCTGCCTTCTATATGGTTTGCCATCCAATTAAATGCCCCTGGGGTTAATGTTATGGGCGCTTCTTTACCAGGTGCGCCTACTGTTGTTATTGGGTTCAACGATTCTATTGCTTGGGGAATTACAAACGCTCAACGTGATGTAGTAGATTGGTTTAAAATCAAGTATCAGGATAATTCAAAAGATAAATATTTGCTTGACGGTGAATGGCAAGCCACTAAAAAAGTGGTCGAACAATTTAATATCCGTGGTGAACCCATATTTTATGATACGATAGTTTTTACGCATTGGGGACCAGTGACCTATGATAAAAGTTACCATGGTGAAAAGAATGTAAAAGATTATGCCTTTAAATGGATTGCGCACGAACCTTCTAATGAAATGCTTGCACTTGGTAAACTAAATCGTGCAAAAAATCACAGTCAGTACATGAAAGCGTTAGATCATTTTGAATCACCCGCTCAGAATATTGTTTTCGCCTCTGTATCGGGAGATATTGGCATTCGTGTTCAAGGAAAGTTTCCGGTTCGTAGAAAAGATGAAGGCAGGTTTGTATTGGATGGAAGCAAAAGTTCCAATGGCTGGCAAGCATTTATTCCCTATGACCAGAATGTTATGTCTAAAAATCCGACACGGGGATTCGAAAGTTCTGCCAATCAATACCCAGTCGACTCGAGCTATCCATATTATGTTACTGCCAATCATTTCGAGGCTTATCGAAATAGAAGAATTAATAAAATACTAACTGAATCTAGCAACATCAAGCTCTCTGATTTAATTAAGCTGCAAAACGACAACTATAATCTAAAAGCAGAAGAAAGCTTACCAACTTTTCTCAGTTACCTGGATACCGTTAACTTTAACAACAACGAAAAAAAGGCTTTTGCAATTTTAAAGTCTTGGAACTATTACAACACCATAGACGCTGAAGGTGCCTCATACTATGAAGCTTGGTGGGACAATCTCATGCCTATGGTTTGGGATGAAATGGAACAAAGAGGAATTAATCTAACCAAGCCAACAACGTTCAACACCATTACTTTAATTAAAGAAAAACCTAATCTTGATTTTTTTGACATTCGCAAAACCACAAAAAAAGAAACTGCTGGTGATGTAATTCAGGCAGCATTTAAAGCGAGCGTCAAAGAAATTGATAAGTGGACAACCGATCACTCATCCCAAAAACCCTTATGGGCCGACTATAAAGACAGTTACATCGGCCATTTATTGAGAATCGAACCATTAAATATACACGTTCGGCATGGCGGTAACCATGATATTGTAAATGCACATTCACGTACGCACGGGCCTTCATGGAGAATGGTGGTAAGTCTAGAAAAGACAGGTATAAAAACTTGGGCTACTTATCCAGGAGGCCAATCAGGAAACCCAGGAAGCAAACACTACAGTGATATGCTGGATAATTGGGTGAATGGAAAATATTTCGCTTTATTATTTCTTCAAAAGCCAGAAGACGCGGCCAATAAAATTATGAACAAGACAACACTTACGCCTGCTCAATGAAACTCCTAGGTCAATTCGTTTTCATCTTTATTATCAGTTACATTTTTGAATTGTTTTTGCCTTGGTGGAGCATCGCGATAGCAGCGTTTGTTGGAGGAATAACATTACGAACAAAAATTAATTTTTTAATTGGCTTTCTAGCCGTTGCCTGCTTATGGCTCACCAAAGCCTGGTTTATAAGTAGCCATGATGTTAATTCACTCACAGAAAAAGTAGCCCATATCTTCACTTTAAATAGTAAAGCATCGCTCTTTACTTTGATGGCTTTACTTGGCGGTTTAGTAGGTGGATTTGCTTGCTTAACGGGCGCGTTGGTGAGAAGAAATTGGATGAAGGCTTGAAGTTTGAAATTTGAAATTTGAAACTTGAAATTTGAGAATTGAAAATTGAAATTTGAGAATTGAAAATTGAAAATTGAACCTGAAACCTAACTTCGAACCTGAAACCTTCAACTTGAAACTATAAATGCATAACAACTACTACTTCCTCCGTCGCCTTAGCAAAGACCTAGAAGTAAAATTAACTGGCACCGTAGTTTCTGAATGCTTCACACAGAGTAAAGAGGAATTGATAATTCGATTTGAAACACATACAGAACCATTCTTCATAAAAGCAAGTCTGTTGGCAACGTTCAGTTGTCTTTCATTCCCTGAAAATTTTAAACGTGCCCGCAAAAACAGCGCGGATCTTTTTGATGCATTAATCGGTCAACGCCTTCTTTCCGTACGACAATATGAAAATGAAAGGAGCTTTGCCCTCATGTTTAGCAATGCGTTTTGCCTGCTATTTAAAATGCATGGCAATAGAGCGAACATTATCTTATTTCAAAATGATGCAGTAGTCGGTCTTTTTAAAAACAGTATTCAGACTGACAATGATTTAACGCTGAGTACGCTGGATAGAACAATAGATTGGAGTCAGGCAAATTTTCTAAACAACCTATCAAATCTTAAATCCATCTATTTCACTTTTGGTAAAGTGCTTTGGCAATACCTTGAAGAAAATGGCTTTAATGTGAAAGGCCCAGAAGAAAAATGGCAGGCAATACAAGATTTATTAATGCAACTAGATAACTCCGCTTACTACATTACCGAAATCAATCTCGTGCCAGCGCTATCCCTTATTCCACATGGAAAAATTCTTAAAGAGCACCGTGATTCCATAAAGGCAATAACCGATTTTTATTATGTCTATACACAAATCTATGCGTTCACAAAAGAAAAATCATTTGCACTGTCAACACTAAAATCTAGCTTGCAGAATTCGAATAGTTATTATGAGAAAACGTTTAATAAACTAACAGAAGCAGAAAGCAATAATAACTATAAAGTGTGGGCTGATGTTATTATGGCAAATCTTCATGTTATACCCGCCCGAGCTGGAGTTATAACGCTTGATAACTTCTATAATGACAATCTTCCTGTAGAAATAAAACTGAAGAAAGATAGCTCGCCGCAGAAGAACGCGGAAATTTTTTATAGAAAGTCAAAGAATAAACAAATCGAAATACAGCGTCTCAAACAAGCCATTGATGTAAAAGGTCAAGAAATAGCAGCAGTACAAGAAAAGATTAAATCGCTTGAAGCTGCTAATGATCTTAAAACGGTAAGAAGCCTTATAACCGATTTTGGTCTTAATGATGAAAAGGAAAAGCAACCTGAGCTTTTACCCTATTATGCATTTGAATTTAAAGGATATAAAATTTGGGTAGGAAGAAATGCACAAAGTAATGATAGGCTTACGCTGAAATATTCTTTTAAAGAAGATTTATGGCTTCACGCAAAAGATGTTGCAGGCTCGCATGTTCTTATAAAATATCAGGCAGGCAAAAATTTTCCAAAAGATGTAATTGAAAGAGCCGCACAAATCGCAGCCGCTAATTCCAAAAGGAAAAATGAAACGCTATGCCCGGTTGTGGTTACGCAGAAAAAATACGTACGCAAGCGCAAAGGAGATCCCGCAGGCGCGGTTCTGGTAGATCGCGAAGCAGTTATTATGGTTACACCGACTAGTTAATGCTCTTTAAAGTTTTCGTTCGTAAAGCTTGTTTATCCGGTCTTTGCATGCTGGAACAATATTTTAATATAAGAAAATATCCTGCTTAATATTTATAGTTTGCAAGCTTTTCCCGTAGTTTGAAGTTAGTTGTAGAAATTAAGGGACACATTTAATAAATCTCATTTTAAATTGTATCGCTAGATGCGCACGTTAAAGTTATTAAGCCTTGTAGTAGTTTCCTTTTTTATTGCGTTGCATGGTGCATACTGTCAACAAGTAGAAAAAGAAAGTAATGCCCATACCAAATTCCTACTTTATACGCCTCCAGGATATAATCCCGCTGTCGCCTCTCCACTATTGATTAGCTTGCATGGCGGTCATGAGATTGGTAATGACCTAACCCTACTTACAAGCCACACTGAGCACCTAATACCTTCTAAACTTATTGATCTTGAAGGTAAAGATAAATCTGAATCAGGTTTTTGGCCTTCTGGTAGACCATTCATTGTACTCTCTCCACAGCTTAAGAAAGACAATTCTATTATTAATATTAATGACCAGGAGTGGCCCGCTACGCTGGTAGATGAAGTTGTGGAATATGTTAGAGCAAAATATAATGTAGACGCAAACCGAATTTATCTAACAGGAATAAGTCTTGGGGCCGCAGGTGGTTGGGATTATTTAGCAGCATATCCAAATAAAATTGCAGCTTTTGTTCCGATCTCTGGAAAAACTAGGCTTGAAAATGCATGCTTAGTAAAGAACATTCCGATTTGGGGATTTCACGGTGAAAATGATGCGCTTGTTCGGCCGGCATTTTCAGTTGATATGTTTAAAGCGGTCAATGAATGTTCAGCCGGTGCATACAAACAAAAACTAAACTTATTGCATGTAAAAGGACATGAAGGGTGGAGCGAAGTGTATAATGGCACCCATGGGTATGATGTTTTTGACTGGCTATTACAATTTGAAAAAAATAATTCTTCAAATAAAGCGCCTTATGTAAATGCCGGTCCTGATCAAAAAATATTACTACGCAATGAATCGTATCACCTTGCTTCAGATTATTTCGATTTTGACGGCATCGTATCAAGTACTGGTTGGGTAAAGATTTCAGGACCTGATGTTACACTTGATCAGACCAATCCAAAGCTTCTAAAGTTATCGAATCTATCAGTTGGAACATATGAACTTGAATTACAAGTAACCGACAACTTAGGAATGCAACGAAACGATCGTGTTTCAATTGAAGTACTAAACAGTATCCCACCTGCTGAACCAGCCGTTACGCAGCTTATGTTAACGAGTGGTGGTGGCGATAATAAGGATATTGGCCCTTTATCAGACGGTCTCATCATTAATACAGCTGAATTAGGAACTAATTTTAATATACGTGCAGTTGTAAATGGCACTACTGCCAGTGTTCGTTTTAAAGTGAATACAAACCAGAATACGAGCACTACTAATAATCCCGGTCCGTTCTACATTAAGAAATTAGGTACGTCATGGGAAATACCAAATGGTGAATATGTGGTGACTGCTACTCCGTATAGGCAAACCGGAGCCAGGGGCAGTGCTGGCATTTCCCTGAGCTTCAAGATTACGGTAACAGATCATATAATTGTTATTAATAATTATTACGCTAAGAGTAATGTAGATTTGAGTTTAACTAGTTCTTGGGGCTCTAATACCGACGGTAGCGGAACTGCGCCTTCATCGTTTACAGCTAATGACCAAACCTTCAACATTAGGAATGCAGCAATATTAACTAATTCCCTAACAGTCTCCGGTTCATCTTCAGCCTTATGGATCCGTACAGGCGGAAGTTTAACGATTGGAAATAAACTTACCAGCTTAAATACGGAAGCAAACACAACGATTACAGTCAACACAGCACAAGCTATAACCTATGGCATGCTGCATCCATCTACTTCATTCATTTTTGCTGAGAACGCTGTCAATATTCCGACCCGCCAATATGCCAATGTAACATTGAAAGGTGCTGGAACAACAAAAAACTTATCGGCTGGAGCCACGCAAATTTCTGGTGACCTAACGATTGAGGGAAATGTTTCTCTGAATGGCAACGCAAGTTTATTGACACTGTCTGGCAATTGGATAAACAATGGAACATTTACACCTGGAACAAGCATCGTTACCTTAAATGGAACAAATAGCCAATCGATAAGTGGAGCAAATTCATTTAACAAACTTGTGGTTTCAAAATCAACTGGTAATATTACATTAAGCGGTACAGGTTCTTCTACCATAACTAACCTGCTTACTTTAACATCGGGGTACATTGTTACTGCCTCATCCCATAAATTAATATTAACATCGGCAGCAACAATAAGTGGCGCCTCATCTAATAGTTTCATCGATGGCGCTCTAGAAAAAAACTTAAACGCCAATGGCACTTTTAATTTCCCCATGGGTAATGTTGCCGCAAGCTTATATAGACCCGTTGCATTGGAAAATACGAGCGCCGCAGATACATGGACTGGGCGTTACATTAATCGAGATCCTGGCAGTGATGGATATACACGCAGTCTTCTTAACACTACAAGTATAACAAGTGTCAGCCAATGGGAATATTGGGATATTTCAAGAGCCGGTACAGCCGCTGCTACCCTTACCTTGTCCTTTGGCCCCGGTAGCTATAACTCGCCTAGTATTGGTGAAACTGCTAAGCTTCGAATAGCGCATTGGAATGGATCTCAATGGGATCTTCCTACAGGAAATGGAGCGATAACAAAGAAAGGCGATGAAACAAGTGGCTCAATAACACTGACAAATGTAACCTCTTTTAGCCCATTCACTATTGGCTCATATGAGATTCCGATGTCCGTGGTATGGTCTGCATTTGTAGCAAACCGTGTAGCACATGCTGTTGTATTAAGATGGAGTACAGTGATGGAGTACAACAATAATCGGTTTGAAGTAGAACGCTCAGTTGATGGATATGTATTTAATACACTTACAACAAAACCTGCTGCTGGTAATAGCTCAACATTGAACCATTACGAATTCATTGATCAAGAGGTGTCTGACAATACTACTTACTATTATAGAATAAGACAGATTGATAATGATGGCAAGTTTGAGTTTAGCAAAGTTATTGCTTTACCTGAGACAGGTCGCAATTATACGCGCTGGATGGCTTATCCCAATCCCATTAATGAGCAACAACATTTCAATATAATCTTGAATGATAAATCGATAGATGCCAATCATCCTTTTAAAGTTAAAGTTATTTCTGCGAATGGATCTATACTCTTTACAAGTTATGGATCATTAAAAGACATTAACCAAGAATTGGAAAACTTACACCATAATTTTAGTGCAGGCCTCTATATCATTGAATTGACAGATGGTGCGTATAGCGAACACCTGAGAATTGCTCGTTACTAATACATGATCAGCATTTTCTTAATAACTAATGATCATAATTGCAGTCTTATATTAATCTTGTTTAAGCCAATCACCAATGTCATTATAAATATGGCATAAGCAACAGAATACAAAATTCCGATTGAACCTTGGTGTAGTATAGCAGGTAAAGATATTGCAAAATAATAAATGATTGCGTACACAATAGTCGGGATAATATAAGTAAGTAAGGGGTTAGCCGCAGCCGGTTTAAAAAAGGCCGTCCATCTATTGATCTTTTTTAAATCAATTATCCAGTACAAAGCCGAAAAGATAAAACAACAAATTGCTGCGCTGTACAAACACCATGTTGGTGTAGCATGGATCTTTGATATCTGATAATAAGGCCGCAGCAAATAACCAGAAATAAGAAGCGTTCCAATAAAAATTAACGTGTCTATAAATCTACGCTGTGTAGTTCTTTTTAATTTCTCATCAAAGAAAATAAGCGTAAGAACCACACCACATAATACAATGGCTGTATGAACAGCGTGCCCACCTTGACTAAATATAATTAACAAAGGTGAAGCTAGCATTACTTTAGATTGACCAATACAATAGTAACATATACAAAAAATAATAGCCACTGCAAGCGCAATCATATTTGCTTGTGATAATTGATAGATGATGCACGCCATAAGGTAAGCCCAGCCAATCAATCCCAATATACCCCACCACTGAGGTGTAAGGTGTTCGGAACCATCTTCTCCGCCTTTATAAACAAATGCTAAAGTGATTAAACCAGCTATGCCAAGTACCCGCAACAACATGGGGATGGTCTTATTTTGAAATGAATAAACATTCCAAATCAAAATAACACAACAATAAAAAAGAAGAGACCAAAGGTAAATGGATACGCCCATTGCTTGTTGATTATATCCACCTTCTGCATTCACCATAAAAATGCCAAGAACTAATAGACCTATTGTTCTTACTATAATATGTTTCTGGCGTTGAAGCGTGCTATCTCCTTTCGCAATTCTGGTAGCTAAAGCAAAAGGAATCGACATGCCGACTATAAAAAGAAATGCTGGAAATACAACATCAACAAAGGTCATTGCATCGGCATCCGCTGAAACATGCTTCATCCACACCGGAATGTATTTTACACCTGCCAACTCATTCACGAAAATCATAATCAGAATTGTGATGCCTCTAAATGCATCAATAGATAATACGCGACGGGCACTTAATGTACTTAACATAGTTATTTATTTTCTATTTGTATTGTACTGCCACCTCTTCCTTTTGTATTGAATGCCTTAAACTTGATTTTACCTTTATTTGTAACAGGACTACTATAAACCTTGCTTTTAAGTGTAGGCTCTTTCCCATCTGTGGTATATCTAATTGATAAACCCGGAAGTTGAATATTGGCAATTACTTTTCCATCTTCAATAAAGGCGCCAACCGCTGGTATTCTATAATTGAATCCGCCTGCATAATGGTCTAGTCTTGGCAGCTCACGCTTACCAATAATATTTGTAAAATGTGACCATGCCTCTTGATATAACACATCACTCTTTTTAAGGTCCTGTTCAAGGGACCAATCGGGGTCGCTAGCCCACGCCCGCTCTGCTAATCCCAACATTTTCGGTAAGATCATATATTCCAATCTCTCCGGACTTGTGATCGTTTCACTCCATAACAATCCTTTAACACCAAGAATATTTGTTTTACCATAGTCCGTTAACTTTTCCTTACCAATGAAAATTGATTTATCAATCGGACTTCCGAACTTATCTTCTTTTGAATTTTTAAAGTAGTCATACGGTATAAATGAGAATGGTTTATCCACATCTACAAACGCACCCCAGTAGTAACCGGGTTCATCAAACGCTTTATAATAGGCCATATCAAAATATTGATGGCTTACACAAGAAAGAACAACTTTATAACCTGCATTGGCAAGTTGATATGCTAAATCTTCCGCACCCCAACCAAGTACGTTGTTCCATACATCCAAATGAAAATTTTCATTTACAAAATTGGGGTTAGGAATGGATACAGGCTTATTATCAAGTTGTGTTTTACGCATGCCAATCTCCTCCCATCCATAAAGATAAAGGCCTTTCTTCTTAACCATGTCATTTACTTTGCCATAGTAATAATACCACAGATCATCTACTGTTTTAATCGAACTGTTTTGTTTCATTAATTCTAAAACTGCTGGCGATTTCTCCCAAACACCAGAAGGAACTTCGTCGCCGCCAAAGTGTATTGTTGTTATAGGCGAGTTTGCTTCTTTATACATGGTTAGCAATTCATCAGTTACAGTTTCTAGAAAGCGATAGGTTGAAGGAATTGCAACATTGATCACATTATCATTCCATCCTTGAACTGATTTGTAAACCGAATTGTCATTAAGATCTGTAAGTAAAAATTTCTCTGCCTCTTCTCTTTTACCCGCTTTCATTAATCTGTTATAGCGGGCCTCCATCGACTTTACGGCAGCTCGCGCATGGCCAGGTGTTTCTATCTCTGGAATAACTTGAATATGCCTCGCGGTTGCATATTTTAATATTTCGATAAATTCTGCTTTTGTGTAATAACCACTTCCTATCAAATTGTTTACATCAGGTCCAGAGCCAAAAGAAGGTGGAAGATGGTTTTTGCTATCGAGCGTATGGCCTCGTTTAGATCCTATCGCTGTTAATTCAGGTAGTGATGGAATTTCAATACGCCACCCTTCATCGTCAGTAAGATGAAAATGAAACACATTGAGCTTGTATAATGCCATAAGATCTAAAATTTTCATTACTTGTTTTTTGCTATGAAAATTTCGACATACATCTAAAAAGAAACCACGATATGAGAAGCGTGGAGCGTCAACAACTTCGACACCGGGAACATCAATCATCTTCTGTATTTTAGACCACGCCGTTCCTGGTATTAAACTTTTTAGTGATTGAATGCCATAAAAAATTCCAGTAGCAGTTGATGCACTTATACTTATTCTATCAGATTGAACCTTGAGCTGATACGCTTCAGCCGCCATCTCTGATTTCGTTAGGTGAATAAATTTGACTGATGTTGATGGTAAGGATGAAGTGATTGTCGGTTTCTTTCCAAGCAAAGTATGTAGTTCATTGGCTAAATATTCAGCCTCTCCTTGAAAGCTTTCATCTGCAACAATTGTTACAGCTGTATTTAGATTAAAGGGTGTTTGTGTCTCTTTGTATGATGTAGGCGTTGGGAAGATCTTAGTAAGTTTATCCAGTGATATGTCTTTAATATATAGATTCTGTTCATAAATAATTTGTGGTGTAATGAGCCCAACATTATCACCTGCGAATCTTAAGTATTGCTTCGGCTCAGTAGACGGATTGATAGAAAAATTTGATATAGCGGTTCCTGTTTCTGGTGTGTTGTCCCAAACTACATAAAAACCAGTCGGTGCATCTGTAACATTTACAGCCCAATCACTAGACACAAATTCAATTCTAAGCGAGGCGCCTGCCTCAATGGATTTGAAATTAGAAGCGGGAGATAATTCATACAAATCTCCGTTAATAAATTTAATCGTCACACCACCCGTAACACTTGCCTGCTCAATAGTTCGAACGAAGCTGAAGTAGATGCGCCAACCCACTTTTGGAAGCTTAACCTGTGATTCATTTTTTAATGTTAGTGCTGAAAGAAATCGGTTTTCTCCTTTGTGGTTGTTCTCGACTACTTCCCACTTAATAGACACGTTTTTAAAATTAATAGTTTGAGCTTTAGTCACTGCAGATTTGCAAAGGCTAAACATCAACAACAACATAACAACAACTTTACGCAGCATGAATCGAACGTTAAAACTTGACTACTATATAGAATAAACAATTACAAATAAACATGTTTAGACTTTCGTTGTGAAAGAAATAAAAAAAAATCGCACAGCTAGCACACACAAAAATTAACAAACAGCCATATATTATTAGATAAATAAGCACAAAATCGAGAACGCACCTATACCTGTTTACACAAAAAATGAAGTAAGAATGAGGCAACAGAAAGCATTACGCGCGTACTAAAAATGTTGATTAAAACCCTAAAAATACAGTAAGTATGAAGCTATTATGCATGAGGATTATTCATTTTAATTATTAACTTTACGGGCTGAACGATAATTCTTTCGAGGCATAATTTTTTTGTGTTCAACTAAGATTGTCAGTTAACAGTATTTTATTATTCACTTATTTAACACAAAAACAGAATGAACATTTATGTTGCCAACATCCCTTTCAAAGCAACGGAAGAAGAACTGAAGGGATTATTCGAAGAGTTCGGTGAAGTTAGTTCAGCTAAAATCATCTTAGACAAGTTCACACAGCGTAGTCGCGGTTTCGGTTTCATTGAAATGAAAGATGACTCAGCGGCTCGTCAGGCCGTTAATGATTTAAACGGTGCTGATTTCATGGGTAAAAACCTGGTAGTTAATGAAGCAAGACCCAGGACAGACGCTCCTCGTAGCGGCAGCAGCAGCGGTGGAAACCGTGGCGGCGGCGGTGGCGGTGGCGGATACAACCGCAGAAACAACGATTATTAATAATCACTTTCTGAGGCCGTAAGCCTTTGAAAAAAACTGTCTCTCTTAATGCGAGACAGTTTTTTTTTGCCTTTATATATAAGCGCTCATTGTTATCCCATGAAAGAGGTAAGATATGATTGACTGTTAAATGATTTGGTCTGATTTAGTATTAGTATCGTATCCTTAATAAGCTAAAAGTTTCAAACGTATCATTGATACGAAGCGTATTACAGTTTAGCTACAGTTTATTGTAATTAATGGTAGTGATAAATTCATTCCATAGTTAGTTCAGCGAACATGCGCCATGCACGTAAGCATTTAAAATCACACTGGTAGGCGCGCAAAAAAAACTACTATTTAAGTCTGAGCGCTTAAAGCTGCGCAGTGGTACGTATCTTCTCCGTGCATCCAAGCAAGCCTTATATGCATGCAGATTCTCTGAAGCCGGTAAGAACGCTACAGTATCATTCAATTTAACCGAATAACATGATAGTCTATAGCAAGATCTAGTAACTCAAAGCTAGCAGCCAGAAGTGCATCTTTGATTTAAAAAAGTGATTTCCCTGAAACTAAATGGTATTCGTAATGGGTACCCTTTTTTAATTTATCTTGGGCACCAAATCTGTTTTGTATGCAGTCATATGTAATTGGAATTGACATTGGAACAAGCAGTACAAAAGCAGTTGCCATATCGTACACTGGCGACACGCTATTCGCTTATCATGTATCTTATTCTACTATACATCCAAAAGTTGGATGGCACGAGCAAGTACCTGAATTAATTTGGCAAGCGTTTATTAAATGTATAAGCGAAGTAATAAAAAATCTGAAACACGAACCTACCAGCATCTCGCTAAGCAGTGCCATGCATAGTCTCATTCCTGTAGATGAAAAAGGCAACGCCGTAAGGAATATGATTACCTGGGCAGATAAGCGAAGTGCAGCTATTGCTGAAGACATACGACTCTCAGCTTTAGGTAAAATGCTTTATGAGGAGAACGGAACGCCCATTCATGCTATGTCACCGCTTTGTAAAATTATATGGCTTAAGGATAACGAACCCCATATTTTTCATTCCACATACAAGTTCATTTCCATTAAAGAATTTATTTGGATCAGACTTTTTGGAGTTTTTGAAATCGATCACTCCATTGCATCCGCAACGGGATTGTTTAATATCTTGAACAAGGCTTGGAATCACAATGCGCTGTCGCTTGCATTGATAGATTCAGATAAACTATCGCAGCCTGTAAGTACGAGTTATTATAGAGTTATTAATGATGTCTCCATTCAATCCCAACTAGGCGTTGCAGAAAATACAATATTTGTTATCGGAGCAAGTGATGGATGCCTGGCAAACCTAGGTAGCTTTTCGACCACACCAGGTGTAGCAGCATTGACTATCGGAACAAGTGGAGCAATTCGCGTAGCAGCTACGAAGCCAACTTATAATTTCGAAGCCATGACTTTCAATTATATTCTAGATGAAAATACATTTATTGCCGGGGGTCCGGTTAACAATGGAGGTGTTGCGCTGAAGTGGTACGTTGAAAGCTTTCTCAAAAAATCATTGAACGCTACAGCAGATTACCTTGCTATTCTTCAAGAGATTGAAACAGTAAAAGCTGGATCTAATGATCTTGTATTTCTACCTTATCTTTTGGGTGAACGTGCTCCCATTTGGAACTGCAAAACTTGTGGTGTTTTCTTTGGCATAACCTTATCGCACGAACAAGCGCATTTTACACGTGCCGTGGTTGAAGGTATCACATTTGCACTGTATCATGTAGCAACTGAACTTGAAAAGTCAGGCATGTCTATAAATAGTATTAACGTTAGTGGTGGCTTTGTTAATTCAAAAATATGGCTCCAACTATTAGCTGACATTTTTAATAAAAAAGTATGTCTAATAAATCAGGAAGATGCATCGGCAATAGGCGCTGCTTATTTAGCTATGAAATCTTTGGGCATCATTCAAAACTTTGGTGATCTAAAGCGTGATCATCAAAAAGAATATCATCCAAATGCCAATCAACATAATCTTTATCAGCAATCATTTGCACGTTACAAAAGATTATACAATATATTGCAGCATGAGATGACGCTAACCGCGGTAGACGAGCGTACTATTTAACGAATTTATAATTATAGCCAACATGCAAATCGGACTAATCGGACTTGGTAAAATGGGTTTTAACCTGGCGCGTAATTTTAACAAACACGGCCATGAAGTAATTGCGTTTGATATAAATAAGACTGCAATAAATTCTATTCAGACGCATGGCATTAAAACCACTGATTCCATGGAGGCTCTATTAGGAAGCATGAAAACGCCAAGAGTAGTTTGGTTAATGATTCCTGCAGGTGATTTAGTAGATCGGACTATTAATATCGTTAAACCTAAACTCAGTGCCGGTGATATTCTGATTGATGGTGGTAATTCAAACTATAAAGATTCAATTCGCAGAGCACGTGACTTAGAGAAAGTACAAATAGGATTTTTAGATTGTGGTACGAGTGGTGGTGTAGAAGGCGCTCTCAATGGAATCTGTGCTATGATAGGTGGTAAAAAAGAAGATTTCTTGCACTGTGAAAAACTCTTTCAAGATATTTCTGTGAATGAAGGATTTTTATATTGTGGCGCGAGTGGTTCAGGGCATTTTGTGAAAATGATCCACAATGGCGTTGAATATGGAATGATGCAAGCCATCGCAGAAGGCTTCGAGATACTTAATAAAAGTGATTTTAATTTGAACTTGGAACAGGTTGCCAAAGTTTGGAACCATGGTTCTGTTGTAAGAAGTTGGTTAATGGAACTAACACAAAATGCCTTATCGAAAGATCCTAAACTAGAAAGTATTAAGGGAATAATGAATTCTTCAGGTGAAGGGAAATGGACTCTCGAAACCGCGATGGAAAAACAAATCTCAACGCCCGTTATTGCATTGTCTTTACTTATGCGTTATCGCTCACTTGAAGATGATTCATTTGCAGGTAAAGTAGTGGCCGCACTTCGTAATGAGTTTGGTGGCCACGCCGTCATTAAGAACAAGTAAGCAATTGCTAATCAGTAAATATTGTGCTGATGTTTAATATTGATTGGAACGTAGCATAACTAAAGTGCATGCCTGTAATGTTTCAATACCTTTATCTTCTGCTAGTTTCTCAAACTCGTGATTCTCTGTGCCTGGATTAAAAATAATTCGCTTGGGATTTAACCCTAGAATGTAGTTATACCACTCAGGTTGATGTTGCGGACCGATGTATAAGGTTACAGTGTCAACATCTTTCACATCAGGTTTTTTTTTGATATCTAATATATCGGCGCCTAAAACGTTACCCATTTTAATGCCCACCGGCACAATCTCATTATTGTAACTCTGAAGCATCTTAGCCGCCAGGTATGCATACCGTGATGTATTCGTTGTGGCACCTATTATAACTGTCTTCTTCATTTATCCGTTAAACTCATTTTAAATTTTCACAATATCCCCTATTCTTACATAAATTTTAATACCATGATCAAAAAACTGATTGTATTCTTTATTGGTTCCTTAACGCTTTGCCACCCCGGCTTTGCACAATCTAAAAAGCAATACCACTATGTCGTCGACCTTACTAAGGTTACCGACGACAAGCTGTTTATAGAACTTAAAACCCCAGCAATAAAGGTTACTGAGATTACATTCTTTCTTCCTAAAATAATTCCCGGAACGTATTCAATAGAAGATTATGGGCGCTTTGTTTCTGATTTCAAAGCTATAGATAAGAAAGGAAAGAGTTTACCAGTTGAAAAATTAGGGGATAATGCATGGAAGATTAAGAATGCAAATAAGTTGAGTAGAATCACTTATTGGATAGAGGATAGCTTCGATACAAAGCTAGAAGGTCCGGAGATTTTCTGGCCCGCAGGAACAAATATTGAGGAAAATAAAAATTACATAATTAATCCAAGTGGTTTTTTTGGCTACTTCGAGGGTATGAAAGAGAAGCCTTTTGAGTTTAGCATAATAAGGCCTTCTGGTTTTTATGGATCAACCGGATTAATAGCGCAACAAACAGGAAAGACACTCACCGCTATTAAGTCAGATAAAGCACCCGCCGCAGATAATTCTAAGCTTGTAGATATTTATAAAGCAGCAGATTATGATCAGTTGGTTGACTCACCAATCATGTATGCGAAGGCCGACACTGCTGTAATAAAAGTTGCTAATACTGAAGTATTGATTGGCTGCTATTCACCGAACGGAAAAATTACCGCTAAAGAAATAGCGGCCAGCATAAAAGAGATTCTAATGGCACAAAAAGAATATCTGGGTGGAAAGCTTCCTGTTGATAAATATGCATTCATATTTTATTTCACCGATCAACAAGTAATAAGCTACGGTGCACTCGAGCATTCTTATTCTTCAATGTATTTCATGCCTGAAATGTCTATCGACGATATGAATCAACAATTACGCGATGTTGCTGCACATGAATTTTTTCATATCGTAACACCACTAACAATTCATGCGGAAGAGATACATAATTTTGATTTTAATGATCCAAAAATGTCTCAACACCTTTGGATGTATGAAGGCGTAACTGAATATTTTGCGAGCAATGTGCAAGTGAAGTATGGCCTCATATCGCCAGAAGAATATTTAGACTTACTCAGCGAAAAGATGCAAAGCATGGAGCAATATAATAGCGCGCTATCTTTTACCGATTTGAGCAAATACACATTAGAAAAATACCATGATCAATACAATAATGTCTATGTAAAGGGCGCCTTAATCGGTTTATGTTTGGATTTAGAATTAAGAAAGTTATCTCTTGGCAAATATGGATTAAAAAATTTAATGCTTGATCTGTCTAAGAAATATGGTAAAGACAAAGCCTTTAAAGATGACGAGCTATTTGAAGAAATAAAAAAAATGACGTATCCGGAAATAGGCTACTTTTTTGACAGGTATGTTAAAGGGACAGATTCGCTTCCATTTGAAGGGTTAATGGAGTCTGTCGGTGTTACTTACATTGCCGAAGATAAATTTAAAGACTTTAGTCTAGGCATTGGAAGTGCTGATTTAAACGCCATGCCTATTGAGGACAAACCTCGCCTATACATCACCACAACTGAACATCTAAATGAAACGGGCAAAGCACTTGGCTTTCAGCAAGGCGATGTGTTGATAAAAATCAATGGCGAAACTATTCCTGATTTAGGTCCACAATTAGGCGAGTTCTTTATGCGCCATCGTAACGCGCTTAAAGAAGGAACGAAACTCACCTATGGTGTTCTTAGAAAAGATGCAGGTGGTCAACTAAAAGAAGTGCAGCTAACCACAGACGTAGTACCCGTGGAACTATCGCGAAAGCATGTTCTTATGTTTAACGAACTAGCCACACCTGAACATTTAGCATTAAGAAATGCCTGGTTGAAACCTTGATAAATTTAGGCATTGGGCATTAGGTATTGGGTACTAGGAATTAGGTATATCCTCCTAATGCCCAATACCCAATGCCTATAAAATATCCCATTCTTCATTCAATATAGGTATAGCTTGGTGGGCGGTGAGGTCAAATTGACAAGGGACTACCGAAACATAGTTGTTGGCGATGGCCCACTCGTCATTGTCTTCGCCTTTGTCAAAATTTATAAAGTTACCCACCATCCAAAAATACCTCCTGCCATTTGGATCATAGCGTTGTTCAAAATCCTCAGCCCATTTTGCGTTGGCTTGACGGCAGATGCGTATACCTTTTATATCTTCGTTTTGCTTCGATGGAAAATTCACATTAAGCGCCACACCTTTTGGTAATCCTTTATCAAGTACTTGTTGTGTTATCTTCTTTATAAACGCTTCGGTATGAGAGAAGTCAGCGTCATGGCCGTAATCGCAGAGCGAAAAACCTATAGCGGGTGTTCCCTCAATAGCGCCTTCAATCGCTGCCGACATAGTTCCAGAGTATAATACACTAATTGAAGTATTGCTCCCGTGATTGATACCGCTTACTACAACATCGGGTTGCCTCCCATCTTTCAAAACAAAGTGACGTGCCATTTTTACACAATCTGCCGGGGTGCCTGAGCACTCAAAGGCTTTCACACCTTCAAATATATGCGATTCTTCTAAACGCAATGTTTCGCCAACTGTAATAGCATGCCCCATGCCAGACTGGGGTCCATCAGGTGCAACTACAACCACCTCACCCAGCTGTTTCATGATATTTACTAAGGTTAATATACCCTTAGATGTAATGCCGTCATCATTGGAAACAAAAATTAAAGGTCTTTCCATAATTATTTTAAAGTTCGACTGTATAATAATTTATTAAGATAAGATTATGTACCAAAGAGGGAGTTATAATATTCAACAATTCTGGCAAAGTCATATTTGTCTTCAAAATTAAGTTTATTGGCTTTCATATATTTATCCACGTCGGCAGCGCGATTAGCCATGACATCAAGCAGATCTTTTTTATTTCCAGTAAAAGGATTAATGCCGTTTTTCTCATTTAAAAAATAATATTTATTCACCAACACTTGTCGGCTATAACTGCCTATATAATAAGGTGAGTTGTAGGTACGAAGTTCCAATGCTTCGCGTGAGAGAAGGGTAATCTTGCCTTCTTCCAGCAATTCAAAAAAAATTGGAGCCTCGTAACCAGAATGTGTTGTATAAGGCAAAGAAAAAAATTTACGATATTTATGAACGGAGGCATCGAAAATCTCGAAGGATAAAACCTTTCTTGGTGTATATGCCTCCACCCTTTTATCTCCGAGATTAAATTGTACAAGATCTTGTTGTAAATCATACTTCACCAAACCTTTTAAGGTATCGCCTTCTACCAAAACAATTTTGCCATCGTGCCAAAGCTCAAACGGCCACTTCTGTGCAAACGAAGTGAGTGGTAACAGCAGAAGTAAAAAAAACCAAGATCGTATTTTCATGTATGCTTTAATATGGTATGCCCAAGCTTATCGCGCTTCGTGAGCAAATATTTTTCGTTATGCGCATTGGGAACAATTTCAATGGGTACGTTATCTACAATTTCGAGTCCATACCCCATAAGACCTACACGCTTCTTAGGGTTATTCGTAATTAACTTGATTTTGGTTATGCCTATACTGCGAATTATTTGCGCTCCAACGCCATAATCACGTTCATCCATATCAAAGCCTAATTTAACGTTCGCTTCAACCGTGTCTAATCCGCCTTCTTGTAATTTATATGCTTTGAGTTTATTCAATAAACCAATTCCCCTACCCTCTTGCTTCATATACAATACAGCGCCCTTACCTTCTTGATTTACCATATCCATTGCTTTATGAAGTTGTTCACCACAATCGCATCTGCATGATCCAAACACATCACCTGTTACACAAGATGAATGAACACGAACAAGAACGGGCTCGTCTTTTTCCCAAGTACCTTTCACCAATGCAATGTGAATTTCAGATGTACTGGTTTGTTCAAAAGCGACAAGTTTAAAATGACCATGCTCAGTCGGCATGTCAACTTCAACCTGTCTAGTAATCAAGGACTCTCTTTGGAGGCGATACGCGATAAGGTCTTTTATGGAGACCAGTTTAAGACTAAATCGTTCGGCAACCTTTACTAAATCAGGAAGTCGGGCCATAGACCCATCTTCATTCATTATTTCTACTAATACGCCTGCAGGTTTAAAGCCAGCCAAACGGGCAAAGTCTATCGCTGCTTCCGTATGACCCGCTCTTCGCAGAACACCACCACGTTTTGCGCGTAATGGAAAAATATGTCCTGGTTTACCTAGCTCTTCTGGTTTTGTTTCCGGATCTACTAAAGCGCGTATTGTTTTAAATCGATCGTGCGCTGAAATTCCGGTTGTACATCCATGCCCTATAAGATCTATTGATACGGTAAATGGAGTTTCGAAGGTAGCCGTATTTTTTCCTACCATTAATGCAAGGCCCAACTCATCACATCGGTCTTCAACCAGCGGAGCGCAGATTAATCCCCGGCCGTGTGTCGCCATAAAATTGACTATCTCTGGCGTAATACATTCTGAGGCACAAATAAAGTCTCCTTCATTTTCACGATCTTCATCATCAACAACTATAATTACCTTTCCGTTTTTAATATCTTCTAGGGCTTCTTCGATGGTATTTAGTTTTATATCGCTCATTCTTCTTTATTGGTTCACATTAAAAATTATCAAGATGTACTTACAGCGGTTATATCTTAATTCAAACTTAAACTTTTAACCTTTCACTGTAACCTAAAAAATAAAAACCTTGTTCAAACATTTCTTATTTTATTTCGGTACTACTATACCTAACACGCCGGCCAATTCTTTTTCTGCATTCTTTAACTGCTCGTGTATGGTAAAAAATCTATCCAAATCAATTTCATCTACTGCATGTTTCATTTGTTGAAGATTTTCATCCATCAGTTTTTGAATCAATCTAAATTTTAATCTAAGCACGTTGGAGTAAGCCACTTCTTGTATAATATCCTTCTCTTGTTTAATATGGATATGGAACCGTTCTGCCCAATTTTTACTCGTTTCATACCGGAAGGTGATCAGATCAGTGACTGCTTTTTTAACATTTTCGGAACCATGCTCCATGAAATAATACGTATCGATAACTTCTCCACGTTCTGAACCCAATCGAAATACCTCATAGATTTCTTTATACAAACTATTAGAGAACTCAACATCTTCTAGCTCGGCTAATAAGAAATCAATTACCTTATTATCTTCATAGCTACTCTCTGCATAGTTTAATAGTAGCCGTATTGTTTCGCGCTCTTGTGCCTGAACCATAGTGACATTATCTGTCATGCCAAGCGGCGCAATATCTTCAATCTCGATTGGATCTGAATATACTTTTACTTCTTCACGACTTCGATCCTGATCTTTCTTCTGTCTCCCCTGTAAGGTTATCTTGTTGAGCTCTGTAACTAATACAGACTCATCCATCTTTAGCAGATGACTGGTTTCCTGAATATAAACAGATCGCTTTATCGCATCAGGAATTAAAGAAATGCTCGTAACAATTTCACGAATAGCTTCTGCTTTTTTTATGGGATCGCGATTAGCGTCAGCAGCGTAAAGATCAATTTTAAAAGAAATAAAATCTTTGGTATGGTCAAGCAAGTACTTTTTGAATTCAGTACTGCCCATCCTCTTCGAGAAGCTATCCGGGTCTTCACCATCAGGAAGGAGTACTACGCGTACGTTTAATCCACCTTTAAGTACCAGATCAATTCCTCGCAAAGCTGCTTTAATACCTGCGGCATCGCCATCAAAAAGAACCGTTACATTTTCAGTAAATCTACGGATCATTTTAATCTGCTCTTCTGTTAACGCGGTGCCAGATGAAGCAACTGCATTATCAACATCAGCCTGGTGTAGCGAGATCACATCTGTATAACCTTCTACTAGAAAACAAAAATCTTCCCGGCGTATGGCATTTTTTGCCTGAAACATTCCATACAGTACATTGCTCTTATGGTAGATTTCTGTTTCCGGTGAGTTGATGTATTTAGGCTGATCCTTTTCTTTGGTAAGTATACGCGCACCAAATGCAACAATTTTACCTGAAAGGTTATGTACGGGAAAAATTACTCTTCCGCGAAAGCGATCGTATGTTCTGCCAGTATCTTCTTTTTTAATTACAAGCCCAGCTTTTTCTAAAATCTCTTGCGCGTATCCTTTGCCAAGCGCATCTTTATATAAATGATCCCATTCATTGATGCTATATCCAAGCTCAAACTTGTGAATTATGCGTTCAGTAAAACCACGTTCGTGGAAGTAACTAAGACCTATACTCCGACCTTCTTCATTGTTATATAAAATATCTTTGTAATGATCCTTTGCATAGTTCATGACAATATACAGACCGTCACGCGCACTTTGTTGAACCTGTTCTTCAGCAGAACGCTGTTCTTCCTTTATATCAACGCCGTATTTTTTGCCAAGAAAACGAATTGCCTCCAGATAACTCATCCCCTCATGCTCCATGACAAAGGTGATACCGTCTCCACCCTTGCCACTGCTAAAATCTTTAAAAATTCCTTTAGCAGGAACTACGTAAAATGAGGCAGTCTTTTCGTTTGAGAAAGGGCTTAGTGCCTTATAGTTTTGTCCTGACCGTTTCAACGTCACGAAATCACTTACAACATCAACGATGTCGATGCGATTTTTAACTTCATCTATAGTTTCGCGAGAGATCACGCTTTGGTCGTATCCGTTAATTATTATCCTTTATCAGGAAATTCATTTACAAAGATACTTGAACTCTTTTAGTGGTTAGTTATCTGTAATGTTAAAACACAAAAAACAATTAACTATTACTTATTGACCATCGACTTTCTATAAATTGCAGAGTTTAAGATTTTATATCCCCAAATTTTGTTACAATTCCATGAGTTTTACCCAATCTGAAATAATAAAAGCACTTTCTACTGTTGAAGATCCTGACTTAAAACGGGATCTGGTGACTTTGGGGATGATTAAAGATATTAAAATAGAGCCTGGCAAAGTCAGTTTTACGGTAGTTTTAACTACACCCGCTTGCCCCTTAAAGGAGAAAATAAGGATGGATTGTGAGCAGGCTGTGAAAGCCGTTGTCGGTGAAGACGTTGAAATTGATATCAAGATGACCTCTTCCGTAACAAGTTTGCGAAATAATGCCCCATTACTTCCAGGTGTAAAAAATATTATTGCCATCGCTTCTGGAAAAGGCGGTGTGGGCAAATCGACTGTTACTTCAAATATAGCCGTAGCGCTTGCGCAAGCAGGGGCAAAAGTGGGTTTAATTGATGCTGACATCTATGGGCCATCAATTCCCACCATGTTCAATTGTGAATATGAACAACCCAGTGTAAAACAGGTAAATGGTAAGAATATCATCATCCCAATAGAACAATATGGGGTAAAGCTTATTTCCATAGGATTTTTAACACCACCTGATAGCGCCGTTGTCTGGAGGGGGCCTATGGCAAGCTCTGCCCTTAAACAATTTTTTAGCGATGCGGAATGGGGAGAACTCGATTACCTGTTAATTGACTTACCGCCCGGAACAAGCGACATTCACCTTACTATGGTCCAGACCGTACCAGTAACTGGGGTGGTAATCGTTACAACCCCTCAAAAAGTAGCATTGGCAGATGCCAATAAAGGGTTGGCAATGTTCAAACAGCCACAAATAAATGTTCCTATTCTCGGGGTTGTAGAAAATATGGCTTATTTCACTCCCGAAGAATTACCTGACAATAAATATTTTATATTTGGTAAGGATGGTGGGAAGAACTTATCGGAAAAACACAATGTTCCGCTACTAGGACAAATTCCACTGGTTCAAGGCATTCGCGAAAGCGGCGATAGCGGTATGCCAGTGGTAATGAAGGATGGTCCATCGGCCACAGCCTTCAGAAATTTGGCGGAGACTTTGGCAAGACATATTGCAATAAGAAATGCTAACTTTACACAAACCCAAAGGGTAGAAATAAACACCTGATGAACATAGTAACATTTTCCTCCACTGAAGTCCTTACAAAAAAGATAGAAACTTCTTTAGATAGCATACGCCCCTATTTAATTGCAGATGGCGGTAATGTTAAGGTTCTTGAGATAACAGACGATCAGGTAGTAAAACTTGAATTTATTGGTGCATGTGGAAACTGTCCAATGTCTACAATGACATTTAAAGCAGGTGTTGAAGAAGCGATAAAACGAGCTGTTCCTGAAATAAAATCCGTAGAAGTCGTTAACTTGACTCCCATGGGGCATCATAAGCATATATAATTCAATTAATAATGTTATTGTTTACTCCGCGTTGTAATGGTTGAATAAAAGACTAATCAAGATACTGTATGACCTTCTTGCTATCAATATTATTCCGCCACCCGCTTAGCCTTTGTTTTCTATTTTTCATATTGATCGCCACATCGGTAAAGGCACAAGATCGCTGCGGTACATTCGAATATAAAACTCCACTAAAGCGACAGCAAAAGGTTGTTGAAGATGCTGCGTTTGAAAAATGGATAACGCAAAAAAGTCTTAGCCGTAGAAAAGCCGGCGCAGAATCAATGCGCACGCAAACCTCTACGTATCAAGTTCCAATTGTATTTCATATTATTCATAATGGAGAACCTGTGGGGACTGGCACCAATCTATCAGATGAACAAATATACTCACAGCTCGATGTTATAAATAAAGACTTTCAGCGACTAAATGACGACGCGTCACTAACACCAAGCGAATTTCTGGGTGTAGCTGGCAGTATGGATATTGAATTTGTTCTTGCAAAACAAACTGAAGATGGGCTACCAACTAATGGTATAGTGCGTGTTAAAGGATCACAGGATGAATGGCAATATTCAGATTATGATGTATTAAAAGCACATAGTTATTGGAACGCCGATAACTATTTGAATGTATGGGTAAGTAATGTAACAGATTACCTTGGATATACCCAGTTTCCTGTTTCAGATTTACCCGGTCTTGGCGGCTCTCCCGATGTAGCTGCTACTGATGGTATTATAATAGCTTTTGAAGCTTTCGGTTCTTCAGATGACGGAAATTTTGCCTTAGACAATCGATACGATAAAGGGAGAACATTAACACATGAAATGGGCCATTTCCTTGGCCTTCGCCACACTTGGGGCGATGACGGGCAGTGTGCTAGCACTGATTATATTGATGATACACCAACTCAGTCAGCTAGTACTAATATTTGTCCTACAACTGCGTTACCGAGTTGTATCGACAAAGTCAATAAGATGTATCAAAATTATCTTGATTACACTTGGGATGAATGCATGAATCTATTCACAGTAAAACAAGTGGAACGGATGATCATTGTATTAGAGAATAGCGTGAGAAGATCTTCGTTGCTTACATCGCCTGGCTTACAAGAGCCTGCTCCTGTTGATAATGATTTGGGTATAAGTGGAATTATTAGACCTCAAATTATAGAATGTAGCACATTAAGCCCATCTATCGAAATAAAAAATTACGGAAGCAATATAATCAACACAGCAAAAATAGAACTTAAAATAAACGGTGTTACCAAGGAGACTTTGAGTCTATTGACGCTTAACCTCGGCCTACTGGAAACAAAAGTTGTTGTCTTTTCATCACAAGAATTAGACGCAGGCAAGTCAACATTTACCTTTGATATTATAGAAACTAATGGAACGAAAGACGGCAATACATTTAACAATAAAATTAACGCCAATACTTTAAGAGTCGATGCAACAACTTCTAAACAAAACTCAATTCCGTTTCGTGAAAATTTTGAATCAAGATCGAGTGAGGACTGGATCTTAATAAATCCAACCAACGGTAAGAATTGGATAACATTTCCTTCGAAAAGTAATACCTCTGTTGTATTTGAATCTTACGGTAACTTTAAGATCGGGGATCAAGCCTGGCTAATTAGCCCTCCCCTAGACTTTTCAAAAACAACCAAAGCGAGTGTTTTTTTCGATCTATCGTATGCGTTAAATGAAAGTAGAGTTACGCATGAAAATTTAAAAGTAATGGGATCTGTTGGTTGTGAAACCGCATTCAATATCACATTCTTCGATAAAAGTGGCCGTAGTACAGATGCCCTGTCTAATATTAAATCTCCAAAAAGCTGGAAACCAGCTGCTGATGCAGAAGACTGGACAAGAGAATTTGTAAACCTAAATACACTTCAAGATTCACTCTCTGGCAAGGAGAATGTGCGAATTGCATTTGTCATCACCAATGGGCATGGAAACAACCTCTACATCGATAATATAGAATTTTTCAAATCTGATGAGCCGGTTCAGCCTAACGTAAGTGATCCGTTCTTCATTTATTATAATGCCAATAACCCCGGCGATGTAAATATTAAATTCAATTTACCAAATCAACAGACCGTAGACGTAGAAATCATAGACACGCTTGGTAGAGTATTATACCAAGCATCTTTAAGTAACATATTAAACGAAACATATCCTGTTGATTTAGCACCTGCCACGTCAGGCATATACATTGTGAGGCTTAGAACACAGGACCAAAACTTTGCTTCCCGAATCTTTGTAGGGGATAAATAAAGAACACGTTGAAAAGGAGATTTTTAAAAATACTTGTTCATTTAATTTATCTTTAAGACAGAAAAAAATAACGAATGTCGAATAAGAAAAAAATTGCCATCCTGTATGGTGGTCGTTCAGTAGAACATGGAGTGTCTGTTAACTCTGCCCGAAATATTTATGAAAACATTGATAAATCCAGATTTGAAGCGTTGCCAATAGGCATCAGTAAAACCGGACAATGGTTTTTAAATACCAGCATCGATAAAGACATCGAGCAAGGGAAAGCACTTGGCTTAATTCTAGATCCACATAGCCCAGGTTTTTTGTTGTTATCAACTGGCGATCGTTTTAAAGCAGATATGATCTTTCCGGTATTACATGGCACAGATGGTGAAGATGGCAGCATACAAGGCATGATTAAGGCGATGGATATACCCATGGTGGGTACGAGTGTGTTGGGCTCTTCTCTATCCATGAGTAAAATTGTTGCCAAGCGTTTAATGAAAGAAGCAGGTTTGCCGGTTACACGTTTTTTATCATTTAGTTTTACTGAAAGAGACACCATAAATTTTAGTGCAATCTCAACCGTCCTTGGTGCGCCCTTCATGGTAAAATCAGCTAGCCTAGGTTCATCAGTAGGCGTATCAAAAGTGAAAAACGAAGATGAACTTAAGAAAGCTATTGAAGAAGCATTTCGATATGATGACCACATGATAGTAGAAGAATTTATTACGGGTCGGGAAATTGAGTGTGCCCTATTGGGTAATTATCCACCACAAGCGTCTTATCCGGGAGAGGTAGTTATTAGCAGTAAATACGAATTTTACACATTTGACGCGAAGTATGTCGACCCTGAAGCAGTTCGCATTGAGGTGCCCGCTAAATTAGAGCCAGCAATAGCAGAACGCATTCGAGATGTTTCTGTAAAAGCATTTCAAGCATTAAATTGTGATGACTTTGCACGGGTTGACCTATTCCTTGATCATAGCGGTAATGTTTTTGTTAATGAGATCAATACCATTCCTGGCTTTACTAATTCAAGTATGTTTCCTATGATGTGGAAGGAAAGAGGATTGGGCTTTACGGAATTAATAACAAAATTAATCGACTTAGCTAAAGAGCGCTATGATCGTAGCAAACGCATACAACGTGATTTTGATTCGTCACTAAAATTTTGATTTAGTATATTGTTAAACTAAAAATGGAGTTCAAGAAGTTTAAAAAGAACACACTAGGAGGCATTTTAATACACTTGCTTCTCACATTCAGCATTATTTTAATGCTAGGAGTTTTATATTTCTATGCGTATTTGCCCAATGCTACCAACCATGGCGAGACCATTACGGTACCCAATATTGAAGGCAAAAACCTCCAAGAAATTGAAGAGTTCTTGGCAAAACATGATTTACGATACGAAGTAAATGATTCTTCATATTCTGATCAATATCCAGCACTCACAGTACTTAAACAATATCCCCGTGCAGGTTCTAAAGTAAAGGAGAATAGAAAGATTTATGTTTCTGTAAACAGAATAAATCCACCCACTGTACCCATGCCAAACCTGGTTGATGTGTCCATTATTGGGGCCGAAGCAATTTTAAAAGCAAATGAATTAAAACGTGGAAAAATTGAGTTGACTTCCTGGCCATTTCCAACAGTTAAAGAAATGAAGTATAAAGGGCGTACGATCGAACCCAATGCGCGAATAGCCAAAGGATCTGTAATAGATCTTGTAATTGGTGATGGGGGAAATAAAGAAGTTATTACACCTGATGTAATGGGGTATTCTTTAGAGGACGCTAAAATTCCAATTAATGGCTCAAATTTAAGCATAGGTAATATTACGTTAGTTAGTGATACGCTCGGTGGTCACGCAGTAATTTTGAAGCAAAAACCAATGGCCGGTGAAAATATTAGTGTGGGTGACCTCGTTGATCTATGGATAGGGAAACGGGGAGCTCATGTAAGTAACGAAGAAGAGGAAGATGGAGATGGAGATGAAGAAAGTGATTATTAGTAAAAAGCAAACGACCATAATGCACAAAGGGAGATCATTTAACCTTACGTTATTTCTTATTGCATTCGCATTGCTTAATCTCACAACAACGTTAGGTGTAGCTCAATTAAAATTATCACCTCTACCTAAAAGTGCGGCTCCTCAGTCCCAACAGTTAGCTCATAATGCAGCCCGAACAAAAAGCACTTTACTTACCCTACCCTTCTGGGATGATTTTTCTATCATGTCTAAAGATCAATTTGGAAATCCAAATGGCAAACCCAATGAACTTCTTTGGAAGAATAGCGCAGCAGTTTGGGTTAATAGTGGCATGGGCATAAACCCGCCAAGCATAAATGTAGCCACTCTTGATGGCCTGGATTCTACGTTTATTCCCTATGAAGATGAGCCAAAGAATGCTTTACTCAACGGATTTACAGATAGCCTTACCTCACAAAAAATAAACTTAAGTATAGTACCTGCTGACCAACTAGATTCAGTTTACCTGAGTTTTTTCTACCAATGGCAAGGCAATGGCGAAGCACCTGACGTAGATGATTATTTGGAGTTGGATTTTAAGAAAGCAGATTCGACTTGGGAGACTATACAAACATTTTATCAAGATGAAATTCCTGACAAGGCGTTATTTAAATACGTCACCTTCAAAGTTGGAGGAGCTAGTTATCTTCATGATGCATTTCAATTTCGTTTAAGGAGATTTGGAAGAAAATCAGGACCTTACGATTCATGGAATGTTGATTATATTTATTTAAATAGTAGCAGGTCGAATACTTCTAACGCTTTTCCAGATGTAGCAATTACCTCTAAAATATCGCCATTGTTCGGAGATTATAATGCTGTCCCTATAAAACATTTTTTTACGAACAAGTATTTGAATAAGGTTTCGTTTGAGATCAGAAATCTTTATGACAGTGTTTTCTCAATAAATTCATCAGCTGATTATACCATTACAAATTACCTCACTAATCCAACTTCGAGTCAGGTTTATAATGGTACATTAGTTGTTGAAAATGTCGGATCACTTTTACCTCCCTTCGGTAGACAAATAGCTAAATTGTCAACGACACCAGATATCAACCAATTTAACCCTTTAGCTGAAGCTATAAAAGTCAAAATCAATGCCGACGCTGGTTCAGGCAATGTTCCTAACCCAGATTTTACAATATTAGATGGTGTAAATGATACTACAAGTACAACCTATCTGCTTAAAGATTATTACGGTTATGATGATGGCGTAGCAGAAAACAGTGCCGCACTTGCACAACCTGGAAATACTGCAGCAGTAGCATTTGATATGTTGACCACAACGCAAGATACATTGATCGCGGTAGACGTTTATTTTCCTGACTTTGGCATCCAAGGCTTATTAAGTACAGATATAACTGTGTATGACGATGATGGTGGAAAGCCAGGAAATATTATTGTCAAAAAGTCTAGATATAGTATTTTGAGAAGAGGCATTAATAAGTTTTCACGAATACCAATACCCTACGCAATTGTTAAGAATCGGTTCTATGTAGGATGGTCTGAGTCAGGAAATGAAAGCATTAAGATTGGCCTTGATTATAGCAATGACACAGGCGATAAGATATTTACTAATACAGAAGGCCTCTGGACTCAGAATACAAGTATACTGGCTTCTCTAATGATCCGCCCGGTATTTGGTCATGTTGTTATAAGTGGCTTGGAGGAAAAGTTTAACTCATTGTCAGTTTACCCTAACCCAAATAATGGTACTTTTATAATACGTGGTACGTATGATCAAATACAAATCATAAATTCAACAGGACAAGGAATTAAATTTCAAGAAGAAAAGATCCTTGAAGAAACTAAGATTACCCTCCCATATTCTTCTGGACTCTATCTTATTAAGTTAAGAAAAGGAGAACACACACAAATCAAAAAGATGATAGTTAGATAATGGATTTATTTAACCACGATAGGTGCCGGACTAAAGCAAAGAATAAAAATAAGTAAAGCTATCCACCCTAATATTATCCTTTTGGAATCAAGTGGTTCTTCAATCTCACAAGAAGGATGTGGAATGCCGACAAACCTTCCAATTACAAAGCCAAACACCAGCCAGCCAGAATAGCCTTCGATACCGGGAATGAAGAAAGCAAGTAATAGTTGTGCTGCAAACACCAACAAAGTACACATAATAGTGTCCTTAACTTTAAATTTTAATCCAGTAAAAGCAACATAAAGGAAACCAACATATAGCAAAACGGACCATAACAACTCTTCAAATGGTCTATTAAGATTAATGTATTCATTGCCTAATCCGGCATAGAACATAAAGGCAATAAAAAATGTAGATGCTATGATGCGGTGTTTCTTAAATCCAGCTAACCCATAAAGAACATGCCCCCCGTCTAATTGGCCTATGGGTAAAAGATTTAAAAAAGTAAACACCAATGCTAAATAGCCTGCAAACAAAAAAGGGTAATGCATTATTTCATGCGTGTTAGGTATCCGCGCTGGATCTGCAACTGTGTTTTCTAAAATTAGAAATAGTAGATTTTTCCCAATTGTTACATCAACAAAATTCTCCTTCTCTTTATACACATGTTCGGGATACGATAATCCATACTGTTTGTATTCAGGATGTATTTCATATATATATTCTGCTGGAGGAAGATTGGCGAACCCATATATCAAAACAATAAATGCCATTATGAAGCCAGCAAGGGGTCCGGCAATGCCAATATCAAAGTTCTGCTTTTTAGAAGGTACAGGAGTTAGAAGCCTGATCACCGCGCCCATTGTGCCTATCATTAATGGTAAAGGCGGTAAGGGTATGTAATAAGGCAGGGTGGCTTTTATCTTATGATACATTGCTGTAAAATAATGACCGAACTCGTGTACCGTGAGTATTAAAATAAACGGAATAGAGAATGCCATGCCCCCAAAAAAATTAGCCCAGGTATAATCAGTTATGAAAATAGACTTCTGTGAAATCCACCAAGAGCCTGCCAGTGTAGTAGTGATGAAAGTCGTGATGAATAAAGCAATCTGAATAAGTACCCTTCGCTTTTCTTTATGCATGGAAATATTCTAAAATAAAATTAAGGTGTGTTACATAGGCTGTCTTTATACCTAAAGCCGCCGCCCCTCTTAGATTAAATTCATTATCGTCAAGAAAGAGTGTTTCTTCCGGAATTAAATTATTCTCGATTAACAAATGATTGAAAATTTCCGCATCTGGTTTACGCATATTCATCAAGTGCGAATAATACATACGATGAAAGTAAGAAGCAAGAGAGGTTTCAGCTGTTACCACGGGCATAATAACGTTATTTATATACTCTAGATGAATATTATTTGTGTTACTTAACAAAATAACCTGGTAAGAGTTCTTGAGATTGCTCAAAAGCGTAAGATTCTCTAAGGGTATTCCACACAGCATTGCGTTCCAACAATTGTCAATTTGCTGATCTGTAGCCGTAACTGCAAAAGTGGAGCGAATGAAATTGCGAAACTCCGAGTCGGTGACGTCTCCCCTTTCATATGCGTTAAAGGTGACAGAGTGCTTATAAAGCTGTATAACTTGAGCGCTGTATAACCCCGAGAGCTGCGAGAGTGCGTGAATTGTCTTATCTACCGAAAGGTCTAAAATAACCCCGCCTAAGTCAAATATTAAGTTTTTAATAGTTGGATCAACCAAAGGCTTAGATTAAGGTAAAAAGTGGGCCCTGCTGGAATCGAACCAGCCACCACCTGATTATGAGTCAGGTGCTCTAACCGAATGAGCTAAGGGCCCTCTAATGGAGCGCAATTTTAGTAATTTCAATCCGAATACACAATTGTATTTCAAATGTATCTTATAAGATTTAACTTTTTAAACAAAAACAACAGTCGGAGACACTTCAAAACCTTTTGTTGCAAAAGCTTTTGATTAATTCTTGCCATATTCTTATAATTTGTTTGATTAATAAAAAGATATGAGGATGATAAAGATCTTGCTGTATAAAATGCAATATACAAGATGTCTTATTTCTTTGAAGTGGTTAACTTAGTATTTCCATCATACCCCCAAACTGGATTATGAAGTTTAAAATATTCCCACTCCTACTTTTAGAAACAATTCTAATAGCAACAATTCTAAATGCTTGTAGCTCCGGTAAAAAGGCTTACGACCGTGGCAACTATTACGAAGCGGTGATGCTCTCGGTAAAACGCCTTCGCCAAAAACCAGATCATGATAAATCGATAGAGACACTAAGAAACGCCTATCCCCTTGCTATTGAGTACTTAGAAGGCCAGGCGAATAATGAAATCAATTCAAATTCTGCTTACAAATGGAAAAATGTCGTATTGTATTATACGCAAATCAATCAAATGTATGAGCAGATTAGGCAATGCCCTGCATGTCTTAGACAAATCAAAAACCCTAAGAATTATTATTCAGATATGGGGCCCCTCAAGGAAAAAGCTGCAGGCGAAAGTTTTGATGCAGGAGTTAACAATCTAATGAAAGGCAATCGGAATGATGCAAAACAAGCATACTGTGATTTTATGGATGCAAAGGGGTACGTTTCAAACTATAAAAATGTTGATGAATATCTTGACAAAGCAAAGGAAGCTGCAACATTAAAAGTGGTAGTAGAGCAAATTCCGGTTCGAGGACAGTATAGATTGAGTAGTGTATTTTTTCAAGATAAGGTTGAAGAATTTCTTCACAACAGTTATTCGGAAACGACATATATAAGATTCTATTCAGCACGTGAGGCTAATACAATTAAACTCAAAAATCCAGATCATATTATGCGTATTCAATTTGATGACTTTTCAGTCGGTAACACCATAATTAAAGAGAAAGAAGAAACTATGACGCGCGATAGTGTTAAAGTTGGTCAAACCAAAGTTAATGGCAAATCTATTCCTGTTTATAACACTGTTAAAGCGAAGCTTACTACATATCGTAAAGAAGTTATATCGTCAGGGTTGTTGAGCATGGTCATCATAGATGCTAAGACTAATGGCATGCTTAGCCATAAAAAATTTGAAGGTAATTATGTATGGGTTAATACATGGGCCAGGTTCAATGGTGATGAACGAGCACTCTTAAACGAACAGCTTGATTGGTGCAAGCAAAAAGAGCAGATGCCTCCCCTTCTACAAGATCTATTCCTGCAATTTACAAAACCACTTTACGATCAGTTAACCCCCGCTATACGTGGCTTCTACCAGAATTATTAAGCCTTACAAGGTATAAAGTCCATTTGTTTCACATTATTAAAATACCGTTAAACCATTTTGGCCATATTTAGGTTTAAACCTAAACGAAATGTAAATGCGATTAAATATCTTATTTCTAGCCACAATCTTTCTAGTAACAGTAAAATGCTATGGACAAGTCAATAAATTACCAACTAACAAAATGACCAATCAATCAACTGAGAATTCGCAACTTCAACTAGCAACGTTTGGATCTGGATGCTTTTGGTGTACGGAAGCCATATTTCAACAAGTTGATGGTGTAACTAAAGTAGAGTCAGGATACGCCGGCGGCAAAAGTGCAAATCCAACATATAAAGAAATATGCACCGGTCAAACAGGACATGCCGAGGTAATTCAGTTAACCTATGACCCTAAAAAAGTATCGTTTGAAGAGCTCCTTGAATTCTTCTGGAAATCACACGATCCGACAACGCTTAATAAACAAGGTGCTGATGCAGGAACTCAATACAGATCTGTAATATTCTACCATAACAATGAACAGAAACTATTAGCTACATCCTATAAGAAAAAATTAGATGATGCTGGCGCTTTTAACGCCCCTATAGTGACTGAGATAACGCCTTTTACGACCTTTTATAAAGCGGAAAATTACCATCAAAACTATTTCAATTTAAATGGCAATGAGCCATACTGTAGCTATGTGATACAACCTAAGCTTGAAAAATTTAAAAAGGTGTTTAAGGGAAAGCTTAAAAAATAAGCCGAAATGCATTCTCAAAAAGTATGTAACCTTTAGAAATAACACTCGTTCAACTCACTTGAGTAGATCAATTCTTCTCATAGGTTTAGGTTTAGGTAAACAAAAAAGCCCCGAGACGCGGGGCTTTTTTTCTTGTATCAAATGCTACAATCAAGATTTTATTTCATAAGATATTTCCATAATTTTAATTACCTCACCTGATCGGTTTTTGATCGGAGAGAAACTAGATCTCACATTAATCACTTCGCCTTTTCTATTTAATCGCTTAAAAAGACCTTTCTTTGGGTAACCTGCAGCAAGATCTTTCCAAATCTGTTTATACTCTTCAGCAGTCTTCTCCTCCTTTGTAACGAAGATTCTATGGTGTTCTCCCAAAACGTCATCCTGTGAGTATCCCATAAGCTCAAGGTAGTTACTATTCACTTTAGTGAGCGTGCCGTCTAATGCAAAGTCAGCTACAGCCAATGAGCTATGAATCGCTAACATGGTTGTCTCGGTTTCTGATTGACTACGTTGCATTTCATCTTGAGTAGCCTGTAGTTCTTCCATGTTCTGACGCATCTCCTCTTCCTGAGCCCGCATTTGCTCTGTTAACTCTTGTGATTCCTCTAGCAAATGTTGTGTGCGTGCATTAACCTTTACAGAAGATATTGTTGACGCTATGCTCTCAGCTATTTTTTGAACAAACTCCATTTCAAAATCCTTAAACTCATTAAAGGAGGCAATCTCAACTACGCCAAAAATCTGATCGTTTACCTTTAAAGGAACAATAAGTACACTTGTTGGATTTGCATCACCTAAGCCTGATACAATTCGCACATAATCTGAAGGTACCTCGGTGAGGTATATAATATCTCCCTCTTGCCATGCCTGGCCAGCCAGACCTTCACCACGATATAGTTTATGATCAAGAAATTTTCTTTTATCCCAAGCAAAGCAAGCCTTCATCGACATAGTAGGTTCTTCTTCCGTATCTAAATCATCAACAATATAAATCGCACCCTGATTTGCTTTAAGGTACTTTACTAAATTACTTATAATTTCATCTGCTAGCTTAGCAAGATCTGTGTTATTTGTTCTCAGTATTTCTCCGAACTTGGCCATGCCTTCAGTTGCCCAATTTCTTTTCTTATCGTCTTCGGCCACCTTAGATAAGTTATTACGCATGTTAATAAGGGAGTTGCCTAATACATCGTGTTCACTTAGCGGCTTAAAGTCTGATTGGTAATTACCATTACCAATACCCTCAGCAAACATGGATGTGGCCTTTAGCCCGTTTACGAGGTTATCCATAGCCACAGCCATTTCACCAATTTCATCATTGCTAAACTTAGCACGCTTCTCTTCCACCAATTCTCCCTTACCAAGTTTGACAACAACATTTTTGAGGAAGTTTACAGGTTGGGTAATGGAACGCATCAGCAGGAACGCACTCATTAAGCCGAGGATTACTATGACGGCTGATAACAGTAATGTATAATTCTTGAGACTTGAAATAGAGGCGATAACATCCCTATCCGATCTCGCCATTATCTTTCCTTGTTCAGTATCAATTGCATTTAGTTTTTCTACAATAATCTTGGCTCTTGGTATTATTTGAAAATCAATAACATCTTCAGCAAGTAATCTTGAAAGTCCATCTTCGTAATGGTCAAAAGTTTGAAGCGTGGCCATGATGGATTCTTTTTGGGTGGTTATTAGACTATCGAAAAGAATAAATACGCTATCCATTTCAACCTGGTCTTTTTTTTCCCACTTAGGCATAACATCCTTAATTCTTCTTTTTAGACCAGGGTAGTCTTTGTCTTGAAGATGTCGTAATGATTTCTTGTCATCAATATTAGTTTGAAGGTAAACCCAGTTAGTAACAAGCATTCTTGACTGGGTTACCATCAAGATAAGTTCTTTTACCCCATCCTTAGAGGGTCGGTATATATCTTTGGATTTTTGAGCTTCATTATCAATAACATTACCCTTCCAAAATATGATGGAAGCAATAACTATGAAGAACGCAATAAGTATTAAAAAACTACCAAGTATTTTCTTTCCGATGGTGAGTCGAAAACCTGCTTTCTTTGTTTCTTGTTCCATAGGTTAGATTATATCAATATAGCCAAGCGCGTCAATTCATTGGATACTTTTAAACTTTGCTTATTGATAGCTGCTTGATTTAATTCGAAAGCTAATTTACCATCTTTCATGACAAAATTGATATGACTCCCTTTAGCTGCAAGGCCAGGTTGTTCGGTTATAACTAAAATCGACTGACTACCCACCTTCGCTAATATCTCCCCTAGTTGCGCTGATTTACTGACTGGCACAAAGAGCATGTTACATTTTTTTATTTCGGATATGCTATTAATTTTTGTGATTTTAATCTGACGTTCACCAACCTTTTTTACTTGTGCCATTTTATTCAATTCATCTATAAGCGGAGTATCACCCAAAACAATGATTTCAAACTCATTTACGTCATAGCTTTCTGGCCACTGTAAATACCGGGTAAAGCTGAAAATATATAGGGGATGAAGTTTATAACTCTGAGCCTGTGCTAGCGTAAAACATGATATAGAAAATAAAATTACGAATAAGGCCTTTTTCATAGTCGAGTAATAATACATTTTCTTTGAAAAGCATACAAAAATAAGGTAGTCCATAAACTAAAATAGTTAAATTTTAACAAAACCTGACGTATGCCTCTTCTACATATAAGTTAGGCAACTTATACCTATATACATAAAGGCTGCCAGTTTTATTAAAGCTCTAAGAATGTTTAAAAAATAGATACAAACCCTTAGAAACCGTTTTTTTGATCCTTGTAAAGCATTGAGTTATTTAAAAAATAACAACCCAAATTTGAATTTATCGCCTACATCATCTACCCTCTATTGAAACATCTATATCTATATCAACTCAATACGTACTTACTAATCAAAGTATTAACCTCAAAGTGTGAGTCTCATAAACATTGATGGTTTACGAGGTTCAAAACCAACATTGATTATTATGAATTTACATAATTTGTCGCTAAAATCAAGCAACGGTACTTTGTCTTCATGTAAGAAGCTGCCTGCAGGAGTGATTTTCTAGTTGTACGACAACAACTTTAACAATAACAATCCAGGGTTTAACTTTCTTCTGCAAGCAACACTTTGAAGCGGTCTATCTCAGAGGCGTATACTTTTAACACGCATCTGGAGCAAATTTGAGCTTGAATTATCATGATCTAAGAAAGTCTTTACTGAACCCTGCAATGCTCGCCTTTTAACGTTTTATTATGTTGTTTTACCATTACCTGTTATGACAGATAATCTATAATCAAATTATACACGCATCTCAAGAATGCCAGAATATTATGGTATTAACATCTGATCTCATAAGAACAAAGGATACTCATAACATACCTGATATTTATCATAAACCCCACCTGTGCATCCAGGGTAATCGCTATTAAAAAATGAGCCGATATATCAGTTACCTGAATAGAACTTTAAAAAATCGAGCTAGCAGTTCAAAGCTTGCAGCCAGAAACTATAAGTTTGATATTAAAAACTTAAAGCGATTTCCCTGAACCTGCATCGTATAGTTTGAAGTGGTGTTTTAACTCTTTAGCTTCGCGGAAAATCATTGGTATGAAATACGATGTACTAATTATTGGTGGTGGAATTGTCGGGCTAGCTTCAGGGCTTCAACTAATTCAGAACAACCCTAAACTGAAAATTGTAATACTTGAAAAAGAGACAGAAGTAGCAAAACACCAAACTGGTAACAACAGTGGCGTGATTCATTCAGGACTATATTATAAACCTGGAAGCCTGAAAGCAAAAAACTGCATCCACGGTTATAATTTATTAATTGACTTCTGCACAAATAACGAAATTCCCTTTGAGCTTTGTGGTAAAATAGTAGTAGCTACAGAAGACAAAGAATTACCCTTATTAAAGAACTTATTTGATCGCGGCCAGCAAAATGGACTGCAAGATTTAAAAAATTTAGGTGCAGAAGAACTTAAGGAGTATGAGCCGCATGTTACAGGTATTGCTGGAATCTTTGTACCACAGACTGGTATTGTAGATTACAAAAAAGTAGCTGAGAAATACGCAACGCTTATTAAAGAAAAAGGTGGAGATATCTTGCTAGGGCAAAAGGTTATTAGCATAACGCTAAGCCACACAGATGCAATTGTAACTACAGAAACTACAGAGTACACATCCAAATTAGTTGTGAATTGTGCCGGATTGTATTCGGATAAGGTGGCTCGTTATACATCAAAAAATATTGATCTTAAGATTATTCCGTTTCGGGGAGAGTATTATAAGTTAAAGAAAGAAAAGGAATCCCTGGTCAAGAATCTCATTTATCCCGTTCCTGATCCAAACTTTCCGTTTCTTGGCGTTCACTTTACACGTATGATGAAAGGTGGAGTCGAAGCTGGCCCCAATGCAGTGTTAGCCTTTAGTCGTGAAGGATATAAAAAATCAGACATTAATCTTGCAGAGTTAGGCGAATCATTAGCTTGGCCAGGCTTTCAAAAAGTAGCTTACAAATATTGGAAGACGGGATGTGGGGAAATGTACCGATCTTTTTCAAAAGCCGCTTTTACCAAAGCACTTCAAAAACTACTACCAGAAATACAGTCGACTGATTTGGTAGAAGGTGGTGCCGGCGTTCGTGCGCAAGCATGCGACCGCACAGGCGGATTAATTGATGACTTTATGATTGTCGAAGAGAAGCAAGTAATTAATGTATGCAACGCACCATCACCCGCTGCAACATCTGCCTTATCTATCGGAGAAACGATAGCCGAATTAGCAATGAAAAAATTGGGGGGTTGATTATCAATTGTCAATGTGCTGATGTGCAAATTAGGGCTTGCTTACCCTTCATGTTTACGTAACGTAGTCATGAATCCAACAATTATAATTTGCACATCAGCACATTTACTAATCTGCACATTAATTAGCATTATCCTTTTATAGCTGTGACCTCAATTTCTACAAGATAATCCCGGTCGATTAAAGCCCCTGCCCCTATCATAGAAGTTGCTGGTTTGATGGTTTTAAAAATTTCACCGTGGGCTCTACCAATATCCTCCCATCTAGAAATATCGGCAACAAAGATACGCGTACGAACAACGTCTTCAATTTTAAAACCTGCTTGGTGCAATACTTTTTCTACCTTTTGTAAGATGAATTTTGTTTGCCCGTAATAGTCGCCCTTAGCAACAACGCCATCTTCATCAGATGAAACAGTACCTGACACTTCTAGTTGATTACCAACGGCAACGGCCCTTGAGTATCCAATAATATCTTCCCACTTTGCGCCTGAAGAGAAATTTTTTCTTGATGACATGAGTTTATAGTTTACTACTGTACTTTTGATTTGAATGGCTAAATTAACTTACGAAGAACAAATACGCTATAGCCGGCATCTGGTTTTAGAAGAATTTGGTTTAAGCGGACAACTTAAATTAAAAAACGCCAAAGTACTGGTTGTAGGCGCTGGTGGACTAGGGGCGCCTGTCTTGTTTTACCTTACAGCATCAGGTACCGGAAGTATTGGTATTATTGATCATGATTTCGTCGATCTTTCAAATCTTCAGCGTCAAATAATTTTTACAGTTTCAGACATTGGTAAAAATAAAGCAATAGCTGCATCAACCAGGCTGAAAGAACTGAACAACTTAATCAACTTCACTAGCTATGCAGAAAAAATAACGATTGCCAATGCATTGGATATTATAACGGATTATGACCTTGTGATCGACTGCACGGATAATTTCCCAACGCGTTATTTATTGAATGATGCCTGCGTTCTCCTTGATAAAACTTTGGTCTATGGATCAATTTTAAAATTTGAAGGACAAGTCTCCGTATTTAATTTAAAAGACCATGCAGGTGTGCATGGCAGCAATTATAGAGACCTGTTTCCTGAGCCCCCTGACCCGGGCATTACACCAAACTGTGCACAAGCCGGTGTGTTGGGTATTCTTCCTGGAATCATTGGTGTAATGCAAGCGGCGGAAGCCATTAAGGTAATTACGGGCGTCGGCATTCCTCTTACTGGTAAACTAGCTATTGTTGATGTTTTAACTAATGAGACCACCCTTATTTCAATACCTAACCGAAATACACGACATAACATTAAAGCATTAATCGATTATGACGATTTTTGTGGCATTACTCCGGATAAAAGTAAATCTTTGGCTTTTGAAAAAAATACACCTATGAAAGAAATTACAGTACAGGAACTTCAGGAGCTAAAAGAATCAGGGGCAAATTTTCAGCTTATTGATGTGCGCGAGCCCAACGAATTTGATATTTGCGATTTAGGAGGGGAGCTAATTCCTATGGGGGAGATCGCTTCCCATATAGAAAAAATTTCGAAAGATAAACAGGTAGTAGTTCATTGTCGCAGCGGCAAACGCAGTGGCGATGTAATTAACTATCTGGAGAAAAATCATAGCTTTCAAAACCTTTATAACCTAAAGGGTGGCATACTTGCATGGGCTAGAGAAATTGACGCAGATATGCCTACTTATTAGGATACCTTACGATCATTCAAGTATTAGCATTATTCAATTGGAAAAAGAGCCGAACTACTCAATAGCACGAGCAGAATTATAATGGTAGCGTATAGTGAAAGTATGAAATTATAACCTCACTATCATTTCAGCAATCTTATTAGTAAAACCGCTATGTTAATAGCAATCCGAACCAAACGATACAAATAATACGTAAAGAAGCTCCACGTTGGAGCTTCTCTATTTAATAACATACTGTTAAAGAGAATGCTATTATCCTTTTGATGCCTTGATAGCTTGTTCTACATCCGCTATTATATCTTTTATATCTTCTAAGCCCACTGAAATTCGGATTAGGCCAGGTGTTATCCCTACGGCTGCGCGCTCATCATCCGTTAATTTTGAATGTGTTGTTGATGCCGGATGAATAGCAATAGTTCTAGTGTCACCGAGATTAGGTGTATGCGAAATCATCTTTAGTGAATTCAAAAATTTCCTGCCTTGATCAATGCCACCTTTAATTTCAAAAGTAACAATACCTCCACCTAGCCGCATTTGCTTTTTAGCAAGAACATGGTGAGGATGTGACGGAAGAAAAGGGTATTTTACTTTTAACACCTGGGCATGACCTTCTAAAAACTTGGCAAGCTCGAGTGAATTTCCACAATGTCTCTCCATCCTTACGGCTAATGTTTCTAAGCTCTTAGAAAGAATCCAAGCATTAAAAGGTGACATCGAAGGGCCTGTATGACGAGCGAAAAACCGGATTTCCTTAATCAGTTCTTTTGTTCCCAATACGGCACCGCCAATAACCCTTCCTTGACCATCCATAAACTTGGTGGCCGAATGCGTTACTATATGCGCTCCCCATTTAGCAGGGGTTTGCAAATATGGGGTTGCAAAGCAATTATCTACGTTTAAAATGAGTTTATGCTTATTCGCCAACTTCCCAAGCCATTCAAGATCAAGTATATCTAAAGCTGGATTAGAGGGCGTTTCAACAAAGATCATTTTTGTATTAGGCTTAATCTTCGACTCCCACGTTTGTGGTTCATTGATATCTGCATAGGAATAGGATATCCCGAATTTAGGAAATATGGTATTTAGTATCTGGTGTGTAGAGCCAAATACCGAACGGCAAGCCAATACATGATCTCCCGACTGTAACAATGCTGCCATGCTTACATACATAGCTGCCATACCTGAGGCCGTAGCAATACCATCTTCAGTTCCTTCCATCAAACATAGCTTATCAATAAACTCGTTTGTGTTAGGATTAGAATATCGGCTATAAATGTTTCCTGGAATTTCATCTGCAAACATAGCCCGCGCCTGTTCCGCATCATCGAATACAAAACTTGATGTCAAGTATAGAGGAACAGAGTGCTCACGAAAGTCACTCCGTTCATGTTGGGCGCGAATAGCGTCTGTATCAAAATTTCTTTCCTGACTCATGTCTAATGGTTAATGATCTCAAAACTATAAGTAACTTTTGCTGTCTTTTCAAGCGTCTTAGCTACTGAACAATATTTTTCTACGGACAAACTTACTGCTTTCTGCACTTTGTCTTTGTCAAGGTCTCCAAAAAGTCTAAAGTGAGCATGAACCTCAGTGTAAAGTGACGGAATAACGTCTTTCTCCCTTTCTCCAGTTATTGAAACTTTGAGATCTTTTAAAGGTTGTTTTTGCTTCTTTAAGATATTTACTAGATCTATCGAACTACAACCACCCATAGCTGCGAGTAAAAGCTGCATTGGGCGCATGCCTTGGTTGGTGCCACCTATTTCAGGCGAGGCGTCCATTTGTATAGAATTACCCTGTTCATTTACAGCCTCCATATGAAAGCTGTCGTTCAGGCGACTAAGTTCAATTTTTATCATAGATCTTTTATTGGGGATTGATATCCTGCAATACGTACAAAACTAATGAATGTTGTTGAACTAAGGCAGATCAGTAAGTTCAAAATAAATACAAGAAATCTGCTTTTTATATCCATGATACTGGCAATTGCCATACCTCACCTTGCAAATGCAGGAAGTGAGGTTAGAAATCAGCAAGATTAATTGTAGCCAGATCGGCAAGAACAGATGATAACCACGATGGTCAGATCGTTCCGAGTACCAAATGCGAGCAAGGGTAAGACGTTTAAAGGCTAATCGACACGTATAAACCTATATTGATTCCACCTAGATAATAAGAACTAGTAAAAACTCATCCATGTTGAACACCAAGAAGCGATGATCGTGTAATCTACTTTTTCTTAATTTGAAATGTACGGGTTATATTAAATCCAAAAAAGACATTACCATCAGCAATATCGCCACCTCCACCGCCCCCGGTCTCAGTGATAAACGCTCTCTCAAGTGTACCCCGAGTATTGGTCATAATCAACTGAAATACATGACCGCCCGTTTCTATATCTATACCAACACCAAGTGAATTATAATTCTTTTGTATAAAAGGATTTTCTGTATAGCTTTTTGGGTTAATGCGATAATAATATTCACTTGTAAGGGCAATACTTTTGCTTACTTTAATACGACCACCTAGACCCATGGCTAGTTGATTATTTCTTTCTGAATTCTGTGTGACTGCATTCCTATGAACAATGGTAGGCATTACTTGTAAAGATAATGAGGGCGAAAATTTTCTTGCGATAAGTAATTGGCCGACATAAGCCAAGCGATCAATTTTTTCTGTATTTCGCTGTGAAGCTTTGTATGAAACACTCCCAAAGCCGGTAATTGTAAACGGGATATTTCTTGATCCTTTTTGTTGACGTAAGATTTTATATCTTACAAAAGCATCCTTTATTTTATCATAGCCGCTTCTTCCAATACCGATTCCTAATCTGCTTGTAATTCCATACTCTAACCCTAAGCGAACATTGGCTTGGTCTAAGCCAAACATTTCATAGCTACCACTATTGATTGCTCCAAAACGATGAGCAAATATAAATTCTAAAGCGCCCTTCGCTTTAGTCTCAACAGATTGTCCGTTAATTAGACGCGTACCTTTAAAAGTTTGAAAAGCATAATCTGCATCGGGTGCACTTGTCTGCTCCAATTCTTTTAGTAAATCATCCTGTGCTAAAAGACTAGAGAATGGAATTGTAAGTACAGAAACCAACAAAATAAATAAACGTAATACTTTCATAATAACCTATAGGTGAGATCTAGTTTAACTTCAACTTGTTCAGCAATATTCTTCCATACAATGGCGGGAATCTTTATATTAAAATCACTCAACCTGACATTGAATTTTGATTTCATTAAAATCTTTCCTTCAACCATCTCCGCTATGCCTGGAACTTCAATGTCTTTAGTAACGCCATGTATGGTTAAAATACCAACCGCCGTTACATTTTGAGGCCCCGGCGTGTCAGCAATAAATCCATTTAATTTCCCCAAAAAAGTAGATTTAGCAACTTTCTCTGTTTCCAAGTACTTTTCATTAAAGTGCTCACGCATAAGCTCCTTTTGAAACTGAAAATCTTTTATAGAAAGTATAATAACAAGATCGCCTGTTGTACTATTAAATAAGCTACCAACAGAGGTGTTATCAGCTGCTATATCTTCAATTATACCGTCAGAAAAAAAAGTAATTTGTCCGTTACCGCACCTATACTTTTGAGCAAAGCCAACTTGGCTACCAAGCAACGCGATAAATAAAAAGAATACCTTTTTCATGCCGGCTATTTATTGCGGCTTAAAAATAAACTCAAGCGTAACTTCTACCTCTTCCGCAATATTTTGCCAAAGTAATTGTGGAATTGCTACTTTATAATCTTGAAGTTTCACTTTAAATTTTGATTTCATAATAAATCTATCACCCTTTTTTTCGATCGTTCCTGGCACTTCAATATCATTTGTTACGCCATGAATTGTGAGCTTACCATTAGTTTTAACTTGCTGTAATCCTTCTTTACTTGCTTCAAAGGATGTGATCTTCCCCTGATATGTAGACTTGGGATACTTATCGGACTCCATATACTTCTCGTTGAAATGCTCTTGCATGAGTGCCTTTGCAAACTGAAACTCAGCAATAGGAATAGAAAATGCGATATCGCTAGTAGGCAAATTAAAAATGCCAACTACTTTTTTATTGTCAGCAGTTATATCTTCAATTGATGCATGAGAAAAAAATGTAACCAAGCTTTTTTCAATTACCAGTTTCTGCGCAATACCATTACAACCAACAAGGCATAAAATTAAAGCAACAATCTTAGTTTTCATATTATTTAGTTATCTAGTGATCCCTGGCCTACCCAACAAACGATTAATTGAATTTGTGACTCATCCAACTCACCTTTTCGAGGCATGTGATCTTGATCAGATTGGGGTAGTGATACTCTTCTCTTGACTTGGGTAGCGTGCCCTTTGAAGTTGCTAAAAACCCGCCAATCAATATTTGCACCATTATCGCCATTATGACAATCAGGAATAGCGCAATTCGATGTAATGATGGGTTTTATATCATTTATAAAACTTACCGTTTTAAAACCGGTACAGTCGATTTCAACTGTCTGAACAGGTAGATCGTGCTCTACACAGGATTGAACTGTAAGCATAAAGACAATAAGATGAAAAAGAAATGCAACTTTTAGGTGCAAAGTTTTAATCATAAGTCAAAAGTTATAAATATTTAAACTATACTATTGACAAAGTTAATAATTGCAATTGTGTAATGCTAATATAATGCTGGTATTAGAACGCTAATCTTTAATTAGGCTGAAGAACGGTTTGTCTATAAAAATGAAAAAAGATGAAATCCCCCGAAGTCCTAGACCTCGGGGGATAATCATTGTCTATAGTTGGCTTTAATCTTATGACTAAACTAAAAGCCTTCTATTGGATTTCAATTCATAAATCGATTATTAGAAAATATGGTAGATGAATGAACAAATTCAACTATGAAAGGATACATAAAGGCCACTTTGGGTTAATAGTAAGCTGGCAGTGCAAATTATTAGTATGAGCATTGGAACGGTCGCAAATAATGAGTAAATAAAGTATCAAAAAGAATTTTTCGTGACGGTATCTTTCCCTACGTAGCGGTCCTTTATTCTTTCGTTTAGCTGCCCTTTCGAACCTGGAAAGGTTGTTTTTTTACTGATGTCGTAGCATACATAAGCCAATAAAAAAAAGAACACTAGCACAAATCCAACAAACATTTTTTTTGATGCCGACATGACTAAATAAATTCAATGATTTTGTCCGCTAACTGAACGTTATCTGATAAAAGTTCATAAAATTGATCCTTATTAAACTTTAAAATAGAAACATCATTTTTTGCGATAAGAATATTCGTGTTTACGAAGTTTGGCAAAGCAAGCATCTCACCAATAAACTCCCCTTGCGAGAACTCTGCGATGAGATCACCACGTTGATAAAAATCTACGCTTCCCACTACAATAACATGAAAGTTATTGTTCGATTTCTCATCTAGGGTAAGTGACTCACCAGATCGCAAACGTACCTCGCTACTGATTTCTGCTAGATGTGATAACGTTACACCAGGTATTGATTCAAATACCTTTATTCTTTGAAAGAACAACACTTTTTCGAAACGCAACATTTTCTTTGAATACAAGACCAATTCATCTAAGAAACGTTTTTGGGCATCTCCTAACCTTCTCGCATGTTGTTGATAAATCTCTTCATTGATTTGATGCAACGCCCATGCGGAAACTTCTCTTATCAAAAGATCGGGATTAAATAATTGAGCAATAAGATCAAGTTGAAAATCCTCAATCTTAAGCATGCCAATTTGAAAAAGAACACAAGACTTAGTCCATCTATTAGACTGTGAAAAATCACGATTTATAATAAATTTTAAAACGAGTTTGGCATCAAGCCTTATTCTCGGATAGTAAACTTCAAGCCGATTTATTCTTTCTAAATCAAGCAGGTCATCCAATACAGGAATAACACGTTGCTTCAATTGCTCAGATAAAAATACATCTAATAATTCTATAGCATACGTAATACCCTCTGCTGTACCACTTTCAATATTTTCTTTTACAAGTTGAATTGAACGTGTATCATACAACATGGCGAGTAACATGTAAACATGTTCAATATCATTTTGAATTTCCCAGCGCAGTGAACTTGCAATTTGCTCACTAAAAGAGGCATCGCCTATCTCTTGAATGGCGCTGAGATTCCAACGTATATCAGCAATATCCGCTTCGATTGCATATTTAATACGCGTTGTCTGTGCAATTCCCGCCTTAAAACCACATTCACCCAATGACAGTAATACTTGTGAAACAACAATTTTATTTGGATAATCAATTTTATTCCAAAGCTGCTCTTGTGCGCGTTGCCCGCCTATCCGCCCCATTAATTGAATGATCCTAAGCATGACCTGATTATTTTGGCCACTCCTATAAAAACTGGACTCTAATGAAGATAATGTTTCAGGCCCAATCAGCATAAGCGCGTTCATGGCTTGGTTACTAAATATTGGATTACCTAAATTTTCAATTAATACATTTATTACTTCGGTATTATGTTTTTTTATAGATGTGTTGATGGCTGTACTTCTAACATTGGTATCACTGTCATTGAGTAACTCCATTAAAAATGACGTACACTCATCTTTGGCTGTATGCTGAAGCAGTTCAGCTGCATAATGCCTATCATTCGGATTACTTGATCGGGTAAGTTTTTGTATTCTAGTTTTAGTTACGTCTCCGCCGTTTTCGAGCATCATGTGTAATTCACTTTCGCTGATCATGTTTCTTGTTTGGCCTCCCATTTTTTCACGATCGAAACGAATAACATATTTATCGGAAATAGAAAGACCCTTCAACTCATTCATCCTTTCCTGAGCATAGTATCGCGTAGCTTCATCGTCATTTTTCATCAAATGATTTATCCATAGTGATATTTTCGCAGCATTAATTTTTTCTAATAATTTAAAAGAAAACACAGCTTTACCTGAGGATGGCGTATTTAGCATTTGCTCTAATCGTGTTGTGATTTGTGCAAACCCTTTCTCTAATTTGTCCTGTTGAGAATCTGAGGTCTCAAGTTTCTGTCTGATTTTATTTCTATAACCATTATAAAGGTTTCTTACTACTAAAAAATACAAACCAACTAGGATCAACACTAAAAAGGTGATGTGAATTACCTTAAAAAAAGGGAAGAGCGCGAATACAAATATTAATAAACCTGCTACAAATCTGGAGCTTTCGTTGATTAATCCTTCGACTTTTGACTGAATATTAAACCTAATTTTACTATCTAATGGAATGAAAAATAATTTAAATATTGGGTTTTCCATTGAGTCACGCATAGTCCAATTGAACATACGACTGAGAGATACAAATAAAAAGAAGTAAACAAAACCTAAAGGTGAAGCGCTTTTCTCAAACCCAAAAAAAACACCCGTTAAAGCCGAACCAAGCACAAATATCCCAACGATCATCGGCAGAATAAATAGGGAAATCCGAAGGCCATAATTACTTATGATCTTGTTGTTAACAAAAGTTTGCATGAGTAAACTTAGTCCATATACGGCACCTGTAAAAAAAGCATTGAAGTTTGTCATTTCGCGTTCACCAGGATACTGTTCCTTCACGAGCTGCTGAAAAGCAAATTGGCCAAAGACGAACGTAATCATTGAAACCATTAGAAAGGCTGACAATAACAAAATGTATGGATCTCTTAAAACTTTAAACCAACCTGTCTCCTCCCTTATTTCTATACTAAATTCTCTCGGATCATTCTTAGAGATAGAGAAGGTAGAAGATATCACAATAAATAAAACCGATACTAATAAAATGCTGAGGCTACATATAACAAGGTAGTTTTCTGTATGTACAATTATTTTCCCTGTGAAAGGAATCACAAATGAAGCGAGAATTGCGGCTATTAATTGCCCTGTATCGATCCAGCCAATGATTCTTTTTGATTGTCTGAAATTAAAAAGTCTACCGAATATGCCCCAGAAGCTTAATAGCAAGACAGCTATTATAGGGCCATTCATACAATAGGTTATAAATATAATATTGTTTCTCCATTCAGGATTAGCATAATGCAATAATAGATGTACAGTGGTTGTGAAAAGGAACACAAGTAACACACTAACCAGCGTCAGTGTGGTGAATTTAATTCGGCTTTGAAAGAATGAAAATAGCGCAGTGGTTAAAATGCCCAATGAGCCCGCCATAAGAAATGCGCGGTTAAGATAGCCGCCCATGTTATTTAGAAATAAAGAATCGGAAGTAACCTGATAGGTAGCAATGAAAACACCCATAAAAAAACCCGTGCATAACATAAGCACGATCTGTTTTTGTTCCTGTGTTTTATTTCGGAGAAACCCTACGAATCCATTGGCCATAGCATACCAATATAATAAAAAAAACCACTGGTTACTACCAGTCGGTTTCTTTGATATGACATTATGCTACTTCTTCGCTACTGTACTATCAGATTTTGGTGAACCGTCTACCTCGTCTTTATAAGATTCATTTAACCCTTTAATAACATCACTCGTAATATCTAGACTTTCACCGCCAAAAAGTACATCGCTTGTTGGGTCATACTTAAGCACCACCTGCAGTCCTTTTTCTTGTCCGTATTTTTTTAAATAGGTAGTAATTCTATCATACAGTTGTTTGTTAAGTTTCGCTTCTTCTTCGGCCAACTGTTGACCTAAACTTTGCTGATACAACTGTAAGTTTTGTTGTTTTTTACCAAGGTCTTCCTCTAATGCCTTAGCCTGACTCAAGGTCATATTATTTACACTACGCTGATAATTTGAAATTTCGTTTTGCAACCCTTGCGCACGGTTACGAAATTCTTGCTCTAATTTTTGTGTTTTACCTTCCAATACTTTACGATTTACATCGAGGTATTGATAATGCTTAAGCACACTATCAGAAGTGATATAGGCGATTTTGAGATCCGATGGGGTCGATGAAGACGTGGCCGAGCCCGTTTCAGATTTTCCAGAGAAATGTAAATAATATAACATGCCAACTGCAACCAGCAGTACAATGTTTAAAATAAGGGAAAGATTCTTCATGTTAAAGTTCAAGTTTCAGGGCGCAAATATAGTGGAAATTGCGAATTAGGAAGGATACCTGAATTACATGTGAGAAAATATTAAACAGAAGGTATAATCTTAGATAGTCTCATCATGAGTTTGGAATGTATAATGTGTCTCGTCTAGTATGAGTGTATCTTCATTAAAATCCTTTATAAATTTTTCAATCACTTTTTCTGTGATTTTATCTGTGTGAAGGCCAATGTCTAACCCAATACCGAAATCGGCGTTTCTATCTATTTCAACATGCTCTTTCACTTTAACAGACTCATCTTCCTCCAATTCAACGATTACCTCAGCCATAAATAATCCTATCTCCTCTTCCAAAGGATCTAATGTTTCGAGGTTGCCATTTTCATCCTCTTCATAAGTGATCTTTTTATATTGTGGAAAATGCTTAGCCGCACGATGCTCTGCTATTTCAAACAGCTCACTTTCATGCTGTAATCTTAAGGTGTATATAACTGCATCATAAACAACTTCCTTACCTTCAAATTTTCCTAAAAAGTAGAAATGGGCATACTCATCGGTATTCTCATCTTCTTCATCAAATATAAATAGTTTACTTCCAGCTCTTAAACCGGCTGTAATATCTTCTATGTGTTTTTTATCAATTTCCATTTGACAAGAGAGTCTTAATTTGCTTGCTTAATATAAAAGAAAAGTAATAATAATCAAATTTAATAGTCGACCAATAAATAGATAAACTATTAGTCACAACTGCTTCGATTTTAAGGCAGAAGCCAAATCAAAAGTACCATCAACTAACGGTATAAGCTGCAATTTATCTTAGAAAAAAATGTAGATTAAAATGTAGATTTGATAAGTTAATTAAATACAATGGATTTACATCAGAATAAAGTGTCAGGAAAAAAAGCAATGAAACAAGATTTATATGAACAACCCGATTTTTATAATGTTGATGATTTGCTTTCAGAAGAACATAAATTAGTCCGTAATTCTATAAGAGGATTCGTTAAACGTGAAATATCCCCTTTTATTGAAGACTGGGCTCAACGTTCGCATTTTCCTTACGAGATCGTTAAGAAATTTGGAGATATCGGTGCATTTGGTCCGACTATCCCTGTTACTTACGGTGGTGGGGGGCTAGATTATATTTCCTATGGATTAATCATGCAAGAAATTGAGCGTGGAGATTCGGGCATGCGCTCAACTGCCTCTGTTCAGGGTTCTTTGGTAATGTACCCAATTTATAAATTCGGAAATGAAGAGCAGCGGAAAAAGTATTTACCGAAGCTCGCCTCTGGCGAATGGCTGGGTTGCTTCGGTCTAACAGAACCAGATCACGGCTCTAATCCTTCAGGAATGGTCACCAATTTTAAAGATATGGGCGATCATTATTTACTCAATGGCGCTAAGATGTGGATATCAAATTCACCGAAAGCCGATCTTGCAGTTGTATGGGCTAAGAGTGAAACAGGTAGAATACACGGTCTAATTGTAGAACGAAGCATGGCTGGATTTACCACTCCTGAAACACATGGCAAGTGGTCATTGCGTGCGAGCACAACGGGTGAACTCGTATTTGATAATGTAAAAATACCGAAAGCAAATTTATTACCTGGCAAAAATGGTTTAGGCGCGCCACTTATGTGCCTTGATTCTGCACGCTATGGAATAGCTTGGGGCGCACTTGGCGCTGCTATGGACTGTTATGATTCTGCCAGAAGGTACGCGGCAGAAAGAATACAATTCGGAAAGGCAATAGCCTCATTTCAATTGGTTCAAAAGAAACTAGCGGAAATGCTAACCGAGATCACCAAAGCCCAGCTTCTTAATTGGCGACTTGGTGTTTTAATGAATGAAGGGAAAGCAACCACACAACAAATCTCTTTAGCAAAACGCAACAATGTTCAGCTAGCGCTGGAGATTTCTCGTGAGGCAAGGCAAATACATGGTGCCATGGGAATAACTGGTGATTATCCAATTATGCGGCATATGATGAACCTTGAGTCAGTGGTGACATATGAAGGCACTCATGATATACACCTTCTTATACTCGGAAATGAGATAACAGGAATAGCTGCTTTTGTATAACCCTGAATATTACGGCTTGAGTTTTACGGCTCAAAATATCACATTGAGCCCAAGTCATTTTCTTCTTATCACCAGTTGCATTCATATCGAAAACCCCGAGACTGATATACTACGTGCAAGGTTTAACGCTTGATAAAACAATACAAGATTCATTCTAAGCTTAAGAAGAGAATAGCATTACCGCCAAGTGGAGTTATTACAATTGATTCACGTCTTGCAAATTCATACGGACACCCCTTAAAGAGTATTGAAATTATTTATGAGATACAGTGGTACTTCCATACTTGCCTAAGTATCGAGTTCAATAAGGTTTGCATATGAAGGTTTGCATATGAGCAACCTATCATGTCTTTAACTTCTAATTTTATAAGTCCCATCTGCACCAGCTTGAGTATAATCACAATATTCTCTTAAACATAAGTTTCTGATTTGACCGCATTAAGCTCTATAAAAGTAACGAATTCTACTTCCCAATATATTTAGCTAACCATGAAAAGTTTGTAATCCAACACTATACCTACTTGCGTGAGATATACTAATCTTTAGCCATGTTAGCTGACGTGGCTCATGATTAAAGATGATCTATTTAAGGTTATTTTTATATTATTATTTCAGTTATATTGAAGTGTATATTTACTTAATACAAAAGATAGCCAAAGATGTACGACAAAGATCCCGTAAAAGTATTTGTTGTTGAAGATGACCCAGCCTATACCAAGTTTCTTAAATATGTTCTTGGGCTTAATCCTGACTATGAGGTAGAATTTTATACCACAGGAAAAGATTGCCTTAACAACATTCATAAAAACCCAACGGTAATTACGCTAGATTATTCTTTGCCTGACATGCCTGGTGAAAAGGTACTAAGTCAGATAAGGAGCTTTGATCCGAATATCAATGTAATAATTGTATCTGCACAGGAGAAAATAGGAACTGCCGTTGAGCTGCTTAAACTGGGTGCGTATGATTACATCTCAAAAGATCATGAAACAAAAGACAGGCTTATTAATTCAATTAATAATGCACGAAATAAATTTTCTTTAATTAAAGAGATTGATCATCTAAAAAAGGAGATATCTCAAAAATATGAATTCGAGAAAAGCATTATTGGTACTAGTCCTGCAATAAAACGTGTATTTACTATGCTTGAAAAAGCGGTTAATACCAATATCTCTGTATCAATATCGGGTGAAACCGGTACAGGAAAAGAATTAGTCGCTAAGGCAATACATTATAATTCAAAGCGTAAGAACAAACCTTTTGTTGCTGTAAATATTGCTGCTATACCTCGCGAGTTAATTGAAAGTGAATTGTTTGGTCATGAGAAGGGAGCTTTTACAGGTGCTGTAACAAGGCGTATAGGTAAATTTGAGGAAGCTGAAGGAGGCACTATCTTTTTGGATGAGATTGGTGAGATGGACCTAAACCTCCAAGCCAAGCTATTACGTGTGTTACAAGAACGTGAAGTCATTCGCATAGGTGCAAACCAGGTTATTAAATTGGATGTACGCATCCTTGCAGCAACACATAAAGACCTTGCCGAAGAAGCTAAAGAAGGACGTTTCCGCGAGGATTTATATTATCGTTTGTTGGGATTACCTATTCACTTACCTCCTTTGCGTGAACGTGCCAATGATGTGATTTTAATTGCCAAACATTTTCTAGATCATTTTGCGAAAGAAAATCAAATGGACAAATTTAAAATCAGTGAAGAAGCACAGGAAAAATTAATGCAATATCCATTCCCTGGTAACATTCGCGAATTAAAATCTGTCATTGAGCTCTCTGCTGTAATGGCCGGAGATCAAGAAATAAAACCGCAGGATATTAGCTTCAACAGTACGACAAGAACGGAGTCTTTTCTGTATCAGGAAATGACTATGGAACAATATCTTTATCGCATTGTAAGACATTACTTAAATAAATATGATAACAATGTTTTAGAGGTCGCTAAAAAACTAGACATCGGAAAATCATCACTCTATCGTTATCTGAAAGAAATGGAAGCCGCAGGAATTTAATTAAAATATGAAGGAACTAGAAGACTATATACAAAAAGGTTTTTTTTATAAAGCTGTTGTTGAAGATGGTTCTGATATTATTTTTATTGTAGACTTCAGTGGCGAAATAAACTACCACAATGCTTCTGTACGTGAGACTTTGGGTTACAAACCAAAAAGTCTTATCGGGAGAAACTTTTTTGAATTCATTCACCCAGAAACAGAAGTAGAATTAAAAAACAAGTTTAAACAAAGCCAGAAGAGAGCCTACACAGAAAAAGTGGAGTTTAAATTTCTTTGCGCAGACAACTCTTATCGCTTTCTCGAATTTAACGCGATTAATCTAAAGCATAAAGAAGGTCTTAATGGATTTATACTTGACTGTCGTGATATTACACAACGTAAACGTGATGCCGAAGAACTTGTACGTTTACAAAAAGCAAAAGAACAGTTTCTAGCAAACATTAGCCATGAGATAAGAACACCTATTAATGGTATTGCTGGTATGGCAAATCTTTTAAGCAATAATCCAAGTAGGGAAGAACGTGAAACTTATCTCAACGCCATTATTCATTCTGCTGATAATCTCAAAGTAATAATTAATGACATCTTAGATCTTGCCGTTATTGAATCGGGTAAGCTAAAATTTGAAAAAATTGCTTTTAATTTAAAAGATCTTGTCCCTTCTATAGTTAGCACATTTACTTATCAATCACGAGAGAAAAAAATATCACTTGACTATTCCATAGAAGAAAAACTGAATAAGATTCTTTTAGGAGATCCGGTTCGGCTAAATCAAATCTTGATAAATCTGATTAGTAATGCTGTAAAATTCACACATAGAGGTTCAATTCATATACACTGTTCGATTGAACGAGAGCAGAAAGGTTCTTGCTGGGTTCGCATTGAAGTAAAGGATACAGGCGTTGGCATACCTTTTGAAAAATTAAATACAATATTCGAAAGCTTTAGCCAAGCAGACGCAAGTGTAACTAGAAAATACGGCGGAAGCGGCCTAGGTCTTACAATAGTAAAACAATTGGTCGAACTACAAGATGGTAAAATAACAGTGCGAAGTGAAGAAAATATAGGCTCCACATTTATTGCCCTAATCCCCTACGCTATAGGCCGCACGAAAGATCTGACAGACTTCCTATTAAAAGAAAACCTCAGGCATGGCATCTCTAATACATCACGCCAATTACATGTTTTACTAGTTGAAGACAACGACATAAATCGTTTATATGCCAAAAGTATTCTGAAAAACTGGCAATGCCGCACCGATACTGCTGAAAATGGATTAGTAGCGCTTGAACAGATTAAGAATTATAGATATGATGTTATCCTTATGGATGTACAAATGCCTGTAATGGACGGATATGAAACAACCAAGGCTATTCGAATGATGGACAAACCTCAGTGTGACGTACCAATCATTGCACTTACTGCCAATGCTACTAAAACTGATATAGAAAAGTGTGTGGCTGCTGGTATGAATGACTACTTATCAAAACCATTTACACCAGAGGACCTTCACAGTAAACTTTTTAATGATTTAGGAATAATTCCGATTACAAGAGAAGAGAAAGCACCAGAACCACAAAAGAAAAAACTGTATGACCTGGCCTATCTTAAAAAGGTATCAGATAATAATAATGAATTCATTAATGAAATGATTCGCACCTTTATACAAACAATACCAGGTGTACTAACTGAAATGGAACAATCTCTTACTGAAAGTAACTGGGACAAGTTATCGAGACTAGCACATCAGATCAAACCCTCTTATACACTATTAGGTCTTGATGGCTTCCGGGAGTCATTACTCTATATAGAAACCAACGCCAAAGAGAAAGTAAACATCATAGAGCTTATTGACATATCAAGAAACTTCATCACGCTTAGCCAAAGTGTAATACCAGATATGGAAAAAGAATTAGGTTAATTTTATTGAAACACAGCTACTTTGCGGTAAACCTTCATACCATTCTTAGCTTTAAAAAGCACATAATAAACCCCACTAGCAATCGAATCAATATTAACCTGCTGGGCAGTTGTTAAATTACGATTCAGGCCTCCAGATAAAATAACAGCACCACGCTGATCTACAAGCTCCCAGGTGTAATCATAGGCAAGGCCATTATCTAATTCAAAATTAATAACATTTTTAGCAGGGTTTGGATATACCCTAATGTCTTGAATTTCTGCTGTAGAATTGTGTCCTGGTAATTCTTCGGGTAATCCTACTACTTGACGTCCTACTTTTCTTGGTGCTTTTACCATAAGCGATTGATGTATTCTCCTATCTGTACTTCCGTCTTTATTTTGAACAAAGGCCAGTATGTATAGGTTATCCGAATTTTCAATGGGAACATCAATTGTATAGTCTATCGGAATGATCTTAGTTGCAAGATCGTTTGACCATGGACCTGGAAAGAAGGTACCGCTTGGTGGCAATAATTTTCTAACAACATTGCGATGACCACCTACATTACTTTCTATAAGCGCTATCTGAACACTAATATTTGTGTTTAATACGCTCAAAGAATCTATGTAGTTAAATTTAACATTTGCTTTTAGTATATTTTGGTTAGATAGAATGGTGTCAATCTCAATATTAAAAAGTGGATCTTCAAGTGCCCGCTTATCTAAAATTACAGGTTGAATCAATCCATGGTCTCCATTAAATTCTGTATTGTAATAATCTCCTAAGATACCATCCATGATCGTATAAGGGGGTTGTGCTACGCCGTAATAAAGTGCGCGTGTAGCAGGATCCCTCGGATTATCTTTATTAATTATGTCACTACTTGGACTAGCTAAATGATATTGAATTTTAGTAAAATCAGGCGCTTCTTTATAAGTTGATGCGAATGGGTCAGTCTGTGAGTCATACAGATTATCTAAGTTACTAGCAACAGAAGTGTATTGGGGATTTATATTAGTAAAGTGCTCAACCAATACGTTTCTTTTCTTTTCACCAATATAAATATTATCAAATGCAAAACCTTCAAGCACGCTTCCACTTGGGTTGTCACTGTTACTTGCAAATGCTATTCGAAAGACAACTTTACCTCGGTTATCATGAGGTATACCGTCAAGGTTATAGCGTGCATTAACCCAACCCTCGTTCATTTGAGACCACGCAAAGTGATTCTGCCCACCTGGATAACTCGATAGCGTTCTGCTGTTATACCAATTGATCCCCCCGCCTTCTGCATCACCTATTGGTATCCAAGAAGCACCACCATCTAACGAATATTGAACGACAGCGCCGTCGAAACCAACTTGCGTATGTGCCCAATAATCAAACGAAATCATTGGTCTTTTTAAAGATTCAATATTCAAGCATGGACCTATAACATAAGACTTTTCATTCTTATAATACGTGCTCTTATCATCTAATGAATTGGTATTGGTGCCGGTCCACCATGCATTTATGCCCGAACTTGCCCTATTAATTACACTTCCTGATGGTGTTCCGAATTTCCAACTCACTAAATCTGTATTTGATGCAGCCGATACGGCCACCCATGTTCCTGAGCCATTTTCAAAATTTATATTATAGGCATCCGTTGATGATGGCATTGAAGACTGAAGTACGTTAACCTGCCTAATTGTTGTAGCTGAACATTTTGCATTTGTACTTACAGTTAACTTTACATTATAGGTTTTAAAATCAGCATATATATGTTGTGGAGTCTCCCATATACCGAATGTACGGCCACTGTGTTTACCGGCGGGTACTGATTTTGTTGAAGACGCAAGACCCAATGTATCTCCATCATCAAAATCCCATGCATAGCCATTAATCGCTCCGAAGGATGATGACGAATTATTTACAAAAACGGTTGTATCCCCTTGACAATATGAGGACCATGCGAAATCTGGCGTAGGTGGAATGCCTATCACTATACTTTTTGAAGTTGTGTTTTGACAACCCTGATCAGTAGTAACTAATAAATAAACTAAGTGTGTACCAGGGTTCGAATATAAATACGAAGGCTCTCTTGTGGTTCCGACACTGCCATTTGATCCTTCTCCATAAAGCCAAGCCCACATTTTGATTACACCACCAGATCCGTTGTCTGCCATGTATGACGCCTCTGTGAACTTAATAACGTTGTCAATACAATTATCCCCTAACGTAATTACAGACACAGGAGCAGATTGCACTACAATATCCTTCGTCAAAGTATCTGTTGCATTGAATTGATTCGTATAAATATATCTAAGCGTGTAACGGCCGCCTGGTAAACCATCTGTATTAATTCTCCATATCTTTACGGTCGGCGATAAATTAATAGCATTCAACCTTGGGATAAGCGCAGGACTTATAGCTTCGAAATGGGTGGGAGACTTATGATTGGCGTCATTATTAGATGGGCTACCTATAAGTACCACATTTCCTTGATTTGCGCAAACCATCGGAAAACCATTCGCATCTCTTCCAAACATAGTAGTTCCACTGGCATCAGCAACATCAAAATCAACAGTGGTAACCGGATTAACAATTGTCGTGGCTGTAGTATCGCCCACACAACCTTTTAAATCAGTAAAGGTGTAGGTTATTGTTAATGAGCCTGTACCAGATTGAGAGGGGTCAAATTTATTCGTGCCCGAAACAATTCCAGGTCCGGTAAAAGTTCCACCTTCCTCTATTCCAATTAAATTGACAACGGCATGGTTTTCTGGATATACTGCATCTAATCCATAAATTCTTGGCCTGGGAAACTTATTGATTTTTATAGCCACTGTATCCCTAACTATAGCGCATGGACCTGAACTAGCACTACCATCGGGATCATTTGTAGACAATACAAGCTTAATAACTCCGGCAGCCTTATCTGCAGCGGTTAGATTATACTTAGATATAGGATTGTTAACATTTTCAAATCTTGACCCGCCACTTCCTCCACTCCAGGTTACAGTACTTGTACTGCCACTGTATGAACCGTTAAGCTGAACAACTTTGTCTTCACAAACTTCTGTATCTAAACCTGCCTTTGTTCTAGCAGATTCATTAATTGTAATTTGAATAGTATCAGCCGCAGCAAGACATGGGCCTGATCCATCAGCGTCATTTGTTGTTAAGCGGAAAGTTAATACAGATCCTACGTCAGCTTTTAAAGTATCATAGGTTGCTGTCACAGTTGAACCGGTTAAACTACTTGCAGATAAACTACCACCTGCTGTTGTAACTTTAGTCCAAGTGCCTGTATAAGCGCCACCACTTAACGTTCCGGTTAAATAAATTTTAGCTGACTCACAAACGAAATAGTCAGCAGGAGCACTAGCTCTTGGCGCTCTGTTTATATTGATCTTCAAATCATCTGACATGAAAGAACATGGACCCGTAGGATCATTTGATGTAAGTAAAAAGGTCACTGAACTTGCAACGTCAGATGCGCCAATTGTATAAGTAGCTGTTACCGATGAACCAACTGTGGTGCTAGATGTAATTGTACCTGTACCGGAAACAATTGACCATGTACCTGATGCGGCGCCTCCACCTATTGTTCCTGATACATCAATTGTAGTTGGCATACCTACTTTTTCACAAACACTATAATCTAAACCTGCATTAACCGAAACAATTGGGTCAACAGAAGCTCTCACAATAAATTGAGCTCCATTACATCCGCCTGCTGTCGGAGTTATCGTATAATCAACCCAACGAGCTAAGGTATTCGTGTTGGTCAATGTTTGACTTATTTGTGAACCATTACCATCCGAATAGCCAGTTAAACTGCCATTTGTTGATGCTGTCCAGGCAAAAGTAGTTCCTGATACACTTAAGGGTAAGGAAGAAATATTGATAGTGGCGTTCTGACCACTACATACAACTACATCTGATGTGCTGGCAGTAGGGAGTGGTTTGATTGTAACAACATAACTAACAGGCAAGCCATCACAACCATTTACCTGGGGTGTAATTTGATAGGTTACTGTGCCTGATGAATTACCGGTATTAATCGGTGTATCTGTTATAGCGCCACTTCCGGTAGCGGTAACACTAGCAACGTTGATAGTACCTGCTATCGACGATGTCCAGCTATATGTGGTACCTGCAACACTCGATGTTGGTGTGAAATTTAAGGTTGAACCACTGCATATCTGAGGCGACAAAGCCGTTGAACTAGTTGTGATGATCGTAATTGGTTTTACGGTGGCTGTAATAAGAATCGGAGTACCAGAGCATCCATTTGCAACGGGTGTAATTTGGTAGTCGGTGGTGCCATTACTGGTAGTAATCGGACTGGCATTAAGTACCTGATTGATGACACTTCCTGCACCTGAACTTGCTCCAGACACATTCGTAACACTCGTTGTCCAGTTAAAAGTAGTACCACTAACTAGGTTTGGATTGGCAAGTGATATTGAAGTGGATTGACCCGAGCAAATAACCACATTGTATGCAGATGCTGTTGGAATAGGTAAGACTGTTACCGTTGCTGCAAATGGAGGGCCATTGCAACCTGCGGCAGTGCCAACAATTTGATATGTTACCGTTCCTGCAATTACAGGATTTATTAAAGCCAATGCTTGTGAAATTGATGTCACACCTATGCCCCCGCCAGCTGTTGCATTAGTAACATTATTAGAACTTTGCACAGTCCAACTAAAAACAGTTCCTGAAATTGAGTTGGGATTTCCTATAGCAATGTTAGTAGTTTGCCCGTCACAAATAGATTGGGGTGATGCTGAAATCAACGGCAGAGGACTAACTGATAATGCGGATACAATACTAGTTTTTGGCAAACCACAAGCCACACCGCTGCTTATCACTACATCATAGTTACCTGCATGAGCGGCTGCTATATTTGAGATTGTATAACCAGCACTCGTTTCACCACTAATATTATTCCCATCTTTTCTCCATTGGTAAACAGGACTCGTTGTAGCGCCTGCATTAACAATGAATGTAATATTCTCCGCTTGACATTTAGTCTCATTAGAAGCAAGATCTACTGTAATTTCAGGTGCTTTATTAATATTTAATATTGCGCCACTGCTAGTTACTGGTGCACCACATGCGCCACTTACAACCACAGTGTATGTGCCTGCATTTGCTGTATTTGGTGATGGAATTGAATAATTACTTGAAACTTCTCCACTTAAGGTAATGCCATTCTTCTTCCATTGATATGTAATGCCCGTACCGTTTGTAGTAACTGTAAAGCCAACCGCGGTACCTTCGCACACTGTCGTTCCGATCGGTTGTGTAGTGATCGATGGCAAGGTAGCAATTGTTACATTGGTCTTATTGGTCAGCGTGTTATCATATAGTGTAGTAATATTCCGAACGTAAACCTTTATTGTTAGATTGGTTGAGATGGCATTGCTATTAATAGTCAAATTACCTCCAGTTCCCGAAACAAAACCACTTAACGGTGTGTCGTCTGCATTATTTCTGAGCTGATATTCTATACCAGATTCTGATGAGCCAATTGTGACTGGCACTGAAACTCCCGAACAGATTGTGGTTGTTGATGGTGACACTGGTAAAGAAACATTAGGCACCGCATAAACCGTTACTGTTTTAACTTCTATACAATTGGGAACAATGGATACTAAATCATTTGTAGCGGCCCATTTTGAATTATTTCTATCTAAGGCAGTGTACCAAACCATCGCTCCAGCTTCGCTCTCAATACCCTGAGTAGATGGTGACATGGACGAATTCACATTTGTAGAATGTATCTCGATTATATTTGAAGATTCGTGCAGCTGTACTTGAACATTAACTGTTGTTAAGAAAGTCTTTTGTACTAGATTCTTATAATTGACAACAAAAGTTCGTGTTGGTGTATTACCCACTGTAAAATATTCAATAGTACCACCTAAAGCTGGATCAAAATCATCCCAGACAGCCGCAATAATATTATTTGGTGTAGTATTGTCGGGAAAGCTTTGCACGATGGGAGAATTCATATTAGTGGTTGAAAAACCTATGATTCCATTAGATCCAATAACCACACTGGAATAATTGTTCCCGAAGAAATTAAAGTTAAACGGCGTACCAGCTCCAGAATTTAAGCCGATAAGGCCCGACTGACTATCATCACTCAATGTCAAAGATGTGCCTGAGCCGGCTATTGGATTAAATGATCCTGTAGTTTGTAGAACATACGTTGTAGCGCTCCCTGTTCCCGTAATTATGGTGTGTTTACCCACTCCTGCTATGGCCGGATTAAAGGAGTTTATATTGACACCATCTCCATAATAAAATGTACCCCCTGTTAGCGTAAAAGCGGGATCATCAACACGATAAGCAGAATTAAGATTGGTAAAATTGCATTGACTGAAAGCAGAATCAATTTTTAGAATTGATACCAAAAGCAAAAGCAATACAAGACCATGATATAATCTTAGCATTAGATGTATTTAGTGCCTGTCTGTCCTTCTTAATTTAAATCTTATTCAACATGTAACCGCAATACCCGGTTCTTTTGGTGTTTAATTCAATAGCTTGCCTTTCACATTTAGTTTTAACAAAGCCATTTTACTCTGAAGTGCCGATTCAATGGTGCAAAGCACCATTATTCTACCATCAGGAAGCTCAGCTATTGCCGCAGCCTTATCATTTTTTTCGCTACCAAAGTTAACTGACCATAATTCAGCCCCCTTTTGATCAATCTTAGTGAGAACAACGTCGGTTTCACCTGTGCTTTTAGATTCTGTTGAAGCTACCAAATAACCAATCGGCGACGTTAGAGAGGGAGCCGCACAAATTCCCGTCATTCTTCTAATGGGCGCGACGTCAAGATTAAGTTGTACATCATTATTAGAAAATTGTAAAGGATCTCTAAGTTTAGAGACATGCAGCTTAGAAATTCCATTTTTATTTGATGCACCGATCGCAAAATAACCAGGAGATAAGATTAGCGGAGTTTCCACTACAAAAGACACTTTTACATCTGATGTAAAGTCACTAATAAAAGATACACCTGCATTTTCACCTACGTCATCAATAGTATAATAATATAATGTCCTTCCTCCACCTAAACTAGGCGTATTAGAGTAACCAAAGACATTAAAAAAATTATCTTCACTCTGAAAGACTTTTATAACCTCATTTATAGACCCAGGCAATTCGGTATCATATATATCCCTCCAATTCCCCTGGCTGAAAACTAAATTGGCGTTACAACGATAATGAAGAAAAGATAAATTGGTATTAGGAACAGATGCTGTTGAGCCTCCTATAATGAATCCACCATCAGAAACGGGAGTTATGCTCTTACCAAAATCGTTAGCAGTTGTGCCATTTGTAGCACTGTCTATTTTATTACCATTATTATCTACCCGTAATATTTTGATATCGGTGTTATTAGTTGACATAAGAAAATCTGAAAGGATAACATAGTCACCATCTAGGGTAAGTTCAATATCTTTTGGTTCATCTGTAGATGTTCCCAACTTTCGCTGCCAAATTATATTACCGTCACCATCCGTTTTCACTAACAAAATAGTTTGAACATCAGTAGACTTACTCAAAAGGATAAATGTTCCATCCGGGTTAACTACCATATCAACGGCTTCCTGATCACCATCTTCACCATAATATTTTAAAAAATACTGGCTGTAAGGCGGGTCAACGTTACGTGCGGTGTCGCACGAGCAAACCATTGTACTTACAACAAGGAAAGCCATCAGCAAGTATGTTATATTAATTTTGCTGAGCATCGTCTTCTTGAGTTTGTATTTCCTTAGATTTTGATGTTGCTTTTGCGTGTTTTGCTTTGCGCGGCTTATACAATGGGTATATGTAACCAATCGAAACTGAGAGATTATCTAATCTAAAATAGTCTTCAGTTTGGGAATAAAGCATAAGTGGTGTTAAGCTGTTTTCATATTTTGATTCATCAGTGTTATTGGCATACTGATTTTTGATATTGACGATATTTCTTAGTCCAAACGAATAACGAAAATCAATCATCCAATAATTTAAGCCGATTTTGCGCCTGAATCCACCTCCAATAACAATTGCATTATTCAATAAATTTCGTTTGTATCTTAAATCTAGTATTGGGCTGGTCATAGATACTGTTGTTTCACCTCCATTAATCTCGTCTTGATTTGCATTCTTGTTTTGATACTTTACAGTTGCCTTTTCAGATACTAAAAAATTAGTTGAATAGCCTGCGTATACAAAAGGCTTAAAACGGCCTGAGGTTAAACTATACTTTGCGGCTATAGGAATATTAACCCAATTCAGTTTATCGTGAAATTCCAAAACATCCCTACCAAAAATTCCAGTTGTTGTATGCCTATAAGATGTAAGCATATATTGAAGCCCACCTGACAAACTAAAGTGGTCAGTAATACTCCAATCAATACCTACATTCAATTGATAACCTGGACTCACTGAATATGTCTCTTTCAGATCTTTACCGTTTAAACCATCAAACAGATCAATATCATGAATTACTCGAGCCAGCACGACGTTAGTTCCCAATCTACCATATAAGGAAAATATAGGAGAAGCCGTAAATTTTTTACTCAGATAAACAATATCAATGGGGTCTCTTGACTCGTCTGCAACATATTCTGGATTGGCTTTCAATAATTTAAGGTAGCTTTCATCAGCAGCAGTTGGATCGTCCGTTAATAAGTACGCTTGTGTTAGTAAGAAATAAGCCCGCTGGCGCTGCTCTAAGGTAAAGCCATTCTCAATACATGGCTTTAGAATAGAAGACAAACCATAAAAATGACCAGAATTAAATTCCTCAAAAGCAGTTCTTAATATCTGCTCACAGTCATCTTGTTGGGCCCACAACAAATGGATACTGAATTGCAGTAAAACAACTAGACAAAGTATGGTTTTCACTTGTTGCATTAAAATCAAAATTGTTTTATCAATCCACCAACAATACAAGTAGTTTCGAATTCTATTTTACGGCCTACATATTTATTCCATTCATCCTGTGTCATATTCCGGCTAATCTTGGGGCACACAAGTTGCGCTAATAATGTTGGATCAGTTGGCCATACGCGTATTTCAGATTCACTACAGGCCGCAATAAGATGACCTGAGTCTTTTGTGAAGGCAATATCCCATACAAAACCATTATTATTATCCATAACTACAGGGAGATCTTCAGGATTTTCAAGAACCCATAACTGAAGGCGTTTGTCAGATCCCGCGCTTGCTAATAACTTTCCATCTGGGCTAAATTCTATATCATATACGCCAGCCCTGTGTCCACTAAAGTGGCGTGTCTCTTTTGTTTTCAAATTATAGATTTTAACAAGTCCTCTCTTATGAATTAAGTCGTCCGTTCCATAAGCAATCTCTTCTCCACTTGGGCTAAACTTAACTGATAGTATTCTGCTTGATGGCTCATCAACCAATATTGTATATGAGTAATCGACAAGATCAATTAACAAAACTTGTCCTGACCATGAAGCCCCTGCCAGCAATTTTCCATTCGGGCTAATCGACATTGACTTTATCTCGGTGGGAAGTTTTGCTAGTTCACGCACATCTCCTGTTTGGGCATTAATTAAAGACAGTGTTTTACCTCGGCTAGCTACAATAAAATTTAAACTTGCAGGTAAAAATTCCATATCATTTGATCCTCCATTAAGACCCTTAACTACAGTAATGTTTTTCTTGCCTTTATTGAGCTCATAAATTTGGACAAAGGCAGAATCACTACCATTGACGAGATATTTTTCTTCTGGTGATAGGGCTATAACCCTACTAGGATAGGGTGTGTAATAACCTGTAGGCGTATTAGTAAGCTTACTATAATCTCCTTGAAATATTCTACCATCTGCACCGGCAGAATAAAATGCATTGTTTTTTGCGGATAAGGCAAGTGACTTAATGTGATTGTGAGGAGGGCCTGCATTTTTCATTCCATTATAAGAAGATCCATATAATTTCCTGAGTGCACTGTATAGGCCTCTATAAATGTAGGGATCATATTTTTTGCCTTCAAATCTTCGATGAAAATGATAACCCTGCATAGCCATTAAACCCGCTAAATTCATATCATCATCTTCCTGCTCTGATTTAGTTACTAGATTTTGTGCAATAGCTAACATGTACAGCCTATTCGCTTCTCTATAACTAGTTTCTGCCCGCTCAAACTCGTCTTCAAAACTTTTAAGTGCCTGATGTGCAATGCCACTTTGTTTTTCAGCTATTGTTTGTTGAAGCTTTGCTACCCGATAAGCATCTTCCGTTGCTTCTTTCGCTTTTTCAGCGATTAATAAGGCTAATTGCAACTCCTCATTCGCCTGCATTGCTTCAGTGCTCTTTTTCTGTGCAATTACTGCCTGCTCCTCTGCTTTTATCCTATTTTCTTCAGCTAAAAGTGACTGCTGTATAGCATGTACTTTAGCCTTTTCAGCTATGATACTTTGCTCATCTGCTGCTATCTTTTGAATGTAAGCGAATACAAAAAATAGAATCGCCACAACTGCTGCAATACCAAGAATAATAGCTGTTGCTCGCGTCCTTCTCAAGACACGTCGCTGCTGCATTTCTTGGTTTTTCAACTCAGCCTCATAAGTAATACGGCTGGTATCAAGAAATACTACTGCCCGTTCAAACGCTTCATCATAACGTTGCGCCCATTCCCGGGTTGGTTTTTGTTTCTTCTGCCAATTAAGAGCTAATTGTAAATCAGGAGGCCTCCACAAACCGGTTTTACCAATTTGATACATAGCTGCTGCCTCTGAAAGACGTTTGTACATCTGCGCAGATTCATACTCTTCTTCAACCCAGCTATCTAGCCTGTTCCATATTCGCATTAAACTTTCATGTGAAAGTTCAATAACAGAATCATTATTAAGGGCGATGTTCGCAGCAGGCATGAGAAAGGATCGGCCTGTTCTTCGAAATTGGTCGACAACTTGAATGACATCCTGATCATTTGCTTCTGCTTGCTCGGCAATCAAGCCTAATCTACCTGGTCTTCTTAAACCTTTATTATCTTGACTTTTCTCAGTAATGTTCTTAAAAAGAATTTCAGCTATTTGCTTTTCGCGAGTTGTTAGTTCATCATATGCTTCATTCGCGTGAAGCGAAAGTGCTTGGGTTATTTTACCAATGGCATTATAATGACGTAGGTCTAGTGTCTCTCCCGGCTCATGGTTTTCGATCCAGTAATCCCAGGTACGCATCATGGCGTGTTGCAAAATTGGCAACATATCCTGATCATTACCCATATCTGTTAGTAACCTTTTAATAAGGCGCTGCGATATTCTTCCACCTGCTACGGAAACAGGACCTTCTATGGCTACCTTTTTTTGCTCCCTTGTCATTTGGGGCACGAGATAATTGCTATTGTTAATAAGTTGTGCTAAGCCTGGGAAGATAGAGCAGTTACCAATAAAATCTGATCGCATAGTAAGCGCCAAATAAATGGGTATATCTGTTTGCTGCACCGCGTTAAGCATGAGATTAACATACTGCTGTGCTTCATCGTGGGCCAAGCCTGTGGTGTCGCTCTCGCGGTAGCGGAATAATTCTTCAAATTGATCAATTAAAAAAAACAGATTTTCTGCATCGAGCGTTTGTAAATATTGGCAAGCCTTAACAAGTCCATTTGAACCACTTCTTAGAACGGAATTTATTATGGCACGATGAATCGCTTTATCTGCTATTGAAATCTTTTCTTGTTGGATGAGAAACTCTACGATAGACTCTGTTAAATTTTGGATGGGGGATCTACCTGGTCTTGAAATTATGACATGCCAATTAGGACCGGTGTGGTTCATAAAACCACCATATAATACCGGAATCAAGCCGCAATACATCAATGATGACTTGCCACTTCCGGAATAACCCATTACGGTAACAAAGCGATTCTTCGAGAGTTTAACAAGGATTTCATCAACCTGGCTTTCGCGACCAAAGAATAGATATGATTCCTCAATAGTAAATGGCCTAAGTCCAGGAAATGGGTTAACAGCCCCAGTATCTATGTGTGATGATGTTGAGGGGTTTTCTGATTCAAATTCGCCGGATTGCAATGGCTGGCTCAGCATGAACACCTGGTGATATATTGAAAGAAAAATATTTGAGTAAGCATATCTAAGTTACACACTCCCCTATTAGTTAATGTCTTTGATTTGATTTTAACGATAATCAATTTATGTTCTAAAAACCGTAAAAACAAAAAGGGGCCGTGTGGCCCCTTTTTGTTTTTATGTAAGTTCTTGTTCTATTTCACCTTATTAATAACTGCTTCGAACGCTTGTGGGTGATTCATTGCTAAATCAGCTAACACTTTACGGTTCAAGTCAATTTCGGACTTGTTAAGTTTACCCATTAATTGAGAATAAGACATACCGTGTATGCGAGCTCCAGCACTAATACGCTGAATCCAAACGGCTCTAAATTCTCTTTTCTTTTGTTTTCTATCGCGATACGCGTAGGCTAATCCTTTTTCAACGGCGTTTTTTGCTACCGTCCATACATTTTTTTTACGACCGAAGAAACCTTTGGCCAGCTTCAAGATGCGTTTACGCTTGGCTCTTGAGGCTACATTGTTGACTGATCTTGGCATTTTTTCACATTTAGGCGTTTGGCGACCCTGACACTACAGGATTCTTAGGAGCTCAAAAACCGGTTAAACATAGGACTACTAAAGAACAAGCATGGCTTTTACATTATTCATATCTGCCTTATGAACCAAAGACATATTGCTAAGTCTTCTCTTTTGTTTGGTTTCTTTTTTGGTCAAGATATGATTTTTAAAAGCGTGCTTAAACTTAATCTTACCAGTGCCAGTGATCTTAAATCGTTTCTTAGCTCCTGATTTTGTTTTTAACTTAGGCATTGTATTTAAATTAAACGAATTTACTTTTTAGCTGCTTTTGCCATGAGCATCAAACTCATGCGTTTCCCTTCTAACTTAGGTAATTGCTCTACCTTACCAAATTCTTCTAAACCTTGAGCAAACTTCAACAATAAGATTTCTCCTCTTTCTTTGTAAATAATGGTTCGCCCTGGAAAAAACACCGTCGCCTTTACCTTAGCTCCTTCTTTTAAGAACGTTTCAGCATGTTTTAGTTTAAAATCGAAATCATGCTCATCTGTGTTAGGGCCAAATCGTATTTCCTTAATAACAACCTTTATTGCTTTGGCCTTAATCTCCTTTTGTTTTTTCTTTTGCTCGTACTTAAACTTTGAGTAATCAACAATTTTACAAACCGGAGGATCAGCATTTGGTGATATTTCAACCAAATCAAGACCTTGATCTTGAGCTAACTTAATAGCCTGTTGGATTGGATATACATCCACCGTTACATTTTCACCCACAACCCTAACCTTTTGAGCTGTTATCCTTTCATTGACTTTATAAGGCTCTTCAGGGCGTTGAGGACCCCTACGAAAGGGTCTGTTAAAACTAGGTCTGCTGTTGCTGTTATTGATACTCGTTGTATTTAAATTTCACAAAAATAGGCTGCAAATATCGCCATATTTTTAATTTTTCAAAATTGATTTGCTTTATAAACTTTAATTAAAGGGAATTCTGCTTATTCCACAGGAACTGCGCACTCCCTTTTAAAATTTTCTATAAAAATCTCTAGTGGAACACTTCCTTGGTCGCCTTGACCATGACGGCGAATAGAAACCATTCCATCACTAGCTTCACGCTCTCCAACAATCAGCATATAGGGTATTTTCTTTGTTTCCGCATCCCTGATCTTACGTCCAATCTTTTCATCACGATCATCGAATATGCCCCTAATATCCTGCGCCTTTAATTTATCATACACAATTTGAGCATATTCATTAAAACGTTCAGAAATAGGTAATATGGCAATTTGATCAGGTGAAAGCCACAGCGGAAAATTACCTGCACAATGTTCAATTAACACGGCAACGAATCGCTCTAATGAACCGAATGGCGCGCGGTGAATCATTACCGGGGTGTGTTTTTGATTGTCTGACCCCACATACTCAAGCTCAAAACGTTTTGGTAATTGGTAATCTACTTGTATAGTACCCAATTGCCAGCTTCTGTTCAGCGCATCTCGAACCATAAAATCAAGTTTAGGGCCATAGAAAGCGGCCTCACCTTTCACAGCTACCGTCTTTAACCCGCGTTCATCGGCAGCTTCCTGAATTTCACGCTCGGCGCGTTCCCACAGATGATCTTCACCTATGTATTTTTGTTTGTTTTCAGGATCGCGCAAGGAAACCTGAGCCGTAAAATTTTCAAAACCCAATGACTTAAATACATAAAGTACCAAATCAATTACCTTAATGAATTCATTTTTTACTTGATCGGGTCTGCAAAAGATATGCGCATCATCTTGCGTGAATCCTCTTACTCTAGTTAGCCCGTGGAGCTCGCCACTTTGCTCATAGCGATAAACGGTTCCGAACTCAGCGAGCCTGATGGGAAGATCCCTATAAGATCTTGGTTTTGTTTTATAAATCTCACAATGGTGAGGACAGTTCATCGGTTTAAGAAAAAACTCTTCGCTCTCATCTGGTGTATGAATGGGCTGAAAAGAATCCTTTCCATACTTTTCATAATGGCCCGAAGTAACATAAAGAGACTTACTACCTATGTGCGGGGTAATAACTGGCTCGTAACCTGCCTTTACTTGTGCTCTTCTTAAAAACTGTTCTAATCGTTCGCGAAGAATGGTTCCTTTTGGGAGCCATAGCGGTAGGCCCATGCCTACCTTTTCAGAGAACGCAAATAACTCCAGCTCCTTACCCAGTTTACGATGATCACGTTTTTTGGCTTCCTCCAGCATATGAAGGTACTCTTCCAGTTCTTTTTGCTTAGGGAAGGTAATACCATAAATGCGTGTGAGCATTTTATTATTCTCGTTTCCACGCCAGTAGGCGCCAGCTACATTTAAAAGCTTTACGGCTTTTATAAAACCAGTATGCGGTATGTGTGGACCTTTGCAAAGATCTGTGAAGCCTCCTTGTTGATAGAAAGTGATACTTCCATCCTGAAGATCTTTGATCAAATCAAGTTTATAATTATCTCCTTTTTTTGTAAAATATTCTAGCGCTTCAGCTTTACTAACATCCTTACGGGAAAAAGTACTTTCTTTTTTCGCCATCTCTTTGATCTTGTTCTCTAACGCAGCAAGATCTTCTTCTCCAAAAGGTTTATCGCCTAAATCAACATCGTAATAAAAACCATTTTCAATGGCTGGTCCTATGCCGAATTTTACATTGGGATGTAGGGATTCTAATGCCTCAGCTAAAACATGGGCTGATGAATGCCAAAAGGTTGTTTTACCAGCCTTGTCATTCCATGTTAAAATCTTAATTGACGCGTCGTTATTAATAGGGCGGGCAAGGTCCCATACTTCCCCATCAACTTCAATAGCCAAAGAGACACGAGCGAGGCCTTCACTAATGCTTTGGGCTATCCCGAATCCACTTATACCTTGTGGGTAGTCTCTCCCTGATCCGTCGGGCAATGTAATTTTAATTGAACTCATGCGTGGAAAATTTCAGGATGCAAATATGGTATTTTCCATCCGTATTGATACATTTCAAGTTAAAGAAAAGAAGTCTCGCTTGTTTAAAGCTGGAATTGTGCTGAAAATAAGATACCAAATTTTCTAGCGTTTAGATTATCCAAATAGGTAATCCGATGCACGAAATCTACCCTAAGAAATCTAAAAATATTCTCCACCCCATAACCTAATTCAACATAGGGTTTACCCCCTGAGAAATAGCCTGCTTGTATGGTATCTTGAGCTTTACCTGGATAATTGTTCATCAACGCTTTATTCGATTCACGCATGCCCCCAGAAATAATATTAGCAGTGCCTAAAAGACGCCAGTTAAGTTTTTTAATCAATGGAATACGGTTCAATAAAAATCCTTCTAGGTATTGGCGATACTGTACCGATACATAATGATCGCTCACAAATTCGCCAAAATTCATAAGATTATAAGTTGCACTGGAGTACACGGGTGATTGATTTCCTAAATGAAGAGATAATAACGGATAAGGTAAGGTGTTAAAAACATAATCACCAGATACATTTAGATAAGCAATACCTAAAGGACCTGTTTTAATTCGTTTTAAAATGCTTAGGCGTAACTTATCGAATTCAAAATCACTCCCAAATGCTCCCTTAATACCATGTGTATATTTCACTGTAATTATTGGCCACTTTTCTGGCCCTAAGCTATACCGATCATTGTCATCTTGCAGGAAGAGTTCATCTTTTGCAAATCTTGATTCTAGGGTGAACTCAGTAGATTGGAAACTGGTTCGAACTGAAGTAGTATCATTAAGGTCTGCTAGATATCCAAAGTTATGGGTAGGATCAAAGGTCCAATGCTTTAAGGATATTTTTTGGGTGAAACCTTTGAAAAGTTCACGTTGAAAAGCTACGCGCTGTTCATCAAAATAATATCCTCTTCTAAAAGTACCCCATCGCGTAGCAACTAGAAAGACTGGATTATCGGCAAGGCTTTCTTCATCTACGCCAAGTTTTGCAACATCGCTCCTGACACGAAATGATAATGTAGTCCACCGTTTTCTAGATAAAATATTAGTCAACGAGCCCATGTATTTAATTTTTTCATCCTTAAAGCCATATGCTAACTGACCTCCAAGAACCCAAGTTGGACTAAACTTTAATGTTGTTTTAAAACCGGCTTGCAGACGAAATCCTTCAATATTGTTCCACGCAACAAAACCGAGATAAGGACCGATCTCGATCTTGCCCACATCATAATATCCATTAAGCGCAATCTTAACAATGTCTGTATAGGTTCTTACAACTGGAATATTTTGTAACGTGTCAATCATCTTATAAACATTCTTCTCGGTAGAGCTGAGTGGTTCATGTCTTAGAGAATCCCAGTAATCTTCTTCTTCGTGTATGCGTGCATCTTCTGCCATAACAATTGGCCGCTCATAGAAGGAGTTCTTGTAAGGTTTGTTTACGACAATATTTTTGTTGGATGTATAAAATTTAGCCAACATACCCGCTGAGAATTTTGTTACTTCACTAACATTAATCAATACACGATTCTTGATAGGCATCCACGCACCAACTTCTGTTTTAATAAGCTCTTGTTGGATTCTGATTTTTTCTACAAAGTTAAGGTTAGCTTGCTTGCCCACAGTGGCATCAATTTGCTTTAAGGCATAATCTGCTTTAGTAATCCAGATGGTTCCTGAAAACGCCAACTCTTGCGCGCTCTTAGGAAAATAATCAAGCCTATAGCAGAATTCACCATCCACATATAAACTATCAGTGAGGTCATATTCATAGTACAGCCTCCATCCGTCAGCTATAGGAGAAACGAATTCTTTACCTACTGCGCTAAGCCAGTTTTGGTAGAAGTTATAGTCTTGAAAAGAGGTACCAACTAACTGCGTAATGAAGGTTCCATCTTCAACCCCCAAACCAGTAATCTTAGAGTTAAGAATATTTTCTGTCGATAATTGTGGCTTATCTCTATAGTAGAATTTTGAAACACTTTCGGAAATAAAGAGTGGTAAAATTGGTTTACCGTCTTCACCCGCAATTCTTTCCACACTATCTAAAACCTGCGTTATTTTTTTGACAACCTTTCTTTGACGGAATTTATCAGTCATGTTATCAATATCAATTTCGGTTTTTGTATACGTGTCGTACTCGTAAGCAGTTAAATTTCTTTTATCATTCTTATTTTTATTTCGGACTACCTTACGAAGAATGGCAAATGCAGGATTCTCGCCGGCTTTAAGAACTACCTCTGATAGGTTTGTTACATCTTCTTCTAATTGGAAATTGACAACATTCATTTCGCCTTTAGGAACGAATTTCTGCTTCACTTTATAACCTATGTAGGAAGCTATTAGTGTATCACCCCGGGTGGTCGACTTAATTAAATAGTTACCATCGAAATCAGTTGTCGATCCAATAGATGTTCCCTTATATATAACATTAACAAAAGGAATGGGGTCACCGGTATTTGCATCTGTAATTTTTCCTTTTACAACGGTCTCTTGTGCAGCTATTAACTGTGCAGAAAAAATTAGAACCAGGAGAATAGATACTTGTTTAAAAAATGTTTTTATCACAATTCAGATTTATTACAAAATTAATATTAAACTGATGCTCATACAACTTAGTTGCTTCAACGGTATATTTCAAAGTGTTTTTAATAAAGATGATGCAAAAAATCCTCTTCCATATCTAAAAAGTGGATTTCAGCTCCTCCTTTTGTCCTAAAAATCGTGGAGGAGTTTTAAAAATGTATAAATCGAGAATTGCTTTTGTTCGCGCAAAATATTCTCTGATGCGCACTTTTATGGAGTAGTCATAATCGGGTTCTCCGGCCACCATGGCAATAGCATCGATCTTATAATAGTGGCTTATAAATAGGGCACGGTAACTATGAAAAGGTTGTGTGATGATTGTGATCTTATCTTGACCAAATACCTCTTTGCTACGAACCACAGAGTCAAGTGTTCGTAATCCAGCAAAATCAAGTGTTATGGCTGTGGGAGGTACACCCTTCTTAATAAGTGCCTTACGCATTTCAATTGGCTCATTATAATATCTTGTTCGATTGTCGCCACTTAAAATAAAATGATCGATCTTCCCTAACTCATAAAGTTTAGCGGCCATTTCGATTCTATTCTCAAAAAATGGATTGGCCATTCCGCTCATTGTGCGATGACTTGTACCAAGAACCAAAGCAATCCGATGATTAGGAAGCTTAGCTAAGTCAAAATAGACGTTATCTTCTGTGCTCTTTACAACCCATACATTGCATCCAATGAGTAAGGTGAAAAACAGAACGAAAAAACCAATAACTGCTCGCTTGAACCAACGCATAGACAATTTTGTAAGCTTACCAAAGCTACTCAATAGTTCGCAAAAACTCGCGTTCAATTATATCTGATCGTTTTACAATTTTGCGATACCAGACTAATTTAATATCTTCTTTCTCTTCATCACTTAATCCAAATTTGCTTCCTGAAGCTCGCAATCGATTGATTATAACGTTTAAGCAAATAGCTACACTCACAGATATATTTAAACTCTCGGTGAACCCGTACATTGGAATCTTTATTTTTTGATCACCATGCTCAATAGCATACTGTGAGGTTCCTCTTAGCTCGTTTCCAAAAACAAGCGCTACCTTATTATTTTCAACGTCAATGTCATGAATTGAAGACCCATCAGCAGAAGGATCGGTAACTAGAATCTTATACCCTTTTTCCCGCAAGGCTTTGAAGCAAGTTTCTGTATTATTAATGTTCTTTTCACGATGTCTTACCATGTCCATCCATTTATCAGCCCCTTTCAACACCCTTGTATTTAAGTGATACTTGCTGATATTTTCTACGATATGCACATCTTGTAGTCCCATGCATTCGCAGGTACGAACAACGGCACTCGCATTTTGTGATTGGAATATGTCTTCTAATACAACGCTTACATGACGGGTACGTTGACTAAGGATCTTTTCTACCCCTTCCTTTTTGTGATCTGAAATGTATTGAGAAAAATGGGTGATTAGCTTTTGTTCAGCAGGTGAAAGCATACGTGCTCAATATATATCAGTAGTTATGATGCTATATAGCCAGAAGGGCAACTACACTAATAGTTATAAATAAAACTTCACGTAGCTTTTCCCAAATCAATTATTTAAAGTAATTAATTCCGTTTGCTTAGTTCGTCTCTAATTTTCGCTGCACGTTCATAATCTTCTTTATCGATAGCATCTTTGAGTAGCTCATTAAGTTTATCTACAGAATAATTTTTGAAGTCGTCTTTCTTTGTAGTCTCTTTTTTCACTTTTGTCTTTGTCTCCGTTTTCGGTTCTGGTTTTTCTTCCTCAATTTCATCTGTTAAGACAATACCTGCCTCTGCAAGAATACTCTCATACGTAAAAATGGGTGAATCAAAACGCAATCCGATGGCAATGGCATCAGAAGGCCTGGCATCAATCTCCGTTTTTTTCAATCCATCTGAACAGAGAATCTTTGCAAAGAATACACCTTCTTTCAAATCCGAGATTATGATCTCCTCTACAGTAAAGTGAAAATTGTTAGCAAACGATTTGAATAAATCATGTGTCATTGGTCTATTGGGGATGATTTTCTCAATCTCTATAGCAATAGCTTGAGCTTCAAACATGCCAATAATAATAGGTAGTCTCCGATTACCCTCAGTTTCACCCAATACCAACGCAAACGAACCAGTTTGCGATTGACTAGATGAAAGACCTAATATTTCTAATTTTATTTTTTTCACTCCTTACAATTCTTTCTAGGCCCAATATTATTAATTTATCTTATAATAAATAGCGCATTAACTATTTTAGTCCAGGCAATTATTTAGATGCTTTGATAGCGGCCGTCAATTTTGGAACGATGTCAAAGGCATCGCCTACAATTCCATAATCTGCCGACTTAAAAAATGGTGCATCTGCATCTTTATTTATAACTACTATACATTTTGAAGAGTTTACCCCTGCTAAATGCTGTATTGCTCCAGAAATTCCAACCGCTATATATAGTTGTGGCGCAACCTTTACACCGGTTTGTCCGACATGTTCATGATGTGGCCTCCAACCCATATCAGATACCGGTTTGCTACATCCAGTTGCCGCATGGAGCGTCTTAGCAAGGTCTTCAATTACGGTCCAATGTTCGGGTCCCTTCATTCCCCTTCCGCCAGATACTACAATATTAGCTTCCGGAAGGAGCACCTCCCCTGTAGCTTTTTCGGTACTAATAATCTTTACGGCAAAGTCTTTCTCTGACAATGAAACAGTATATGGAGTGATGGCAATGGCCTTTCCAACTTCTGTTAAAGGCGCCGCATTTTTACGAATTGCAATTACCTTCTTTTGATTTTTTAGCTCCACGTAAGAAAATGCCTTTCCTGTATAAATGCTTCTTTTAATTGTAAAGCCTGAGCTTATATCAGGTGTGCTAACAACGTTAGTTGCAAGGCTCGCCTTAATTTTAGTTGCTACGCGGGCAGCTATCGGCGTTCCTATTGAAGATCCAGCCAATACAAGAATGTCTGCTTTTTCATCTTCCATTGCTTTAGTTAGTACAGCGGAATAAGCTTGTATTATTCCCTGATCTAATTTTTGATCGGTTGCGTGAAGAACCTTCAGTGCACCATATTTTCCTAGATTTTCTAGTTCAGCATTCTCTACCGTACCGAGTGCAATCGCTGTTATAGAACCACCCATTTGATGCGCATAGGAAACTGCTTCAAGTGAAGTTTTTTTAATCTTACCTTCTGCGCTCTCTACAAATACTAATATTGTCATGTCTATTGAATAAGATTATATAACTTTTGCTTCATTTTTAAGTAGGCTAACAAGTTCAGACACATTATCTGCTGAAATCATTTTAACAGAACCTTTAGGTGGTGGCAACTCAAATTTTTGAAGTTTTACGCCACTATCAGTCGCAACAGGTTCCACTACTTTTAAAGGTTTTGTACGCGCCGACATTATACCCCTCATATTGGGAATCTTCCATTCGGCAATTGGTTCTTGACAACCTGCAACAAAGGGAAGGCTTACCTCAGCATATTCCTTACCTCCTTCTATCTCGCGAGCAAGTTTTGCTTTGCCTCCTTCTATGTCTAATTTCATTACGGGTGAAACTGAGGGTATACCCAACAATTCACCAACGATGCTATGAACTACGCCACTATTATAATCGATAGACTCCCTACCCATTAAGATGAGATCATAACCTGATTTTGCTTGTTCAGCAATCTGAGCAGCCACAAAATAAGAATCTATCGGATCCGCATTAACGCGTATGGCATCATCAGCTCCTATGGCTAGTGCTTTTCGTATAGTAGGTTCGGTATCAGCTAATCCAACGTTCAATACAGTGACGGTAGCGCTTAGACTTTCCTTAAGTTCTATTGCTCTTGCCAAGGCGTAATCATCGTACGGGCCAATTATAAACTGAACGCCATTCGTATCAAACTTTGTGTTATTCTCTAAGAAATTTACCCGTGAGGTGGTATCCGGAACGTGTGTAATGCAAACTAATATTTTCATTGATACTGGATTCAAAAAGTTTTTTTAGTGTATTAGGAACGGGCCTCAAGATACCAAAATTCCCATAGTTCAATTCCTAAACCGGACAAATTTCCATACCAACCTAAATGCGGCAGATAATTAAGCCAAGGACGTTTGACCATTATTCTGCTAATATCCTTCTGATGTGTGACATCTGGTGAGAGTAAATTTTGGTCTCTTGATTTAAAATACCGGGTCTATGTGGAATACTGTGGGTAATCGAATTTAAGTTTTCCGGCTACAAAGTA
>CAXSCR010000003.1:81996-197937 GCA_964235605.1 uncultured Cyclobacteriaceae bacterium | reverse complement strand
ACAAAAATAAAAGCAAATAAAGAACAGAAAATATGTACTTCGTGGTGTGGATACGAAGCTAGTAGCTCTTTGTCTAAAAAGCTACCAGCCTCTAGCTGCGAGCTACTAGCCTGTGTGGTATAATTTGAGCGTATGTACTGCTATTTTAGGCCTTAACCTAATGAGCAGTTGTCATAATTTTAACAATAACTCGAGCTAGTAGCTCGCAGCTAGTAGCTAGTAGCTAGTAGCTCTTTGTCTAAAAAGCTACTAGCCTCTAGCTGCGAGCTACTAGCCTGTGTGGTTTAATTTGAGCGTTTGTGCTGCTATTTTAGGCCTTAACCTAATGAGCAGTTGTCGTAATTTTAACAATAACTCAAGCTAGTAGCTCGCAGCTCGCAGCTAGTAGCTAATTTACAAGTAGCTCATTTACGGTTTCGTTAAAGTCTTTTACAAATAGCTCATAGTGATGGCCAGTGCCTGGACCGGAAAAGCTGGTGCTTATTTTTTTCACTAATCCATCTTTGCCAACAAAAATAGTTGTAGGAAAGGCTGCAATCTCGTTGAGCATGGGTAGGGTTTTAGAGGCTTCGACTTTGTCTTTTGTGCCGGCTATAACAATATCATAGGTGATTCCTAACTTCTCCTTCATCTTTTTTACGCGGGTAGTGGCGTAGGTAAAATCAGCTTTTGCTTCATAGGCTAGGGCCAGGATTTCGACTCCACGTGATTTGTTGGTTTTGTACCACGATGTTAAAAACTTGGTTTCATCCATACAGTTAGGGCACCATGTACCCATTATTTGAACAATAAGCACCTTGTTTTTGTACTTGTCATCAGATGGGCTAACCAACTTGCCATTTATATCTCGAAACTGAAAATCAATTTTATTAAAACCCTTCTTAAGATTAGTTAAGGAAGAAGCGTCTGGAAGCGATGCATGCTCATCTCTTTGGCCGATCCAAGTTTGAGACCATGATTTACCAGACCAGAAATTTCCAATGAGTGTACTATCGTTCTTTTTTACAGCATTGAATAGATACGCACTATTGCCATCAAAACTGCTTAGCTTCATGCTGTCGTTAACAATATCGCCTTCTAAGTAACGGAAGTCGCCGGTAGGTGTAAGAAATGTGCCTTGTACATGATTTTGCTTTTGCGTGAATATGCCTACAGCAATGGTAGTATCTTTCTCATTTCTAAATGTAGTGCTATAGGTTCCTGTAAAGTCTGGTGCATCAGGCTGCGCAAGATTTGTGAATCTATAATCTTGTCCGAATGCAGCTTTAAAAGGGAGTCTGTAATTTGATTCGCTATTCTTTATAAAGAAACCATTCAGACTATCACCATGGATTTTAGCTTTTAGTTGAGAATCAAAAATATGTAACGTCATCGAAACGGTATCACCTTTAACAGACACCTCATCCAACAACAAATTCTCATCTGCATTTTTGATGGTAACATTGAAATGATCTACCGAATCTTTTTTGACTTCAAAATTAAATGGCAATTCTTTACCCTGAATTTCAATCACGCCACGCCAAATGCCTTGTTTAAGATTTTGTTTATGCGTTGATGAGCAACTAACAAAAACAATTGCCATTACACTTACTATGATTAACCTCATTATTTTTGGACTCATTAAGTTAAGGAACATAGCAAATTAAAGAAATGTTCAGGACAAGGGTAACCGTTAATAGTTAACTGTTATCCGATTAACTAAATTTATATTAAAGCGTAGTGTCCAATGGTCAAAAATCTTAAAGTATTAGAACTAGCATCTGTCTTAGCAGGTCCAAGTGTAGGCCAGTTCTTTGCTGAATTGGGTGCTGAAGTAGTCAAGGTTGAAAATCTTCTTACACAAGGTGATGTAACACGATCATGGAAAAGTGCAGACGAGCAAACAGATGATCGATCTGCTTATTTCTGTTCAGTTAATTGGGGGAAAAAATCAGTTGCTGTTGATTTAAGTTCCAATGAAGGGAAACAGGTTGTTCATAAATTAGCGGCTAAGGCAGATATAATCATTGTAAGTTATAAGCCTGGTGATGCAGAGAAATTATTGACAGACTATAAAACCTTATCTGCATTAAATCAAGGCATGATCTACGCCCAAGTAACTGGTTATGGTTCTGACAATCCACGTGTTGGCTATGATGCCATAATACAAGCAGAAGCTGGGTTTATGTTTATGAACGGTGAGCCCGATGCCGCATCATTAAAAATGCCAGTTGCGTTAATGGATATACTCGCAGCCCATCATTTAAAGGAAGGAATTCTACTAGCCTTATTAGAGAAAACAACGTCAGGAAAGGGTAAGCTTGTTGAAGTTTCGTTAATTCAATCTGCTATATCATCACTAGCCAATCAGGGAAGCAACTGGTTAGTGGCTAATAGAATTCCGCAGAAGCAAGGTTCAGCCCATCCTAATATTGCACCCTATGGCGATGTCTTTAAAACAAAAGATGATAAAGAGATTTTACTTGCTATTGGTAACGACAAGCAGTTTCAAGATTTATGCAAGGTATTAGAAATACCTTCTTTAACAGGCGATCCATTTTTTATTACCAATCAAAAGCGGGTTGAGCACAGGGAGGAGTTAAAGAAACTTTTACAGCTTCGCTTTGAACAGTTCTTAATTGATCCACTGTTAGAAAAAATTAGTGCTTATAAAATCCCAGCAGGTGTTATTCAAAATCTCCAACAGGTTTTTCAGACGCCCGAAGCGAAAGCACTTTTACTTTCGTCAGCAGGATTACGTGGCGTTAGAACTTTTGTCGCAAACGATAATGTAGAACCTTTTAAACTTTTACCTCCACCACATTTCGGCGAACATACGCTAGAAATACTATCTACATTAAATCTTAAAAGTAGCTATTGAATAGAGATCAAACTGTTTTATAATTTATCATTATTGTCCGACTAAAAACGTGGTAAAATATGATTATTTCATTTCGAGAATTAAGGTGAATTCAGCGTCTGCTTTAGTAGGTAGCCAGTTAACGTTAATGAACTAAAAGTTCTAAACATACCTTCTGCGATGAAGTCTTATTTTCAGTTCAAGGCTACAATTTTGCAAATAATAATAGTTCTGAAGACATCACGGCCCTTAACTTAATGACATGGCCTTACGGGATTTTGTTAGATTGACGGCTATAAGGAGGACACAGACGGGAGGGGGTTTAGTCAAGAAGCACGTATAAACTTTTGCATACTTTAAAACTTGCTTTTTAAAGGATCTCTTAACTTAATGACATTGCCCGGTAGGGACAATGTTTAGGTATCATTGTAATTCTAATATACATAAGTCTGTAGAGACGGTATAGTATATCGTACCTACGGCACTTATTTCGCTATTAATATTTATCTACCAACATATCATCCCTACGGGATTTTAGGTGGTACTGCTATAGTGAGGCAGAGACCTCAAAGATTAGATTTTTACCATCACAAGGCTATCACATATTATTTACTTGGATGTCATTGATTTTATATTCACTTGGTCTTATATCCTCATCATTCCCATCAACAAGATCAACTCTCTCACCTGGATCGGTATGTGAAGTTGACAATGTCATAGATTTTCATTTGAATCGCTGTAATCTCTTCCACTTTGCTCCACCATTGAGATAAAATTCAACAAACACGCCTCCAACTCGGGTTTTAAGCTTTGATAGATGGCTTAATTCATCCAGCAAAAAGCTATTTTAAAGCGTAAAATACCACTAAAACACATATTAATGGAAAAAAGTGGTGCAAAGTGGTAGGAAGTGGTAAGAATTTACTTATGTTTGTTTAGGAGAAAAAGGCAACCACTACGTCTATGACTTTCTTCACCAGTGAATATGAGAGTAAGCTTGATGCCAAAGGAAGGCTAGTACTGCCTTCTCGGATCAAAGCGCAATTGCCCGAAGGCGGAGGACATGAGCTTGTCGTTCGGCGTGGGTTTGAGCAATGCCTTATACTTTATCCAATGGTGGAGTTCAAAAAGGTCTTCTCGAAAATTTCAGGTTTGAGTGAGTTCAATGAAGAGTACCGTAAACTTCAACGGAATTTCTTCTCGGGCACAGTAACGGTTGAGTTGGATAACAGCGGCCGTTTCTTAATTCCGAAGAACATGCTCACGTATGCTAATATCGATAAGGATGTGATCCTAGTAGGTATGGGTAATAAGGTTGAGATCTGGAATCCATCGATATACGAGAAGCACCAGATCAATGATCCAAGTGAGTTGTCTAAGCTAGCACAGAAGCACCTAGAATAAAATAGTTTCGAGTTATGAGCCTCGAGCTTTGAGTTTGAAAATGAGGAATTACAAGCAGCTAAGGATCTGGCAGAAAGGAATGGACTTAGTAATTGATGTTTATCAATTAGCGAGTCAGCTACCAGTGGACGAAAGATTTGGTTTAAAAAGTCAAATTACCAGGGCGGCGGTTTCTATTCCTTCGAACATAGCTGAAGGCAGTGCCAAAACAAGTAAGAAAGACTATAAAAATTATTTAGAGACTTCGATTGCTTCAGCATTTGAAGTAGAAACACAATTATTGATCGTTGAAAGATTGAACCTAGGAGAAAAGAGCTTGATAGAAAAGTTATTAAATAGTATAGATGAGGAGCAGAAGATGTTGATGAGTTTTATACGAACCATTGAAAGCTCGTGACTCGAAACTCAAAGCTCGAAACTCATGGCTATCACCAGCCTGTCATGTTAACAGAATGCCTCGAGGGACTAAACATTGATCCGCAAGGCACTTACGTGGATGTAACATTTGGTGGTGGTGGGCATAGTGTTCAGATTCTTGAAAAGTTAAAAGGAGGAAGGTTGATTGCTTTTGATCAAGACGATGATGCAAAGCAGCAAGCTGAAATTATAAAAAGTAGTTCTTTCACATTTTGTCAGGCCAACTTCATGCATCTGAAAAGGTTCTTGAGGCTAAATGGGGTAAGTAAAGTCAATGGCATCTTGGCTGATCTAGGTGTCTCATCACATCAGATCGATTCACCAGCGCGCGGTTTTTCGACACGCTTTGATGGACCGCTTGATATGCGCATGGACCAGCAGGCCACACTCACAGCAGCGAAGGTGTTAAATGAGTATAATGAAGAGAAGCTTCACAAACTCTTTGGCATGTATGGAGAGTTGAAAAATGCGAAGACCGCAGCGAAGCTTGTTATACAAGAACGTGCAAACAAATCTTTTGTTAAAACAGAAGATTTGAAAGCGGCTCTTAAGGCAATTGCTCCTCGTGGTAAAGAAAATAAATATTTCGCCCAAGTATTTCAGGCGTTACGCATTGAAGTTAATACGGAGATGAAAGCGCTTGAAGATTTTTTAAATCAAAGCGGCGAAGTGATGGAGAAAGGTGGCAGGTTGGTAGTGATGTCATACCATTCTTTAGAAGATAGAATGGTTAAAAACTACATCAACAAAGGAAAGGTCTTTGGTGAGGTAGAAAAGGATTTTTTTGGAAATGAAATTAAACCTTTTGACACTTTAAACCGCAAGCCGGTGGAAGCGACTGAAGAGGAGATTGAGCAGAACAGCAGAGCGCGTAGTGCGAAGCTGAGAATAGCAGTTAAACGTTAAACGTTACACGTGGACTGATTAAACCATTAGCAACTTATCAACAAATTACGATTAACAATTAACTGATAACTGATATCTGATAACGATTAACGGAAATGGAAAACAAATTCAAGATCGGAACAAAAAAAGTTAAGAAAGCATCTACCAGCAATGGAAAGAGTTTCTTCTCCGGTATTGAAAAAAAGTTGAAGCTGGAAAGTTATTTTGAAGAAGGTTTTCCAACACAATACTTACCCAAAATTTTATTCGTCATGATGCTGGGATTACTGTATATCGGCAACACACATTATGCGGAGAAAGCCGTTAGAAAAATTAATTCCATACAAGCTGAAGTTGAAGACCTAAGAGCAGACTATACTACAATGAAAGCCGATCTCATGTTTGCTAGCAAGCAATCTGAGGTAGCGCGTAAAGTCAAAGTATACGGATTACAAGAAAGTTTAACACCACCATATAAAGTAGTAGTACCAGAAGGTGAATATTAAGAAGTCCATATTATTAAGAGTTAGGGTAGCATTTCTATTTGTAATGCTTTTTGCTATTGGCGTTGTAGTAAAAACAGGACACATTCAATTTGCGGAAGGAGAGAAGTGGGCTAAAATGGGCGAGCGCATTTCATTCGATTACAAAGAAGTTAAAGCCACGCGCGGAAATATCTATTCAGACAATGGTAGCTTACTTGCTACCTCGTTGCCTTTCTATAAAATTGCTTTTGATGCCACACTTCCCAAAGATGAAGTCTGGAAGAATGGCATTGATTCATTGTCCTACCATCTATCTAGATTTTTTAAAGATAAATCAGCGGTTGATTACAAGCGGATGTTGAAAGATGCGCGTGCAAGCGGTAAGCAATACATCATGCTTAGTCGTAGACAAGTTGATTACCAAGATAAAAAGATAATCAGCTCATGGCCAATCATTCGCGAAGGTCGTTTACGCGGTGGTGCCATCTTCGAAAAAGTTGATGTGCGTTACAGACCCTTTTCAAATCTTAGTCGCCGAACAATTGGTTTCGTTAATGAAAATGACAAAGGTGCAGGTATTGAATACAGTTTTCACAAACACCTCGGCGGACAAAATGGTTATGCATATTATCAGAAACTAGCGGGTGGTGTTTGGAAACCCATCTTCGATGCGAATAATGTAAAAGCCGTTAATGGTCTAGATCTTCAAACTACATTAGATATTAACTTACAAGATGTTGCTGAAACAGCACTTGAGAAAGCCATGTATCAACACAATGCTGATGATGGCCTTGTTGTCGTAATGGAAGTTCAGACAGGTGAAGTGAAAGCAATTTCCAACTTGAGCAGTGACGGGCATGGAAGTTTTTATGAAAAATTCAATTTTGCCACAGGCATGACCTTTGAGCCAGGATCAACTTTCAAGTTAGTGACCATGATTGCTTTACTAGAGGAAACAAACATGGAGTTAACCGATAGCATTGATACTGGAAACGGCGAATACACCTTCTACAATAAAAAAGTACGCGACCATGAAGAAGGTGGTCTAGGCACGGTAACCATACAAGATGCATTTGAACATTCATCTAATGTTGCAATGGCAAAGTTAGCTGATAAATATTTCGGACTAAAGCCACAGAAATTTGTTGACTACATCGATGAATTGAAATTATCTAAACCTATTGGTATTCAAATAGCAGGTGAACCGACACCTAAAATAAAACGTCCGGGTGACAAAGGTTGGAGTGGAATTAGCTTACCGTGGATGGCATACGGGTATGGGTTTGAGATTACACCACTACATACATTAACACTATATAATGCAGTAGCAAATGAAGGTAAAATGATTAAACCTGTTTTTGTTAAAGCAGTAAGCAAGGCAGATAAGATTGAAGAACAATTTGAAACCGAAGTTTTAAATGATAAAATATGTTCCGATAAAACCCTTGACCAACTCAGGTTATTGTTGGAAGGTGTCGTGCAAAATGGTACCGCTAAAAATATAAAAGGTGCGCATTATAGAATTGCAGGTAAAACCGGAACTGCACAAATCTTAGAGAATGGCAGGTATGCAAGAAAATATCTGACGTCATTTGTTGGATACTTCCCTGCACATGCGCCTAAGTATAGCGCTATTGTTTTAATCAAAAATCCACGTGGTTGGGATCAATATGGCAGCAGCGTAGCCGCTCCTGTGTTCAAAGAAATTGCCGACAATATCTATGCGCGCGATTTAGATCTTCATATGGCAATGTTACAGAAACGGGTAAATGAACCAGGCATTTTTCCCGTTATCCGTGCCGGTCATCAAGAAGAACTTACCATGCTTTGTAACGAGCTTGGCGTTTCTAATCATTCTAAAACTGAAGATGAATGGGTACGTGCATCTAAAGATGACGGCGCAATTACTTGGAAGAAAAATATTGCCGGACCAGATATAGTGCCCGACGTAAAAGGTATGACATTTCGTGATGCACTATTCTTATTGGAAAAATCGGGCCTTCGTGTTTTTTACGAAGGAAAAGGAAGGGTAGCACAGCAATCAATAAATCCTGGAGCACGAATTTCAAAAGGAAGTAGAATTTTTATACGCTTGAGTTAATGGCCGAATTAAAAGATATATTATACAAAGTATCACTAACCTCTACCTCTGGAGACATGGGAATAGCGGTTAAAGGTATTTGCTTTGACTCAAGAAAAGTTCAGCCCGAATTTTTATTTGTAGCAGTTAAAGGAACACTTTCAGATGGCCATGAGTTCATAGCGAAAGCTATTGCCACTGGCGCGACTGCTGTCGTATGCGAGAAACTTCCAGAAACAATAGATGAAAAGATAACTTTTATAACAGTTAAGAATAGCGCACATGCATTGGGCTTAATAGCATCAAACTTTTATGATAATCCTTCTGCCAAACTCAAACTTACCGGCGTAACCGGCACCAATGGAAAAACAACCGTTGCTACATTACTGTATCAGCTTTTTAATTCTTTGGGTTATCGCTCAGGTTTGCTTTCAACTGTAGAAAATAGAATTGGCGATAAGGTTATCCCTTCAACACACACAACGCCTGATCCAATGCAACTCAATGAACTTCTTCAAAAGATGGTAGATGCAGGATGTAGTTATGCGTTTATCGAAGTTAGTTCACACGCCGTTGATCAAGATCGTGTGGCAGGCTTGAAGTTCGCTGGTGGCATCTTTACCAATATAACCCATGACCATCTTGACTATCACGTCACTTTTGAAAATTATATAACAGCAAAGAAAAAATTCTTTGATGAACTCGGGAGTGATGCATTTGCATTAACAAATGCGGATGATAAACGCGGGATGGTTATGCTTCAAAACACCAAAGCTAAAAAGCAAACTTTTGGCTTAAAGAAGATGGTTGATTTTAAAGGTAAAATCATAACTAATTCTATTGAGGGTCTTCAATTGGATATCGCTGGCAAAGACGTGTGGTTTAAACTCATTGGAGATTTCAATGCGTATAATCTGTTGGCTGTCTATGGAGCAGCGGTATTATTAGACCAAGATTCTGATGAAGTACTTACCAAACTTTCAGCTATGAAAGGTGCAGTTGGCAGGTTCGAATTGGTTTTGCCGGGTTCGAAGATCACAGCAATTGTAGATTACGCACATACACCTGATGCACTTAAAAATGTATTAGATACAATAGCTCAGTTCCGTACCGGTAATGAACAAGTTATAACAGTAGTTGGCTGTGGAGGAAACCGCGATAAAACAAAACGACCCTTAATGGCCTCCATAGCTTGTCGCTTGAGCGATAAGGTGGTGTTAACTTCTGATAATCCAAGAGATGAAGATCCCATAGAGATCATAAAAGAAATGCAAGTTGGCATTACCCCAACTGATGCACGCAAAACTTTGGTAATGGCGGATCGAGAAGAAGCAATCAAGACCGCATGCATGATGGCAAAAGAGAATGATATCATATTAATTGCAGGAAAAGGACATGAAACTTATCAAGAAATAAAAGGTGTAAAGCACCCTTTTGATGATCGAGAAGTTGTAGCACGGATGATTAAATTAATGATCAATTAATGTGCGAATTACTAATGTGCGTATGAGCGAATTGAAATTGAGAAATTATAACGATAACCTAATTGTGAAAATGACTTTTCAATTTTCGTTGGATATCATTGAATTTTCAGCACTACTTCGTGAAAAGAAGAAATTTGTTTTCGCTGATCAGGTTTTACGTTCAGGATGCTCTATTGGAGCTAATGTGAAAGAGTCACAAGGTGCAGAAAGCAAAGCAGATTTTATCCATAAGTTGAAAGTGGCATCCAAAGAAGCGGAGGAGACTGAATATTGGTTAGAGCTATGTGAGTTTAGTAGTAATTACCCTAAACCAGGGAAACTACTTAATGACATAGGAAACATTTTAAAAGTCATTGGGAAAATTGTATCCACTTCAAGAGGTAAATAGGAACTTAATTCGCACATACGCACATTAATAATTAGAAATTAAAATGCTTTACTACTTATTCGATTACTTAGAAAAACATTATAACATTCCGGGGGCGGGTGTGTTTCAATACATTTCATTCCGTGCGGGGTCTGCGGCGTTTCTTTCATTGGTAATTACAATCACGTTCGGTAAGAACCTGATTAATTTCTTGCGTAAGAAGCAAGTTGGTGAAGATATTAGAAACCTTGGCCTAGAAGGGCAGATGCAAAAGAAGGGCACCCCAACCATGGGGGGAATTATAATTATTGCAGCCATCCTTATTCCTACACTCTTATTCGCAAAGCTTGATAATACCTATGTTATTCTTTTAATCGTAAGTACTTGCTGGTTGGGTATAATTGGTTTTGTTGATGATTACATTAAAGTTTTCAGAAAGAACAAAGAAGGATTAGCAGGTCGATTTAAAATCGTGGGTCAAATAGGGCTAGGTGTGATTGTAGGATTAACGCTTTATTTTAATCAATATGTTATTGTTCGTGAGGTTAATCCTGAAGCAATGATCAACGTGAGACAAGGAATAGAACTTCAAGAAGGTACTGAGTATAATGATGTTAAGTCAACAAAAACAACGGTTCCATTTTTGAAAAATAATTCACTTGATTATAGTGAGATCTTTCCCTTCGTACCTGATCACTACACTTGGCTAATATACGTGCTCGTGGTTATCGTTATTATAACAGCTGTATCGAATGGAGCCAATATTACGGATGGTATTGATGGCCTGGCGGCAGGCACATCTGGTATTATAGGTTTGACAATTGCCATACTGGCTTATCTTTCTGGGCGTATCGATTTTAGTAATTATCTTAATATCATGTATATCCCAAACCTGGGTGAACTCGTGATTTTCTGTACCGCGTTTGTTGGTGCATGCTTAGGCTTCTTATGGTATAACGCTTACCCTGCTCAGGTATTCATGGGTGATACGGGAAGCTTAACGCTAGGTGGTGTTATCGCTGTGCTTGCACTCGCTGTACGAAAAGAATTATTGATCCCTATTCTATGCGGAATATTCTTGATTGAAAATCTTTCTGTAATAATGCAGGTGGCTTATTTCAAATACACAAAGCGGAAATATGGTGAGGGCAGAAGAATATTTCTAATGTCACCATTGCATCATCATTACCAGAAGAAAAATATACCTGAAGCAAAAATTGTAACACGGTTTTGGATACTTGGAATTCTATTGGCAATCATAACCTTAGCAACACTTAAACTAAGATGAGAGACCGCATTGCCATATTAGGAGGAGGAGAAAGTGGAACAGGAGGAGCGCTTCTTGCGAAAGAGAAGGGCTATGATGTTTTTTTATCTGACCAGGGTCAATTAAAAGATAAATACAAAGCGGAGTTGCAGCAACAAGGCATAGCATTTGAAGAAGGACAACACACAGAAGATAAAATTTTAAATGCTCAACTTATCATTAAGAGCCCGGGTATACCTGATAAAGCAGACATTATTAAAAAGTTAAAGTCGGCTGGAATACCTATAATAGATGAGATTGAATTTGCATCGCGTTACACAAACGCAAAAATAATAGCCATAACAGGAACAAACGGTAAGACAACAACTACGCTGCTGACGTATCACCTGATGAAAGAAGCAGGCATCAATGTAGCGCTTGCAGGGAATGTTGGTTTTAGCATGGCGAGACAAGTAGTTGAGAAGAAATTCGACTGGTATGTATTAGAAATGAGCAGCTTTCAGTTAGATGGAACTAAAAAATTCCAACCTGAAATAGCCATCTTATTGAATATAACACCTGATCATTTAGATCGCTATGCGTATACAATGCAAAAGTATGTAGACGCTAAGTTGCAGATAATCCAAAACATGACTGCTAATCAATACTTTATTTACTATAGTGAAGATGAAGTGATCGCTAAAGAAGTATCGCAACGTAATATTCAACCGGCAAAACTACCGGTCTCACTAAAAAACATAACTTCAATTGTGCATTTTGATGGCACGCAGATGCAGTTCAATCTGAATACAAAGTTCGGTATAGCACAGCGTGAAACAACATTGAACGGACCACATAATTTAATCAATACAATGGCCGCGGTTACTGCAGTGAATCTTGCAGGAGTCGGTGTTGAAAAAATAAAATCAGGTTTAAAGACATTTAAGAACGCGCCGCATAGATTGGAGTCGGTAGCTACCATCAATGGTGTAGAGTTTATCAATGACTCAAAAGCAACAAACGTAGACTCTGTTGTATATGCGCTGGGCAGCTATGAAAAACCATTGGTGTGGATAGCAGGTGGTGTTGATAAGGGAAATGATTACAACATCATCAAGGATCAAGTTCAGAAAAAAGTACGTGCTTTAATTTGTCTAGGTAAAGAAAATGACAAATTAAAGAAAGCATTTAGTGACGTCGTTGCTACAATTAAGGAAACGCAAAGTGTAAAAGATCTTGTGCGTTTAGCCCTGGAAGAGGCACAACAAGGAGATGTGGTTTTACTTTCTCCTGCTTGTGCAAGTTTTGATCTTTTTAAAAACTATGAAGATAGAGGAGATCAGTTTCGCAAAGCGGTTTTAGAATTAAAACAGGAAATAGAGAAATGATGTTTAAGTTTAAAGAATGGGCTGATAAAAATTTACAAGGCGACCGGGTAATCTGGGCGGTTGTATTTGCTTTATCGTTGATCAGTATTTTAGTTGTGTATAGCTCAATAGGAACCTTAGCTTATAAAAGGACTCAAAGTCCGGAGAGCTTTTTATTAAAGCATACCATTACCGTATTTGTCGGTTTAGCGGCTATGTGGTTTGCTCACAAAGTTGATTACAGATATTACTCTAGGATCTCTAAACTTGCTTTGTGGGTTAGCATACCGTTGCTCATTTATACTTTTACAAATGGAGTTAGCTTAAATGATGCAGCGCGGTGGATTAGCATTCCGGTGATTGGATCTTTTCAGCCTTCAGATTTCGCTAGTCTTGCATTGATAGTGAATCTGGCTAGTATGCTTTCAAAAAGTCAACAAAATATTGATGACATAAAAGCTTCGCTTATTCCAATACTATTTTGGTGTGGCGTAATTTGCGGCTTGATTGCATTAACCAATTTATCAACGGCTGTTTTGCTTCTTATCACTTGCATGTTAATTATGTTCATTGGGCGTGTACCTACTAAGTATCTGGCAATGTTGATTTTTGTAGGGATATTATTTGGTGCATTGGCTATTAAGTTTGGTGTACGTGGTGAAACAGCAAAGAACCGCATTCTAAGTTTCGTTAATAATAATGAACTACCATTTCAAGCTAAACATGCACGCATTGCTGTAGCTACTGGTGGTGTGGTAGGTAAAGGTCCAGGAAATAGTGATCAAAGAAACATCCTTCCACATCCTTATTCAGATTTCGTTTATGCTATTGTTATCGAAGAGTATGGAATGATTGGTGGTGTGATTGTATTGGTATTGTATCTCATTCTTCTTCATCGGGGAATGAAAGCCGCCTATAATAGTGAACGTGCATTTGGTGGATTGCTTTCGGCAGGATTGAGTTTCGATTTGGTCTGCCAGGCCATGGTTAACATGGGTGTTGTTGTAGGCCTAGGTCCAATAACAGGTCAGCCATTGCCATTGATTTCTATGGGTGGTACATCCATGGTTTTTACTGGCCTTTCCATCGGAATAATATTAAGTGTGAGTCGTGGCGAACGCGATGAGACTTACAAACAACCAACACAAACTTTGGAAGCGAAAGAGAGTAAGAATGTGGCTGCAAAGGCGGCGTAGTTAGTAGTTAGTAGTTAAAAGTTAATAGGAGTTAATAGAATATAGAAAGTTAAAATTGTGCGTGGGCTACTTAAAAAATAAAATTATAACCAAAACAAAACCATATCGAATCATCATCAGTGGCGGAGGAACCGGCGGACACATTTTTCCTGCGGTAGCCATTGCTAACTTGTTTAGAGAACGTCACCCGGATGCACAAATACTTTTTGTAGGTGCTAAAGGAAAGATGGAGATGACCCGTGTACCTGAAGCAGGATATAAAATTGTCGGCTTATGGATCAGCGGTCTTCAAAGAAGTCTGAAGTTATCGAACTTACTTTTTCCAGTAAAGCTCATTGTAAGTTATGTTAAAGCAGTGGGTGTAATTAGACGGTTTAAACCACAAGTAGTAATTGGTACAGGCGGGTATGCAAGCGGCCCAATCATGTTAGCGGCAACAAGGGCTCGTATTCCTTCCATTGTACAAGAGCAAAATTCATTTGCTGGTTTAGCAAATAAGCAAGTGGCGGAGAAAGTGAGTAAAGTTTGTGTTGCCTATGAAGGAATGGAAAAGTATTTTCCAAAAGATAAAATTGTAGTAACTGGTAATCCTGTTAGGAAAGATATTTTAACCATTGCTGATAAGCGTGAAAAAGGATTAGCTCATTTTGGTTTCTCGGCCGATAAAAGAACAATTTTAATTATAGGCGGTAGCCTGGGTGCACGTACTATTAATGAAAGTATTCTTGCCGGCATTGATAAATTAATAGATGCTCAAGTACAAGTAATCTGGCAAACTGGTAAAATTTATTATGAATCTTATAAGGCGCTATTAGGCAATCGTAATTTATTTTTCATACGCGTTCAAGACTTTGTTCGTGAAATGGATTTGGCTTATGCTGCAGCTGATGTTGTGATCTCGCGATCAGGAGCACTGGCTGTTTCTGAATTATGCATCGCTATGAAGCCTGCAATTCTAGTCCCATCACCAAACGTTGCTGAAGATCATCAGACTAAGAATGCAATGGCGCTAGTAAATAAAAATGCCGCCTTAATGATTGCAGATAAAGATGCAAATGACTTATTGGTAGATGAGGGTTTGAGATTAGTATTTGATGACCAACGTGCTCAAAAGTTTAGCGAGAACATTGGTAAGCTGGCCAAACCAAATGCCACTATAGATATAGTAAATGAAATAGAGAAATTAATCCAGACAAAGTGAAATTAGAACAATATAAAAATATTTATTTCCTAGGAATTGGTGGCATAGGTATGAGTGCCCTGGCTAGGTGGTTTATTAAAAGTGGTATGAGGGTATCAGGTTATGATAAAACTTCAACAACACTTACAATTTCTCTATCTGATGAAGGGATGTCTATTCACTACGAAGATAACGTGAATCTGATACCTAAAGAAGTTAAAGATGAAAAAGAAAAGACGTTAGTGGTGTTTACCCCAGCTATTCCACAAGACCATAAAGAGCATGCTTTTTTAAAAGCACAGGGTTATACCATCATGAAACGCGCCGAGGTGCTGGGTCTTATATCAACGGGCTATAAAACAATTGGTATCGCCGGTACACATGGCAAGACAACAACATCTTCCATGGTAGCGCATATTTTAAAAACAGCTGGAAAAAGTATGGTTGCCTTTCTTGGCGGGATAACAACCAATTATTCATCTAATCTCGTAATGGAAGGTGATGTAAATAAAAACACAATCGTAGTAGCAGAGGCAGATGAATTTGATCGTTCATTCCTTCGCTTGTTTCCTGAAATTGCCATAATAACCTCTGCTGATGCAGATCATCTTGACATCTATGGCAATCATGAAAGTTTAATTACCTCATTTAAAGACTACATTAAACAAATCAATAAAGGCGGCTCATTAATTATTCACGAATCGATTGACGAGTTATTAACAGAAGGCGTTACACACGTTTCGAAAAGCATTTATAGCATGAGCCGGGGACAGTTTTTTGCCGGCAACATTACCGCCAAAAGCGGATTTTTTGAGTTTGATCTTCACGGTTTCGGGAAGGTTCAACATATCAGGCTCGGTGTCCCCGGTTTTCATAACATTGAAAATGCTATTGCTGCCTCTGTTGCTGCGCACTTAGCTGGTGTTGATGTGCCTACCATAAAAAAGGCGCTGGAATCATTCACAGGAGTAAAACGAAGATTTGAATTTGTAATCAAAGACAGAAAAGTAATTTATGTAGATGATTACGCGCATCATCCTACAGAGATTGAAGCATTTTTAAGATCCATGAAGTCTATGTACTCCCAACGTAAACTAACGGTAATCTTTCAGCCACATTTATACTCTCGCACACGCGATTTTGCAGAAGGATTCTCAAAAACCTTGAGCATGGCTGATGAGTTATTACTTATGGATATTTATCCTGCACGCGAGTTGCCAATTGCTGGTGTTGATTCTGATATGATTTTTAATAATGTTACGAGCCCGGTAAAGATTAGATGTAATAAGAGTGATCTTATGGAGAAACTGGGTGAGCTTGATGTTGAAGTTCTTGTTACTATAGGTGCGGGTGATATTGATACTTTTGTTGAACCCATTAAAAATATGTTGACTACACGCTATGAAGTTTAAGTTAAACATAAAGCGTGAAATGAAGATCACAGCAGTAGTGCTGGTGGTACTCTTTTTGATTGCGTTCACTGAACGTAAGCAAGGAAGTGTTGCTATACAAGATATTGAGATTAAAATAGAAAACATCAATGAAAATCATTTTTTAGATGAGAGTGACATTATGCATTTAATGAACATCAGCCAGGAAAATTTGCGCGGTGCGGGCATAAATAAAGTAGGACTAAAAGCAATCGAAAAGAAAATAAGAGGTGATCGTTTTGTAAAAGATGCGCAGTTGTACACTGACATCAAAGGTAATTTAGTAGTGAAGGTGGAGCTCAGAAGACCAATTGCCCGTATAGTTCGTAATGATGGCCCTGATGGTTATATCGCTGAAGATGGAACAATAATGCCTGTATCAGAAAAATTCTCAACACGTGTTGTTCTAATAAGCGGATTGTATGTACGTAAACTATTACAACAAGAGAATCTTAATTTGAGTGAAGAAGGTAAGGAGCTAATTGCCATGATCAATACCATTCGTGACGATGAGTTTTGGAATGCGCAAGTAGCGCAACTGGATATTGACACCAAAGCGAATATTACCCTATATCCACAAGTAGGAGATGAGCTAATAGAATTTGGCCAACCCGACAATGTGGGAGCAAAGTTTAAGAAACTAAAAATATTTTATAAAGAAATTCTTCCTACTAAAGGATGGAGTAAATATAAGCGCGTCAACTTACAATATGAAGGACAAATAGTTGCGGAGTAAGACGAGGGACGATTGACGAGGAACGAGGAACGAAGGTAAATATTTGAAGATTACACAATGAGGTACAAATTATAAATTAAAATTAACAGCACACACAAGCTAGCAAATAGCAGCTAGTAACTAGAAGCTTAAAAAAACAACCACTATAAAAAAATTAAGTATACAGCCATGGAAAATGAAAAAATAGTAGTCGGGCTCGACATAGGCACAACAAAAATTTGTGCTATCGTTGGACGCAAAAATGAATTTGGCAAGTTAGAAGTACTTGGCATGGGCAAAGCTGAATCAGAAGGCGTCGTAAAAGGGATTGTCTATAATATTGATAAGACAGTGCATGCTATTGAAAAAGCAATGAGAGAGGCAAGTGATCAATCAGGCATTGATATAGGTGTGGTTAATGTAGGCATCGCAGGCCAACACATTCGGAGCTTTATTCAACACGGTGGTATCACCAGATCTTCTAAAGAAGATGAGATAGCAATAGATGATGTTGAACGTCTTACACAAGATATGTATCGCATGGTTGTTCCGCCAGGAAGCCAGATCATCCACGTAATGCCACAAGATTACATGGTAGATTATGAAGATGGCATTAAGGAACCTGTGGGTATGTCAGGTGTTAGATTGGAAGCTGATTTTCATATCATCACCGCGCAGACAAATGCAATCAATAACATCAATAAATGTGTACGCAGAGGTAATCTGGAAATTTCCGATCTTATACTTGAACCCTTAGCTTCAAGTCTTGCTGTACTGAGCGAAGAAGAAAAGGAAGCGGGTGTTTGTTTGATTGACATTGGTGGTGGTACAACTGATATCGCCATATTTTATGATAATATAATTCGTCATACAGCAGTTATTCCATTCGGTGGAAATATTGTTACCAATGATATCAAGCAAGGTCTTATGGTTCTGCCGCAACAAGCAGAGCGCTTAAAAACCATGTTTGGAAAAGCCATAGCAGAAGAAGCTAGTCCCAATGAAATTGTTTCTATACCTGGAATAAGAAATCGTGCATCGAAAGAAATTTCTGTAAAGAATCTTTCGAACATCATTCAAGCTAGAATGGAGGAGATCATTGAAATGGCACATACCGAAATTATAAATTCAGGATTTGAGAATCGACTTGCTGGTGGTATCGTTATCACGGGTGGCGGTGCACAACTCAGCAGCCTGAAACAATTAGTTGAATACATGACCGGTATGGACACCCGCATCGGTTATCCGAATGAGCATCTGGGCAAAGGCAAAATAGAGGCTGTTAAAAGTCCTATGTACGCAACAGCTGTTGGTCTTGTGCTCTCCGGTTTCCGCTCCCTTGATGAAAGAGAAGATCGCTACAAGGAGGCTCGCGAAGTAGTTAAGATCGTGGCTAAAGTGAAGAAGCCGCTTGTCTCTTCAAAGAATTTCTTCAACGACATTCTCAATAAAACCAAAAGTTTGTTGATCGATGATCTTGATAGTAAAAACGAATACTGATTAATTGTCAATTATCAATGTGCAAATGTGCAGATTGGGTTATCGTAATTACCTCGTTAAGCATTGACACATCAAAAACCAAAGGCTAAAATTATATAGCCAGTAATTAAACGAACAACCACTTAAAAGAATAATATCATGTTTGAAACCGGATCATACAAATTTGAAATCCCCAAACATAGTCAGCCACGCTCAATCATTAAGGTAATTGGTGTTGGTGGGGGAGGTAGTAATGCAGTTAACCACATGTATAAGCAAGGCATTAAAGATGTTGAGTTTGTGGTTTGTAACACCGACAACCAGGCTCTTAATGGCAGTCCAATACCAAATAAACTTCAGATAGGTGCTAACCTAACAGAAGGATTAGGTTGTGGTGCAAATCCTGAAGTAGGAAAGAATGCGGCGCTTGAAAGCAAGGACCAAATTCGTGAGATGTTAGTGGGAACCAAAATGGTTTTCATAACAGCAGGTATGGGTGGAGGCACTGGTACAGGTGCAGCGCCTGTTATAGCGAAGATTGCAAAAGATATGGATATCCTTACGGTGGGTATCGTCACTGCACCTTTCTCCTTTGAAGGAAAAAAGAAAATGATGCAAGGCGAGATGGGTATTGAAGCCTTCCGTCAAAATTGTGATACGGTGCTTGTTATTCTTAATGATAAGCTACGAGAGATTTATGGTAATCTTTCAATTGGGCAGGCATTCGCGCAAGCTGATAATATATTAACAACTGCTGCCAAAGGCATTGCCGAAATTATAACACTTGCAGGTTATGTTAACGTCGATTTTCAAGACGTGCGTACTGTAATGCACAATGCAGGTGCAGCGGTAATGGGAGCAGCAGAAACACGTGGAGAGAACAGGGCTAGAAAAGCTGCAGAAGGTGCGTTGGCATCTCCGCTTCTTGATAACAAAGACATCATGGGAGCAAAGAAGATTCTTCTTTCTATCATCTCTGGTGTTGAGGCTGAGTTACAAATGGATGAGCTTACGGAGATAACAGAGTACATACAAGGCCAAGCAGGTGATGAAGCTGAGATGATCTTCGGTCATGGTGTAGATGATGAGTTAGGTGATAGAATTCGTGTTACTGTAATTGCAACCGGGTTTACTAGCGAGAGTAGAATGTATGTGAAAAAAGAAGACCCGGCAAAAAAGGTTCATGAGCTTGATCGTGGACAAACGTGGCTGTTTACACCAGACAATTCTGTCAACGAAAAAAAAGATTTTCAAATAAGAAATAAAGAAGAAAATAAAACCGATTTAGGTAATGAACGAAGTGAAGATCGTGAATTATCATTTTCAGGACCATTTAATAAAGTAGACTCTTCTTTCCATGAAAATGAAGAAGATGATGGTGAAGAAAGTTTATTTAAAGATGACGATTTCGATCCCAACTCAGAAAATTATTCTGATCAAGTTATAGATAATGAAGGTATGATGGGTTTACGTTCAACGAAACAAAGATTACAACAACAAGCAATTGATAGAAAAGAACATCTTAAGCAAAGTCGTAAACAAGAAATGACTAAAGAAGAATTTAGTGAAAAATGGTCTTTACCAGCTTACTTAAGAAGAGGTATCAAAATGCAAGATGTACCCCATTCATCAGAGCCATTTATATCCAAGTATAATTTGAATGATGATAACACCATTCTAGGCAATAACAAATTTCTTCATGATAATGTGGATTAAGGTACGAGGATAGAGGTACGAGGAACTAATTCACTTTACCTCGTACTTCGTCCCTCATAACTCGTCCCTAAAAAGGTATGGCATTCCGGTATGACTGGTATTTACTCCGTTCGTAGTGGTTGTTGGTGGTAAATATTTTTTGCCGGTACCGGATTTGCCAATTTTATTTTACAAGGCGCTTGTATTCATTTTAGCATCGGCGCAAGATTAAATCAATGCCGGACCTCGCATCCGGCATTTTGGTTTTAATAAAATCTGGCCTCAAAGTTGTCTAACCTCTAGTAACACCAAATGTTACTGATATGAAAAGTTTATTACTTCTATTTTGTGTGATCATTGGCCTCTCATCATGCGAGGTAAACGTAGTTGAGCCAGTTTATAACTATGATGCACGCGATCGTGTAACAGGTAGTTTTGATTTAAAAGAATACAGTGCAACGTTTAATGATCTAACCTACTATCAGGTACAAATTGCAAAGTCATCTTATTCAGGTCGTGAAATTTTTGTCTATAATTTCTATGCACTTGATAGCAAGATTCTCGCCTATCTTGATGGTGATAGAGTCACTATTCCAAAACAAATAGTTAATGATTATGAGATATCAGGTGTAGGTACTTTAAATGGAAGCAGCATCGATTTGAACTATACAGTTTACGATTTGCAAGGTTACTCAGCAACAGACTTTTGTGAATCTCAAATAATTCTGAATTAAGACTGAATAACATTTAATCAATGGTGGATAAAAAGCGTTAATTTTACTTAGCGCTTTTTTATAGTAACATGAATCAATTCCAACCATGAGTTCAAAGATCCTTCTTCGATTATGCTTACCTATTATATTGTTAGTGGGTATCTATTTGTTAGGGCCAAAACCTGAACGGCCGAAATTTGATAAGACTAAATTTAATGTACCGGCTGATTCGAAGGCCCTTCAAGGTTATGTACGAAGCAAGCAAGAAACACATCTCATTAAACCAGAAAATGAAGCCCAAATAATATGGACAGATAGTCTAAATCATAAAACGGAATATGTTGTTGTATACCTGCACGGTTTTTCTGCCAGTCAAAAAGAAGGCGATCCCATTCATCGTAGATTTGCAAAAGAGTTTGGTTGCAATCTCTATCTATCAAGACTATCAGATCATGGCATTGATACAACAGAAGCCTTAATGTTGTTTACAGCCGATCGTGTATGGGAGAGTGCAAAGGAAGCATTGGCTATCGCAAAGCAACTTGGTAACAAGGTTATTATAATGAGTACTTCCACAGGTGGTACACTTGCCTTAATGCTCGCAGCACAATATCCAGAAGATGTTTATGCGCTCATTAACATGTCTCCGAATATTGCCATAAATAACCCAGCTGCTTTTTTACTAAATAATCCTTGGGGTTTACAGATTGCTCGTGTTGTAATGGGTGGAAAATACCGTGGTTCTGATAGTTTTCAGACGAGCATATCATCTTATTGGAATACCAAGTACAGATTAGAGTCAACCACAGAGCTGCAGGAATTATTGGAAGGTCAAATGACCGCGGAGACATTTTCTAAAGTAAACCAACCTTCCTTAACGCTTTATTATTATAAGAACGAACAAGAGCAAGACCCCGAAGTAAAAGTGAGTGCCATGCTTGAAATGCATAAACAACTAGCCACGCCAGATTCTCTTAAGGAAATTGTTTCCATACCCAACGCAGGTGCACATGTTATAGGTTCGTCATTAACATCAAAAGATGTTGAAGGTGTTTACCGTGAAATGGAAAGATTTGCTACAGAGAAATTAGGTATGCAAAAGCGATAATTATCTTTTGACTTTCTTTTTTTTATCCTTCTTGAGGGAATTAAAGAATTTTACCCAGTTAAAAGGATTAAGGAAAGGATTGGTGACGGGCATAAACCTGTCGTTCTGGTGATTGGCCCACTCATTCAAATAATACCGCTGATTCATCGGCCCATCCATTGGAGCAGTTCTAAGCATGAGCGCTAGCAATTCTGCATTCAAATTTTTCTGATCAATTTGATTGTCTGGTGGAAGGTTAAGGGCTAGAATGGCTTCTTTAAATACTTCTTCTGTAGGAAAGGCAGTTGCTGTAATTTCATTGAGGTAAGTCATGTCTTCATCTAATTCAAAGACAACCGTTAGAAACTCCGATGGATGATTGGGTACAATATAAAATTGTCTTGCATACCCCACAGAGCTTATCACAATGCTATCACCAATAAGTACGGGCATAGAAAAGAAACCCATTCCATTGGTAGTTGCACCCCGACCCGCTTTTGGAACGTAAATGTGTACACCCGGAAGACCAGAGACACTATCTTCACCGAGAACCACGCCTGACAATTGAATGACGCGTTTTTGGTTTTGTGCGAATACGGCTAGGCTGCCTGTAAACCAGAAAATAAGCACTAAAAAGATGAAAAATTGTAATTTTGTAACACTATGCTTCACAGACACGATTTTAAAAGCCATTGATTTCAAATATATAGATAAGCATTTTAAGTGCCTAATCTATAACTTTGAACCGTTAGCTAAAGTTGCTTCATGAGACTTAAAAATTTTAATCTTACACTCGGTGCACAGATATTTAAGGCTTGTGCTGACGAATCGCGGCTGCGCATTCTACATCTTATTTTTCAAAATGGTGAGATGTGCATCTCAGATCTAGAGCGAATTCTGGAGTTTACACAAGCGAAAACATCAAGGCATTTAATCTACCTTAAAAATTCTGGCATACTTTCTTTTAGACGATATAACCATTGGGTGTTCTATCAGGTTAAGGATGAGGTAGACGAAATCATTAAACAAATTTTTTCGTTTGTGCGTAAAGACGCGCAACTTCAAAAAGATCAGCAGATTTATTTAACGCTACATTCAAATCGTGAACTGGCTGCGAATAAAGTGTTGATAAAAGAATGGCAGAAGGAATGAAAGGTATGGCTGCTAATCAATTAAAATAACTTGTACTTGTTTTTAGAATATGAAATACAAATGCATCTTCTTTGATCTTGATCATACCTTATGGGATTATGAGCGTAATTCTAAAGAGGCCCTTTTTGATCTCTATCATTTTCTTAATCTACAAGAAAAAGGCATCGATGACTTTGACAGGTTTCATATTAGGTTTAGAGAAGTCAATCTTTCTCTGTGGAATTTATATGATCGTGGTGTAATACAGGGCGACGTTATCCGGAAGGAAAGATTTAAACAAATTCTAGAAACCTTTAATGCTTACGAAGAAACGCTCGTTCTCAATATCTCAGATAATTATTTAGACATTTGTCCAGAGAAGATTCACCTTATGCCACATGCACTTGAAACATTGCATTATTTGGCAGATAGGTATAGACTAAGCGTTGTCACCAATGGATTTGACGAAATACAGCACCGTAAAATACGCGCAGCAAAACTGGATCATTTCTTTGACCATGTAGTCACGTCGCAGAAAGCGGGTCGCAAAAAGCCTTCAAAAGAAATTTTTGATTTTACATTGCTATCAAACAACATAGGTCCTCACGAAGCAATCATGATTGGTGATAATTTAATTACGGATATGCAAGGAGCCCGCAATGCATTAATCGATACAGTCTTCTTTAATCCGGAAGCGCTATTGCATAATGATGATGTAAATTATGAGATCAAATGCTTAAAAGAATTATCTACATTTTTATAAGTACAGCGTATTAGTACAGCCGTATATTTCTTCTACCTTATCTAGCAAATTCAGGGAAGCCGCTTTAGGTTTTAATATCAAAGTTATAGCTTCTGGCTGCTAGCGTTGAGCTGCTGGGTCGATTTTTTAAAGTTTTATACAGGTGACTCACATGTCGGGCTTGTGTTAAGGATTTGTATTTCTTGACCAGGTGGCATAACGAATAAGTAATAAGGGCAGATGACCATCATCGTTTGAAAGCCAAACCCATCATGAGAAGAAATTCTTTTATTATATCAATAGTTAGTAAAAATGACTCTTAATCCACTATCATTTTTTAAAAGCGATTTTCCTGCTAGCTAATGGAAGGGAATTTATTCTTTCAATTCAAATGTTAACTTTGATAACTAAGCAATTCAAATATGTCTACTGGATTTTTTTCTGTGCCGTTGCCAAAGAACGAAACTGTTTTAAATTATGCACCCGGTTCGCCTGAGCGTATAGCTTTAAAAAAAGAAATTGAAGAAGCACGTGCGCATGTGTTGGATATTCCAATGCATATCGGTGGTGAAGAAATTAGAACAGATGATAAAAAACCATTAGCGCCGCCTCACGACCACAAGCACATTCTAGCCTACTTTCATGAAGGCGACAGCACACACGTTGATCAGGCAATAAATTCAGCGCTTGGCGCGAAGGAATTATGGGCCAACCTACCGTGGGAAAATAGAGCGAGTATTTTTCTGAAGGCAGCCGATTTGATTGCAGGACCCTACCGATATAAAATCAATGCAGCAACCATGTTGGGACAATCAAAGAATGCCTATCAGGCAGAGATTGATTCAGCGTGTGAGTTAATCGATTTCTTTCGATTCAATGTTTATTTCGCCAGCCAAATTTATAGTGAACAGCCACAGTCATCACCCGGTGTATGGAACCGTATGGAGTACCGTCCACTAGAAGGTTTTACCTTTGCTGTTACCCCATTTAACTTCACCGCTATAGCAGCCAACCTTCCTACTTGCATGGCCCTTATGGGGAATACAGTGGTCTGGAAGCCCGCCTACGCGCAGATCTATTCGGCGCATGTGATAATGCAGGTTTTAAAAGAAGCTGGCTTACCAGACGGTGTAATCAATTTGATTTATGTTGATGGCCCTGTTGTTGGCGATATTGTTTTCAATCATAGAGATTTTGCCGGACTTCATTTTACAGGAAGCACCAAAGTGTTTCAAGAGATGTGGAAAACCATTGGCATCAATATCCATAAATATAAATCGTACCCAAGAATAGTGGGTGAGACGGGTGGAAAGGATTTCATCATGGTGCACAAAAGCGCGAATGCCAAAGAAGTAGCCACCGCTATGTTGCGTGGTGCTTTCGAATACCAGGGACAAAAATGTTCAGCAGCATCGCGTTGTTATATTCCTTCTAACTTATGGGAGGATATCAAAAAACATCTGCTAACAGATCTCAAAGGCTTGAAAATGGGCGGTGTTGAAGAACTGGGCAATTTTGTTAATGCCGTAATAAGTGAAAAATCCTTCGATACAATAAGTGGCTATATAGAGAAAGCACGAACTAATCAATTGAATGAAATCATAGCGGGAGGCAAATGTGATAAGTCGAAAGGCTATTTTGTTGAACCCACAGTTATTGTTTCTAAAGATCCATCTTCCCTTACCATGTGTGAAGAAATATTTGGTCCCGTACTAACGGTGTACATATATCACGAAGAAAACTTTGAACAGACATTAGAACTAGTAGACAACACATCGCCCTATGCGCTCACAGGTTCCATCTTCGCTAAAGATCGATATGCCGTAGATCTTGCTGCGAAGAAGCTCGTTAACGCTGCTGGAAACTTTTATATTAATGATAAACCTACAGGTGCCGTAGTTGGCCAGCAGCCATTTGGTGGAGCCAGGGCCTCTGGAACGAACGACAAAGCCGGGGCGAAGGTTAATTTATCGCGCTGGGTTTCCATGAGAACCATAAAAGAGACATTTGTAACACCAACAGATTACCGATATTCTTTTCTAGATTAAACCGACTATTACATTTTAGCTTTAAATACGCCTTTGAAGAATTATTATTAAAATTTTAAGCTCCTTTTTGGAGAATTTAACCTCAAACCCTAATATTGCAGTCCCATTTTCCTCCTTAGCTCAGCTGGTTAGAGCATCTGACTGTTAATCAGAGGGTCTTTGGTTCAAGTCCAAAAGGAGGAGCGGTGATAGAGGGCAGTTACGAAAGTAGCTGCCTTTTTTTTGTGCGTCAGGTATTGGCTATAAGGGTGCAAGTCCCGAATGAGTGTGGTAATGCGTATAAAGAAAATTGAGGGAAGCGACAAATTGAGATTAGCTACAATGACAACCTTGCGAGGCAAAGAAATACCAAACAAATAGATTACTGATAACAGAACCAACAAGGGAAAATATCAGGATATGATGTAATTATTACGGCATGGGTTAAAGTGTTGACAAATAAAAGAAGGAGGAAAATAGTGGCTGAATTGAAAAGTAGTACTCATAGCGAAAATATGAAGCCTCTTAATGCCTAAGACGTTTTCACAAGCTGAGTGGAGAAAGGTTGCAATGGCTAACTATTCCATTGATAGAAGCTGCCTGACAAATATTTACCTAAAAACACTGAGAAGCTTGTATCCGATTTCATAGGTTCCAATTTCTTCACGGCGACATATTCTTTTTGGCGAGTAATCTCCTGACAGGTATATCATAGAACACCATTACGAAATAAGCAATAACTACCAGGATAATTATGCCTGGTATGATGATATAGGGTAGTTCACTTATCGGCGGCTTTTCATTTGTATAATAATTTCCAAAGATCCATATAGCTGCATAATGTGTCATGTAAAGAGGATATGATATGTTACCGGAAAACTGACAAACTTTTTTCCATTGAGGGGCGAGAGCCGAGCCTGCTCCGAGAGAAACCATCAGTGGAAAATAGAAGAGTACAATCAATGTCTCCGTCAGCCAGTTCCATTTAGTCCCGGGCATGATAAACGCTAAAAACAACAAAATGGCCATGCCTATAAACCCAAGTCTGTTTTTAATGATCCAATTCGAACGGTAAAGAAAGAGACCTGCTAAAAAGGAGTAAGCAACACGGGCACCACCATCTAAGAAGTTATCTTTCGACCAGCCACCGAGAAGGTTCCCAGCTCGATAACTGACTATGCAAATGCCTAGAGCAGCCAGGATAGTCAATGCTGCCATAGAGCGACGGTCCACCTTACAAAGAACGAACGCATAAAAAATATTAGCAACATATTCCCAAAAAAGTGACCACGATGGAGCATTCAAAGCAAAGAGGTTGAAAGCACGCTCCTCCATCAGTGGAAGCGGAATAAGTAAAAGCGAGCAAACAAACAGCAATGCAAGTTTGCCTGCGTCGTAAGCTATGGGTGATGCAAAGGGGTCCAAAAGAATGCCTAATAATCCCAATATAGAACCCATAACCACTAACGGATGTAATCTTATCAGCCGCGACTTGAAAAACTCCCCAACTCCCATTTTCCCGATGCGGTCATCATAAGCGTAGCCAATAACAAAGCCCGATAAACAAAAGAAAAAGTCCACAGCTAAAAAACCATGACCAATAAAGTTTTTGCTGAAATCGACGAAGACCCATTCCATAAAGTGGAAAATGACAACAGCCAGCGCAGCAATGCCTCTTAACCCATCAAGAATTTCAAAATGCTGAGTCGTTTTTAAAAGGTCCGGACTTCGTTTTACTTCGTTCATCAATTTTCAATAATGGTGAATGTCAAACAATGCGCCACTAACAAAAGGGTGTTAAGCAATGACGACAGAAGTGCTAAAGTTAAGCATCAAATCGTTATCATGCTTTGTTGTATGGATTCGGCTAATGGAAGCTAAGGCCGCCACTGTAGAAAGTCTTGTGCACCATTGCGAGGGGTGTCGTGTAAATTGTACAAATGGTAACAATACAGTTGGTAATAATTATTAAATTGGAATGCCGGCGCGGCTCATGTAACAGGGCGTTAGGTGAAATTTCGACTAATGACTAAGACCTTTTTACAAGCTGAGTGGAGAAAATTAGCAATGGTTAACTACGCTGTTGACAGAAAGTTGCTTATTAAATATTTACGGAAAGCGAGAGGGGATTACAATGCAGGAATCGAATTTTATGACAAAGATGTGGGATTTGGGTTCATCCCAAGTATCGTTCAAGTAACTCGGCCTTACAACTCGAAGCAGAAAATATCAGCCCGAAGATAAGTGCTTCTGCATGAAGTTGTAATAAGTGCTCTTTAGATATGGAAGATGAACAGCGCCACCATACCCGTTAAATAATAATTACTACAGCAAACAAGAACTACGATCATTATTACCTGTCATAGTTTCCTTACCGACCAGGTTCTATTTATTAATCTTTAAGCTTTCAATCTTTGTTTGGAGTTCCTTACCATTAGTAAGTTTATATGTAATTGTAATGTCATGAACATTATCTTGAGCGGGTGGCGCTTTAAACATAAGAAGAATACTTCTTCCATCTAATTCATGGTTAAGTTCGATTGATGCTACCTCTTCATCTTCTCTATCATAATCATTTTTTACTAAAATGATGTGCTTTAGTTCAGATCCTTTCGGGTATTCTAAGTTATAATTAGCTGATGAGACAATGCTGATTTCTTTAAGTTTCTCATAGTTTTCAACAGGACTGCACGCAAATGTTTGATCGATCCAATTTGCTTTACTATTACTTGACGCTGTCGTAATTTCGTTACTTACTTCAATTCCGACGCTATCGTATCGTATCCCTTTTTCAGTCGGTAAGTAATCTGTTGGTAATTCTGAAGTTAACCTTTTTAAGGTAGCTCCAATAGATATTAATTTGAAATTAAAAGGTCCTGAATTGCAATCATGGGGATTGCAGGCCTGGATAGTTAAAACGGTTAGGTTAAATATTATCCAAACCAAAGTAATTGATAGTGTCTTTTTCATAAGAATTTATTTCCTACCTAAGACACTTGAAAGTGTAATAAGGTTGGATAAATAATTTTAATTATCGAGGCTCAGGTTAGGCATACGCATCAAGTCTAATTCATAAAATCGTTTTTAATCCAAACCAATCATTATAAACGCACCCCAATAAATTGGTTCAGGATATTCGAGCCGTAATTCTTTTTTAGCATCGATAAAGCTAACACGCATGTTGCCGCTGTTGAGCCATTTTTGATAGAACTTCAACATTAGTTTTTGCGTCGCGTCATCATCAACTTTAAACATACTCATGATAAGCACTTTTGCGCCGGCAACGAGAAACGCACGTTGAAGGCCATAAACACCTTCGCCTGATTGAAGTTCACCGAGACCCGTTTCGCAAGCACTAAGCACGACCAAATCTGTCTTATCTAAATTTAAACTCATGGCTTCGTAGGCTGTAAGTATGCCGTTGTCCATGTTGTAATTATGGTTTGTTTTATCTAACAAATCGCCAGCACCTTTTAATAGTAAACCTGTTCTCATCAGGGGATTCTGTGTGAGTGTGGCTTCATTACCCTCTAATTCTTCCTCCATCCTTACCTGCTCTGTAGGTTTATAGAAACCGTGCGTAGCAATGTGAAATATCTTGGGACTGTTTAATTCTTTTACTCTCTCCTCGGTGGCAGTCTTCTCCATGTATTCATTGGTAGTCCAGCCTTTTTGTTTCAACATGAATTGTACCTGATTAACTTCTTTTTCAGTTCCTGGAAGTGAACTAACAGACTGGCCTGCTGAAGCTGTAAGATAGAATGTAGGATTGCCAAATATGGTGGCCGTATTTTCTGTTGACGCTATTCGGGTTTTAATTTTTCGCACATACATGTCTTTGGTATTGCTTACTAACACAATGTTCGAATTGTCAATGACATATTTTCCATCAGGTGTTGCTATTGTCTCAAGGTTAATTTGGTTATAGATTCCATCAGCTGACAGATATATACTTGCTGCCTGCCCAATCTCTTTATACAAAGGTTCCCAATACACTGCATATGAAATATCATCGTGTACTTTCCCCATAATTGTGTTGCGATAGTATTTAAAGAAACGAGTTTCCATTTTATGGCCATCTTTTAAAAGTATAGCTTTTGGTTTCGCAAATTCATTTCGCACATATAGTGCAGCATAGATCACAGAGTCGGTAAAGGTATGGTTAAAGTGTCTGTAGCGAACCATTTCAATAGCAACTTCATTGGGAAGCAATGACTTCTTAACGTCTTCGAAAGTGATACGTTTATTATCAAAGGCTTGTCCGAATAGTTCTGAACGTTGACTAAGTTCTTTCTCTATTGCTTCTACTTCTTGTAGTAAAGTATTTGGATTTATTTCATTTTCTAAAAGTTGGGCAGCACTCATAGAAAGTGCCAACGTGAGTTTCTCTTTCTTCACTACCCATTCGTTATATTGATTTTTCAAATCTTCATCTGTGCTATTTAATATTCTCTCTCTTATTTTTATTGACGAGCTTAGTAGTAATGCTTTGGTGAGCAATTGATAATTATAAACTTTTTCTGTTAAGTCTTTAAAGTCTTCAAGGTTACTAAATGCAAGTGTATTGTAGAACTCGAAATCACCTTTAATCGTATTCCAATACTTTGCCTTTGCCCGTTCACTTAAGGCGGGGAAGTATAGCTTGATAAAATTTTCGTAATTTTCAAGCGATTCTTCCACCATACGTTTCGAACGCTTGTAGTCTTTCTCCATGTAATACACTTTGCTTAGCTTCGAAAGTACTTTTACATATTCTGGGTGTGTCGCACTAAAGAACTTCTCATATAAGTCTTTAGATTTATTGTAGAATTCTTCCGCCTTCTTATAATTTTTTATTTGATAGTACACATCTCCCGTAAGGGTATAGATGCTGGCAGCGTTAATGTTATTTTTAGTTCCAGTTTTTGTTCGCCAAATATTTTCTGCATCGGTTAATGAGCTGAAAGCAATTTCGTAATTCTTTTCTGCAATGTAGAGAACGGCAACATTCTTTAATATTTCAGCATACTGTGGATTATCTTTTCCTAGCTTGGTAGCCATAATGTCTCGCGCTTCGAGGAGGTATTTTTCAACTATTTTTCTGCTATCTCCTTTATAGAATTTTATAAGTGCTAATTGTGAAAGTGACTTGGCTACTTCAATATGATTTCTGCCAAAGTTTTTTTCTTGACTTGACATGGCTTGGGTAATGTTTTCTTCAGCCTTTTCATAATCACCTAGTGTATAATAAATATCACTTAGGAGCTTTTGCGTCGGAGCAGTCTTAGTTGAATTTTCACCGTACGTTTTTATGGCAATGTCATGGGCACGCAGGGCAAATTTTTCTGCCTCGGTATAATCACCTTTCGCTAACAATATCTTGCCTTTATCGACTAGCGGTTCTATAAGATGTAAAGAATTTTTACCAAAAATCTTTTCGCTATCCATTAATAGCTTATCTAATAAATCATCTGTTTCAGCATACCTGCCTAGTTGAATGAACAGACTAGAGAGTTCTTTTGCAGTAGAAAGCTTGTCTATTACAACATGGGTGGCGGATTTAGATATCAATTTCTTGGTGCGGTCTAGATTTTCTTCAGCCTCTTCGAATAGACCTTTTATGCCATATAATTTTGCTTGTGTTTCTAAGGTGTTAATGTATGCCGGTTGCTGTTCGAGATACACGTCGTTTGATTTAAGGCGAATTACAGAGAGCGCTTTAGTAAGATTTTTTTCGGCCTCTTCATATTCGCCTAGTTTTAGTTGAAGCTTAGCAATGTTGTTAAGCTCTATGCCGTACAAGATGTCATCATTTTGATATTTTGATATTGCTGCATCTGAAGCAGCTTTTAATATTTTAGAGGCTTGGGCATATTTATCAGTCAGTTCATAATACTGGGCCATGTGATTTAATATATTGATCAAATCTTTATGTTGCTCTCCAATTTGATTAGCAACAACTTTATAATAACTCTCATCATATATTTTTCCGGCTTCCTCAAACTTGTTGGTGTAATCCAAATAGAAATTGGCCAACTTAATTTTAGCTAGGTGATACTCAGGAGTAGTTTCTCCACACAGCTCTTTCTTGGCCTCAACTATTTGATTGAGGTAGCCTTCTGCATTTGCGTAGCGTTTTTCAGCTAGTGCTACATCGTATAGGAATGCTAATATTTGAAGTGTGGTCTTATAGGTCTTTGGTAAAGTCTTTAAAACGTTAAGCGCTTCTTGCTCCAGGTTTTTTGTTTTGTCTTTGCTTAGTTTGGAATTGAATTCTACTGCCTGCATGTTAAGGCGGTGTAGACTCGTTTTTGGAAAATATTTATTGATGGCTTTATGATATTCTGATTTCGTGCTTCTGTAACGTGTTCCATTATCTTCATCGAGAAGTTGCTTTAAATAGTTTAGATAGAGTGCATGTGCAAGCGCACTGGTAGGAATTACCTTTCTTTTTAACTCGTTCAGAATCTTTTCGAACTGTAATTGCGACTCGCGTTCTTTATTACCATTTTCGACCAATGCCATGGCCCAGTAATAACGAAACTCAAGGGGTATCAAGCTCGTTTCTCCTAAGTATTTTGTTTTTCCCCTTAACCAATTTTCTTCTGCCTTGAAAGCAGCATCTGTATTTTCAGTATCACCGCCGCCAATTGATATTCTTCCTTTCTTAGAGTAAGCGTTTCCATAAAGGGTTAATAGCTTAGCGTAGCTACCGAAACGAATGGGGAGTTCATCAATAGGAACGCGCTTAGTTTTAATTGATCCTCCTTCTACAATTGATTCTTTTTCTATAGCTCGTGATGCAAAATAAGAATCAACACTTTTTAATATTTCAATCGCATCATTAATAAAACCTTGACCGATTAAGGCTTCAGCTTCTGCTAACGCCATGCGACCTTTCAGCTCGTCAGTAAGTAGATTTGATTTTTCAAGTAGTAGCCTTGCTTTTTGTATAAACTCTTTACTTAATCTGAAGTTGCCATATAAGTTATATACCTCAGCAATGTCAATCATAGTTACGGCATGATTAACGTTGCTCTCACCGTATGTATTGAAGCTAGCAGCTAATGCACTTTCAAGTGTACTTTCAAAACCGACAAGAACACCAAGCGCTAAATTGTTTTTTGCTTCCAGAATGTAATATGCAGGCATGTAATTATTCTGCGCTCCAAGGTCGGTTGTAACTGACTTTTTTAATTTTTGTAAAGTCTTAGATGCTTTTTTATAATTGCCAGAACTATATAAGAAATTTGCTTTCTTCAGCGTGTTGTCATATTTCTTCTGCGCAAAGACCGCTGATGTCAATAAAATAAGAGAGGCAGAGAACAGGCAAGATAACAATATTTTTTTCATTGTTAGGGAGTTGAACCAGTCCCTAATTTAACGAATTTGATGGAATTTTTTGTACTAATTTAACAGATGGATCTGCATTCTTTATTGACAGTTGCTTAGTCTTCTAATAGCTTTTTTAAAATTACCTGAGCGGCTTCTGTTATTACAGTTCCAGGCCCAAATATGAAGATAACGCCAGCTTTATGAAGAAAATCATAATCCTGTTGAGGAATGACGCCACCTGCAACCACCATGATGTCTGGTCTACCAATATTTTTAAGTGCAGCAATAAGTTCAGGAACCAATGTTTTATGACCTCCAGCAAGACTTGATGCACCAATTATGTGTACATCATTTTCAGCAGCTTGCATAGCAACTTCTTCAGGTGTTTGAAACAGCGGACCGATGTCCACATCAAAACCCAAGTCTGCAAAACTTGTCGCAATTACTTTAGCGCCACGGTCATGACCATCTTGACCCATCTTGGCTATGAGTATGCGTGGCCTTCGCCCATCAAGTTCTGCGAAATGGTCAGCAAGTTTTCTTGCTACCTCAAATTCTTTTTGATTTTTCATCTCTCCCGAATATACACCAGAAATAGATCTTATGGTGGCTTTATATCTCCCGAATATTTTTTCTAAAGCGGTTGAAATCTCCCCAAGTGTTGCGCGCTTACGTGCAGCATCAATGGCAAGCTCAAGTAAATTACCCTGACCTGATTTGGCAGCTTCAGTTAAAGCATTGAGGGCGCGTTCAACATCATTTGTATTGCGTTCTTTTCTTAGTTGAGTAAGTCTTTCAATTTGTTCTAATCGCACAGCAGCATTGTCAACTTCTAGAATTTCAAGATCGTGCTGCTTTTCGCTTACCTGATATTTGTTAACACCAACAATAATGTCTTTACCTGCTTCAATTCGTGCTTGCTTGGCAGCAGCTGCTTGCTCAATGCGCATTTTTGGTATTCCACTTTCAATGGCTTTTGTCATACCACCAAGTTTTTCAACTTCCTCAATAAGCCCCCATGCTTTTTCGGCCAGCTCTGCGGTAAGACTTTCCACATAGTATGAGCCACCAAGCGGATCGACAACCTTTGTAATACCCGTTTCTTTTTCAATAAAGAGTTGTGTGTTTCGTGCTATTCTTGCAGAGAAATCAGTTGGTAAGGCAATGGCTTCATCAAGTGAGTTTGTATGCAATGATTGTGTGCCACCAAGTATAGCAGCCATGGCTTCAACACACGTACGCGTAACATTGTTGAAAGGATCTTGTTCCGTTAAACTCCAGCCTGAAGTTTGGCAATGTGTTCGTAATGCCAATGACTTTTTATTTTTTGGATTGAACTGCTGAACGATCTTAGACCAAAGCAGGCGTGCCGCACGCATCTTTGCCACTTCCATAAAGAAGTTCATTCCTATTCCCCAGAAAAAAGAAAGGCGTGGTGCAAAGTCATCGATAGCAATACCTGCTTTTATACCTGTGCGTATATACTCTAGTCCATCAGCTAGCGTATAGGCAAGTTCTAAGTGCGCAGGTGCGCCAGCTTCATGCATATGATATCCGCTTATGCTAATTGAATTAAATTTAGGCATGTTGCGCGATGTGTATTCAAAGATATCGGCAACAATGCGCATGGAAGGTGTAGGTGGATAGATATAGGTATTACGCACCATGAATTCTTTTAGAATATCATTTTGAATGGTTCCACTTAGTTGCTGCGGTTGTACGCCTTGCTCTTCTGCTGCTACAATATAGAAAGCCATGATTGGCAGTACAGCACCATTCATAGTCATTGATACAGACATCTTATCAAGTGGTATCTGATCAAATAAAATTTTCATATCTAATACGGAATCAATGGCAACTCCGGCTTTGCCAACATCGCCAGTAACGCGTGCATGGTCAGAGTCATAACCTCTATGTGTTGCTAGATCAAACGCAATTGAAAGTCCGCGTTGCCCTGCCGCTAGATTTTTACGATAAAAATTGTTTGAATCTTTCGCTGTAGAGAATCCAGCATATTGTCTGATGGTCCAAGGTTTAGTAGCATACATGGTGGCATAAGGTCCACGCAGATAAGGCGGTATGCCAGAGGTGTAATTAAGATGTGTAAATTTTAAAATATCGGTTTCTGTATAACTTGATTTTATGTCTATTGTTTCTGCACTCTTCTTCCATGCAGGTGTATCTTTTACATACCGGTTCTTAGGTTGATAATGATTATAGGCAAGAGATTTGAAATCGGGTTTCATTCTATTATTTAATTTGGGATTTGAATTTTTCCCATGCTTGATGTGATAGTTTGTCAACCAAGGTGTCAACTGTATAAGATCCCGCAAAGACATCTGCTACTCTTCCAAAGTGTGCTTCATCTCGTAGTATGGTAGAAGTATTTATGGCAATTCTGTTCATCCATTTTTCTGTATCACTTGCTGCATAAATGGTATGTGCATTGCATCCACCTGCAATAGCAGCCATGGAAGAAATGGTGTTACTCAACATGTTACCATGCGGTTGATATTTTTCGTTTACATATACTTCTGAACGAGTGTGTATATATAAATCATCAGGTTGATAGGAGGGGAGCTGAAATGCTTGTGTTATTTGATACCACAGTATCCTAAGTGCTTTTAATTTGGCTACTTCAACGAGCATTGTATTGCTTATCGGAATAGAAAAGGCAATATTATTTATTATTCTTTCTGGCGTATAACCTGATATTTCTTGAAATTGATCAATAAGTTGCACGGCCCGGGTCAATGCCTCTGCTATTTCCTCTACTGGTGACGAGGCGTTAATATAGAGACCTAATTTTTTAAACTTTCCAATATCTTGACGCGGAACATTAATTGATTTTATATCCGACCAAAAGATAGCACCTGGTAATTCTTTGTCTTTATAGTTTTGCTCAAAATAATGGTTAAGTGATGTAAGTGGGTAGTTGTTATGTGCCAAAAATAATATAGTACAGTAAGGCCATTCTATTTTTTCCAACAATACGTTAAAATCAGTACTTCTATTGGGCAAATTAAAGACTATGCCATCGGCCCCGTTTTTTAAATGATCAAGTGCAAGTTGGTTGGCTATAGCATCTTCGTTTAAAGGAACGTGAGCGATAGAACTCCATGATCTTGGTCCAGAATATTCTGTGGCGTTATCTTGTAGAAGAAAATTATTAAGATATTTTATTTTTGAAAGATCTGTTTGGTCATAATACGCATCAAATCTTAGGTTAGAAGTTTCCCACTGTAAAGATTCTATCACGTTTCCATGAATTTCCGATAAGGCAGCCTTTTGCCATTTAGTTTTGTCCGCATTGGGAAATGTTTCGGATAAAAGTTTGTTAAAAGTCATTGCTTTTCTTTAAGATTTAATTTTTATCTGTAAACAGCATAGATTTTTCACCAATTTGCCCCGCTACCAAAGTAAATAAAACAGAACATAACTTTTAAAAAATTTAATTTGTTGGTTATTAGTCCGCAATGGTGGTTTAGATGGGTTTTTATTTAGCAAGCAAATATTTCTAAAAAGTCAAGCACCCTTCCCCTTGTTTTCTTAAACTCTTTTTCTACATCTTTGTCCCCCTTCCTCTAAGCAGGAACCGAATCCAAAATAAGTAATAATCCATGGAAGTAAGCTGCGGCACCGTATGGAATGACTGTCTCGAAGTAATACGTGAAAACGTAGGAGACGAAAATTTCAATACGTGGTTTAGGCCTATATCGCCTTTACGTGTTGATGGAGACGTACTTACTATTCAAGTGCCTTCTCAATTTTTTTACGAATGGTTAGAAGATAACTATGTACCTGTTCTTAAAAAAGCAATTCATACTGTCTTAGGTGCAACGGGTCGACTTGAGTACTCTGTTATTGTTGACAGCGGAAACACAAGCAATCCGCCATTGGCAGTAAACTATCCGAATGGTGGTGGCACAAGGCGCAGCGCCATGAACAATGGGGGCTTCTCTGATGAGTACACACCCTTTACTTTTAAAGCGCTAAATCCGCTCACTGTTAACTCAAGATTAAATAACACATATACATTTGACAATTTCGTAGAAGGCGATTGCAATCGATTGGCAAGATCAGCCGGATTGGCAGTTGCTAAGAAACCAGGCATTACTTCTTTTAATCCGTTGATGCTTTATGGCGGAGTAGGTGTTGGTAAAACGCACTTGGTTCAAGCCATCGGTAATGAGATTAAGAACAACATGCCGAGCAAGGTAGTTTTGTATGTTGATCAAAATGATTTCACCAATCAGTTTCTCAATGCGTTACAAAACCATAGACTTCAAGATTTTCAAAATTTCTATTTACAGGTAGATCTGCTCATACTTGATGATGTACAGTTTCTTGCTGGGAGAGAGAAGACCCAGGAAATGTTTTTCCATATCTTCAATCAACTTCATCAGTCTGGCAAACAAGTTATTATGACCAGTGATTGTCCTCCTCGCGATCTTAAAGGCTTCCAAGAACGATTGCTGTCTAGATTTAAATGGGGGTTGACTGCCGATTTACAAGAACCTGACTTCGAAACTAAATTAGCGATCATTAATAGAAAGATGCTTGCTGATGGTATTGAAATTCCAACTGAAGTATCAGAATATCTTGCTTACAGCGTCGACACAAATTTGCGTGACATGGAAGGTGTAATGAACTCCATGATCTTTCATGCTACTTTATTAAAGAAGGACATTAATTTGGAGTTAGCGAAAGAGGTCTTAAAAAATATTATCAAAGAAATTCAGTCTGATGTAAGCGTTGATTTTATTCAAAAAACAGTATCAGAGTATTTTAAAATTAACCTCGAAGCCATGAAAGGCAAGGTTAAGAAACGTGAAATCGTTATTCCACGTCAGGTAGCAATGTACTTCTGCAAGCGTTACACCCAACTTACCCTTGCGTTAATTGGAGGAAATTTTGGTGGTCGTGATCACAGCACAGTAATCCACGCACTCGAGTCAGTTGAAGACATGATGAAGACTGATCCTAATTTTAAAGCTTCCGTAGAAGAATTAGGAAAGAAATTAAAGCTGCGTGTTGCTTAATTTTCTTTCAAAAAAGCGTAGCAATCCCCATTTCATTTTAGATCAATTTGAGACTAATCACCCAAAACTTAATCTCTATCCCAACCATTTCTATAGGCAGACCAAGTTTTCACATTAACAGACAACAATTAACTGATAACGATTAACGATTATTAACGATTAACATTAACAATTAACGGATAACAATTAACGGATAGCAATTAACAACAATGATAACCATAACCCCCCAGCCAATTGACGTTCAACAGGTCATCAAAGAAGCCGGCCACCCTGAAGCCGGAGCTGTTAATGTATTCATTGGTACGGTAAGAAATGCTGCCGCTTCGGGTAAAGGTGTTGTAAGGCTAGAATATGAGGCCTATGAATCAATGGCCGTATCTGAAATTCAAAAAATAGTAGACGAAGCACTCCAACGATGGATGGTTAAGGGATGGGCAATATGTCACCGTATCGGTCATTTAAAGCCCGGTGAAGTTTCTGTAGTGGTAGCAATTTCCACAGCACATAGAAAGGCCTCCTTTGAAGCGTGTCAATTTGTTATTGATACACTTAAAGCAAAAGCCCCTATTTGGAAGAAAGAAGTTTTTGAAGAAGGTGAAGAGTGGATATCAGCGCACTGAACTTACACACCAATCAGTTATTATAATTGATGTAGAATGATAACAGCCGCAGATACCAACGTTACGGCAGCGAAGAGTCCGATTATAAAAATCAGAATCAAATCTCGGTTGATTGAGTTATTTAAAATTTCCGGAAGGAAATATTTTGAAAATGTTTTCATTGAGCCCCTTGTGTTTAAGACACTACAAATATAGCAGGGGTAATGATATATAATATCGGTTTCCTATCTACGATGAAAATATATTTTCAAACTATGAGTTGTCTCTATCAACGGTTCGATGGTCGATAAACTTTTTAAGTTCATCGACCGAATTGATGTTCGTTAACACGTTTAAGTTGGGTACAGTTAGCAACTTTACATCTGCCTGTTTTAAAAAATAACGCGGACTCACCTTGCCTGAATTATAGAAGTCTGATAGAAGTTTAAAAGCTTTCGGTTCCCACAAAGTGAACAACGGCTCTGGGTTTTTTCCGTCAGAGTCCAGGAAGCAAGTTGCAGCCTTAGAAGCATCGCGGTTAAGGATGAGGAATGCAATGGTCTTCGAATCAATAAGCGGCATATCGACAGGCACGGTAAGCCAAGCGGCGTTGCTGTTAAAATTGAAAGCACTTAGCACGCCATTCAAAGGACTATCCATTGGAAATTGATCGAATAGATAATTCAAACCAGCAGGCATCTGTTCAGTTTGCTTACAAGAGATAAACACTTGATTACAAAATGACGCAAGCAATTCTGCCAAATAATCCACCTGAGGTTTTCCATGATATTCAATCAAACTTTTATCACGCCCCATTCTACTACTTCTTCCCCCTGCCAAAACAAGCCCCAAAATTTCCCCACCGTGGACCGTCGACTGTGGACTGAGGACCATCACATTACTCATGAATATCTTTTCCGCAGTGTGGACATTTCTGCTCTCGGTGCTTTGTATGAATCATTTCGAAAAATCCGGAAGAAAGAATACCAGCAGGTAGCGCGAGTAACCCGATGCCCGCGATGGCGAAAAGGCCGCCAAGAAATTTACCTACTGTGGTAATGGGTACTATATCGCCATAACCCACCGTAGTAATCGTAGCAATCCCCCACCACATCGTTGCTGGAATACTACTAAAAACCTCTGGCTGCGCGTCATGCTCTACGTAAAACATGACGAAGGAAATAAAAATGAGAACAAAAAGTAAGAAGACAAGACTTAGGATGAGTTGCTCTTTACGATCAGCAAGAACACGTTTAAAGATGTTTAAGGCATGGAGGTAGCGGGCGATCTTAAACATCCGAAACAAAGCCATCAACCTAAATATTCTTAAAAACCGAAGATCAATGGGAAGGAAAGTGAGATAAAAAGGTAAAAATGAAAGCACATCAATAATAGATAAAGGTGACAGGCTGTATTTTAATCTTTCGTAAATAGGATCGGCATAGATTGGATTTTCTACGACGCTATAAAGGCGGGCAAAGTATTCGACTGTAAAAAAGATCACGGAGAACTTCGCAAAGTTCCAGAACAACTCTGCATACGTGTTATGAATGCTTTTTATGGAGTTAATGACAATGGCCAAAATGTTTAAAAGGATAATAATGACCAGCACAATTTCAAAGATCCGTTCAATGAGCCCGCCTCTCTCATGTGGCTCGAACGTAAGGTACAGTCGCCTTCGTAAGGTCATTCGTTAGTTCGTTTAAAATCTTTTTTTCCGCCAGTTTTTTCCATAAGCGTGATTTCCTCTATCACAATATCATGAGAAAGCGCCTTGCACATGTCGTAAATGGTGAGCGCTGCTATTGAAGCGGCCGTGAGTGCTTCCATCTCTACGCCAGTTTTTGAAGTAATGATGGCGTTACTATTAATGTGTATCTTATTTTCCTTTACGGAAATTTTAATCTGACAATCTTCCAGACCAATGGGATGGCAAAAGGGAATGAGATCGGATGTCTTCTTCGCACCCATCACACCGGCTATAATGGCGGTTTGAAATACGGGCCCCTTTTTGGTAATTATCTCATTGTCTTTAAGCTGACTGAGAATTTCGGCACCAACATTTACAATGGCTCTAGCCCGTGCAACACGTTTTGTAACCTGCTTATCTGATACATCAACCATTTGAGGGTTGCCTGATTCATCTACGTGCGACAGCTTTTCTTCTCTTTTCATTTAAAATTATTAAAAAGCTTCTTAAAGTTTCGAACTTTCGGGAACACTTAAGTTAATCAAAGTTATAAATATTTAAACATGGTAAGTATTGCCGAAGCTTCAACGATTATATCTGCTAATCTTTTCAAACCAAAAATTGTCTCATTAGATATAGAGCAGGTTGTAGGTAAAGTACTAGCCGAGGTGATTCACGCTGATCGCGATTTCCCCCCATTCAATAGAGTAGCCATGGATGGCATTGCTGTAAACTATGAATCTTGGCGCAATGGACAAAGGGAATTTTTAATTGAGGCCATTCAAGCTGCCGGTGAGCCTGAAAAGAAATTATCTAATCTTAATAATTGTCTTGAGATAATGACCGGCGCCATGTTGCCGCTAGGTACAGATACAATAATTCGATATGAAGATATTAAGATTGAAGGTGGCCGTGCAAAAGTAATATTGGAGCAGATTGCGTTAGGTCAAAATGTTCACCGGCAGGGTCAAGATGTTAGTTTAGGAAATGTTTTACTTGAACCCGGAATAGTCATTTCCCCTGCGGAAGTTGCCGTGCTAGCTTCGGTCGGCAAAAGTAGAGTAGGTACTTTTCAATTTCCTAAAACCGCCATTGTAGCGAGTGGTGATGAGTTGGTAGATATTACCACGCAGCCCGCGACCCATCAAATCAGACGGTCAAACACGTATGCACTTCAGTCTGCCATGAAATCCGTAGGGTGGGAGAGCACGCAATATCATCTGCCCGACGACGAAAAGATCTTAAAGCTTTCGTTGACCAAGATTAAAGAAACGTATGATGTGATCATTGTATCGGGGGGCGTCTCGAAAGGAAAGTTTGATTTTATCCCAAAAGTGCTTGAAGACATCGGTATCAAGAAACACTTTCACCAAGTGAGTCAGCGGCCAGGAAAGCCGTTTTGGTTTGGCTCTTCAGATGATCATAAAATTTGTTTTGCCCTTCCGGGGAATCCGGTTTCCACATACATGTGTTTTTATAAATACATTATGCCTTGGCTATGGAAAAGTTTAGGCGTTAAAGCAAGGCCCAATTTTGCAATTCTAGCCGAAGATTTTTCGTTTAAACCTCCCCTAACTTATTTTGCGCAAGTCAGGGTTGTAAATGAAGGCGGCAAGCTTTTAGCATATCCAGATGCAGGTGGCGGATCTGGTGATTTCGCTAACCTTAAAAATGTAGATGGCTTCCTCGAACTGCCGCTTGAAAATTCAATATTTCGGGCGGGAGAAGCCTTTCCATTAATTTCTTTCCGTCTTTAAGAAAATGCGTAATTTTGAAAAAGTTTGAGAGCTAAGTTTGTCAGGTTTTCTGTTGATTAAATAAAAATAACATGTTCGATAGTTTAAGTGTAAAGTTAGAAAAGGCCTTTCAGAACCTTAAAGGCCAGGGAAGAATAAGTGAAATCAACGTAGCGACTACCATAAAGGAAATTCGGAAAGCACTTATTGACGCTGATGTTAACTACAAGGTTGCTAAAGAAGTAACCGATGAGATTAAGGAGAAAGCCATGGGCCAAGATGTACTCACGGCCATTTCCCCAGGACAGTTGCTCGTAAAAATAACCAGCGATGAGCTTACAGCCTTGATGGGCGGGCAATCAGAAGACATAGTAATTGAAGGCAGCCCGGCTGTTATTTTGATTGCGGGTTTACAAGGTTCGGGTAAAACTACATTCTCTGGTAAACTTGCTAATTATATAAAGAGACAAGGCCGACAAGTTCTGCTCACGGCCTGTGACATTTATCGTCCTGCTGCTATTGACCAATTAAAAGTATTGGGAGAACAAATAGGCGTTGAAGTTTATGCTGAACCTGATAATAATGATGCTGTAAAAATCGCGAAAGCGGCTATTGAGTATGCCAAGAAAAATAATTACAAAGTCGTTATTGTTGATACTGCCGGTCGTCTTGCTGTAGACGAACACATGATGGATGAAATTGCGCGCCTTAAAGAGGCCTTGAAGCCATCAGAAACATTATTTGTAGTCGATTCAATGACTGGTCAAGATGCCGTGAACACAGCCAAGGCTTTCAATGATCGCTTAAACTTCGATGGCGTAGTACTTACCAAACTTGATGGTGATACACGTGGTGGAGCTGCGCTCTCTATTCGTAGGGTAGTCGACAAGCCGATTAAGTTTATGAGTTTGGGCGAAAAGATGGAAGCTATCGATCGGTTCTATCCTGATCGTATGGCGAGCCGGATTCTCGGAATGGGTGACGTGATTTCATTGGTAGAAAGAGCACAACAAGCTTTTGATGAAGATGAAGCAGCTAGACTGAATAAGAAGATTCGCAAAAATCAATTCGACTTCAATGATTTTCTTTCCCAGTTACAACAAGTAAAGAAAATGGGTAACATGAAAGATCTTTTAGGCATGATACCTGGAATGGGCAAAGCCTTAAAAGGTGCTGACATCGACGATAATTCATTTAAACCCATCGAAGCGATTATCAGATCAATGACTTTTGCTGAGCGTGAAAATCCTGATCTAATTAATGCAAGTCGTAAAACCCGCATTGCAAAAGGCAGCGGCCGTACCATACAGGAAGTAAACCAATTACTTAAACAGTTTGGAGATATGCGGAAGTTAATGAAAACAATGAATAAAATGGGAGGCGGAAAACGTGCGATGTCAGCATTAACTCAATTAGGAAAATAATTTCAAGCTCAATTTTTCAAGAATAAAATTTAATGTGAATCTGTCAAACCAAATTGCAGGTAATATCGTTAGAAAGGTAGTTTACAGGTAATTTTTAAATATTTTCTAAATGCCTCCGGTCAACCGGGGGCATTTACGTATACAAACCCGTATACAAACCGTATAAAATCAAATAATATGAAACGATACGCTTTCCTTTTATTTTTTATTGCCACTTCACTATCATTTAACGCGCTAGCTCAAAAAGATGCAAGTAAACGTCCCAGTCCACCTGCTACCGCAGAAGGAATTATTGGCGATGTAAGAGTTAAAGTTGATTATTCTGCACCTTCGGCAAGAGGTAGAAAAATGATTGGTGGCAAAGAACCTTTCGGCGAAGTATGGCGCACAGGTGCCAATGAAGCTACCACAATAGAATTCGATAAAGCAGTAAAGATTGAAGGCAAAGATCTTCCAGCAGGAAAATATGAACTCTTTACAATTCCAGGAGAAGCTGAGTGGACCATCATCTTTCAAAAATATGGCAAGCAATGGGGTGCTTATAGTTACAAACAGGCAAATGATGTGCTTCGTGTAAATGTTAAACCAACTAAAACCAGTGCTTTTGTTGAAACCTTTACCATCACCGTTGGAAAAGACGCGTTAGAATTAAAGTGGGAAGACACAGCTGTCGCTTTTAAAGTGAATTAGAAAGAAATTTAGTTATAACAAAAGCCGAAGTGATTAGCCTCGGCTTTTTTTATGATACCTAACGCTGAACGATTGTTTTAGCGCCGGTGTATATTTAATGATTAAAGCATAGATAAAGAATGAAACCTTTCTTATTGGAACTTGCGGAAAAAATTCGTGACACCCATATTCCATTAAATTTACATACACTGGTATTCCCTAACCGCAGAGCTGCTTTATATTTTAGAAAGCATGTAAGCAGCTTAATTAGTAAACCTGCTTTTTCACCGCGATTAATTACCATTGAAGATTTCATAAGTCAATTTTCTCATTGGGTTGTACCCGATAAACTTGGTTTGATTCACAGGCTTTATAAAGCTTATCAATATGTTGTTAGTAGCGATGAATCATTCGATCAATTTTATTTCTGGGGCGAAATGTTGCTCCGCGATTTTGATGAGATCGATAAATACATGGCTAATGCATCTCAATTATTTAAAGACCTCAGTCATCAAAAGGAAATAGATTCCAGCTTTGATTTTCTAACGCCTGAGCAACTTGAGTTCTTAAAAAGTTTCTGGAACAATTTTGATGAGCACTCATCTACCAACAAGAAGAAATTCCTTCACTTGTGGAGACAACTTCCGGATGTATATCTTGAATTTAAAAAGCAATTAGCACAAGAAGGACACGCATATGAAGGCATGTTGCATCGCGCAGTCGCGGAAGGCATTGTTTCTAGAAAAATTAAATCGCCTTATAAGGCAGAAGATAAACTTCATTTTGTAGGATTTAATGCGTTCACCAAAGCAGAGGAGGAGATAGTTTCTTTTTTTGTTACAGAGCAAAACGCAGAAGTTCATTGGGATCTGGATACCTATTATGTAAACAACAACACGCAAGAAGCGGGATCATTTTTTCGTGAGTATCAAAAACACCCCATATTAGGTAAGACTTTCTCGTCTGATATTCCTTCTAACTTCAAAGCCCAGAAAACAGTGCATGTATTAGGCGCTGCGCAACACGTAGGTCAGGCAAAATTAATGTCGCAGATACTGAAGGAACAATTAGCGAAAGGTATCACTCCTGAAGAAACGCTGATTGTATTGCCTGATGAAAAACTCATGTTACCCGTGTTGCACGGAATTTCGGCGAGTGTAGAGACCCTCAATGTTACTATGGGGTTTCCGCTGAGTAGTACACCACTTTTTAATCTGATAGAATTACTTGTTGAACTTCACATCAATAAGCGTAGTGGTGAATTTAATCACCGTCAGGTTCTGGCAATTTTAGGTCATCCATATGTTGTTGCTGCTGATGCAAGGTCTGGTAATGAAAAGCGTAAAGATATTAATAAACACAACCGAGTTTACATTGCAGCAGATTGGCTACAATCAGATTGTGTTTTACACCAACTAATCTTTAAAGAATTATTTTCGCCGTCAGGCGATTTATCTATTACCCAATACCTACGGCAAATTGTAATGCACATAGGGTTGCTTGATAACATTGCTGAATTCGATAAAGAATATTCTTTTCATTTCATAAAATTCATAAATCGTGTAGAAGAGGTACTTGATCAGCAACCGCAAGATCCAATTGCAATAACTGGCAAGTCTATTCAATCTACTGAGCGTGATGCATTAAAATCTTTCCTGCGACTTTTTCGACAGCTGGTACGGGCGCAAAAAATTCCATTTACAGGTGAACCACTAAAAGGCCTTCAGGTAATGGGGGTTCTTGAAACGCGTAACATTGATTTTAAAAATGTTTTTATCCTTTCGTTAAATGAAGGTGCGTTACCATCAGGCGGAGGTAAAGGGTCATATATTCCTTTTAATATTAGGAAAGCCTACGGCTTACCAACCCCAGAACATCAAGATTCTATTTATGCGTATTTGTTCTACCGGGTTATGCAACGCGCTGAAAACATTTTCCTTTTCTATAATTCTGAAACGGATGTGTTAGGGCAGGGAGAGATGAGTCGATATCTACAGCAGGTATTGTATGAATCAGGTTGGGATATAAAAAAGAAAATTCTTCATAATCCGGTGCAGCCCAATTCAATTACAAATGTTGAAGTAATAAAAGATGCAGAGGTCTTAAGCAAACTGCGCATGTTTTTGCAAGGACATCCTGCGGGTCGTGGTTTCTATCCCACCAACCTTATTGACTATCTTGAGTGCAAACTTCGCTTTTATATGCGGCATGTTGCCAACATCAGAGAAGCTTCAGAGGTTGAAGAAGATCTCGATGCGCGGATTCTTGGAAGTTTTGTACATCAAGTCATGCAATTCTTTTACGAAACCATTCAAGTACGTACGGGCAAAACTTTCCTTGAAGCAGCCGACCTTGAAGAGCATAAAAAAGTTATCCCACAGTTGATTGATAAAGTTTTCATTGATACCTACAAGCTTGATCCTGATAAACCCGTTGACTACGATGGTCAACGTCTTGTGGTACGAGAAGTTGTAAAGCAATTTGCAGATCGTATAATAGAAAAGGATGTTGCCTATGCACCTTTTGAGATTGAAGGTGTAGAACGTGGCGGCCTTACCCATTTATTACCGGTCTTTACTGAGGGTAAAAAACAGTCCGTAATGATAAAAGGTATTATCGACCGCATTGATCGTAAAGGCGATGATGTACGTGTAATAGATTACAAAACCGGTAAAGATAAAGTTGAAATTAGAGGCGGACTTGCATCTCTATTTGTTCAAGAAGGCGAATTAAATAAAGCCGCCTTCCAAACTTTATATTATGCGCTGCTCTACAAAGCAAATCATTTATATGCGACCGATCAAAGAATAAATGCTGGACTCTTTAACAGAAATACTTTATTCGGAGATGAGCCATTCGGCTTAAAATTAAACCATGAACGTTTAAAGAGCGTAAGTCATTTACTCCCCGAATTTCAATTGTCCCTGGAGACACTGCTACAAGAGCTCTTCAACCCTGAAGTTCCTTTCAGTCAAACTACCGATATTGCGCATTGTACAAATTGTCCTTATAAAACGATTTGTTATCGTGGGTAGAAATTGTGTTAATTGAATGCAGCACCAATAAGGTTGGGTTTTTAAAACTGTATCATGATTAGTGTCGGCAATAGTTGGTGGACACAATGACAATAAATAATTATACTATAAGTTTTAAGCTACCTTCTGCTCTAGCTCCGGAGGAGCATCGTGTTTATAGAAAATTATAATTTAATAGATCAGGCTCCATGGGAGCCACCTAATATGTGTTACGTTAATTCTCACAAATAGAGGTAGTTTTCAGGAGGCTCCTATGGAGCGAAAAAAATGTCCATTGTTTTCTATAAACAGTAAGCTCCTACGGAGCTGAACGGGTGATGAAATTCCATTTAGTCAAACTACCGATATCGCGCATTGTACAAATTGTCCTCCCACCATGGTCTGTGTCCTCACAGACTGTGAAAGGAAACCCCGACACAAGCTTTGAATGAACAATAGAGCATTAATCCTGCGGAGGCTGTAATAGGTCTGTGAGGACACAGACCATGGATATGGGCAAGGGTTAAAAGGTTATAGTATCATGTTTTGAGGTGTCTAAATCTTAAACCATAATCACGGTCTGTGTTTCTACTAGTAGACGTAACCTAACAAAATCCCGTAGGGATGATATATCGGTAGATCATAACATTATAAGGAAAAATAAGTGCCGTAGGTACGATATATACCGTTCCTACAGGACTTATATCTCTATGAAATTCCAGGCTACCAATATACCGTCCCTCTGAGACTCATCTTAGGTTGACGGCTATGGTGAGGACACAGACCTGGATATGTGATATTTTGTTTGAGTTAAATGGAATTTCTGGGTTGTCTTCACGTAATTCTTATCTTATTATTTCAACAGTCCAATCTCTGTTGTGAATCAGATCATCACAACTACAGCACCTTGAATAGTCACGAATCATGATATTATTGAATCACTTAATTACATGTATCCAACTCTTACAACTTGAGCGGCCTTCTATCTCAACATCGTAGAAGTAAACACCACCTGCAAGTCCTTCTGCTGCCCAATCATATTTGTAATCTTCTGATTCATAAACCGGTCGGCCCCAGCGATTGTAGATTACAACAGATACTTTTAATCCATAGTTAGCTGGGGTAGCGCCAGCTACATCGCCATATTGAATTGTGAATGTATCATTCTTTTCTTTCTGTGCAGGGGTAATAACGTTGGGTACTTTTATGGTGTAGATCGGTACATCAATTCCTTTTTCATAAACACAGAACTCACGGGTACCAACTAGTTTTACATGATAGGTATTATCAGAAGTGTAGGTGTGTTCTACTTCATCTGCATCAGATGTTTGGCCGTCACCAAAGTCATAGAATATTTGATCGGCATCTTCTGATTTTAAGGTAGTTCTAAGCTCAATGGTAGGTCGTGAAAAGCAATCTGTTGGACGCTTAAATTCAAAGTCTAACTCAACGTTTGGAATTACAGTGAGTTGTACGCTCTCTTTATGGATGCAGCCTTCCCCTTCAGTAATAGTAACATAGTATTCAGTTGTTTCTGGTGGATTTACTATGTGCGTATAATTGAAATCATGTGATTCAAATGAATTATTGTTGGTAGTCCAGTTAAAATAATCGTTGTGACTATTGTTGTCGCTATTATATGCCTGTAGTGAAAAGGGCGTACCAAAACAAAGCGCCTGATCATCCTGAATTGTAACTCTAGGCTCATATACATGCACCACTGTTGACGCTATATCTGTGCCTATGCATGTGCCCTCATCAATTGCTTTTAGTTTAACAACGTAATCTCCGATGGCACCATATTCATATTCAAAGTAATTGGTGTCTAGTAACAATTTAGTAGTTCCATCACCCATGTCCCATTCATATTTTTTTCCACCGATAGATTTATTTTCGAATACAATCAAATTGGGCATGCATACCCTATTGAAACCAGGCATGTCAAAAATTGTAGTATTGGTTTGTAAGCGGGCTTTCAATGTTGATAGATCAAATTTGAAAGCAGCGTTATTACAATTCGTGCTATTGTTTGTTGCTGACCAGGCGCCGTCGGTAGTTGGAAAGTCTGAGGTTGAGTGACCTGTTTCATTTAAATATTCGCATCCTGAACATACGGCGTGATACACTATACCTCCCTTATCAAAGCGACTGGTACCTCCGTCAACATGCGTTTTAGAATCACTGCCTCCGAGGTAGGTTGCATATAATAGTTGGCTAGCATCTTCTGTTAATACAATGAAATAAAAGTCTGAACCACTGGTGGTTGATTGGTAGGCATCCTCACTTGTAAGCATTCCGTGGGTACTACTTGGCCAATAGCCGAGGTTACTATTTATGTCACCACCCCATCCGGCCATGATAATATTATTGCATTCATTTACTAAAAAAGCTGTAGGCGAGATATCGGGTATGCCGCTACCAGATCCGAAGACAGTAGAAAAAATTGAGCTAGATAAATCATTTTTAAACTTCTGTAAAAATTGTCCGCTTCCTGGCTTAAATGAATTGGTAGTTACGGGGAAATTACCGGCAGTCTGTCCATAAACATAAACGTCTTCATCTTCATTTATATCTAAAAAATAAATTTGATCAAATTCAGAAGTTCCGGTGTAGGTAGCAGAAATGATCTCCTTTCCGTCATTCTTAATTTTACCAATCCAGCCGTCTTCCTCTCCTGCATTTGTTGTTTGATAGCCTTCATCAGTTACCGGAAAATCTGTGCTATTGGTACCACCCGCAATGAACACATTTTTATCCTTGTCTAGCTTAAGTGTATGCGAAGCGTCTGCTCCGTCACCACCAAGAAAAGTACCCCAAATTATATTTGTCAATTCACGATTTAACTTTACTAACACGGCATCTGTGCCGCCATTGTTATATAACGTATCGAGTCCTTTCGTGACAGGGAAGTCTGATGAAGAAGTCACTGAACTAATGTAAATGTTTCCAAGTTCGTCGGTTATAACATCGCCACGTAGTTGGTCTCCATAATTTCGGACTAGACCACCCTCAATTGGGTTGAGTCCATCGTTATTAGATCCACCAAGGTAGGTGGAAGATAATAGGCTCTTACCATCCTTACTGATACGCGCTACAAACATATCAGAACCATTGGTATACATTACAACATGTGCCACCAGCGTACCACCGTTAAATGTTCTATCTATAACACCTGTTGTTGTAGGAAAATTGTATGAACTGGTGGTGCCAAATACAATTAACTCTTCATTTGAATTCATAACCAAACTATGCGGTGATTCAGAATCGTCCCCACCCAGGTAAGATGCGTACAGAAGCGTCTTGCCTGCAGAGTCATATTTTAAAATTCCTATGTCGTACATGCCAGCGTAAGCAGTTTGGAATGGCCCTCCTCTTACAGGGAACGCACCACCGCCTCTACTTGGATTAGTAACACCAGCAGAATACAGTTTACCACCTTCTCCCGGCGTAGCTGTACTTCCCCAGTTATCTGCGCTAGAACCTGAATAGGTGGAAAAAATAAGAACGGGATCAATTGTTAATTCATAGCACGCGTCATAGCCATCGGGAAAATGAAACGAAACTTGCTTGCCTTGTAAAACATATTTACAAACGACTTCAACTTTTTTTCCATTGATTATCTGATAAGCATAAGGACGTTTTTCAATTATATCACCTAAAGATGTTTTTAAAAATAGGTTTCCATTATCTAGGTAAATGTTGTCAGCACCAGAATAACGAACAAGAATTTTCGTTGGATCGCCTAGCGGTGCTACTATGTAATCATACTTAAAGTTTTCGTTAACAGAATAGATTTTGAGGTCTATGCCTTCATAAAAGTCTTGGTATAGTACGCCTGTATACGAGTTTGCGCCGTGTGCCCATTTGTTAGAGTCACCCCCAATAAAATAATTATAATATGTGGGTAACATACCAATAGGTTGAGGTATGGCATCTTTATTTGAACCGATAAAATCTACAAACAAAAGATGTTCTCTAATACTATTGTCGGAGTAGGACTGGTTAACTTCGCTATTGGTATGGTTCTGTTCATGTATATCATGCAGCTTCTGTGCATCAAATACATAGTAGCTGAATCGCCCGGGTTGAAGAAATATATTTCCACCAGGCATCTTTGCTGAAAAATGGATTGGTGAAGGCCATTGATTTTTGTTTTCAATAAACTTCAATCCTGGATCCGTGCCAGCATTCGTTATTCCTATAACGTTAAAATAAATTAAGGCGTATAGCAGCCTTATTTTATGTTTCCAAATCATGACTAGTTTTTAAACTCCACAATCCACGACCGAAAGTCCGTTACGTATTGATGATCTGTTCGTGTGGCCAGGAATTAAAGATAAGATACTTAGAAATTATTGAACCCTAAACCATTATTAAGCTTATTAAGCAGGTATTTTGGTATTGAATGGTAAATTGCTGTGGCTAGCCGATTGTTAACCTTAGGCCAATACCAACTACTTGAAAAGCGATTTCAAGCGTTCCACGATTTGTAAAACAGCTGGGCATACCAAGGTGTTTTGGTGGGTAAGGTCCATGATTTGAACCATCTTTTTGCGGTCGGTATGTGGATATTCACGACAGGCTTTAGGTCTATCGTCGTAAACTTTGCAATAGTTATCTGAATCAAGAAAGGGGCAAGGTGAAGATTGTAGAACATAATCTTTATCCTCATCTATGCGTAAGTATCGATCTATAAATTCGCCAGGTTTTAAGCGTAGTGATTTCGCTACACGCTCAATATCATTCTGATAAAATATAGGACTGGTAGTTTTACAGCAATTGGCACATTCTAAACAATTGAGTTCTTCAAAAACTTCGTCATGTGTTTCGTGAAAGGTGTCGTCAACTTTACGTGCATCTTTCTTCTTTAAGCCCAATAAAAACTTTTTGTTTTCAACAGACTTATTTTTTGACTGTTCCTGAAATCGTGATAGATCCATGCTTGGCAATTAGAGGGGATCGTTTTAACGCTTTGTTCTTGTTAGTAGTTCCTTAAATTTTTCGTTCGAGATGGGTTTAGTCAAATACTCAAGAATGTTTTTATTTTGCTTGGCGCGCTCAATATCATTAAAATCTATTGAGGAGCTAACCATGTAAATATCTATTTGCTTAGCTATTTTGTCTTGAAATAAATGAAACTCTTCCAGGAACATCCACCCATCTATTACAGGCATATTGATATCCACCAGTAATAGGTCGGGTAAAAGATCAGGAAGCTTTGCGTTCTTCTTAAGAAATTTCAGCGCATCAATACTGCTTGAAAATGGTAATACAGTATTATCTGAAGCAATAGAGTTTACTGCTTTTAATGTGATAAACTGAAAAGTGTCATCATCATCTACGATGCCTACACAGATACTTTTATTTTTCATAGCTGTCGATTCCAAAATTTATTATAAAGGTGGTTCCCATATTCACTTCACTACTAATCGTTATTTCGCCACCCATTGTTTCGATTTGATTCTTGATTAGGAAAAGCCCAACACCACGGCTTTCAGAATGCCGATGGAAAGTTTTCCTTAATTTAAAGACCTGGTGGCCGTATCGCTCAAGATCAATCCCTGATCCTGTATCATTAACGCTCATCATAACCGAATTATTTTCAATCCAGGATTCGAAATGAATTAACGTTTTTCTATCTGGAGAAAAATATTTTAATGCATTGCTTAGTAGGTTAAGTATAACGCTCTCAATGTAAATTGGAGGGTATAAAATAATTGGTGCGTTTTTGAAGTCAGCGGTTACATCTGCCTTAATTTCATTAATTTGTAATAACAGCATTCCCTTTACTTTTTCATAGACCTTTTGCAGATCAATGACTTCTCTTACTATGTGCCCTGCATATTTTATTTTCAGTACATCGTTCAATTCATTTAAAGTTAACATGATTGACTTGGTAGAAAGCTTAAGGTGGTTGATGATGTCCAGCCGTTCGCTTTCGTCTTGTGTTGAATGCAGGTGTTCAATTAACGCGCTGATATTGCCAATCGGAGAGCGAAGGTTATGGGAAACGATTTGTGTAAACTCCTCTAACTGCTCATTCTTCCGTGTCAGATTTTCTGTAATTGAAGTCAGCCTGGTATTCTGTTCAACAATTTTAATCTCTGCCATTTTTCTCTCGGTAATGTCAGTTTCAATGGCAAAGAATTTAGTTACTAACCCTGTATGTTCGAAGATAGGTTGTGCATTTATATGCACCCAATATTTCCTTCCTGATTTTGTGTAATTTATGATTTCAACAATAAAGGGTAGTTTAGCTTTAATTTTTTCGCGCATATACGCGCACAACACGGGGTCACTTTCCTCTTTTTGTAAAACTGACCCAGGCTTTTTACCAATTACGTCAGGTAAGCTATATTCTGTGATTCGCGTAAAGGCTTCATTAACCCATTCAATATTTCCACTTGCATCGGTTATGATAACGGCGTTAACGGTGTGTTCAGCTATTAAAGAAAGTTTTAATATTTCCAGTTCGGTTCTTTTTTGGGATGTAATATCCCTTACTAACACGAGTACTTCTTCTTGGCTAAAAGGTATGAATCTAGCCTCTAAGGTTTGTTGTAAACCATTATTTAATATCTCGTAATCTAGCGTTTGAATAGTTTGTAAGTACAGACACTGTTTAATAGCCCTTTTGTATTGCAATGATATCTTAGGCGATAACTTATCTGAAATATTTTTCCCTAACAAGGGGGATGGATCGCCATTGCTTAGTTCAGTTAAGGAATCGAGATAGGTTCCATCTGTATTAATTCTGAATATGGAATCAGGAATAGATTTTAGTACTAATCGAAGTCTTTGCTTGCTTAATTTTAAGGCATTCTCAACCTGTTTCAGTTCAGAGACATCGATCACAAAAACAGAGACACCGATTATTTTGCCTTCATCATCCTTTACAGGTGCATATCTATTTTCATAGAAAATACGCTGATGGTCTACATCGCCATATTCTTCTATTAATACAAAAGATTCACCTTGAAGTGCCCTATCAAAATTGGCTTTGGCTTTTTCACGGTCAACTTCATTTAGTATAACCGCGAGCACACTCACGCCAACGGCAATCTCAACATTCCAAATTGTTTTAATTTCAGCTTTATGGCTTTCAGAAAAAGTTGTGTACTGGTAGTTTTTATCCAAACTAAAAATCACAACACCTTTCGGACTTTCTAGGATGGACCTCAAGAAATCAGTGGGAGCGGCGTTTTTTAAGTCCATAATTTTAGCTAAAAGTATAATTTTTAGGTTGGACTTAGTAGGTATTGAGTTTCAAAAACCTACATATATTCAATCTTTTCAATTATAATCGTATTTTGAGATTGAATTTCAATTACTTATGGCGCAATTTATTCCTTTTCAGGATGGTGTTGAAGTAAATGGTCAAACTGTATTGGCAGTTGTTAATGCCTTAGAAGCTGGGCGTTCAACGCGTACTAAAATTATGGAAAAGCATGGTATTTTAGCGCCACATTCCGCAGGATGGTATAGTCAACAGGCCTGGTTGGATGCTTTTAAGGAAATTTCGGAAGAATTAGGCATGCATACGCTTTTTGCCATAGGCGAGGCGATACCCGGAAATGCTATTTTCCCTAGCGAAATAGATAACCTTCAAAAAGCACTTTTTTCTATTGATGTAGCCTATCATCTCAACCACCGAGGTGGCGAGATCGGTCATTATACTTTAAAAGAGTATGATGATAGTAAACGAACTGCCGTCATGATTTGCAAAAATCCATACCCAAGTGAATTCGATCGCGGCATAATCAGTACACTTGTAAAAAAGTTTGTTCCGACCACATCATTTATATTTGATGTTCAACTAGATTCATCTAGCGAAACGCGTTTAAATGGGGGCGACAGTTGTACTTATATTATTACCTGGTAGCCATAGGCAATGTTCCTTATAATGAAAGGAGTTAAGATATCCCCCACCCATCGAAAGTTGTTTTCTTATTGGCATAGCACGCGTCCTCTTTGCTTTATCATCACACCCGCTTCATTGTTCGAATCAGCTTTTTATTAATTATGTTTGCGGTGTGAAAGTATTTGAAAATTCGAGCCGCATTATAATTACCTGCAACAAGCGCCTATCGGCACTTTTAAAACAAGAAGTTGAAGAACTAGGATTTACCGTTGAACGCCAGTTTGCAACTGGCGTTGAACTAAATGGTACATTGAAAGACTGTATAAGATTGAACTTGGGACTGCGCTGCGCAAGCCAGGTGTTGTATTCCTTGAAATCATTCAATACCAATAGTCCAGAGCATGTCTATGATACCTTGGTTGCATTCCCTTGGGAAGCATTGATACCCAAAGATGGTTATCTATCAGTAACAAGTCACGTTGATCATTATACCGTTAATAATCCGTTGTTTGTTAATGTAAAAGTGAAAGACGCTATTGCGGATAAACTTAGAAGGGAAACAGGGCAGCGTCCGGACTCCGGATCAGAAATGGATGGAACGGTAATCCATTTATACTGGAAAGAGAATCGTGCTGAAGTATTCATCGATACATCGGGCCACACGTTGGCTAAACACGGCTACCGTAAAATTCCGGGTCAAGCACCCATGTTAGAAGCACTAGCGGCCTCTACATTATTAGCGACAAAATGGGATCGTAAGTCGAACTTCATAAACCCCATGTGCGGTTCAGGTACAGTTGCCATCGAAGCCGTTCTAATGGCCACGAACAGAAGGCCTGGTTTGTTTCGTGATAACTATTCTTTCATGCATATTCTGGGTTATGACCGCGAAATGTATGATGCCGAATTTCAAAAGTTAAAAGACCAAATCGTAGACATACCAGGTTTAAAAGTTATTGCTTCAGATATAAGTAATGATGCTATTAATATCTCAAAGATCAACGCTGCTAATGCAGGCGTTGAAAATTACATTGAGTTTATAGAATGTGATTTTGAAGAAACATCAGTCCCGCAAGGTGAATCTGGTGTTATCTATTTTAATCCAGAGTACGGCCAGCGATTAGGAGAAGTAACTGAGCTTGAAGAAACCTACGCCCGTATGGGTGATTTTTTAAAGAAGAAGTGCAAAGGCTATACAGGATATATCTTCACAGGTAATCTTGACCTCGCCAAAAAAATCGGACTCAAGGCAAGCAGAAGAATAGAATTCTACACAAGCCAAATCGACTGCCGCTTGTTAGAGTATGAGCTATATGCTGGGAGCAAAGAGAAAGTTGCTGCTCCAGAGGTTACGGCAGATTAGAATGGTGCGAGCCGGGCTATTTTAAGTTGAGATTTATCCTTATTTACATTTGAAGTGTCTAAATCTCAAAACCATATCCAAGGTCTGTGTCCTCACAGACCTATTACAGATTTCGCGGGATGTATTGATGCTGTCACATATTTAACGCTATATATTCATTATTGAGCTGGGGTTTACATCCTTTCGGTCTGGGAGGACACAGACCGAGGTGAGAGACCTCGTCTGGCGATTCTGGCAGAATATAATTGAATGAAATTTCATCCCCTATAAATTCTTCTTATGTAGATATCTCCTTTTCCAGACACGATACCAATGTTTATTTTTAGGATAGCTGCGATGTGAAGTGATATTATTAAACACCAACGCCACCACCAATAAAATAGCCACACCACTTAACACCGGACTAAGTACATAGAGGTATCCTAGTTCGTGTATTTTAGGAGAGCCTATAACTGCAATGAGTGCCGTTGCGCCGCCTGGTGGATGAAGTGTCTTCGTAATTTGCATGAAGACTATGGAAGAGGCTACAGCCAACGCAGCAGCAAACCAAAGATTAGGAATCAAAAAATATAACGTTACACCCGTAAAAGCACAAATTACATGGCCCCCAATCAGGTTTCTGGGTTGTGCCATCGGACTATTAATTACACCATAAATAAGCACAGAAGATGCTCCGAATGAGCCGATAAGGAAAATGTTATCATGCACATCTATGTAGGTGCTGTTCAAGTATCCAATAGCTGCTATACCAGTAAAAGCACCAATGAAAGTCCAGAAATGCTCTTTAAAATCAAGTAGGGTTTCTTTGTAGATAACAACCCTTGCTAAGCGCATATTTTTTCTAAATCTCTTCCTCATTTTCTTAGTTCGCTTGTAAATGTAAACTAGTCGATCAATCTGTACAACTGGAAAATCGCCGAAAATCCTACCAGCATCTTCTTAAATCACAACGAAGTTTATAACTTCCTAAAAATAATAACATAATGTCGCAAAAAGCTAAGGGGAAAGTTTACGATGCTATAGTAATTGGTTCAGGTATAAGCGGTGGATGGGCAGCGAAGGAATTATGTGACAAAGGCAAGAAGACATTGTTACTAGAACGCGGAAGGTCTTTGAAACACGGCAATTATCCTACAGCCATGCAAAACCCTTGGGACTTTCTCTATCGTGGTGACCTTCCTGAAGAACTAAGAAAAGAAAACCCCATCATAGGTAAATGTTACGCATTTGATGATGCAACAAAACAATTTTTCGTCAAGGACAATGAGCATCCTTACATTCAAGAAAAACCTTTTGATTGGATTCGTGGATATCAGGAAGGCGGCAAGTCACTCACCTGGGCACGACAAACACAACGCTGGAGCCACTTTGAATTTGAAGCGCCTGCGCGCGATGGCTTCGCAGTCGAATGGCCCATTTCTTACAATGACCTGGCGCCTTGGTACTCGCACGTTGAGTTGTTTGCAGGTATATGTGGTGATCGTGATGGTTTAGAAAATCTGCCTGATAGCGAAGTGCAGCCTGCTTTTGAAATGAATTGCGTTGAGAAGCATATCAAAGATAAAATTCTAGAAAATTATAAAGACAGGCCCGTTGTAATGGGTCGTGGTGCTCATCTTACAAAGCCTAGTGCTGTTCATATAGAACAAGGGCGTGGTAAGTGTCAGGCACGCCACTTATGTTATCGTGGTTGTCCGTATGGTGCTTACTTCAGCTCAAACGCCTCCACATTGCCGTGGGCAAATAAAACAGGAAACCTTACGCTTCGTACAGATTCTGTTGTTCATTCAATTATCTATGATGAGAAACAACAAAAAGCAATTGGCGTTCGTGTAATTGATGCAAACACAAAAGAAGAAATGGAATTTTATGCACGCATTATATTTGTTAATGCTGCTGCTATAAATACCAATCTCATTTTATTGAATTCAAAATCCAATCGTTTTCCCAATGGCTTGGGAAATGATAATGGTTTACTAGGCCACTACATTGCTTTCCATAATTATCGTGGCTCCATTACAGCAACCTTTGAAGGTTATGAAGATCAATATTTTTCGGGCAGAAGACCCGTAATGGTCCTCATGCCTTCATTCAGAAATGTTTATAAACAAGAAATGGATTTTAAACGTGGGTACATAGTCACTTACTCCGCCGGTCGCGAAGATTGGTCAAGACAATCAGATAAATTTGGTGAGGCGTTTAAAAACGAAATGACAAAGCCCGGACCTTGGAGCGTCTACATGATGATGCAAGGAGAAACCATTCCTAAATTCGAGAATCATGTTCGTTTAAGTCCAGATAAAACAGATGCGTGGGGCATACCACAATTAATTACCTCAGTTGACTTTGATGACAACGATGAGAAGATAGTACAAGATTTTTTTGAGCAAGGCACTGAAATGCTTAAAAAAGCCGGTTGCATAAACATCATAACGCGTGACAGCAAACAAGCACCTGGCTTAGATATTCATGAGATGGGCGGCGTACGCATGGGCAAAGACCCTAAGACATCTTTATTAAATAACTGGAACCAACTTCACGCATGCAAAAATGTGTTTGTCACTGATGGCGCTTGCATGACATCCACAGGTACACAAAACCCTTCGCTTACTTTTATGGCGTTAACGGCGAGGGCCGCTAATTATGCAGTGGAGGAGATGGATAAGGGGAATTTTTAAAGTTATTAGGTGACTGGTTTCCCTTTAAAAAGATGAATGGATTGAAGATCAATGAGGAAAGATAGGAATCAATCATCATCTTGATTTTAAAAGGTGTTTAAAACCTTCTTGATATAATAGATATATGTATCTTGTTAGTTAGAATAAATGGAATATATATATTCGCTTGGTGTATAAATGAAGTAGTTGTGGCACATGCCTTTGGACTAGTTGGTCATAAACATAGTAAAGACAATGAATCTCGGACTCCTATTTATTCTTGTAATCTCGCTACTCGATTGTGCTGACGAGAATTCAGTAATGCAGACAAAGTTGAAGGGAAAATGGGTTGACATTAATACCAAGACGGACACCCTTACTTTTTTGGTAGTAAGTGAACATGATTATGTTCAACTTGATCGAGGACTCGAGATGACAAATGGATGCTTAAGACCAAAAAATGGATTTGGGCCATATTACTATAAAATACTATCAGACAAAATTTCTCTTCGTTGGACTTTATCCTCTAGTACGGACTACAATGACTATAACTTCACCCAAGCAGGCGACAGTCTTATAGTTGAGAATTTTTATGACTTAAATTCAAAAGGGGTAATGCAGATATTTGTGAAAATAAATGAGTAGCGTAAAAGGTACGAGTCACAATCGAGTAGACGGTGCGCCTCTACCCTCTCGCACGGAAGTTTCTTCCGTGATTTATTAAAACGTTTTGCTATTAGATTAAATTATGAATGGAACACAAATTTAAGAGAAACAAAATAGTATTTAGGTTGTTGTTTATACTTGGTATACTAGTATTTCGTTCTTAAAATAACATTACAAATAAAAATTATATTTTTTGATAAAACCTATCAAAGGTGCGCACTACCAGTAAATCTAAATTGGCCCTTGTTTGATACGTTATTTAAAGAACGATGTACTAGTCATGTCAAGAGGTATAAGATATTATGAAAACAAACTAGACGGTTTGATACCAATATTTATGTACTATGTAGTGGCAGCTGTTTTATTTAGCTATGCATTGTGGTTAAATTTTGTACCCTATGTGACAGTGGACGATGAGAACATTACGTTGAAGAGAACTCCCTTTAAAACCTACAGCGTAAAAATTTCGGAATTAAAGAAAGTTGACTTATTAGATGATGAGGTTAAGCTCACACACGCATTTGTTACATCAATTAAATTTAATGAGCTCTTAGGCCGACAGAAAGACGACGTTTTTAATGTTTTAAAAGGCCTTATTAATGAGACGTCCATTCATTAATTTATGATTCGTATTTGTTCATACGTTATTAAGGTTGATTGCCATCAGGGTCGGTGTAGACTCTGTAATAATAATCTAGAGGACACCAACGCGTGTGTAAATTTACTGTGAGTAATGGATGAATTGTGTACTATATTATTTTTGTTAGGGAGAGTGACGTGTTAACCTGGCTTCATTTCCTGTTATACCATAACCTCCGGCCTGACTGTGCAGCTCAGTAATTTGATAACCATGAGAATAAATCTTCTTTGTTTCATAACGTCTTTTATAATTATCAATTGGCCGGCGTTCAGTCAAATAGAGATTCCATTTGAGCAAACGGTGAGGCGAGATGATGTTAGCATATTTCAAGCATTTCAAGGAACAAAAGGAGTATTAAAATTAGGACGTGACTCTGTTGTCTTCCGAGCCATCAAAGCTAGCGCGAGTCAAATTAATTTTGCCTTGCCATACACGCAAATAGCAAAGGTCAAACGATACAAGGCAACATTGTTCTCCAATCGAATAGGGATTACAACGCTCGATAGAAAGACATACAGAATTTTTACTTATAGACGAAAAAAAATTCTTAAGCTTCTGAAATCGAGAACCGCCGTATTAAGGTGAGGGGAATCACTCATAATAAATTGGATTACCAATAGTAAGAAATGCGTTCTTACCCGCATTTCTTATAACAACAGCTTTAAACAACTACAAGTTGCCCTTCGGCTAATTTTTTCAACTCTTGCAATGCGGTAGGCCAGCCGTCGTCAAACATCTTCTTCCATTCCGGATTAGTTTCGATGGATACCGTTAGTGTGGTCGTAGCATCTTGTTCCGTAAATTTGTATGCCTCTATAATTCCTACCCAGCCCTTAGCAAAGTCGCTAGTGCGATCTTCTGAGCCGTCGGAATTGATGATAGCGATATGACGTGCAACAACGCTTTCGTAAGGTTTAACTTCAGTTAATTCTGCGAGTGTGCCACCTTGCCCGGCACAGACGAATTTTACCTTTTCTCCCTCCGCCCACTTGCCTTCGTAAGCAGCGTTGGGCCAGCTTTTCGCTACCCACTGCTTATAGGTGTCTTCCTGTAACATTGTGTCCCACACTGTTTTTGCTGGTGCGGAAATCACGATTTTATATTCTAGATTTTCCATAGTTATTAAATTAATGTTTTACAATTTGTTTGTCAGTCTGTATATCAAATTAACAATACAAATATGCGCAGTTAAATACAGCCTTCACAGGTGGTAAAGGCGACACTTTAGCGGGCTAATTGCGACAATATAAAGGGGAGTAACAACTGTGTTTCAAGCTTATCCATTCATTACAAGCCATTTACAGAGCAACAAGTACAGGGAGCAAGGTCTCATTAGTATAATGGTTCATTTATTTAAAGTCGTTGAGGGAAACATGTGCATTGTATAAAGTTGGTGTGATATTTTTATACTCTTGATATTTTATTAAACATGCTACCGTACATAATCTAATCTATGAACAACCAAAGCATACCCAATTCCTATTACGCAGGTATAAGTGGTTTACAGCTTCCAGTTCCTAAATATTTATACCCACCAGAGCATCAGGCATCGAGTCGCTTAACTTATTATTCTACTTTTTTCAACAGCATTGAAATCAATAGTAGTTTTTATAAAGTACCTATGAAGACTACAGTTGGTAAATGGGCATCATCTGTAAATGATAATTTTAGATTTACTTTTAAACTGTGGAAACAAATAACACACAACAAGAATCTGGTTTTTGATGAAATAGACATTCATCATTTTATACAAACCATAGCTTATGCGGGACATAAAAAAGGTTGCTTACTTATACAGTTTCCGCCAAGTTTAAAAAATGAGAATATTAATAATTTAGATAAGCTTTTAAATGTAATAAAAACCGCAGATCCGGAAAACGTATGGAGTGTTGCTGTAGAATTCCGTAATAGAGGCTGGTATAATCCAGATGTTTATGCGCTTTTAGATACTTATAATGCTTCGCTTGTTATACATGACATTCCCGCTTCAGCAACACCATTAACGGATCCAACATCAGATTTTGTTTATGTTCGTTTTCATGGCCCAACGGGTAAATACCGTGGAAGTTATGAGAATGATTTTTTACTCGAATATGCTGAATATGTTAAACAGTGGTTGGAAGATGGAAAAAAAGTTTTTGTGTACTTCAATAACACAATGGGAGATGCTTTTAATAATCTAAGTAGCTTGAATAAGTATTTATAAATATACTTACTAATCTATCCCTGATGGCCGATTACACAAATAAGCAGCTGGTTGATTATTTGTCTGCCAAATAGCTTACTTCTAGGTGTAGGTGAATAAACACAGTCGAGGCGAAGAATATATAGCAGCCTTTCAAGGTTGTGTACTCACACATCATTCACTACTATTTCTAAATAAGGTGAGCAGTCAATCCAGTGACTTGACTATGTATCACAACACTGTATAGCGACGTATAGTTAAGATTACGATCTTACCAATTATTGCTTTTCACGATACAGATCGAGTGCAATTCTAGTTTATAACAACACTATAAAAATAGCTTTCCCGTATATCTTAAAAATCAGGTAGCGTAATAACTTAACTGCTTGCATTGCATAATATCTCATATTTTGATGCGCTCATTCATGTCATTACCGTAAAATGTAGCCCTTCTTTTTTATACTGTAGCATGTTTTGTAGCCCTTGTTTAAGAGACTAGCCATTTCCAAATGTTGATTTTTACTTCATATCCACCTAACCTAACGCGAATATGAAGACAATAAAACGGAGCTTGATGCGAGCTGTACTTCTGCTAGCATGCATGTTTAATTGTGCTTTCAGCTTGAAGGCACAACAACAGTATGAGAAACTTATCGTTGCGGGATTTTATCCATACACAAAGGATTATGTATTGAAGCCAGAGAACATTGTATTACAAAATCTAACACACTTAATTTATTGTTTTGCCGGACCGCGCGCCGATGGTAGCATCAGTACCGAAACAGGTTCATACCATAATCCAAACTTAATAGCACGCACCCATGCTGAAGGTAAAAAGTTTATTATCATGATGGGCGGTGGACTTCAATCTGGCGGATTTCATGACATGGCAGCATCTGCCTCAACACGTACTATTTTTATTAAGACGCTTGTAGATTGGTGTAAAACTTATGGCTATGATGGCGTAACTATAGATTGGGAATATCCAGGCGACAACAATCGAAATGAGGATCGGCAAAATCTAACTTCACTAATTACAGAAATGCGCCAGGCATTTACAGCAGCACAATCGCAATTAGGCAAAAATCTTGAAATCTCTATGGCTGTACATTCAAGTTTGTATTATGCCACGTGGGTTGATTTTGCAACCCTTAAAAATTATATAGACTGGTTTGGATTAATGTCTTATGACTATGCCGGTGACTGGGCGTATTCAATTCATGCAGCTCACAATGCACCCTTGTATTGTGGCCCTCCGGAAATATGTGATCGGTATCTTAGTGTTGACAGAGGTGTAAAAAACATGACTGATTCACTTCACATTCCAGCCAATCAAATTGTTATGGGCCTTGCTTTTTATGGGCGTGAGTTTTATAACTCAGCACTCTACCAAACCCCACGTGAAGGTGGTGGTGGCATAGCCTACTATGATGTAGCGCCGCTTATTGGAAATGGTTGGACAAGATATTGGGATGATCAATCTAAGGTTCCGTATCTTTTAAAAAATTCTGGAAGTGGTTTTATTACTTATGATGATGAAACTTCATTAAATGAAAAAACTAATTATATAAAACAAAAAGAACTGCTCGGTGCCATGATATGGGAAATCACGCAGGATGTTGATAAGGTAACCAAACAACAGCCTTTGCTGCAAGTGGTTGGTAATGCGTTAGTAGGTGTGGATCTCAATACCGAGGGTAAGCCTACAGTAACGATATCTTCACCCGCTAATAATTTTGTGTTCATACCCGGAAGTACACTAACTATTTCAGCTACTGCATCTGTCGAGGCTGGCTTTACGATACAGCGCGTAGAGTTTTATGGAAATGGAGCTTTATTAGGTTCTGACCTAACAGCGCCTTACAACTATAACTGGCAAAACATGGCAGGTGGAAAGCATACTTTAAAAGCCGTTGCGTATAGTAGCAATGGTAAGTCAACAGAATCACCCCAGAATAAAATTACAGACGGATTGCTTCCTTTTGTGACAGAGATGTTTGATGATTTCTCATACAGCAGCTCAACAGATCCCGCCCTTCATGTTATTAATAATTGGATCGTTGTTGATGGCCCGAGTGGCCCACCTTCAGGCGCTATATATTCGAAAGATCTCATTACATTTTCTGCAGATCCGGCGAATCCTTCAAACACCATTATGGGTGTAGCCACAACGGCAGATAATAATCCAAATAACACGCGCCATTCAAGAATAGAGACTGATATTTTTCCATACCGTAATGGTACGTTTGCCGCACGTGTATACTTTGACGATACACCCGCTCAATATGGTGATGGCAATGTTGAAACATTTTACACCATCAATAGCTATGCAACTTGTAACCAAGCCGATCTTTATTCTGAATGTGATTTTGAATATCTACCGTGGGATGCATGGCATTATGAAAGAAAAAATACCATGTATACCACTACGTGGGAAACCTGCGAAACAAGAACGTTTGATAAAGTAGTACAATCTTATGCAGGATGGCACAACCTTGTCTATGCAGTAATTGAAGGGCAGCCTGTTAAATATTATATTGATGGTCAACTCGTGGCTACACATAGCCAATACCAACCTGACTCAGATGTAAATATTTCATTTGCTAACTGGATCTATCAAAACATTACCGGTACATCCACAACTGTAAGAACAACTACTATGAAAGCAGATTGGGTATATCACGCCAAAAATGCCATACTTTCTTATGAAGATGTTTTGTCTATAGTAAATAATCTTCGTCAAGGTGGTGTGCTGCGTAAAAACCTTGCAGGCGAACAAGTGGTGAGCGGCTCGGTTAATCCTGCGCCAACGGTATCTATAACCCTGCCTGTTAATGGATCAACGTTTATTGCTCCAGCTAATATTACGATCAACGCAACGGCAACAGATACCAATGGAACTGTAGCTTCCGTTAGTTTTTACAATGGTAGTGTTTTGCTGGGAACAGACAACTCCAATCCTTATAGTTATAGTTGGAACAATGTATCCACTGGTAATTATATCATCACAGCAAGGGCAAAGGATAATGAAGGTGCAGTGACAACCTCTACCTCAGTAAGCTTTTCAGTTACAGGTAATAAACCACCGACAGTTAACATAACCTTGCCTACAAATAATGCTATATTCAATGCGCCGGCAAACATCGCTATCAATGCAGCAGCATCAGATACCGATGGTGCTATTGTTTCTGTTGCGTTTTACAATGGAAGCATACTTCTTGGAACGGATAATTCAAGTCCTTATACTTTCAATTGGGCAAACGTTGGTGTCGGTAGTTATTCACTTACCACGCGTGCTACAGATAATGAGGGCGAGGTTACAACTTCATCTCCTGTAAATATTTCTGTAACGTCAACAACGGTTCAGCTGCAAATTGTATATAAGACAATTGTAGAATGGTCAACAGGTTTTCAGGGCGAAGTAAGGGTATTTAATAATTCACCTGTTGCTACAAGTAATTGGCTTGTTGCCTTGGATTGTCCGCATGAACTCACACCAATATGGGATGCAGTTATAACCAATCATACTGGTAATCATTATGAAATTCGTAGTGCAGCTACTACGCAAACCATTCTTGCAAATCAATCAATTGTGTTTGGTTTTCTAGGAATCATTACCGCCGGCCAAGTATTCACCCCACCAAGTAATGCTTCTGTTCAGGTTTCCTCTGCACGTATTGGTTCTGAAAATTTGGAATCAGTGAATGCCAAGGTTACGCACAATTATCCAAATCCTTTTAGCGATATAACAAACATCGAATTTCATTTAGTAAATGATAGTCGTGTGAAGCTAGAAGTTATGGATGTAACCGGTCAGCTACTATCTACCGTGTTAAATAAAACGATGCAAAAAGGTACCCACACTATTTCATGGAATGGTACATCCCATGGATCAGGAATTTATTTCTATCGTCTTCAAACCAATCATGATGTTCATGTAGTTCGAATGGTGATACAGAAATAGGTTGGCTGTATAATTTAAATCCAGGATGCTTATGGTATCCTGGATATTTTATATTTATAAAAAGGAGTTAATACTATCTATTTATGTAAATGCTGGGTTCAAATTGATTACCATATATCCCATTATAAATATTCTAAGTTGATGCATATGCCTTTCTGTATGAACCATAAAAAAGTTATCCATTCTAACCTTGTTAAAAATATTAAGCCACTCATAAAATTGCAGACGTCTTATGGTGAGGTCATCCTTAGGAAAAGAGGTTTCGAAGATAAGTCTGCGTCTGTTTTTTATTAGTTGAGAGATCAGTTTACTGCCATAACCTTCGCATTGTAGCATCGGCTCTATAACCAAATGCTGAATGTAAAACAAGCTATCTAATTCCCATAAAATAATAAAACCTATGGAAGCGCCATCTTCTTGTATTAGCAAGAGCTGCATTTCCGGTTCTTGTAACAAACTGATCAACTGTTTCCATTCTCTCTTTCAGGTAAAGCAAAAGCCGTTTCAAATAACGTTTTTATGAATTGTATAGAATTGTCAGAACTGTTGGTGATGATCATTCGGTTTCTAACGTAAAGAAATTGCCTAGATGGATATTCAATATTTTGAATTGTCTGGTGCTGTGTTATGAAACTTATAAATAGTATACTATTTATGAATGTTAACAACTCCTGAGTCAGTAATCTTCTTCGTATCTGCGGGTTGTAGTTTCCAGTTTAAATCAAAGTATCCTTCAGCTATTATATTACTAACTGAGTTCTTAAAAAGTATAAAATCTCTTCCTTCGGTAATAGAAGTTAACGAGGCGGGCATTAACCTATAATCTAGTGCTTCTGTCCCCTTCCACCAAGGGAGCCCTGATGCTATAGCTACATAATGTTTATCTACAGGGAAAACATAGAATAAGCCGTAATCATTCGCCGTAGGATTAAGTTGTAAGGGCAATCGATCACTATATTTTTCAATAATACTGTTGGTCTCTTTGGTGCCAAATAAGATAAGGTTTGAACTTACAATGTCACTTGGTCTTACGTCTTTGTCAGAAAGAACGCGTGGAAATATCATGAGCCTGCCCAAAAAAGCACCTCTATATTCAGATAAGTTGGCTGCATGCGTTGCTATAGCGATTCGCGCTTTTACCTCTTCATCGCTTGGGTTGCCACCTGTTCCATAAACGTAAATATGTCGATTAGCAAATGCCTCACTTATGGGGCCTTCGGCGCTAGCTTTCTTTGATGCGGTAGCGACTTGTATTTTACCATCTACCCATTTGCCATTTTGTAACATCAGCGAATAAGAGCCCGAAGTATCTTGTACTTTAATTTTCTTTTCACCATTAATGATAAGCTCAATTGGCTCACCAGTTTTTATTTTAGGATGATCTTTAAGTTGAAGTGTAAACCCGCCTAACGATGTTGTTTTAATTTCAATAGTATTAGGTGCTGTAACTTTTGCATCAATAGTAGCCAGTGTACCAGGGGTTAGTTGGTCAATCTTTACCCAGTAAGCGCTACTATATTTATAATTCTTAGTATTGTACACTACGCGATCAGGAAATTTATTACGTGTAAATTTGTTGAACCACTCAAACACAGCCTCATCTTTATAAGCGTTCACCCAGCTGTTATGATTCACGCCTGGATACTCCATGTAGGAAACCTTCACGCCAAGGTCTTTCAAACGTTTCGTCCAATCACGCGAAACGGCAACTGGTACGGCGCTATCTTGATCACCATGATGGAAGTACATCGGAATATTTAACGCATTGCCCATGAGGTATTCAGATTCTTTTGGGGGAGCGGGGCAAACAGGAAATAAAGCTGCCCATATATCTGGACGTGTTAAACCTATCCAGATTGTTCCACCACCGCCCATGGATAACCCTGTTAAGTAAGTTCTGTCTTCATCTATATTAAACCGCTTCTTTACATCGGTAAGTACATCGTAAACATCTTGTTCAGCAATGCCTTGATACCCCATAGTGCCACGGGCTAAAGGTGATGCAACAATGTAGCCCACATCTTTCCACTCTGGGAAATACCGTGTTGCTTCAACATCGGTTTCACCAGGCGCATTACTTTTCCCAAAAACTCTTCTTAAGGATAACCTATGATTTGATCCTGCACCATGCAACATGACAACGAGGGGATACTTTTTATTTTCATCATAGTTCTTAGGTAGATAGAGTCCATAAGGTTGCTCAGTATCATCAACATCAGAAAAGAAGGTTAAAACTTGAGGTCCCGCGGGCAATTTTTGCGCGTATGCCTGGATACTAAACAAAATAAACAGGAGGGGTAATACAAATCTTTTATAGGGCATGGACATAAAATTAATTAAAGACTAGTAAGGTAATTCAATGAATAAATTGTACAAAGTATTTTGCACTATGAATTCCCATCATACATATTATATGGTGTATGGAGGATGCATTCAGCGGTTATAATAATAAAGAAATGCGTACAGCTAAATATCAGTGATTTCAATTATAGCTTCTGTTCGAGTCGTAGCTTTTCTATAGCAAACTTTTCTGCTTCATGCTCAACGGTCTCAATATCTTTGGACAAGACATGAGAACCTAACACGTGGGCTCCCGCATTCGGAATGGGTACCGCTACTTTTAATGAATCAGGGGTGCCAAGTTGTTTATGCATATTAAGTATAGCACTTACTTTTACAGTGCGATCTTGTTCTTCTTCGTTCTTATAATAATACATTGTTAGCACCGGGCATTTTACCTTCTGAAAAGTTTCTTCATTCATTTTAGATTCAAGAAGTTCTTCGAGTTGTACGGCAGACTCTAACCGATACGGATTATTCCAATATTTATCGACCAGCGTGTCGACAGGAAAGGAGCGAACATTTCCTCCCAATACCAATCTTGCCATCTGCAAACCCCAGGGGTTGTTAAGAAGCCAAGCATTTGCATCATTTATAGCAATGTTGGGTGACATGTTAATTAGCGCGTGAACATCATCAGGGTATTCGGCAGCAAGCATTAGAGCCAAAGTACCCCCCGTAGAGGTACTCATTATAATTACTTTATCACCTAACGTCTTGCCAATAGCTAAAGCTTCTTTAGCGTCTTGCCAGAATCGTTCGGCTGAGAAATATAAAAGTTGATCAACGGTATCTATTCCATGATCAGCCATTCGGGTTAAGAAAAGATTGCATCCAAATTTTTTGGCAAAGTCAATATGTACAGGATCGCCCTCTTCCTGACTTGCAGAGAATCCGTGAATATAAACCACGCTATAGGGTGTTTTTGATTTTGTGCTGTCAGCCCAGATTATACGTGCTTCGTTATCTGGTTTTAGTTTATGTTGTTTTTCTTTTTTGATAATGTATTGCTCCAAGGCAACTGTTTCTTTAGGAAGTATAGGTTGAGCTATATCGAACGTAGGTTTAACAGGGGCGGGTCCTAAAAAGTAAATAGAGAGTATGGCTAGGAAGGGGAAAGTAATATAGATGATCTTTTTCATATAGACTATTTGTAGAGATATTGTAAGTGAAAGTGAGCTTGTCTTACGTTCGCTTAAATATGATTAAGCCCAAAACATACATGAGCGTCACATCTAAACCTTTTCCATTAAATTTCTTCAGTAATAACCATAATTTACAATAATTAATAAAACTGTTCTTATGGTAAAAAAGTCCCTCTTCACAATCACATTGCTATGCCTTGGCCTCGCTGCTTACCCACAGACAAAGACAAAAATAACGCTCGGAAAGCCGTATGGTGTTATTGATGCTGAAAGTAAATATTACTTTTCAAAAGGTAAGGAGCTTCTTACAATTAAAGTAGATCGTAAGACAATTCATCTACAAAAACTCAATACAGATAATCTTACTTTTGTTAAAGTTAGGCTATATGACGATTTTCCAAAGAATTTCGTTATCGAATTAATTACAGACTTACAAGGAAAATACTATGTATTCTACTCGTATTGGGATGGGGAAAACGAGCAGCTTTTTGCTCGTGAGATTGATTTTGAAGCAGGCACTTTTATAGGGCAAGGAAGAAAAATTATATCAGTAAAGGAGAAGCTGACAGGAACGCTGGGGAGGTCAGGATTTTTTAGTATGTCTGTATCAGACAAATATGATTTCTATGTTTCAAGTAACGAATCTACATTAGCTATTCAATACAGATTTAAGCCTGAGTTCAAGGATGATAGTAAAAATTACGACATGATAGGGTTGCACATATTTGAACCTAGCTTAAATGAAATATGGACTAAGAAAGTAAAAATGCCTTACACTGAGAAAAAGATGAATAATCTTGATTATTCGGTAGATTCAAAAGGAAATGCATACATCGTTACCAGTGTTTATAATGATGATACCACCAAAGAAAGGAAAAAAGGATCAGATGAACCAAATTATCACCTAGAGATCCTTAAAATTTCATCTTCTGGTAAAATAGTCTCAACACCTGTAGAGCTTGTCGGTAATTTTGTTAAAACAATAGTACTTAATGAAAGTCCGAAAGGATATATGACATGCGCCGGTTTCTATAATATCGGAAAGAATGCTGCTAATGCCGATGGTGTGATCTTATTTAAACTTAGTCAGGATAATAAACTCTATGATTTTAAAACATATGAAATTCCGGTTGATGTTCTAAATCAATTTGCTAGTTCCCGAACAGTCCGTAAAAATGATGATAAAGACGTTGAAGACCGTGCTGAGTTTGAAAACTTGAGGCTTAGTAAAATCATTGTTAATGACGATGGAAGTACTTTACTTATTGGCGAACAGCATTATGTAATCACAAGATCACATTATAACTCATCTACGCATTCTACTACCACTACCAGCACGTATTTTTATAATGATATGTTGGCTACAAAGATTGACGCCTCAGGAAAATTAGCTTGGATGAGAAAACTTCCTAAGCGTCAACAATCTCCTCCCATGACCGCATCAGGGGGGATGTTTGGCGGCGGTGGAGGAGGATCTTTCATTGGAGGAATGTCTTTCTATTATTTCCCCGGAGCTACAGAACATTACTTACTATTCCTTGATAATGAAAAGAACATTGCGCTTCCTGTTACGAAAGTTCCAGCCGTTCATCGCGATGGTGCAGGTGGATTTCTTACCGCATATACTATCAATGATAAAACCGGTGATGTAAAGAAAATTTCTATCCTCGATACACGTAATGTTGAAGGCATGGAGATATATCAATTTACACCAAGAAGAATTAAAGAGACTTCACCAACCTCTTTTGTATTTGAAGCCTATAAAAAGAAGAAAGAAGATCTCTTAATTAAAGTAGAGTTTGCGAAATAGCATGTATCAGACTACATCTATCAGGTGCATGTTTATTATGCCTTGCGTTCTAAGTAACGCAAGGCATAATAATTCAAATGCATGTTATGAGCGCTGGAATTGCTTTTTACTTGAATTGAGTATGTGCATCTTGAACGGGCTCATGTTAAGTAAGAAGTGTATGAGAATTTGGGTAAGCTAAGCTTCTGTTAGCGATTTTATCCCCATTTTGTCATAGATCCAATTTTCGCAGTCATCCATATTGCTAAGCATTTTATTTTCAATTCCCTTAGGCCCAGTTAAATTAATTAAAGCGGTCAAGGCAAACATTGTGAATGGATTGCTTGATGAAGTCATGGTAACATATTTATATCCTAAAGAAAGCATGTGAGGATAGAAATGAGAATTTAACCATGAATTTAAACTTGTGAAAGTGCCCGTAACCTTTGTTAAATCACACACTGCTCCTATAATCTGGTTTTGAGTAGCATAATCCATCATAGCCTGAAAAAGCTCTTTTAATAAATCTTTGTTTGGGATTCCCCAAAACCTAGCATACAGAATTTTTGTATTCCTGTCATATCTGAAAACGCCTTGCTTGTTTTCAAGAACTAGTTCTAGTTTTTCAAATTCTACTCTCATACTTTTTTAGGTATTTACCGATCTAAGGTAAATTGCTTTGCTTAACCAATAAATACAAGCATGAAGTAAATTAAATTAGTTGCTCAGGAAATATCATAAAGGAGTTATTAATTAGACATGTTAGATTATAAATGATATTGCCATCCTCTGCCAGTATAAACGTAGCATATTATGGGGATAAAGAGTTTTGGTTTATTTAAGTTTGATTTCTTGAATGTATTAAGTACAGCATCTTAATGTAACTCAAAATATATTTATTATATTGTGACAAGAGTGAAGCAGAAATCATAACAAACCAGGCGAAACGAAAAGCTATACGAAAACGTAATAATCAAGAGCTAATGAGTCAGAAACCCCCTAACGCATTAATTGCACCCTTACAGATTACCCTGCTGACTGGTATGTCAAAATATCAGGATAAGACCCATCTCTATAAACTCAAATTTTAAACTATAAAAGTATATTCACAACAATTAAAAAATAAAATCTATGAAAAAAAATGCTTTGTTAATCCTTTGTTTCATGTTTTCAACGGTGGTGTTTGCTGGTGAAGGTGTTCAATTTATTAAAGGTGATGCTTCTATTTTTAAAGGTAAAAAATCCTTTTTGATGGAATTCGATTGGTCTCAAACTTCAGTAGATGGACTTGAAAGCGAAGAAGAGTATATCAAGTATGCCAAAAGCAAAAAGGATAAACCAGAAGAATTTGAAGCCAGTTGGGAAAAAGATAAAAAGAACCTTTTGATCAATTATCAAGAATTTTTAGCATCAAAAATGAAAAAATCGGAGCTTAATTTTAATGTTGATGATCCGGATAGTGAATATAAAATGATTATTCGCCCTACCCATGTTGATACAGGTTCGCCTATAAAATATTCATCATTTATGGCGAAAATTTATATACTAGATAAAGCAGGAAAAGAGGTTGCTATCATTGGCGTGCCTAGAGTAAGGGGAGCACAATTAAGTTACATGACTCCAACAGTTCCTATTCGAATAAGAATTGCAATGACAAGCAGTGCAAATATGTTTTTAAAATTTATTAAAAAGAACCTAAAATAAATAGAAAGGTGAGACTCATACTTTTAATAACCGTATTTGCTATGATTACTTGTGCTGCATCAGCGCAGGTAAGCGGCGCGAAAAATGTTGTGTTTTTTGGATTAGATTTCTCTGAATTCCGGCTAATCCATAAAAATGGATTTTTGAATAAAAATGGCACCCCACTTTGCAAATCATTGACGTTTAAATATTTTACTGAATGGAATGAGATGTTTAAGTTGGAGCCTAAGAAATACAGCATAATAAAGTATTTCAATGTTCCGAAATATGAAATAGAGCTACAAACATCGCTTGATCGAAATCAGCAATATAAAAGTGAAAACTGCATAATAGAGGATGATTCTTACACGATAGATAAAGAAAAAATAAAATCTATTGTTGTTAATTATAACTCTACGCGGGCTGATCTTGGACTTATAATCGTTGTTGAGAGCATGGATAAGCAAGACGAAATATGTAAATTCTATTCCGTTTTTTTTAACTTAAAAACGCATGAAATAGTAAGTTTAGAAAAAGGTGATGGCCCTCCAGGCGGCGAAGGAATAAGAAATTATTGGATTCATGCTATCCATGTAGGCTTGGAAAGGAATTCGAATAAGTATAAATAGTTTAAAGCGTTATTGATTGCGAATAGATAAAATATGAGTATCCCCTTCCTGTACTAAGTGGGCGGTGGTAAAGGCGCGGAAGTTAAGCGCATCACATTCTACAAAATTGTAGGCCGCGCTTAAAATGCGCGCCTACAATTTTACCAGGAAAATATACGGTAGGTTCGCGCATTATCTATGAACTATGCAAAGTGTGAATTTTGGCCTTAGGACTTCAAGCGGATTTAAAACAAAATTAAGAGTAGCCAGGTCAGTTGATCTGGCTATCTTTTTTTAATACCGTCAGATTTTATTCCAAAAATACCCCTCGGGGCATTGGCTACAAGAGATTTATTTTTCTTGGAGCTGGTCGATTTATAGTATACGAAGAACCATTTAAAACTTACACTGTTATGAAATAGTGAAAATAGATTCTTCGAAATGGAAGGTAAAAACCAAAAAATTTTGATCTTTGAGGCCGAAAAGGCTTTGTCCTTACCCTAGTCATTATGGATGAGCAATATTTAGTGGAGTATTTACCAATCGCGCTAATGTTTTTTGTGGCGGCTGGTTTTGTGGGGTTAACCATGGTATCTACCCATATGCTGGGTCCCAAGAGAAAGGGTAAAATCAAACTTGATTCTTTCGAGTGCGGTATTGAACCTCGGGGTAATGCGCGTATACCATTCTCTATCAAGTACTTCCTGGTAGCCATCTTATTTGTATTGTTTGATGTGGAGGTAATATTCATGTATCCGTGGGCGGTGCTCTTTAGGGATCTTCTTAAGGAGAATGGTATTGCAATTTTTATTGAAATGATCGTATTCATTGCATGTTTGTTAGTTGGATTTTTCTATATAATAAAGAGAGGCGCTTTGAAGTGGGAGTAATATGGAACCAGTATCATTAAATAATGTAAGTGTATCAGCGAGACCAGATGGCCTAGAAGGCGCTGGCTTTTTTGCCACGAGCCTTGAAAAAGCTGTTGGACTTGCCCGAAAAAATTCGATTTGGCCCTTACCATTTGCTACTTCATGCTGCGGCATTGAGTTCATGGCCACAATGGGCGCACATTATGATCTTGCCCGTTTTGGTTCTGAGCGTTTAAGCTTTTCACCACGTCAGGCAGATTTGTTAATGGTTATGGGTACCATCGCTAAGAAAATGGGTCCTATACTTCGCCAGGTATATGAGCAGATGGCAGAACCACGGTGGGTACTTTCGGTTGGAGCCTGTGCTTCAAGCGGTGGAATATTTGACACCTATAGTGTTTTACAGGGTATCGATAGAATTATTCCTGTAGATGTTTATGTACCAGGCTGCCCACCCCGCCCAGAACAAATTATTGATGGAATAATTAAAATACAACACTTGGTTGAAACTGAATCATTGAGAAGGAGAGATTCTCCGGAATATAAGGCCATGCTTAATAAATATGGAATCGAATAAGCCCGAAGTAACAGAACACGATAATATTATAACAATTCTTAAAGAGAAGTACGAAGATCAGGTACTTCTTATTGAAACACCCTATAACTTTTTAACGATCACGTTAAAAAAGGAAAAGGTTGTAGACATCATTCGGTATCTATACAATCATCCTACGGCACAGTTTCAATACCTTACAACACTTTGCGGAATTCATTATCCTGATCTGAATCAGATAGCCGTGATGTATCAGCTTCATAACCTGGTAGCTAATCAGCAAATAAGACTCAAGATATATTTGCCCATGGAGAATCTGGTAACACCGACATTAACTACGGTATTTCCTGCAGCAAATTGGTTAGAACGTGAAACCTATGATTTCTTCGGCGTTAATTTCATAGGTCACCCTAACTTGAAGCGGATTCTGAATGTAGATGAGATGATAATATTCCCAATGCGTAAAGAATACCCATTGGAAGATCAAACTCGTGAAGATAAAGACAACGCAATGTTTGGAAGATAATCATGGAGGATATAGGTAAAAATATTAGCACGAATGGAACGGTAACACCCGCAGAGAAGGAATACTCCTATCTCAACCTGGGGCCAACACACCCTGCAACCCATGGTATTTTTCAGAACGTTCTGAAGATGGATGGCGAGATTATCGTGGAGGCTGAACCAACTATCGGATACATACACCGTGCTTTCGAAAAACTTGCAGAGCGCAGGCCTTTCTATCAGATTACGCCGCTAACAGATAGAATGAATTACTGCTCCTCACCAATCAATAACATTGGCTGGCACATGACAGTCGAAAAATTAATAGGTGTCGAAATTCCGAAGCGCGTACAATATTTACGTGTTATCGTTATGGAGTTGGCGCGTATCACTGATCACTTGGTTTGTAATGCAGTAATTGGTGTTGATACCGGCGCACTTACTGGGTTTGTTTATTTGTTCCAGCAACGTGAACTTGTATATGAGATCTACGAAGAAATTTGTGGTGCACGTTTAACAACCAACCTCGGTAGAATCGGTGGTTTTGAACGCGACTTCACACCAAAAGCGTGGAAGAAGATTAACGACTTCCTGGATAATTTTCCTAAAGTGTTAAGAGAATTTGAGAACCTGTTGAAACGCAACCGGATTTTCATGGATAGAACCATTGGTGTAGGCGGCATTACACCCGAGATGGCACTTAGTTATAGCTTTTCAGGCCCGAACCTCAGGGCAGCAGGTGTTGATTACGACGTACGGGTTATGAATCCATATTCATCGTATGAAGATTTTGATTTCATTATCCCGGTAGGCACTAATGGCGATGTGTATGATCGCTTCATGGTACGTCAAGAAGAAATGTGGCAGAGTTTGAGTATTATTAAACAAGCCATAGCGAAACTTCCTGAAGGTCCGTTCCATGCCTCAGTTCCAGAATTTTATCTCCCTCCGAAAGAAGATGTTTACAATAATATGGAAGCACTCATCTATCACTTTAAAATTGTTATGGGCGAAACCGATGTTCCAAAAGGTGAAGTATATCACGCGGTTGAAGGTGGTAATGGTGAGCTTGGATTTTATTTAATCAGCGATGGAGGAAGAGCACCATTCCGTTTGCATTTCAGAAGACCATGCTTTATTTATTACCAAGCATATCCTGAAATGATTAAAGGCTCAATGTTGTCAGATGCGATTCTGACGATGAGTAGTATGAATGTGATTGCAGGGGAGCTTGATGCTTAGGGTAGTTAATAGTTAATAGTTAATTGTTAATTGTGGGATAGGGTTAGTGAATAAGTGTAGCAAAGATTTAGAATAGGGATAGTAGTATAAATAGAAAAGCTAAGGTGAAGCATTTAAGGTTAGACGATAACTATTAACTATTAACTATTAACTGATAACTGATAACTGATAAAGGAATGGAAGTGGTAAAATTCAGAGATGAAACATTAACCCTGGCAAAGAAAATTATCGCGCGCTATCCGGTAGGAAAAGAAAAGTCTGCATTGTTGCCTTTGTTACATGTGGCGCAGTCTGAATTTGATGGATGGTTGAGTCCAGCAACAATGGATTATGTAGCTTCTTTGCTAAACATAAAGCCGATTGAGGTTTATGAAGTAGCAAGTTTCTATTCAATGTATAATCTAAAGCCTGTAGGCAAGTGTTTGATCGAGGTTTGCCGTACGTCGCCATGTTGGTTACGCGGCGCTGAAGATATTGTTGAACATATAGAAAAACGCTTGAACATTAAAGATGGTGAGACTTCTGCTGATGGTATGTTCACTTTGAAAACAGTTGAATGTCTAGGCTCATGTGGCACTGCACCCATGTTACAATGTGGCGCTAACTACTATGAAAATTTAACACCAGAGAAAGTTGACACATTGATTGATAAGTTGGGAGCAGCGGATAAAAGATCATCATATATGAGAGAGAATATTCAGTTAGATGTTAATGGTTAATTGTTAATAGTGAGCGGAAGAAGAAGATATGACACAATTAACGTATAACAATTAACAATTAACTATTAACTATTAACGGATAACTATTAACGAACCATGGGGAGACAATTATTACTCGAGCACATTAACGTTCCTGGCATCCAGACCTTCGAGGTTTATCGGAAAAAGGGAGGTTATGCTTCAGTTGAAAAAGCGCTCAAGACTATGTCACCTGATTCTGTTATGGAAGAAGTGAAAAAGTCTGGGTTGCGTGGTAGAGGAGGAGCGGGTTTTCCTGCTGGGATGAAATGGAGTTTTCTCGATCGTAAATCAGAGAAACCACGTTATCTGGTTTGCAACGCAGACGAGAGTGAGCCTGGAACTTTTAAAGACCGTTACCTAATGGAAAAACTCCCTCACCTTTTGATTGAGGGCATGATCACTTCTAGTTTTGCATTGGGTGCCAAGGCATCATACATATACATTCGTGGTGAGTACATGTACATTGTACGCATTCTTGAAAAAGCAATTGAAGAAGCTTACGCTGCTGGTTTTCTTGGTAAAAATATTTTAGGTACAGAGTATTCATTAGACCTGTATGTACATCCAGGCGCTGGTGCTTACATCTGCGGTGAGGAAACTGCTTTACTCGAATCTTTAGAAGGCAAACGTGGACTTCCAAGATTGAAGCCACCGTTCCCCGCTATTGCAGGTTTATATTCTAGTCCAACTGTTGTAAATAATGTAGAGACGATTGCTGCTGTTGTTCCAATCCTAAACATGGGTGGTGATGAATATGCGAAAATCGGTATAGGAAGAAGTACTGGAACGAAGCTGATTTCAGCGGGTGGAAATATTAACAAGCCTGGCGTTTATGAAATTGAACTTGGCTTGTCTGTAGAAGAATTTATTTATTCAGATGAATGGTGTGGTGGTATTCAGAATGGTGGTAAACTAAAGGCATGTGTGCCTGGAGGTTCTTCCGTTCCAATTCTACCTGCTGATTTAATTTTAAAAACCGCTACCGGAGAAAAGAGGTTGATGTCTTACGAGTCACTCTCTGAAGGCGGTTTTGTAAGTGGTTCAATGTTAGGTTCAGGTGGATTCATCGCTTACGATGAACGCGCTTGCATCGTTCGTAACCTCTGGAACTTCTCACGCTTCTATCACCATGAATCTTGTGGTCAATGCAGTCCGTGTCGTGAAGGCACAGGCTGGATGGAGAAAGTACTTCATCGTCTTGAGCATGGCCACGGGCACATGGGTGATATTGATTTACTGGTAGACGTTGCCAAGAAAATTGAAGGCAACACAATCTGTCCGCTAGGTGATGCAGCAGCCTGGCCCGTAGCCAGCGCAATCCGTCACTTCAGAGAAGAGTTTGAATACCACGTAAAGTACCCGGAGAAAGTGATGGATCCGAAGCACTTTCATTTGGAGCCGTTTAGATCGGGGAAGTTGGTTACTGTTAATAGTTAATAGTTAATAGTTAATAGTTAATAGTTAATAGTTAATAGTTAATAGTTAAACTTTGCTGACATAACTTTATGAGATTGAAGAAAGATTTAAGCCTGCTTGAAATAGATTAAAACCAAGTAGAAATATTAGTAACCACAATTAACATATAACCATTAACCATTAACCATTAACTAAATGAAGAGTTTCGAGGATCTTAACTGTTGGAAAAAAGCAGCAGCTTTGAGAATGAAACTTTCCGCGTTAACAAAGCGGCTGCCATTAGAAGAGAAGTTTCGGTTGGTAGATCAGATAACGAGGGCTTCAAGATCGGTTACAGCGAACATAGCTGAAGGATTTGGGAGGTATCATTATCAAGAGTATGTTCAATATTGCAGACAAAGCAGGGCATCATTGTATGAAATTATTGATCACCTAATTGTCGCCAAAGAAGAAAAGTACATTTCAGAAGACGAACTGAATATTTATAAAAAAGAGATTGTAGAGTGCTTAGCATTGTTAAATGGATTTATTAATTATCTATCCAAAGCAAAGGCACAGAATAAAGTGTACGAACCAGTAATAGATTACGGTGATATTCCGATTAGCCCATAACTATTAACTGATAACTATTAACTATTAACAAAGCGATGGCAAAAGTAACAATAGATGGCATAGAGGTAGAGGTTCCGGATGGAACAAGTATCCTTAATGCTGCACGGCAAATTGGTGGCGCGTCAGTGCCTCCGGCTATGTGTTATTACACGAGCCTGAAGGACAGTGGTGGTAAGTGTAGGGTGTGCCTTGTTAAAGTAACGCAGGGATCTGCTAAAGATCCGCGTCCTATGCCTAAGCTGGTAGCCTCTTGCCGTACACCTATTATGGATGGAATGGTGGTGCAGAACCTTATTTCACCTGAAGTGTTGGAAGCCCGCAAAGGTGTGGTAGAATTTTTATTGATAAACCACCCGCTTGATTGCCCGGTGTGCGATCAGGCTGGTGAGTGTGATTTACAAAACCTGGCTTACGAACATGGCGCTGCTAAAACACGCTACGAAGAGGAGAGAAGAACTTTTGATAGAATAGATATTGGTGATAAGATCAAACTTCACATGACGCGTTGCATTTTATGCTACCGTTGTACCTATGTTGCCGATCAACTTACCGATAATCGTGTGCATGGTATTTTAAATAGGGGAGATAAGTCAGAGATCAGTACCTATATTGAGAAAGCAGTTGAAAATGAATTCTCTGGAAACATGATTGATGTTTGTCCTGTAGGGGCGTTAACTGATAAGACTTTTAGATTTAAATCACGCGTGTGGTTCACGAAGCCATTAGATGCCCACCGTAACTGTGACAAGTGCTGTGGTAAGGTGGTGCTCTGGACTAAAGGTGAAGATGTACTTCGTGTAACTGCTCGCAAAGATCAGTACAGTGAAGTGAAAGAATTTATATGTAACGCGTGTCGCTACGATCATAAAAACATGAGCGACTGGACTGTGGAAGGCCCACGTCACATAGATCGTAATTCTGTTATTTCGCAGAATCATTATGAGAAGATCGACCTTCAAAAATTAAAACTTGAAATCGATAGACAACTCGAGTATCAACGAGGAAAACAATTGCCTGAACATAATCCTTCAAATTAAAACATGATTGACTTTTTAATATATAAGAGTATTCTGGTGCTGGCCGTGTTTGTAATCACGTTGGTTATTGCCATGTATTCTACTTACGCAGAACGTAAAGTGGCAGCCTTCCTACAAGATAGGGTAGGACCAAATCGTGCAGGCCCATTTGGTATTCTTCAACCACTGGCTGATGGTGTAAAGTTCTTCATGAAGGAAGAGATTATACCCAATGTTTCAAATAAGTTTCTCTTTGTTGCTGGCCCTTGCATCGCCATGCTTACCGCTTTAATGACTGGTGTAGTTATTCCATGGGGTAACTCAATTGTTATTGGAGATACGGAGTACGATTTACAAATAACGGATATTAACATTGGTATACTTTATATCTTCGGTGTTGTATCAATTGGTGTATATGGTATTATGATAGGGGGTTGGGCTTCGAACAACAAGTTCTCATTATTGGGCGCCATTCGTGCTTCAGCGCAAATGATCAGTTATGAAATTGGTATGGGCCTTTCCATTATCGCTTTTGTAATGATGACAGGTACTTTAAGTTTAGCTGAGATAAGCGCAGGCCAGGCTGGTGGTGCCGGTGCTGATTGGAATTTTTGGAATGTAGTGTATCAGCCCCTCGGCTTTATAATATTTTTGGTGTCTGCATTCGCAGAATGTAACAGAACACCATTTGATCTTGCAGAGTGCGAAACCGAATTGATTGGTGGCTATCATACCGAATATAGCAGTATGAAACTTGGTTTCTATCTGTTTGCGGAATACATCAACATGTTCATCTCATCAGCAGTTATAGCTACGCTTTATTTTGGCGGATATAACTTCCCATTCATGAATGATCTCGGACTGGATCATAATACTTTAACCATACTAGGATCCCTTGCCTTTTTTGCAAAGATATTCTTCTTCATCTTCTTCTTCATGTGGGTTCGCTGGACTATCCCGCGTTTCCGCTATGACCAGCTGATGAATTTAGGTTGGAAAGGCTTGTTGCCATTGTCCATATTGAATGTATTAATTACGGGACTTGTGCTTGCTTTAAATAGTTAATAGTTACAAGTTATCAGTTAATAGTGGTTTGAGTAAGGGTGAATAATAGTGCATGACAGAATAAAAGTACTGAACTACAAAAATGATTGAGAATTGAATGATTGAGTTTGAGCATTAGATATAAAGGAATTATCAAATATATAAGTAGATATCGGTCCATTAACTGATAACTATTAACTATTAACTAAGAAAAGAATGCTAACAAAGAGATCGAAAGTAGTGGTTGACAAGGAGATGAACTTCTGGGAAAGAATATATCTTCCTGCAGTCCTTGCCGGCATTGCTATAACTATAAAACATTTATTTAAGAAAAGTGCCACGGTACGCTACCCTGAAAAGACGCGTGAGTTTAGTGAGATATGGAGAGGTCAGCATGTATTGAAGCGTGATGAAAAGGGTGCAGAGCGTTGTACGGCCTGTGGTCTTTGTGCAGTTTCTTGTCCGGCAGAAGCTATTACAATGACTGCCGCAGAACGTCAAAAGGGTGAAGAAAATTTATACCGAGAAGAAAAATATGCATCAACGTATGAGATCAATATGTTGCGTTGTATTTTCTGTGGGTTATGTGAGGAGGCTTGTCCAAAAGAAGCCATATTTCTTACAGACCGCATGGTAACAACGGATTACGCAAGACAAGATTTTATTTACGGTAAGGATAAATTGGTAGAGAAAGTGGATGAACGAATTGATGTGACGAAACGCCAAACACCTGAGGTATTAGAATTCAAAAAACAAAAGCAATTAAGTCATAACAAATAATTCGAACATCAAGTGACGCTCAATCTGTTTTATCTTCTTTCATTCCTTGGAGTGCTATGTGCCTTGCTGGTTGTGTTCTCTAAGAATCCGGTACACAGTGTACTTTATCTTATTCTTACATTCTTTGCCATAGCTGGGCACTATGTATTGCTTAATGCTCAATTCTTAGCTGTTGTCCACGTCATAGTATACGCGGGTGCTATTATGGTACTCTTTCTATATGTTATCATGATGTTGAATCTTAATCATGAAGACGAACCACATAAAAGTAATCTGTTAAAATTCGCTGCTACTATTTCTGCAGGCTTATTGATGCTCGTGTTAATAGCATCATTAAAGGGCACAGAGCAACTTATTGGACCAGCAACAACCACACAAGTAGGTGATGTAAAAACTTTAGGGAGAGTTTTATTCAAAGAATTCTTATTGCCATTCGAGATATCATCCATTCTGTTGCTAGCCGCAATGGTGGGTGCTGTAATGTTAGGTAAGCCAGAAAAAAATCAAAGCGCTATATAAATGAAAACAGCACAAGGTGTACCGTTAGATTACTATGTGTGGTTAAGTGCCGCATTATTTACCATTGGCGTTCTCGGTGTATTATATCGCCGTAATGCCATTATTATTTTTATGTGCATTGAGTTAATGCTCAATGCAGTCAATCTTCTTTTAGTTGCTTTCTCTAATTATTATAGTGATGCATCAGGCCAGGTGTTTGTATTCTTCATCATGGCGGTAGCTGCTGCTGAAGTTGCTGTAGGACTTGCTATACTCATCATGATGTACAGAAACACAAAGACCACCGATATTAATATTTTGAACCGATTAAAATGGTAAGCTTAAATCTACTAACAAGCCTCGTTCCACTATTACCTTTGCTTGGCTTTTTAATTATTGCGTTAAATGTAAAACGACTATCGCATGTTGTCGCGTCTACCATTGCTTGTGGTGCGGTTCTTATATCATTTCTGGTTTCAGTTTTAATATTCATAGACTTGTATGGTCAAAGTACCCACGGCCATGCGCTATCACTTAAGATAACACTATTCAATTGGATTAGCGCGGGTGGATTTAATGCTGATATCTCTTTTCTGATTGATTCACTTTCATCTTTATTCTTACTCATTATAACTGGTGTTGGTTTTTTAATCCATGTTTACGCTGTTGGGTATATGCATGGCGATGAAGGCTTCAATAAATTTTTCTCCTACCTGAATTTGTTTGTGTTCTTCATGCTGTTGTTGGTGATGGGATCAAATTACCTGCTCATGTTTGTAGGCTGGGAAGGTGTAGGCCTATGCTCGTATTTACTGATTGGTTTCTGGTTTAAGAATCATGATTATACGAATGCGGCGAACAAGGCGTTTATCATGAACCGCATTGGTGACCTAGGCTTGATATTAGGTGTGATTTTAATTTTCGTACAATTCGGTAATATTGAATATCAAGAAGTCTTTGCTAAGGCAACATCTATTGAAGTAGGATCTCAAAGCTTAACCCTTATAACTATTCTTTTATTTATAGGTGCTATGGGCAAAAGCGCGCAGATACCACTTTATACTTGGTTGCCCGATGCGATGGCAGGCCCAACGCCAGTATCTGCATTGATACATGCTGCAACCATGGTTACCGCAGGTATTTACATGGTGGCCAGAAATAATATTTTGTACACACTGTCGCCCGCCAGCATGCATCTTATGTTAGTTATCGGATTAGCAACAGCACTCTTTGCAGCAACCATAGCACTGGCACAAAATGATATAAAGAAAGTATTAGCCTATTCAACAGTAAGTCAACTTGGATTAATGTTCGTAGCGTTAGGTCTTGGCGCTTATTCAAGCGGTATTTTTCATATGATGACGCATGCTTTTTTCAAAGCTTTATTGTTTTTATGCGCTGGTAGTGTTATTCATGGCTTGCAAGGCGAGCAAGATCTTCGTAAGATGGGTGGATTAAAAAAATATCTTCCTGTAACTTACTTTACCTTTTTAATTGGTGTCTTAGCCATATCTGGAATTCCTCCTTTTGCAGGATTCTTTTCTAAAGATGAAATTTTAGCACACGCTTTCGCGGAAAATCCATTGGTATGGGGCGTCGCGTTATTGGCTTCTTTGCTTACTGCTTTTTATATGTTCCGATTGTTCTTTCTTACTTTCTTTGGTAAAGAGCGGGCAAGTCATGATGTTATGCATCACATACATGAATCACCAAAAAGTATAACCATACCATTAATTATACTCGCCGCACTTTCTATCGTTGGTGGCTTTGTAGGAATCCCTGAAGTACTGATGGGTTCAAATAAAATCGGTGAATTCTTGAATCCTGTATTCGCCGGATCTAATGCCTTACTTGAAGTTCATCATCTTGATCATACCACAGAATACGCGTTGATGGGAACTGTGATAACACTCACATTGGTGATGATCATTATCGCGTATGTGATGTACATTAAAAATAATAGTGTACCTGCTTCAGAGGAAACAAAGATCGGCGCAGCGCACAATTTGGTTTATAGAAAATATTTAATTGATGAATTGTATCACGCAGTCATTGTAAAACCATTGTATTGGATTTCAGCCATTCTTCACAACATCATTGATAAGTTTGGTATTGATGGCATGGTAAACTCATTTGGCAATATCGTAATTGGAGGAAGTAAAGTAACACGCTTACTGCAAGCTGGGAATATAGGTTTCTATATTTTTATCATGGTGTTGAGTATTGTAGTGTTGTTGACTTCTGTGTTTTTCCGTTAATCGTTACACGTTAATCGTTAAAAGTTAATCGTTAATAGGGTTAGCGGGTTGTGAGCGGATGCGGTGCTTATTGGAGTGGATTGAGGATAATAGATATAAATAGAGTAGTAATAATATAATTGAAAGCTGTTCACGATTAACGTGTAACGGATAACTAATAACGGATAACTGATAACGAATACAAAGAATGTTAACAATTTTTCTAATCGCCTGGCCTCTTTTTTCTGCATTGATGCTCTTGGCACTTCGTCCTCAAAATGCGAAGACATTGGCATTTGTTGCATCATTGGTGGAACTGATAGTTTCATTCGTAGTTGTTTTTCAATTCAACAAAGTTGGCTCAGCACCTTTTAGTTTTAGTATTCCTTGGGTAGCGTCATTGGGTATATCATTTTCTGTAGGCATAGATGGTATTAGCTTGTTGCTGGTGCTTCTTACCACCGTGCTAATTCCATTCATCATCCTATCATCACGCAGTGAAGCTTACGACAAGCCTCATACTTTTTATGGATTAACGTTGATGATGCAGATGGCATTAATAGGTGTATTCACATCGCTTGACGGATTCTTATTTTATGTTTTCTGGGAGATGGCTTTGATACCAATCTATTTTATCTGCCTTATCTGGGGTGGTGAAAATCGTGGCAAGGTTACACTGAAGTTCTTTATCTATACCTTGGCGGGAAGCTTGTTAATGCTAGTTGGCATACTATACCTCTATTATCAAACCCCAATCAATCACACCTTTGACATTCAGGCCTTATATCAAGCTGGTCGCGCGTTACCGGTCTATGAACAGGGATTAATTTTTTGGGCATTCTTTTTAGCCTTTGCTATTAAGATGCCGATATTTCCATTTCATACCTGGCAACCTGATACCTATGCTGAAGCTCCAGTTCAAGGAACGATGTTGCTATCTGCCATCATGCTTAAGATGGGTATTTTTGGTTTAATACGCTGGCTTATTCCAATGGTTCCCCTTGGTGTTGCTGATTGGAGTTTTACCGCTGTTATTTTTTCGGTAATTGGCATTGTGTATGCATCGTGCATTGCCATCGTACAAAAAGATTATAAGAGATTGATTGCTTATTCATCAATAGCGCACGTAGGCTTAATTGCTGCAGGTGTATTTACCCTAAGTAGAATCGGATTGCAAGGGGCCATGATTCAGATGCTGAGTCACGGTATCATTGTTTTTGCTTTATTTTACATCATTGATATAATTTCTCAGCGAACTAAAACACGGGTGATAACCGAATTAGGTGGTATTAGAAATCTAGCGCCCATCTTTACTACGGTATTTATTGTGGTTATGCTAGGTAGTGTTGCATTGCCTTTCACAAGCGGCTTTGTGGGTGAGTTCTTGTTAATCAATTCAATTGTACAATATAAGTTTGTACTGGGCGCAATAGCAGGTTTAACAACCATCTTAGGTGCTGTATATATGTTCAGGGCTTTTCAGACATCTGTATTAGGTGAAGTGGCTGCATCAGTTAAGAATTTTATAGACCTTACCACACAAGAAAAAATTGTTCTTTATCCAATTGTTATTCTTATTGTTTTAATGGGTGTATATCCAACGCCGTTGTTGTCTATTTCAGAGTCGGCCGTGAGTGATTTATTGGTAATATTTTCAGACTTTTCTGCTTCGATAAAATAGTATGAACGCTTTCTATGTCATTTGTGGTTTGGGTGTACTTTCGCTGATTGCTGAGATCGTCAATCTTAAAAAGCAATTGATTTACTTTTTGCTGGTTGGTGTTGTCGGTGTGGCAGTGTTCGTTACGCAGGATTGGAATACTTCCCTGCATTACTTTAATGACATGGTTGTGTTTGATAACATGGCCATAGCCTTCACTTCATTGATCTGTGTTATTGCAGCTTTTTGGTTTTGGCTTGCCAGCGATTATTTTCATGAAGAGACACATATTACCGATCAGGCATCGCTTGTGTTATTTTCAATTGCAGGAAGTATAATACTTACATCCTACAACAACATGGCGATGTTGTTTCTTGGAATTGAGATTCTTTCAATCTCTCTTTATGTTCTTGCCGGAAGTAAAAAAGATAACATCTTCTCGAACGAAGCAGCATTTAAATATTTTCTGATGGGCTCATTTGCCACAGGCTTCTTACTGATGGGCATAGCACTTGTTTACGGTGCTACCGGATCATTTCATTTAACTGGTATTGCGCAATACACATCCTTACATGCTGAGGCCCTTCCTGGTTTTTATTACGCGGGTGTCTTGATGATGCTTGTGGGCATCGCCTTTAAGATTTCTGCAGTGCCATTTCATTTTTGGGCGCCTGATGTGTATCAAGGTTCGCCCACTTCAATTACCGCATTCATGTCAACCATAGTGAAGATTGCTGCCTTTGCAGCTTTCATCAGGTTGTTTTCAGTTGCTTTTGCGCCAGTACAATCAATCTGGATTATGCCAGTTCAGGTTATCACTGTACTTACTTTGATATTACCAAACGTAACCGCTGTATTTCAAAGCAATGTTAAACGCATGCTGGCTTATTCTAGTGTAGGTCATGCAGGCTATGTATTGCTGGCATTTGTTGGTGGTGGGCCAAGTTCAACAGGTGTTATATTCTATTACTTGGCAGTATATTCTATTGCTTCGCTCGCTGCTTTCTTTGTGTTATTAAAACTTGAAAGTGCTGGTGCGGGCACAGACGTTGAAAGCTTTAATGGATTATTTAAAAGGAATTCTTTTCTAGCCGTAGCAATGACAATATCGCTTTTGTCACTCGCTGGTATACCTCCTTTGGCTGGTTTCTTTGGAAAGTATTTGGTCTTCTCGCTAGCGCTTGATAATGGTTATACAAGTCTTGTCATCTTGGGTGTAATTACATCGCTTATTGGTGTGTATTACTATTTTAAAGTGATCATCGCCATGTTCCTGAAGTCATCTGATGGAAATACAATTTCACTTAACGCTATGCATAAAATTCTGATTGTTATTTTAATGATTATCAGTTTTGCTTTAGGGATTCTTCCTGACTTATTACTAATTCTGTAAGTAGATAACCATTTTTTTTCTCATTCCATCATCGGGTACCTTTGTACACTTTTATAGTTATAAGGTGTACAAAAGGTAGTAAATAAAGAATAAAAAAAGAAAACAACTAAAATACAAATGTAAGTTCAAGTAATAAGTGCAACAGGGCAGTCTCACTTCTTTTATGGGGGAACACTCATAAATAATATCTGTGTTCTTTTCATACAAGTTGATGGTGCAACTATTTACGACCTCATAGTCCTCTTCGAGTGACTATGAGGGAAAAAAAATGACACACTGCTAAGATTCCAAACGACTGACTTACCAACATTTAAAGACAGATTCTATTTCCTGACATCTGACAAAAAAATCGTAGAGAAAGAAATTGAAAGCGGAATTTATCAACACAAGCCACCGTTCGAATTGGATTATTGCATGGTAGATTCCATACAAGAGAGATTTGGCTGTCTAAGCATGAGTGCAAATTCATCATAAAGACAAATTCCAGAACAATTGGCCAAGGGACTGTTTTCCTTTTTCCAAATTGCCGGACAAAATTCTCTCCAGATGACATTAAAGTGTTTAATTAATTAGGCACCGAAATAAACCATATAAGAGTGAAATGGAAATCGTGCTTCATGCTAATGAGATTTCGGTTGGCCTTAAAGATGAAGGCTTAATAGATTGGGCGGGTTAAATATGAAAAAATTATAGTTCGAATGCGTTTTTATTGTTTTTAACTTTGAAATGCGTTAAATTCATTGATCCGACCCTAAAAGAAAAACCCATGAAAAAAGTTAATGACATCCTTCAAGCAAAAGGCAGAATTGTTTATTCGGTAGACCCTGATATAATGGTTTTAAATGCTATAGAATTAATGTGTGATAGAAATATCGGTGGGCTCTTGATTGTAGAGAAGGATAAACTGGTTGGTATTTTTACTGAACGAGACTATGCTCGTAAACTTATACTAAAAGGTAAATCTTCGAAAGATACACCTATAGGTGATTTGATGACACCACATCCTTTTACGGTTTCTCCCGAAACTAGTATTGAAGACTGTATGAAACTGATGACTAAAAAACACATTCGTCACTTACCCGTTGTAGAGAATGATATTCTTGTTGGTATGATTTCAATAGGTGACGTTGTAAAGCACATTATTGAAGATCAGAAAAATATAATCGAGTATCTAGAAAGTTATATTACGAGATAGTAACAGCTAAGGATAAGAAAACAAAGAGGTTAGGCTATTATTATCACCCCTTTTTTTTATCAAATTAATTACTCTATCTCTCTTTTAATCTTTACTTTGGCTTGTGGGCCTACTTGTATTGGAACCTTCTCCACTTCAAGGTTAGCGGCCTCAATACCATAGAGTTCTTCGGTGCTTAAACTGTAATCTTTTAACAGGCGGTAACTCATAATCATAACCCTGTCGAAAGATGATATCTCACTATCAGACGAAGCCCAGGAATGTAGAATGATGAATTTGAAATCGCCCATCATACTATACTTATGTAATGAGGGATAGGGACTAGTTAAATCAATTTCACCCGCGTCGGCCATCTCATGAATAATTTTATTGAAGAGGAGATTTACCCGGTGATCAGTTTTAAAACCGAGTTTTAGGCGTATGAAAAAACACTTTTTTGGTATAATGGTGTCAACAACATATTTACTTGTAAAAGGACTATCAACGGTTTCAATATGCAGAAACCAATAAACATCAGCACGCTTGGGTCTTTTCTTAAAGATAGAATAGATGATGTTAGAGTCAATGTATCGCTTGCTATCGGCCACAGCCAGGTACACGAGATTGGTAGCTTCTTTGGTCACTGTTGTATCAGCCTGTAAATCCTGAAGCATGGTAACGTAATGTTTTAAATCGACAAACTCCGTGTGTCTGTCGCGCAGCATGCGAGCACGTAGAAGAATAAACATCATTACAAAGAAGAATCCGGCAATTGTAAAGCTGAACCATCCGCCATGAGCGAACTTACTTAGGTTTGAAACCAGGAACATGCCTTCAAGAGAGAAGAACACAAGCGCGAGTATGACAGACCGTATGGTTGACTTTTTAGAAGTGGAAAAGTAATACACCAATAACGAAGTAGTCATCAACATATCAAATGTGATAGCTAAACCATAAGCGCCTTCCATTTGGGTTGATTTCTTAAATATCAAAACAACCATAATAGTACCTGCGAGTAAAATCCAGTTAATAGCAGGGATATAGATTTGACCTTTTATCTGACTTGGATAACTGACGCGGGTTGCAGGCCATAGCTTAAGTTTCATGGCTTCATTCACGAGTGTGAAGGTTCCCGAAATTAAAGCCTGACTGGCAATAATAGCCGCAAGGGTGGCGATACCAATTCCGAAGTAATAGAATTGTTGGGGTATGATGGTATAAAAAGGTATTTGACTCCCTAGCACTGAACCTTCTTGTTCAAGCAACCAAGCTCCTTGTCCAAAGTAATTTAATAACAAACATACTTTAACAAATCCCCAGCCTACACGTATATTGCCTATGCCGCAGTGACCAAGGTCGGCATAGAGCGCTTCTGCGCCAGTTGTACAAAGAAATACCGCACCCAAGAGCCAGAAACCTTCCGGATATTTAGTAAGCAGATCCCAAGCATAAAAAGGATTTATTGCTTTGAATACATGGAAGTCTCCCCAAAGTTGATGTACCCCTAATAACCCGAGGCTAATAAACCAGACTAACATAATAGGACCAAAAGTCTTACCTACGACGCTCGTTCCAAATTGTTGAAAAAAGAATAAGAGAACAAGGATACCGATCACAATAGGGACTGTAGGAAGAGAAGGGTATTTTAATGCAAGGCCTTCTATGGCTGCTGAAATTGTAATGGCGGGTGTAATGAAACCATCGGAGATTAGCGTAGCGCAACCAATAATAGCAGGATAGATAACCCAGCCAGCTTTGTATCTTCTTACTAAGGCATATAAGGCAAATATCCCACCTTCACCTTTATTATTCGCATTGAGGGCGAGGTAAACATATTTTATAGTTGTGATTAGCGTAAGTGTCCAGAATACACAAGATAACCCACCTAGGATTAGCTGCTCTGAAATTACATGCTTACCAACAATAGCTTTGAAAACATACAGTGGAGAGGTACCAATATCTCCATATATAATGCCTAACGAAACTAATACTCCTGCTGCGGATAGGGGGGTTGCATATTTACTAGCTTCGGCCATCTGCTTAGGTAAATTCTTTGTGGATCAAATTATTTTAACTCTTCTTCTTTGTCTCTATTCCTGCTGATGATAAGTCTATTGCTCTTATCATATGAAAAGTAACTCCACAACCAGCTCAAAAGGGTGAATACCTTATTTCTAAAACCTACTATTGAAATCAAGTGAATGAACATCCAAATAAGCCATGCAAAGAAACCTTGAAACTTAAATGCTTTAAGATCTGCAACGGCACGATTTCTACCAACTGTCGCCATAGAACCCATGTCGTTATATCTAAAGGGTTTTAGTGGCTTATTGTTAATTAACCTTTTAAGATTCTTCGCAAGAAGGCGACCTTGTTGAATGGCAGGCTGCGCCATTTGAGGGTGGCCTTTTTCAAAGTGAACATCAGTTCCTTCCATGAGGGCTGCATCACCTATAGCAAAGATGTTTTCATAACCCTTTACGCGATTGAACTCATCTACTTTAATGCGTGAGCCCCTGCCTATAGAATCTTCGGTAATTCCGGAAATTGGTTCTCCTTTTACGCCAGCAGCCCATACTAAGGTTCGGCTTATTAATTTTTCTCCAGTATTAAAAAGCACCTCATAACCATCATACGATTTTACAGCACAATTCAAATGCACTTTAACACCCATGTTTTGAAGATAGTCAAGTGCTTTGCTTGACGCCTTCTCCGACATGCCTCCAAGCAACCTACCACCAGACTCTACTAAATGTATATCCATGTGGCTTAACTCAAGCTCTTTATAATCTTTTGGAAACACATGCCGTTTTAGTTCTGACAATGCCCCTGCTAACTCAACACCAGTAGGGCCACCGCCTACAATTACAAAGTCCATTAAACTGTTTATCATTTCTGGATCATCAGTTAATAGGGCATTTTCAAAATTGCGTATGATCTTGTTTCTTAATTTGATGGCATCTGTAATGGATTTTAAAGAGAATGCATTATCTTTCAATTCCTTCATGCCATAAAAGTTCGTATTTGCCCCGTTAGCAATTACGAGATAATCATACTTTACTTCTCCTATGGAGGTTTGAATGCAATTCTCAGATGGATTTATGGATACCACTTCACCCAAACGAAAGTAGAAATCATCTTGATTGGCGAAGCGTTTGCGGAACGGAAATACAATGGAATTTGTCTCGAGACCGGATGTCGCGACTTGATAAAGAAGCGGTTGAAATGTGTGGTGATTGTTTTTATCGAAGAGCACGACTTGCGCTTTCAAACCACGTAAACCTTTGGCGATCTCCAGACCTCCAAATCCACCACCAATAACAATAATCCGGGGCTTGCCCAAATCTGCTATGCGTGTGTGCGTCGTTATTAATTTGGGCATTGAATATTCTTCAAGTTTAAAACGGGTGCAAATTTAGCCCCCTTTAATCAATCACAAAAACAATACCTTAGAATGTTGCATACTTTACGCTCAGCAATTTTTGCCAATTATCTATATTCAAGCAAATAAATATGTCTACAAACCTTTAAACCTCGAAATCAAGTGTACTTTTGTTGTATAAGAACAAATATAATTTATATGAAAAAATTGATTTATGCCTTCCCTTTAGCATTAGCTATTGCTACAAGCAGTTGTGACACCAAAGAAAAAGAACAACTAAAATCTCAGGTTGACTCACTGAAAGTAGAGTTAGAAACCAGCCAGCAAATGGCACAAACGTTAACAGAGGTAGGAACATTAATGGACTCCATTGATGCAAGCCGTCAACTATTGCGCGTAAATATGGTTGAAGGAACAACGTATGACGACTATTCTTCACGCATGAAAGACATTAATTCTTATGTCAGAGATACGCAAAAGAAAATCGATGAGTTAGAAACAACACTTAAATCCTCAAAAGCCAATTCAGCGGCTTTTTCAAAAACAATTAAAAAGTTAAAGGCTGATCTTGAAGCAAAAACAAAAGAGATAGTAGAGCTACAGGAAACTGTTGAAAAATACAAGAGTGAAAATCAAAATTTGATCTCTACGGTAGGCATGCAAGAAGCTGAAATTGCTGATAAAAATACCCAGCTCGAAGGCAAGCAACAAGAACTTGCTTTAATAGAAGCCCGTATACAGGAGCTAATGATTCAAAGTAAAATGACAGAGGGAGATGCTTACTATGCACGCGCACAAGCTGTAGAAGAAGCTGCTAACCGCACAAAGCTTGCTCCGCGTAAAAAGAAAGAAACGTTGAGAGAAGCACTTGAGCTTTATAAGAAATCACAATCATTAGGTAAGGCTGAGGCTGCAGCTAACATTGCTGCTTTAGAGAAGAAACTGAACTAGTTGAACAAAGAGATTTATAAGTAATAGCAAGAAGGCTACCAACTAGGTAGCCTTTTTCGATGCATAGTATTATATAGACATTAATTAGGCAAAGATCAAAATGATTTCAATAGCAAACAGAATCAGGCAGCATCTCACTCCGGAAGGCCATATTCTCAGTATAAACATTTGTAAGAGGTATCATGCTTCCTCTTCTTAAATAATGAAAGCAGTATGAACTATTTCATTCGGTTTGTAAAGTATGTGAACTACATAGATGAATCAATCTAAATCATACTTAGTCATATTAGATAACAGCATAATCGTAGGCTGCATGGATTATGATGCAACTTTAAATACAGACTTTATTAATCTTGATTGAATATTTGTATTTTACGAGCTTATGTTAATCGACATTTTACTTACTGTTTTCTTAGTTCTGCTTAATGCCTTTTTTGTTGCAGCAGAGTTTGCCATTGTTAAAGTTCGTTCATCTCAAATTGAGATTAAAGCGAAACAAGGTAATAGGATGGCCTCACTCGCTGGCCGCATTATAGCACATATGGATTCTTATCTTTCAGCGACACAGTTAGGCATAACCATTGCCAGTTTAGGTTTAGGGTGGATTGGAGAAAGTGTGGTAGCAAAAATCATTATAAAAAGTTTTGATCTATTGGGCTTAGCCATTACACCAGAAGCAGCACATAGTACAGCACTTCCTGTTGCCTTTGTATTAATTACCGTACTTCATATTGTGTTTGGTGAATTAGCCCCTAAATCATTTGCTATACAAAGACCTGAGCAAACAACATTATGGGTAGCTGCTCCTCTTAATTTATTTTATTGGGTGTTCAAACCCATTATATATGTACTAAATGGATTTTCGAATTTCATTTTGCGTATGATGGGAATAACACCTATGAAGGAAGGTGACGTTCACTCTCCAGAGGAGTTGAAAATGATGGTTGAACAAGGTAAAAAAAGTGGTGTAATTGAAGCCAGGAAATACGAGATTATAAGAAATGCATTTGATTTTGCGGAGCGAACGGCGAGACAAGCCATGATTCCTAGAACTAATCTATTTGGTATCAGTAAGAAGATACCTATAGAGGAGATGATCAATAAGATACTAGAAAACGGATACTCGCGCGTACCAGTTTATGAAGGAACACTTGATAACATTGTCGGAATTATATTCACTAAAGATTTGCTTCAAAAATTAAAAGGCGGACCTGACACAATAACCATTGATTCAATTATAAGACCGGCTCACTACATCGCAGCGCATAAAAAACTGATTGACATCATGCGCGATTTTCAGAAAGAACATATTCAATTTGCAATTGTAGTTGATGAGTTTGGAGGAACTGAAGGCGTAATAACGATGGAAGATATTCTCGAAGAATTAGTTGGTGAAATACAGGACGAGTATGATTCAGAAACACCATTGATTGATAAAATTGCTGATAAGAAATATAGGGTGTTAGGCACGATTACATTGGTTAATTTAAATGAGCATTTGCCAAGACCACTTACTGAAAATGAAACGTATGTTACACTCGCTGGTATGTTGATTGATATTCTAGGAAGAATACCAAATGTAGGTGAGAACATCGCTTATGAAAATTTTGTATTTACCGTTGTAAAGCGAATTAAAAATCAAATTATCTTGGTTGATATATTTGATAAGGAAGAGATGGTAACGGAAGAGTAGGCTTGTAGTCCACAGTCGACGGTCCACTGTCCACAGACCAAATTCACAATGCCCAGTCCCCAATACCCAACCTCAAAACCATCGTTTATATCGAAAGAACCCTAACATACCAATTACGATTATGGTCATAACTCCCCATACTGCAGTGTAACCGTAATGCCAGCGTAACTCAGGCATGTAATCGAAGTTCATGCCATAAACACCTACAATAAAGGTTAAGGGAATGAAGATGGTGGAGATAACGGTGAGGACCTTCATCACCTCATTCATTCTTGTATTCATGGTATTCATATGAATATCCATTAAGCTTGAAGTAAGATCTTTGTAAGTTTCTAACGAGTCAATTAAGTGAATAACATGGTCATATACATCTGAAAAATAGCGGATGTTATCTTCTTCAATAAATCCATATTCATCTTTTATAACACGACTTAATGCATCCCGTAAAGGGTAAACTGATTTACGTAGATATATTAATTCTTTTTTTAGGCTCTGTATTTTTTGGAAGGTCTGGTTTGTTGGATTTTCAACAACGTCTTCTTCTATTTGCTCAATCTGCTCACCTATATTATCAAGCACCACATAATAGTTGTCAACGATGATGTCAATAAGACGATAGAGCAGATAATCCGCTTTTTTCTTTCTTACTTTTCCTTGATCGAGTTTTATTCGTTCTCTAAAAGCATCGAATAAATCGCCTTCTTTTTCCTGAAACGAGATCAGATAATTTGAGCCCAGCACAAAGCTTATTTGCTCGTAATCGATATCGTTTCCTTTTATGCCGTAAAGCATTTTTAGGGTGAAAAATAAGTAATCGTCATATTCTTCAGCTTTGGGTCGCTGATCATTAAGAATATCGTCAATAAGTAGGTTGTGTAGATTGAAATGTGCTTGGAGTTTCTCAATCAACGCATGCTCCTGTACGCAGTCCACGTTAATCCAATTCACTTTGTCGGGCTTGAATTCTTTCAACAATTCATCAATTGAAAGATCGGCATGCCTTACGTGTTCTTTAAGATCGTAGGTAATTAATTCTAAAATAACTTTTCGCTCGTTGAGGGGTATGGCAGGCTTACTTAGTTCGCTCATAATAAGATCACCATGGGTGAATAATTCGGCTAAAAATATAAAATAAGTGGTTAGGTGTTGTATTGATTTGATATAAGTTTGGGCAAGTTGCAATTATTTTAAGGTTTTTAACATAGCGCTAACATTCGCTGACTCAGCAAAAAATGGTAATGCTTTTTTTATAACGTGCAACCTCCCTTTTGATTTTGGCACTTGAATTTTATGTATTATTGCGACGATGCCGTTGCGATTAGATGATATAAAAGCACCAATAGCCCAACACATGGAGGGCTTTGAACAGAAATTTAGAGCTTCCATGAAGACACGTGTTTTGCTACTAGACAAAATTATGGGCTACATTATTAAGCGCAAAGGCAAACAAATGCGCCCCATGTTTGTGTTTTTAAGCGCTGCAACCTGTGGTCAAATCACTGAATCGACTTATCGGGGAGCTTCACTTATTGAACTTCTTCATACCGCTACATTGGTTCATGATGATGTTGTAGATGAGGCAGATTATAGACGCGGTTTTTTTTCTATAAATGCCTTGTGGAAAAACAAAGTAGCAGTTCTTGTTGGTGATTTCCTTCTATCGAGGGGGTTTATTCTTTCTATAGAGAATAAAGACTATAATTTACTGAGCATTGTTTCTGAGGCAGTAAAAGAAATGAGTGAAGGTGAGCTATTACAAATTGAGCGTTCACGCAAACTTGATATAACAGAAGAGATTTATTTTGAAATAATACGCCAAAAGACGGCTTCACTTATTGCTTCTTGCTGCGCTGTAGGTGCAAGTTCCTCGGGCGCATCAGAAGATGTTGTAAAAAAGATGCATCTTTTTGGAGAAAAAATTGGAATGGCTTTTCAGATAAAGGATGATCTTTTTGATTATGGTGAGATGGAGATTGGTAAACCGCTTGGCATTGATATCAAAGAAAAGAAAATGACACTTCCATTAATCTATGCGCTTTCTAAGTCAAGTTGGTTAGAAAGAAGACGGATCATTAGTATTGTGAAGAATGAAAGTAATAAGCCTAAAAAAGTCAAAGAAGTAATTGCCTACGTAAAGCAATCTGGTGGAATAGAGTATGCGCTAAATACAATGGATCGTTACCATCAAGAAGCTTTGCTAATTCTTAAAACCTTTCCTGATTCTGTCTATAAGAAATCACTTGAGCAACTGGTACAGTTTACCATTGATAGAAGTAATTAAGGTGCGTTGGTTTTAGGTTTCAGGTTCAAGGTTGGATATTACAGGACAGGTGTAATCATCACGTAGATAGTTGTTTATTTTAGGGGGCTGGTGCATCACAATCCTGTGAGTGGCAAGTGGTCTTTAACAGACGGACTTTACCAAATATCTACATTCCAGTGCAGCATTTTATGAATACGTCATGAAGAGCCAAGTTGAAATAATACATTACAATGATTTGTCGAGATGGGCAATCTGCTAACAAATCCTCATAGTCCTCTTCGAGTGACTATGAGGGAAGTAAGTCATTTTTACTCGCTTTCAAACGATGAATACAAATCCTCAACATGAGCCTGGCATGTGAGTAACCTACATAAAACTTTAAAAAATCGAGCTATCAGCTCAAAGCTAACAGCCAGTAGCTATAAGTTTGATATTAAAAACTTAAAAGCGATTTCCCTGGAATATGTGCTAGCCTTTGCGTTAGATAGGTATTCTCTATATATTGATTTAAATTAAATTTGACAGAGATGCTACTTTTTTTTGGAGGCGTAGGAATGCAAGAATTATTAATTATTCTACCGCTTTTTGTCCTTTGGATATGGGGGATAGTAGATGTTGTTAATAGCAACTTTAAGGAGGACTCTACTAAACTTCTGTGGATAATTATTATACTGATCGCTCCTTTAATAGGAATTTTACTCTATCTTATTATTGGTAGAAAGCAGCGGCTTGCTAAGCGTTAAAGCATCAGAAAGGATTACTGGAAATAGATGTATGGATTTGTAAACGTTGTGGAAGTAACTTCCACTTAGCTTACTTGTATAAGATATTTTTAAGAAGCACAGAAGTAACTTCCGCGCCAGCGTCAGAAAAAACTAAATTTCATTTATTTCTGATTGAAGGGTATGAAGAGACATTGATTGAGGTTTGTAGCAAATAATATCTTGTGCTCTTTTATACAAGTTGATGGTGCAACTGTTTACGACCTCATAGTCCTCTTCGAGTGACTATGAGGGGGAGGATAAGAAATTACAATTTTTATAAAACTATGTTAACTGTCAAAATGCATTGAAAGTTATAGCGCTATTCACTCCTGCTATCAAGGCGTTTTGGTCGGAGTTTTTGGTTTATGGAATTTTTCGTAGTTGGTTAGAAACTGTTCCATGTTTTCAATGGGTATCTTCTTTCCAATGATTATTTTTTTATCATTAAGCACATAAAGCGTTGGTGTTGTTAAGGCATCATATAATTGTTGGTAATGACCTACCGCGCTGTAGTAAAAGTTAACTGTTGTCCAAGGCATCTTCATTTCCTTAATATAGTCCTTGAGCTTTGTCATAGAAGAGTCGGCACTTACGGCAAATACCTCTACATCAAATTTTGCTTTGTTCTTGGTGTAGAAATCTACAAGCTTTGGCGTTTCTTTTTTACAATGGCCGCAATCTGGGTCGAAGAAGAACACAATGGTGTACTTACTTTTAATGGCATATAAAGACTTAAGTTTTTCATCAGGTGCTTTCATAATAAGGTCTGGTGCCTTATTGCCAATCATACTGAGTCTTACTCTGTCCGCATAGTCCTTTAAGTTTTTCTTCATCTTATCATTCGCCCAAAAGTCCATGTCGCCAGGGGCAAAATATTTATCATATAGGCTTACAAAAACTTCATCTAAGCCCATTATCTCTGGCGTCTGATACTTTACAAGACAGTTCCAAACCATGTACTTATAAGTTTCTTGATTCTTCTTTGCCTTAGCAACTAGTTTATCGATGGCCTTAACAACGGTATCTCTTTGAGGCACAAATAATTTATCGAGATACTCTTTTACCTTTTCGCTGTAGATGGGCTTAGGCATTCTTAACAGTGCATCGTCAGATAAATCGAAATGATCAAAGAAATGCTCACGGTACCAACGTAATTGAAAAGTTGAATCTATTGACCCATCAGCTTTTTTTGGAGGATCAGGAATTTTTATTGCTTGCGTTGATTTAAAAATAGTGGCTGTAAGTGTTGTTGGATATTTCTTAATAACGTCATCCTGATAAGCAGTGACCTTGTCATTTATCTTTGCAAAAGCTTCACGCGGTTCTTTCTTTTTGTCATCACTAAGGGTACTATCTTGCATTACTTTAAGATAGGGTTCAGCTTCTTTATGCCTTTCCATGTTGAAGAGCATATTTTCAAAGAATAACTTATTATCGATGTCATTCTTCACCTTCATGCCTCTAACGTAATCTGTGGTGTTTGTCTCTAGACTAAAATTCTGATTGTTGCCAACCACCATTTCAAAAAGGCGAGTCTTGTTGAGAATAAGAAAGTATACGCCTCTATCGAGTGGTTTTTTGCCATCAAATGTAAATTCTCCATTTGAATTAACATGGGCTGTATCGCGTACAAATGTGCTTTCGCCGTAGTAATAACCCAGATAAGCGGTAGTATCTTTTAATCCGTCAATTTTAAAATTGATTTTGTACCCAGTTTGTCCAAACGTGCAAATGGCAGGCACGAGACTGAAAATCAGAAAGAAATAGCGCATATTATGTTGTTTGATAAATACTTTAAATAATCGTTAATCCGTTTAAGCTGCAATTTATAACCTGTTTTGATTTAGAGGAATAGAAATAAGTAACTTTTACACCGTTATTAATATTATGGTCTTTATAAAAATAGTCAATTAGCTTTAGTGTTATTGTTATTAAGATGTTAACCTAAACGAAAATACATACATAGTGGGTATAGCTACCAACTTTAAGTATTTTTACATCATGTCATTATACATCAATAATCTTACAAAAATATTCGGACAGCAAAAAGCTGTTGATGACATCTCTTTCAAAGTTGAGCAAGGGGAGATAGTTGGTTTTCTTGGACCCAATGGTGCAGGAAAATCCACCACTATGAAAATAGCCACAAGTTTTTTACCACCTACCTCCGGACAGGTTTTGGTTTGTGATTTAAATGTAACAACACATCCAATAGAGGTAAAAAAGATTATAGGATATCTGCCGGAACACAATCCGCTTTACTTAGATTTATATGTACATGAATACCTGCATTTCATAGGTAAATTGTATGGTATACGGGGTGCTGCGCTGAAAAAACGCACCGCTGAAATTATTGATTTGTGTGGACTTACGCAGGAGCAAAATAAACGTATTGAAACATTGTCTAAAGGCTACCGACAACGTGTAGGATTAGCCCAAGCATTAATTCATGATCCCCAAGTTTTAATACTCGATGAACCGACAACAGGCTTAGACCCAAATCAGATTCTAGAAATTAGAAAATTAATTAAGGACATAAGTCGGAATAAAACGGTGCTATTCTCAACCCATATTATGCAAGAGGTACAAGCGCTTTGCGATCGTGTTGTGGTAATAAATAAGGGTGTGATTGTGGCCGATGATCGCTTAGAAAATATATTGAAGAATAATAGAAAGACCGCAGTTGTGGTGGTTGAGTTTGAGGGACAAGTATCAGTTGAAGACCTTAAACAATTGAGAGATGTTCAGGAAGTTGTTGTATTAGAAAAATCAAAATTTAAAGTTATAGCCAATACGGATGTCGATCTTCGACCGGAGCTGTTCCGTTTTGCGGCTGATAGAAATCTTTCTTTAATTGGATTACGACAAGAGGAGAGTTCCTTAGAGAATATTTTCTCTGAATTGACAATCAAAAACTGAAAATTTTTCAGCTAGTAATTTTATTTTCAGTCATTCTGTCGGTGGTGTAATACTAATATCTAATATCGCATAGCCATTCTGTCCTGATTTTATTCAAAAAAACGATCGGCATATTTTTTCCTTGGGCACATCATGAAAATGAAACTAATGTTCAACCAAAAAAATAAAGTTATGAGCATCGTAAAATACACTTCTACATTGAATGATTATGCACCAACAACATTCAACAATCTTATTGACCGCTTCTTCAATGAAAGTTTAAGTCGCAGTGGTGGTTCTGCCTACGCATTTGTACCTAAAGTTGATATCATTGAAAATGAAAAGAGTTTTGAACTTCAAGTATCTGTTCCAGGTATGGAGAAAAATGATTTTAAAATTGATTTGAACGACAACTATCTTACCATTAGCGGTGAGCGTAAATTAAATAAGGAAAGAAACGAAAAGAACTTCTTCTCTATCGAAACACAGTATGGTACTTTTAGTCGTTCATTCGCTTTACCTGAAAACGTTGATGTAACCCATATCAACGCAAAGTACGAAAAGGGAATTTTAGAGGTTATTATTCCTAAGGATGAGAAGAAAGCACTGAAAACTTCTATTAAGGTTAATTAATCAAAAAAAAAATAATAAATTATAGTCCATGGTTCACAAGCACCATGGACTTTTTGTATTATGACTTGTACATAGCTGCTAAATTGTTCCAATTAAATTTTCTTTTACGGACTGTAGGCTGTAGACTAATTCGTTGAATTCAGCCCATAATATATATGAACCGCTCCTTACTTATTATTGTAGTGATATTGGCAGCGTGCATTGGGAGATTTTAGGTTCTATTTGGAAGCGCGCCGAGCAATCTGGTATTGTAATAGATGATGTGATAATTGCTATCGACGATCATGTTGTTAACTCTCTCTCTGAGTTGCAAGAGTGGGTAGCACGTAATCGTCCGCGTAAAAAAAAATAAATGTTACCCTAATCGGGGACGGAAAAAAAGCAACGCATTGATGCTCGCTTAAAGAATAGCAATGGGAACGAAGATGTAGCAAAGAAAGACGTTCAATAATTATTCGATGGCGCTACGGTAGAAGATGTGCCCTATAAGAGCTTAACAAATTACAATTAGAAGGTGGTGTTAGGGTTAAGAGACCTAGTCTAGGAAAATGGAAATTATCAGCAATGAAAGAGGGCTGTATTATTGCGTATATTGATAAATTAGCTGCCATTGAAACGACTTGAGATGAAAAAATTTCTGACTTTTGTAATAATCAATTCAACAATGACTGGCTGTTTCATCGGAGCAGGAACTCATGGACATATAGAGAGCTATAAAATGATGCATTCTAATGAGGAGATTGTAACCATTGTTGATCAATTCCTTCTATCTAACCCAGAATACTTTGATACCGTAGAAGAGGATTTTGGTTGGATTTACATTAAAATACCTCCAGAAAATAACCGGTTTGGATTTAGGATAGGGGGTCAATCTGAGATTGACCTGATTGCAGCAGGAAGAGACAATGAAAGGACTTACTGGGACAAGGACCTTTCATCTGCTGATAAAGAAGAATTTATAAATGTTTTTAAAACTCAATTTATTGACAAGTTAACGAACGCTCCTAAGTCAGAAAGTATAATTAAAAGGCCATTCATCCTAAGTATTAACAAAGACGCTGATACGGATATATGGCCTCACTATGTTTTTGAAACCGATACCGTTTTAAGTTATCCTTTGCCTGATGAATTTGATAGTTTGGATATTGATTTTTTTGAAGACCTTGTTGCCTCCTTTGGCAGGACTAGCGGACAAGAATCAAATGTAAATCAATTCCATAATATCTTTCGAATTAGCAAAGATTACTCTGGATATGTTGGCGATAGTATCTATATCACTAAACTCTATCGTACAATTGGACGAAGGAATAAGACCGCTTACATTTTTAATAGCGTTGAATGGATCGATTACGTTGATGATGGTAATAGGAATAAAAGAATTAAAGATTACATAAGACTGCGCAAAGAAAAAACAGACAATGGCTATAGCGCAACCGATGTCTATTCTAAGTTCTCAGAAGAACGCTGGATGATTAATAGTAAACATTTAAAGCGCGGAACAAACGGCAGCTAACAAAATGTATAATCTATGGCGCTGACAAGGAGGATATTTTTTTATTTTTACTCAGCGCCACGGCTTATACATAAACAATATCTGTAGATGATGCCCAAGATCTTAATCGCATTCTTGATTTTAAAAAGGGTGGAATTTTGGTTGAAGGACTTTATTCTGATGGTAATAAAGGAATATATGCAATAGACAAGTAAGTGCATTATGCTTCCATCAAGCTTTTAGCTATTTTGAAAGGATGAGAAAGGTAAGTCCAATAATTATAATATTTATTTACCTAACTAGGGTCAATTATTAAAAAGAGATTTGAATACCTTTTGAAGAAAAATATTTATTCACCTTTATAGAATAGTAATTATAGGAGGCTCCTAATGGAGCCGGATAAGCAAAACCATAAAATTTCTATAAACAGGATGCTCTACGGAGCAAAAGGTTGGATGATTCTATTTATCTAGGGTTGGCTGAAAAGTAAATATTGATATTTTTTTTAAATGGTGCGGCTTTGAAGCTTTCACCCATTGCAATTAGTGAACATGATTACAAATTGTTTGGAAAAGGGTGTTACAAATTCATCGTGCAAAGGCTGACCTTGACTGAGGTAGCTTTGTTTCGATGCACGGTTTTTTACGGCTTTTGGCATTTTTCCTAGCACTTGATTTTTAAAGATCAGCTGTCCTATTAAAAATTTACAATGTTCTAAAGAATTTTAACTTTTTCGGCAGACCCTATCTACTTTTATTGAATTTCATCAGTTCTTCTAGAATTTAAAGCTACGTTTTCTAGAAATATACATTCTCCCGTTTTATATACTTCAAGGGCAATCAGTAAAAGAGGTCAGCGAATAATTGAGCTTGATATATAGAATTTATTTGTCTGATAGTACCATTCAACCGAACGTAAATGTTGTAGTAAATGGTGCTTATAATTTTCTATCGAAATGAAGAACAGCGAAAAAGAGGAGTAAGTAATGATTGAATTGGTTATATTTTAAACTCAATACGGAGTCAAAGCACATATATATGAAAGATTTTGGAATAAAGGAATCATTGTCAGCATTAAACATTAAGGAGAATAATCCAGGTGTTTCTACAGGTAGTACATGGTATGAAACGGTAGGAAAACACATTGAATCTATTTCGCCTGTGGATGGAAAACGCATAGCTTCTGTTTTGCCTGGTGATGAAAAGACCTTTAGTCAAGTTGTCGAAACAGCAAAAGAAGCATATAAAGAATGGCGTAGATGGCCCGCACCAAAGCGTGGCGAAATTGTGCGCCAGATAGGCGAGGCGTTAAGACATTATAAAGAGCCTTTGGGAAAACTCGTTTCATATGAAATGGGTAAATCGTATCAGGAAGGCTTAGGTGAGGTTCAAGAGATGATTGATATTTGTGACTTTGCACTAGGATTATCGCGTCAATTGCATGGCCTTACCATGCACTCTGAAAGGCCTAATCACCGTATGTATGAACAGTGGCATCCCATTGGTATAGTTGGAATTATTTCAGCATTTAATTTCCCGGTAGCTGTTTGGTCATGGAATGCCATGCTTGCATGGGTGTGTGGTGATGTATGTGTTTGGAAACCTTCGGAGAAAACGCCTTTATGTGGTATAGCATGTCAACACATTGTGAGCGAGGTCTTTCAAAAGAATAAGGTACCAGAGGGTGTATCGTGCGTTGTCAATGGCGATTTCGTTATTGGCCAACTTATGTCTAAAGACGAGAACATTCCATTGGTATCTGCCACAGGCTCAACGAGAATGGGTAGAGAAGTTGCTAAAACGGTAAGTGAAAGATTAGGCCGTGCGCTATTAGAGCTTGGTGGTAATAACGCTATTATCATCACCGAAAATGCCAATCTTGATATGGCTACAATCGGCGTTGTTTTTGGTGCCGTGGGTACGGCGGGGCAACGTTGCACGACAACACGACGACTAATTATCCACGAAAGCATATATGATAAAGTAAAAGAACGATTGAAGAATGCATACAATCAATTAAGTATTGGCAACCCGCTAGACGTAAAAAATCATGTAGGCCCATTAATCGATAAGAACGCTGTCATTTCCTATAACAACGCACTAAAAGAAATTGAAAAAGAAGGCGGTAGATTCTTAGTGAAGGGTGGTGTACTAACAGGCAACGGTTATGAATCCGGTTGTTATGTAAAGCCCGCCATAGCAGAAGTAGAGAATAGTTTTGCAATTGTTCAACAAGAAACATTCGCGCCTATTTTGTATTTAATAAAATATAAGACCCTTGATGAAGGCATAAGTTTGCAAAATGGTGTAAAGCAAGGACTATCATCGGCTATAATGACAGGTAGCATGCAGGAAATGGAACAATTTCTATCGCCCGAGGGATCTGATTGTGGAATAGCAAATGTAAATATTGGTACATCTGGTGCAGAAATTGGCGGTGCTTTTGGTGGTGAGAAAGAGACCGGTGGAGGTCGTGAATCAGGAAGTGATGCATGGAAGGCATACATGCGGAGGCAGACTAATACAATTAATTACGGAAGTTCTTTGCCGCTAGCACAAGGAATTAAGTTTGAAATATGAGTTTTGTATGACTTACTTTTTGAATGATTGATTTTGTATTTTCTTTTAATTTAGGGTTACTTGGATTTTAATCACGATTGGTTTATTTTTAATTGTAAAACTAACAACGATGGCAGCAAAGAAATACCGTACCGTCATGCTTATTGATGACAATGAGATTGATAATCTCATTAATCAAAAAATGATTGAAGCGGCGTCAGTGACAGATAACATTTATACGCATACTGGAGCGAAAAGTGCCATCGAGTTTCTTAGGAACATGGAAAAATTGGATGTGGCTGAAAAGGTATTGCCAGATATAATTTTTCTTGACATCGATATGCCTCTTATGGATGGGTTTCAATTTCTCGATGAGTTTGAAAAACTTACCAATGTAGCTAAAAAGAAGTGCAAGATCGTGATGCTTACATCGTCTATTAATCCACAAGATTTTAGCCGTTCTAAAAAATACGAAAACGTAAAGCTTTATCTTAACAAGCCACTTTCGCACGAAAGTATAGTGAAACTTGAAGTTTAGTATATTTTTTCAGTTTAATTGAATGGAGTAAGTTTAATCAATTCAATCAGTAAAATGAATGATTAAGCTTCCGTTTAATTATAAAGCATTCCTTTCGTTTAAAATAGCAATAAGATTATTGTCATTAATTACTACTACTATACTAATCAGTTTGTAATACCGTGCATCGCGTAGCGGTATGTCCACCATTTTATAATTGGAATTTAATCAAAAGCTTGCATCGAAATCATTGAGTATAGTGGGTTTGATTGTAGGCACGAATTCTCTGGGTGAGTCACTGCTATTTTATGGTATTCATACTGCCTGCGGTGGACAGAAACATAACAGCGCATCCCTTCGAACATTTAGATCTTTACATTTTTAATAATATATGCTGGTACTCAATGATTTTAAATAAATACTTTAATGATGTAAATATTTATGTATCCACACTTGGGGCTACGACATGGAACAAGCTATTCTAAGTATTGAATGATTTATTCTTCTAGATCAAAATATTACAATTTTTATTCCTGCTTTTTAATTTAAGTGATTTAGGTGTCTATACGTTTGCCCATTCTAATTAATGGCCTGCCGCTACATGCATATCTCTTGCGAATTTCATTGCGAAAAGTGTAGGGCATGTTAATTATGAGCCAGTTGCCTTGGAGCAACTGGCTACTGCCCATAACGCACCAACTACAATTTGTAAATTACTATGATCTTATTTGGAACTTATAGCACCATTCACTTGATACTTAACGATTGATCATTACACCCCTATCTCCATGGCATCAAAAAATCATCTATAAGTGCAGAAGAATGTTTTAATTTGTATCAATAGCATCGGCAGCATGCTATTAATACAATCGACCTAAATATCCTCAGTCAATATTTTAACAAATTTATCATCTAACTTAATAAGCTTAGTAGGCGCAAAGTAAGGTACGATGGTGCTATTAAGCTTTGGAATTACACCTATTATCTTCTTGGCTTTTTCTTTCTTTGCCTCACTTGTAGCAATTTTTAAAATCTTAAGGAAAAGCTGAATATTTTCACAATCATCTTTACCTAACATCCTTATTTGGCGCTGTATACTGTTAGAAAGCTGATTGAATAATTCGAAATCTCTTAACAAAGTATACTGCAAAGCCAGAAACGATTTGATTTCTAACTGGGCGAGTGGATATTTCTTCATACTCACTTCGTTAAGCAAATTATTGATCAGCTTTGCGGCTTCATCATATTTATCTGCATAATAACATGAAATAGCTCGGTAGGTAGTGTAGATAATATGTTTGGGCACATCAGCAACATCAACCTCAAAGTCTTCGAATATGTTTACATTTTCAGGATATAAGTCTGCTTCATTACCGGTGCGTAAATGGCGTTCAATCTTGGTAACAAGAAATTGCGCCGGGAATGTGAAGGTTGAATAGTTAACAAGCAGGTTTGAGCATGCATCGTTTACTTCTTCATAATATTTCTCAGCCTGACGGAATACTTTGTAATGATTATAGTATTCTAATTTCAAGAATTCGAACACCAAATTCATGTGGTAATAAATCGAATCTAGGTGGTAGCTTTCGAATATTTTTTGAACTTTATCAAAGATGTCCTCAATGGATTCACCTTCTTGCTGCATGTTATCATCGACTTCTACAAGCAAGCGATGGAAGATGTACATACAACTTTGGTATACATATAGCCGGTGAGATTCATAAAGTTTGGCTACATTTTGCATCTCTTTCATCAAGAGACTGAGACCTAGCTTTTCAGTATCTCCACCATTTAGAAGGAAATCGCCGTATTTCTTAAAATAGTCGGCGAGTAGATCTTCCGCCTTGTCTACGGCAAGCATGTAGGCTACGTGCCTATTATATAATTGTGAATATTGAAAATAATCGGGTGAATTGATATTGAGCTTCTTGAGGGACTTGTAGATAACAGTAAGCTCATTGGCTAAGTCATAATCAAGTAACTCTTTCTCTAATTTCTTCAGGGTTGCTACCGATATGGCTTTCTTCTTTGTAAAAAGAACTTCATTTATGTTGGCGACTTTACGGAGTACGTCCGTACGGGGACTCTCCAACTGCTCCATCAGATACTCCTCTATCTTCAGGTTAAGTCTTGAACGTAGTGTGTAATATGCATTGGCATTTACATCTAATTCAGTCATCACCTTGGTATCCGAAAGCTGTCGCTCACGAAGGGATTTTAGAAGATATGCTGACTTATCAGCGTTGCTTTCTATAAGTGAATTATGAATTGCATTAAAGTCCTTTTCTGAAAGCTGTTTAATTATATTCTTAAGCTTGGCCATGCGCGGAGTTTTCGTTGTGAAAATTTACAAAAATTATCTTTGTAAGCAATACAATATCTAATGTACGGCAGTTTTATAAATGTTTTAATATTTTTTACAAGTTATATGAAAACACTTTTAGCTCATCATTCTAATTAAACAACTCAAGGGTAAAAGTCCAGGTGAACCTATACTTCAGGAAATGAGTTCTTGAGGTTTGTAAATAAAAGTGCATTTTGCTAATGACTTATTAAGGGTGGTTTTGCGAATTTCAGGCTCGTATGCACGTATTATCCATATCCGAATGGCTATGGCGTTGGTCACTTGGCTGATCCTATGGCAGTCAGCATACGCCCAGACCTCAGCAGAGCGGTCAGCCTTGACTAAATTGCATAAGAAGAAGTGGGAGCAAGCCCGTAGCAAACTTCAGAAGTCCGCACATAAGGATAGCTCCCATGTTGTTACAAAATATGTATATGCGCTTTATTATTCCTCTGAAGAAAATCCCCAATACAATATTGACTCGGCTCATACATATGCTGCAAAGGCAAGGTCTGACTTTAACAGATCAACCAGCCGACAGCAAGAAAGAATGAAGAAACTGCCATTGGATAGTGCCCGCCTTTTAAAATTGGAAGATAGGATTGATAGTCTGGCATTTGTGAAGGCAAAAAATGGAAATAACGAAGATGATTACTTATATTTTTTAACCCATTTCCCCAACACATCGTATCAAAGCAGGGCAACCGAATTGCGTGATGAAGCCGCTTACATGGAAGCATTAAAAGAAAATACCTACCTGGGTTTTTTATCATTTTTACAAAAGTATCCCAGCGCAGTACAATCTACAGAGGCGCAAATGCGATATGATAAACTTTTATATGAAGAGAAGACAAAGGATATCAGGTTAACAACATATGAAGATTTCCTAACTAAATATCCTACTTCACCTTACCGAATAGAGGCTGAAAGAAATGTGTTTCAAATATCTACAGCAGCTGGCGATGATAAAGTGTTTAAGTCATTTCTCAATACCTATCCAAATAGTACTTTCGCTGAGCAAGCCAAAAATATATTGCTACATATTGAAATGGAGAACAGTCAAGAGTACAGTTCTGAATATCCAAACAGTAATGTAGCCCGCGACAATGTAAAACCTAACCAAGATTACCTAGTTCCATTTTTGAATAGTGGAAAATATGGGTTTATGGATAACAGGGGTAAGGAGTTATTAGGTGTAGAAGAAAATGAGATAAATTCAGCGTACCGCTGTGGAAACATCACTGACGACATACTCATCTTATCGAATAGAATAATTACAAAAGACGGGAAATTGTTATATGAAGGTGAGTTAGAAGGCGTTGATGATTTGGGATTTGGGTTTTTAAAAGTTCATGTCATCAATAAAATAAAGATCATTCATAAGTCAGGTTATATATTTGATCATCCTCAGGTTGAAGATGGTAAATTATTAAATGGAAAATTTATAGCCCTGAAGCGTAATAAGCTTTGGTCGGTATGGACGCTTACCGGTAAGCAACTACTCGATTTTGAATGGGACGAGGTATCTACTATTAAAGATGTGGTTGTGCTAAAAAAGCAGAACAAATTTAAACTCGTCACCCCGCATCAACTTGCCCTGTTAGCCGATCAACGCATGCTCAAGACACAAGATTTCTTTGACATGGTAAAGGCATTTCCAGGTAATCTTATCTGGGCACGAACAGGTGAGTATGAAGGTATTATGGATCAATCACTAAATAATAAAGTACCTTTCGAAAAGCATTTATTAGAGCCTGGGTTAACAGGTATTATAAGTACATCAAGCTATGGAAAAAAGATTTATAATGCAGTCGGAAATATGTCGGGTATTTTTGAAAACATAAAGGTAAATGAATTATGGACGGCTATAAAAATAACAGATTCTTGGCTGCTGTTTGATCCTAAAAGCCATACCTATTTGAGTGAGCCTTTTGATAGCGTGAATTTTATTGGTCCCTTCGCTGTCGGATACTTTGCAGATACTTTGAGCCTTTACTTTAGCCCTACTCACGCGCAGCAATTTTTAACAACCCAGCTTCAGTTTATTCCAGGTAAAGATTCAACATCCTATATCATTCTTGATGACAGAGATAAGAAGGCACTCTACAATAATCAAGGTGAGAATCTTTTTGTAGTGAGTTATGATAAAATAAACTATGCCGGTGATGATATTTTTATAATCACAAAAAAGGATAAAAAGGGTTTGATTAATGGAGATGGCAAAGTTCTTTTACCCCTTGAATACGACGCGATTAGTAGCGTGAGCAATAAAGTAATCTCCGTTTTAAAGAATAAGAAATTCGGACTATTCCATATTATTACTAAAAAATTTATTACGCCAGATTTTGATAAAAATCTTACCGTTTATAATAAGGATTTATCAATTGCTTATAAAGATGGATTCTATGGCTTGGTGGGTTGGCATAATAAGCATCTAAGTAATTTTGAATTTAATGAAGTAATCTACTGGAATGATACTACTGCATTGGTAAAAAAGAATACTTCATGGCAATTTTATTTTATTGCAGGTAAGCGTGTTATTGAAGACAATATCAAGAGCTTTAGTTTTGTTGCAGATACAAATGGAGAAAGAATTGCTGTTATTCATAAGGATAATAAGTTCGGTGTTGTTAGCAACCGTAAGGGCACAATTCTTCCAACAGATTTTAACACCGTAAATAACTTAGGATCATCAGAAGAACCGTTTTACTTCACTGAAACACATAATGAGGATGATGATTCTTATGCAGTGATTTATTACAATAAAGAAGGTAGATTGATCCGCAAGCAGAAGTGCAATGAAGATGAGTACGACCAAATTTATTGCCCTGATTAGTATCGTATGGAGTAATAATTTCCTTCCTTTATCAATTCAGTTTTTATTGACATGAGTATGACAGACTGTACACGCCAAACAGAAACCAGATGAAAACAAATATTGCTCTGATATTAAGTTTATTCATTTCGATTACTTCGATAGCACAGGAACAATTGGAGCGACCTACGCTTGTTGTTGGTATAGTAGTTGACCAAATGCGACAAGAATATTTATATCGATTTGTAAACAAATATGGTGAAGGTGGTTTTAAACGATTAATGAATCAGGGTTTCATGTTGAGCAATGCGCATTATAACTATGCGCCAACTTATACTGGTCCTGGCCATGCATCTGTTTATACCGGCACTACACCATCCATTCATGGTATTATAGGGAATGACTTTTACAATAAGACAGCGAAGCAATCTGTTAATTGTGTTGGTGATTCAAATTATTTGCCAGTAGGTAGCAAAGATGGAAATGGTGATGTATCTCCCTTCCGTATGTTGTCTTCTACCGTAACCGATGAACTTCGATTATCAAGCCAAAAGAAATCAAAAGTTATAAGCATTTCCATAAAAGATAGGGGAGCAGTTTTGCCAGCGGGGCACACCCCAAACGCTGCCTATTGGTTTGATGGTAAGAATGGAATTTTTATGAGCAGTACGTACTACATGACGAAGCTTCCGGAGTGGGTAAGTAAATTTAATGATCGGGGCTTACCAGATAAATATCTATCACAAGAGTGGAATACAATTTTACCTATTGCTCAGTACACAGAAAGTGGACCAGACGACTCGCCTTATGAAAGTAAATATGTAGGAAAAACTAAATCAGTTTTTCCTTATAACTTGAACGAGATTAAGAAGAAAAACGGTGGCTACGATTTGTTTGTCGGAACACCATTCGCACAAGATTATATTACTGAGTTTGTTAAAACTGCTATAGATGCAGAACAATTAGGAAAAGATGAGTGGTCCGATTTTCTAACAATATCCTATTCAACCCCTGATATCATTGGTCATAACATGGGGCCCAACGCAGTAGAGGTTGAGGATACGTACATTCGCCTCGACAGAAACATTGAAGATCTATTAAAGACGCTTGATAAAGACGTTGGTGAAGGTAAGTATGTTGTGTTCTTAACCGCTGATCACGCAGTGGCAGAGGTACCCCAATATTTACGCGACAATAAAATTCCCGCTGGTTATTTTAATTCAAATACCATGCAAGCGAATTTGAATGAATTTTTAGCTAAGTATTTTCCAGAAAAGAAAATCATTGAATATATAGGCAACAACCAAGTGTATTTAAATCAAGAGGCATTTAGTGGTAGTCCTAAAACAGCGGGCATAGATATGTTGGTTGCTACGCAACTCATAAGTAAATACATTATGTCTGTTGAGGGTGTTGCCAATGTCTATACAGAGAGTGTGATACAACAAGCCTCGTACTCAGAGGAAGGAACCCGGGGGATGATTGTAAGGGGATTTAATCCCAAGCGTTCAGGCGATTTAGCTTACGTTCTAGAGCCAGGGTGGTTAGAGTCGGGCAGAGTTCAAGGCAGTACGCATGGATCTACTTACACGTATGACACGCACGTACCCATGCTATTTTATGGTTTTGGCATTAGCCACGGAACATCAGTTCGGTATCACCCGATTACAGATATAGCACCAACAATTTCTATCCTATTAAAGATAAGATTTCCCAGTGGATGTACTGGCCAACCCATAGAAGAAGTTTTAAAAACGAAATAACACATCAAGGATCTAACATTCTATTAAATTAAATTGCCATCAATTTTACTATCTTGAAATCTAATCTAGATCATTAACATTGAACTTGAAACATTAAAGTTGAAACCTCCGAACCTGAAACTGAATAGTATTGAACCCAAATAAACCTATGAGCGACAACAAAAGTTTTAAACCTATATTGAGTTTGTGGGATGCTACCATGATTGTTGCAGGCTCCATGATTGGATCTGGAATTTTCATTGTGAGCGCCGATATGCTGAAAGATTTGGGTTCAGCAGGATGGCTAATTGCAGCCTGGTTAATTACAGGTTTCATGACTTTGACTGCCGCGTTAAGTTACGGTGAGCTAAGCGCCATGTACCCAAAGGCAGGTGGACAATATGTTTATTTAAGAGAAGCTTATAATCCGTTTATAGGCTTTTTATATGGATGGAGTTTCTTCGCGGTAATTCAAACCGGAACAATTGCAGCTGTAGCAGTAGCCTTCGGAAAATTTCTTGGTTATATAAACAAAGATTTAGGGGATGGAAATGTACTACTACAGATCTCTGAAGGATTTAAAATTAGTGCTGCACAATTGGTGGGCATTGTTCTCATTGTGTTGTTAACTTATATAAATACGCGAGGTATAAAGAGTGGCAAGCTCATACAAACCACATTTACCGCAGCTAAACTACTGGCATTATTCGGTTTACTCATCTTCGGTTTCTTCGCAGCTAAGGCTTCCGTATGGGATGCCAACTGGCAAGATGCATGGACACTAAAAGCCCACAGTAGCAGAATAGACCCAACATCAACAAGTAACACGTGGATAGAATTGTCAGGGTTGGTTGCTTTGGGTGCTATCGCTTCCGCGATGGTGGGAAGTATATTTAGTTCTGATGCTTGGAACAATGTAACTTTTATAGCAGGTGAAGTGAAGAACCCAAAACGCAATATTGGTTTGAGTTTATTCTTAGGAACGTTGATCGTAACGTTAATTTATGTGTCAGCTAATCTAATGTATATCTCCGTATTACCGCTTAATGATTTAGCGTTCGCGAAAGACAATCGCATTGCGCTATCGGTATCTACAGAGATCTTTGGTATTAATGGAACATACTTTCTTGCCGTACTCATTATGGTATCCACGTTTGGTTGTAATAACGGACTAATTCTCGCGGGTGCACGTGTTTATTATACCATGGCTAAAGACGGATTGTTCTTCAAGAAAACCGGAACATTAAATAACAACGTCGTACCTGCCTACGCCTTGTGGCTACAATGCCTAGTTGCCTGCCTCTTATGTTTAAGCGGTCAATATGGTAATTTGCTTGACATGGTATCCTTTATCGTGGTGTTGTTTTATGTATTAACCATTATTGGAATATTTATTCTACGAAAGAAGAAACCAGATGCAGAAAGACCTTATAAAGCTTTTGGATACCCAGTACTACCAATCATCTACATACTCATGGGCGTTACCTTCTGCTTGATGCTAATCATTTATAAACCCGACTACGCGGGCTACGGCCTTGCCATTACGCTAATGGGTATACCACTATATTATGTAGCCATGCGCCAGAAGAATGCTGGTAGTCGTTAATAGTAGTTAGTTAGTCCACTGTCGACAGTCCACAGACCACAGCCGGGGAGTTTATCAATTATAAAAACGATTAACAAATCGATAACCTCCCATCTGTGGACCGTCGACTGTGGACTGTGGACCTAACTACCAGAAGAATGCTGGTAGTCGTTAATAGTAGTTAGTTAGTCCACTGTCGACAGTC